>NZ_JAGPXY010000057.1 GCF_018070325.1 Micromonospora sp. H61
GCTTGGTGGGCTGGAACATCGGGCTGCCGGTGTCCAGCACCCAGAGCCGGTCGGCCGGGTCCACCACGATGCTCTGCACCGAGACGAACGCGCCCGCGTCGTCGTCACCGGACGGGTCGTTCCAGGCCTGGTCGGGGTAGGGCATCTCCCGACCGTCGCGCAGTTCGACGACGGTGGCCGGCACCTCGTCGCCCCACTTGGGGAAGTTGACGAAGATCCGGCCCCGGTGCGAGACGCTCACCCCGGTCGGCATCGGGCCGGTGAAGGTGTGCACCAGCTCCAGTTCGCCCATCGGCTCGTCGCCGACCGGCCCGTTCATGACGTCCGCCCCACGGTGCTCATCGGCTCGCTCCCTACCGGTCGGCTGTTGCGGCGCTTCGGTGGGGTTGTTCCCGCCCTGGCGTCCGATATGCCTCCGATCAGCTCGCTGGCGAACTGGCCCGCGCGGCGGGCAGGCCGGGCACCGGGACGTCCACCGCGAGCAGCGCGCCGTCCTGGGGGCCCGCCGAGTCCAGCCCCACCCGGGCGGTGCCGATGAAGAGTCGCCGCAGGTCGGGGCCGCCCAGGCAGATGCCGGCCGGCTGCTTGGCCGGCAGCCGGATCTCCCGGTCGAGGGTGCCGTCGGGCCGGTAGCGGCGTACCGCCGAGCCGCCCCACAACGCGATCCAGAGGTGGTCGGCCGCGTCGAGCGTCATACCGTCCGGGCCGCCGTCGGCGGGGGACAACCGCAGGAACGGCTCCCGTCCGCGCAGGTCGCCGGTGGCGGGGTCGACGGTGAACCGGTCGATCTCGCCGCGCGGGGTGTCGGCCAGGTACATGGTGGTGCCGGTCGCGTCGAACGCCGGACCGTTGGGGATGGTCAGCCCGGTCACCGCGGGGACCGGCGCGGCGCCGGGGGTGAGGCGGAACAGCGTGCCCCCGCCGGGCACCATCGCGTACGTCATGCTGCCGGCCCAGAAGCGGCCGTGCGGGTCGGCGACCGCGTCGTTCATCCGGGTCGGCTCGGGCGCGTCGGCGACCAGCTCGGCGACCGGACGGGCGTCGCCGGTGGCGGGCAGCACCGTGACGCCGGTCCCGGCGGCGGCCAGCCAGTCGCCAGGTCGGTCGGCCACCGGGGCGACCGCGCCGAGCGGCACATCGAGGCGGCGTAGCTCCCGCAGCGGGGTCGGGGCGTTGCCGTCGGTCTCCAACAGTCGCCCGGCCAGCAGGTCGACGAGGACCAGCCGGTCGTCGACCCAGCGCAGGCCCTCACCCAACTCCAGCCGGTCGATGCTCCAGACGGTCGGCTCGGTCAGCTCCATTGTGCTCCTCCAAAGGATCGTCAGCGGACCGTACCGCCGGGGCCGTGGTCGAGCAGCGCCAGCTCGGCCCGGTCGGGCAGGCCCTCCCAGTCGCCCCGGCTGGCGACCGCGAACGCGCCGGTGGTGACGGCCCGGTCCAGTCGGGTCGACGCGTCGACGCCGTCGAGCCAGCCGGAGAGCAGCCCGGCGACGAAGGCGTCGCCCGCGCCGACGGTGTCCACCACCGGCACCGTCCGGGCTGGACGGTGGATGGTGCCGGCCGCGCTGTGGCTGGTCGCTCCATCGGCACCGTGCTTGACGACGACCTCGGTGACGCCGGCCGAGAGTAGCGCCGAGGCCGGGTCGGTCGCATCGGTGAGCACCGCCAACTCGTCGTTGGAGGCGATCACCAGGTCGATCGAGGACAGCAGCGGGCGCAGCGCGGCGGCGGCCTCGGCGACCGACCAGAGCCGGTTGCGGTGGTTGACGTCCAGGCAGATCGTGCTGCCGGCGACGCGGGCGCGCCGCACGGCCTCCGCCACCGCGTGGTACGGCTCGACGCCGAGCGCGCAGGTGATGCCGGTGACGTGCAGCAGCCGGGGTGGCGGCCCGGGCGCGTCGAAGGCCCGGGTCACGTCGGCCGGGCCCAGCCGGGAGCCGGCCGACCCGGCACGGTGGTAGGTGACCCGGTTGATGTCGGCGACCCGGTTCTCGAAGAGGATCAGCCCGGTGGGAGCGGTCGCGTCGACCCGGGACCAGGTCAGGTCGACACCCTCGGCGCGCAGCGTACGGCGGACCAGCTCGCCGGGCTCGTCGGCGCCGGTGACGCCGACCCAGGCCGCCCGGTGGCCGAGCCGGGCCATGCCGATCGCCACGTTCGACTCGGACCCGGCGACGGAGATGCCGGCCGTGCCGCCCAGTCGCAGTGGGCCGGTGGTGCGGAACGCCGCCATCGTCTCGCCGAGCGTGAGCAGGTCGGTCATGGCCGGACCGCCGCGAGGAAGGCGGCGGCGCGCTCGCGCAGCGCCGTCGTGTCGCCGCCTCGGACGGCGTCGCCGAGCAGCGGGGAACCGACGCCGACCGCTGTCGCGCCCCGGTCCAGGTAGCGTCGAGCACCGTCCGCGTCGACACCACCGACTGGCACGAACGCGGTACCGGGGAACGGGTCGCGCAGAGCGCCGAGGTAGTCCGGCCCGCCGAGCGAGGCCGGGAAGAGCTTGATCGCGGTGGCCCCGCCGTCGGTGGCCTGCACCACCTCGGTGGGGGTGAGGGCGCCGGCGAGCACCGGCAGCCCGAGCCGGCCGCCCTCGGCGAGGCTCGCCGCGATGGCCGGGGTGACCAGGAAACCGGCGCCGGCGTCGGCCGCCGCGCGGGCGTCCTCGGCGCTGAGCACGGTGCCGGCGCCCAGGGCGTAGTCGGGCCCGAGGGCGGCCCGGGCGCGGCGGATGACGCCGAGCGCGTCGGCGCTGGTCATCGAGACCTCGACCAGTGCGACGCCGCTATCGGCCAGGGTGAGTACGGCGGTCAGGGCGGCGGCCGGGTCCGGGCCGCGCACGATGGCCAACAGCCGGTGGGTACGCAGCTCGTCGAGCAGGTTCATCACGGTGTCCTCAGTGGGTGCGGTGGGCGGAGATGATGAGTCGCCAGGTGACCTCACCGGCGGGCGGGACGACCGCCGCGTCGGCGGGGCCGGCGTCGGCCAGGTCGAAGGCCGCGCCGAGCATCGGTTCGACGCCGACGCTGCGGTAGGGGCCGTTCGCCGGCCAGCCGCCCAGGTTGCGCCAGAGCGCTGTGCTGCGGGGCTGGCCGGCGCACTCCAGCTCCAGAGTGAGCCGGTCGGCTCCGTCGATCACCTGCACCCGGGCGCAGTCGAGCAGCACCGCGCCGAGCGCTGTCCCGTCGTCCGGGCCGAACGTGTCCAGGATCAGCCCGGCCGGGGCCGGCCACGACCCGGTCAACCACGGGTCGCCGGTGGGCCAACTGCCCGGTGGCAGGAGCGCGGCGGCTTCCGGGTGCAGCCGGGTCGGGGTGCCGGTGGGCGCGTCGAGGCGGGCGGCGGGGGAGAGGTCGAGCAGGGCGTGCGCGGCCCAGACGAACCGGTACCCGGGGTCGGCGGCCAACCGGTACTCGGCCACCACCACGCCGCCGGAGTCGCTGATCCGGCGGGTGAGGGTGAACGTCGGCCGCTCGATGACCGCACTGCCGGGGCCGCCGCCGCGCCACGGCCGCGACCACACCTCGCCGTGGTCGGGCTCGCCGCGCACTGTGGGCAGGCACTCCTCCAGACCGCCGGCGTCGACGAAGGCGTCGTCGGGGCGTACCTCGTGCCGGCCGGGTTCCGGGCCACGCCACAGCCACTCCCGGCTGCCGCCGCGCAGACTCGTCCACCGACCGCCGTGCGCCGCGTCGTACGCCACCCGCAGGGCCACCGGCCGCACGTCGGTCACCACTCGGCGAAGGACCCGTCGGCGTGCTGCCAGACCGGGTTGCGCCAGACGTGGGGCGTCTGGGCGGCCTTGCGGACCGCCGTCTCGTCGACGGTGATGCCCAGACCGGGCCGGTCGAGGCGGGCGATGTGCCCGTCCACGAACCGGAACGGCTCCGGGTCGACCAGGTAGTCCAGCAACTCCGAGCCGGCGTTGTAGTGGATGCCGATGCTCTGCTCCTGGATCAGGAAGTTCGGCGTCGCGAAGGCCACCTGGAGGCTGGCCGCCAGGGAGATCGGGCCGAGCGGGCAGTGCGGGGCGAGCAGCGCGCCGTACGTCTCGGCCAGCGCGGCGATCCGGCGGACCTCGGAGATGCCACCGGCGTGCGACAGGTCCGGTTGGACCACTGCGACCCCGGCCTGCAACGGGCCGAGGAACTCGGACCGGCCGTAGAGCCGCTCGCCGGTGGCCACCGGGATCGGCGTGCTGGCGACGATGTCGCGCAGGTGGTGAGCCTGGTCGGGCAGGACCGGCTCCTCCACGAAGAACGGGCGCAGGGCGGCCAGCTCGGGCAGGACCCGGCGGACGGCGGCCATTCCGGCGCGACCGTGGAAGTCCACGGCGATGTCCCGGTCGGGGCCGAGCACCTCACGGGCGGCGGCCACCCGGCCGATGACCGCGTCCACTTCGGCCGAGGTGGGGATCGGCGAGAGACGCCCGCAGGCGTTCATCTTGACCCCGGTGAGGCCGGCGGCGATCTGCGCGGCGGCGGCGTCGGCCACCTCGCCGGGTTCGTCGCCGCCGATCCACGAGTAGATCCGTACCCGGTCGCGCACGTGCCCGCCGAGCAGCGCGTGCACCGGCGCGCCGTACGCCTGACCGGCGATGTCCCAGAGCGCCTGGTCGAGGCCGGCGACCGCGCTGGAGAGGATCGGGCCGCCCCGGTAGAAGCCGCCCTTGGTGAGCACCTGCCAGTGCTGCTCGATGCGCAGCGGGTCCGCACCGATCAGATACTCGGAGAGCACCTCGACCGCGCTGCGCACCACCTCGGCGCGGCCCTCGACCACCGGCTCACCCCACCCGACCAGCCCGTCGTCGGTCTCCACCCGGCAGAACAACCACCGTGGCGCGACCAGGAAGGTCTCGATCCGCTCGATCTTCACTGACTGCCCCTTCGTCCCCGTGCCTTCTCGACGTCGCGGACGGCCTTGTCCAGCAACTGACGCATAGCGGTCTCGGCCGCCGTCTCGTTCCGGTCGCGCAGCGCGTCGACCACCGCGCGGTGGCTGGGCACCGGGTCGTCGTGCGGGCTGCCACCGTGCACCAGCCGGTCCCGTTCGGCGAGCCCGGTCTCCATCACCACCTCCATCCGCTCCAGCAGCTCGTTGTGGGTGGCGGTGAGCAGCGCACGGTGGAAGGCGAGGTCGGCGGCGATGGCGGCGGCGGGATCACCGTTGGCCTGGGCCATCTCGGCCAGCGCCCGGTCGAGGGCGGTCAGGTCGTCCTCGGTGGCGCGGGTGGCGGCCAGGCGTGCGGCGGCCGGCTCGATGATGGCGCGCACCTCGTGCAGTTGGTCGAGCAACCGCTGGTCGGTGCCCTCGGCGAACTGCCAGCGGATCACGTCACCGTCGAGCAGGTTCCAGTCCGCACGGGGTCGGACGAAGGTGCCGCGCTTCTGTCGAGCGTCGACGATGCCCTTGGCCGAGAGGACCTTCAGCGCCTCGCGGAGCGCGGTGAGGCTGACGTCGAACTCCTCCTGCAACGCGATGATGTTCAGCGTCGCGCCGGCGGCGATCTCGCCGGTGAGGATGCGACGGGCGATCGCTTCGACGGTCTGCCCGTGGACGCCGCGGCGTGCGTACTGTGCCAATGCTCCTGGCCTTTTCGCTGGTCGGTATCGATCTCTCAGGCCGAGGCTTTCACCGCTGTCCAGCCACCGTCCACCACGAGGCTCGCGCCGGTGATGTAGGCGGCGTCCGGCGAGGCGAGGAAGGCGACAGTGGCGGCCACCTCGTCCGGTGTGCCGAAGCGCTTCGCGACGGTCTCCGCGATGCTGCGCTGGCGGTCCTCTTCGGACACGTCGGCCCAGGCGGCGGTGAGGATCGGCCCGGGCAGCACTGTGTTGACCCGGACCTGCGGGCCGTACTCGACGGCGAGTTGGCGGCCGAGCGCGACCAGGCCGCCCTTGGCCGCCGCGTACGCGGGCCGGCCGGGCAACCCGACCAGCGCGTGCACCGAGGAGATCAGCACCACCGCGCCGGAGCGTGCCCGCAGGTCGTCAAGGCAGGCGCGGACGCCGAGGAAGGAGCCGGTGAGGCTGACGCCGAGCTGGTGGTCCCAGGACTGCCGGCTGGTCTCGTGCGCCGGGGCGACCCGGACGGCGTACGCGGTGCTGACCAGGATGTCGACCGGGCCGAGGCGGTCCCGTACGGCGCTCACGGTTGCCGTCCAGTCGGCCTCGTCGCTGACATCGCCCACTACGGACAGTGCTCGGTCGCCGCGCGCTGTCAGTTCCTCGGCCAGTGGGGCCGGATCGGCCACGTCGAGCAGCGCGACAGCTGCTCCTTCGGCGGCGAGTCGCCGGGCGATGGCCGTGCCGATCCCACCCATCGCACCGGTGACCAGCGCGTTCTTGCCCTCAAGCCGACGCATAAGCTGATCCACCTGACCCTCGCCTTGGTCTCGTCTAATCATTAATTACGAAGATATCTTGACAGTCGGCGACGGCCGATGCAACCTTCTCGTCACAGCATTCACATGGACGACACATCGCGTGGTGACGCTGAGTGTCGTAAAGGAAGGGATACCTCCGTGAGCGACTTCGACCCCGGTCGCCGGCGATTCCTTGGCCACCTTGGGCTCGCCGGACTGGGCGCGCTCGGCGCCAGCTCGTTCCTCAGCGCGTGCGCCAGCTCCGCCAGCGGGCCGACGAGCAACGGCTCGGGCGCGGTCACCATCCAGTCCAACCTCTCCTCGCCGCAGGCCAAGGCGGCGATGGAGAAGCTGATCGAGACCTTCAACGCGCAGGGCAAGGGCACGGCGAGTCTCAACACGATCGCCTCGGAGACCTTCCGGACCCAGCTGCCGACCTACCTGACCTCGGCCAACCCGCCGGACCTCTACACCTGGTACGCGGGCTCGGTCGCCAACGACTACGCCAGCAAGAACCTGCTGCTGGACGTCTCGGACGTGTGGAAGTCACTGGACGACTACCCCCAGTCGTTACGCACGCTCTCCACCGACGCCAGCGGCAAGCAGATCTTCGTGCCGATGAACAACTACTGGTGGGGCTTCTTCTACCGCAAGTCCAACTTCGCCAAGTGGGGCGTGCAGGAGCCGAAGACCTGGACCGAGTTCCTGGCGCTGTGCGAGACGCTGAAGAGCAAGGGCGTCCCGCCGATCGGCATCGGCCTCGGCGACACCCCGTGGGTGGCCTCGGCCTGGTTCGACTACCTGAACATCCGGATCAACGGCGCGCCGTTCCACCGCGAGCTGCTCGCCGGCAAGCAGCGCTTCGACGACCCGAAGGTCAAGGCGGTCTTCACCCGCTGGCGCGAGGCCCTGCCCTACTTCGATCCCAAGGGCAAGGCGTACCCGTTCCAGGAGGCGACCACCGCGCTGCTGGCCGGCAAGACCGGCATGTTCCTGATCGGCACGTTCTTCGCCGACGCCGCACCCAAGGACGCGCTCGGCGACCTGGACTTTTTCCGGTTCCCGATCATCGATCCGGCGGTGCCGCTGGCCGAGGAGGCGCCGACCGACGGCTTCTTCGCCAGCGCGAAGACCGCCAACCCGACCGGCACCAAGGCCCTGCTCAGCTACCTCTCCGGGGTCGAGGCCCAGGAGGCGTACGTCAAGGCCAGCTCCGGCATCGTGCTGCCGGCCAACCCCAGGGCCAAGGCGTCGGACTCGCCGCTGGTGGCCAAGGGCAAGGCGATGCTGGACGAGGCCAAGGAGCTGACCCAGTTCTTCAACCGCGACTCCAGCGACGCGCTCCAGCCGACCGCGGACACCGCGCTGACCAAGTTCATCGACAAGCCGGACCAGATCGACGCGATCCTGCGGGAGTGGCAGGCCGGCGCCGAGAAGGTCTTCAAGGGCTGACGTGACAGCAACGATCTCCACGACGTCGGTCACACCCACCCGGCGGCGGCGACGGTCGGCTCGACTGTCGCCGCTGCTGGTGGCGTTCGTCCTCGTGCCGTTCGCGGTCGAGAGCGTCTGGGTCTTCTGGCCGGCGATCCAGGGCTTCTGGTTCTCCCTCACCCGCTGGGACGGGATGACACCGCCGACCTTCGTCGGCACCGACAACTACGTCGAGCTGGCCGGCGACGCCACCTTCCGGGGTGCGCTGGTCAACACGGTGATCTGGCTGGTGCTCTTCGGCGGCCTCTCCGTGCTGGGCGGGTTCGGCATGGCGCTCGTCCTGCAGAAGGAACGGCGCTTTGTCGGCTTCTACCGGGCCGCGCTGTTCACCCCGGTGGTGTTCTCGCTGGTGGTGACCGCACTGGTCTGGCGGGTCTTCTACCAGCCCGACGGCATCGCCGACACGCTGCTGCGGGCCGTCGGCCTGGAGCAGCTGATCCGGCCCTGGCTCGCCGACCCGCAGACCGCCCTGTACGCGGTGATCCTGCCCGCGCTGTGGCGGCAGATCGGGTACGTGATGGTGCTGTTCCTGGCCGGGTTGAAGGCGATCGACCCGGCGCTGCACGAGGCGGCCCGGGTGGACGGCGCCAACTCCTGGCAGCGGCTACGACACGTCACGATTCCCCAGCTCAAGGGGGTCAACGCAGTGGTGCTGTCGGTCATCGTGATCGACTCATTGCGCTCGTTCGACATCGTCTGGTCGCTGACCAAGGGCGGGCCGTACCACTCGTCGGAGCTGCTCAGCACCTACATGTACTCGACCGCGTTCCAGAGCCTGCGGCTGGGCTACGCCTCGGCGATCGCTGTCGTGATCTTCGTGCTCGCGCTGGCCGTCATCCTCGGCTACCTGGTCCGCGCGTTCCGGGAGGAAGCGTCATGAACAAGCTCCGTACCGGGGCCTTCCACACCGGCATGATCCTGCTCTCGCTGCTCTGGCTGGGCCCGGTGCTCTGGGTGGTGGTGATGTCCACCCGGTCGTTCGACGACATCGCCGCGCACGGTGTGGGCAGCCTGCCCCGGTCGTTCACACTGGACACCTACCGGCAGGCGTGGACCGACGGCGGCGAGCTGCGGGCGCTGATCAACAGCATGCTGGTCACCGTCCCGTCGGTGGCGCTGAGCCTGGGGCTGGCCGCGACGGCCGCGTTCGCGCTGAGTCGCTTCCGGATCCCCGGACGGCGGACGATCCTGCTGCTGATGCTCGCCGGCAACCTGCTCCCACCGCAGATCCTGCTCATCCCGGTGGCCAAGTTCAGCGAGCTGACCGGCCTGTACGACACGCTCTGGGCGTTGATCGCGGTGCAGGTCGGCTTCGGGCTCGGCTTCTACACGTTCGTCCTGCACGGCTTCATGCGGGACCTGCCGGGAGAGATCCAGGAGGCGGCCACCATCGACGGCGCCGGCACGGCACAGATCTTCACAAAGGTGATGCTGCCGCTGACCCGGCCCGCGTTGGCCGCTCTCGGGGCGCTGTCGTTCACCTGGATCTTCAACGACCTGCTCTGGGCGATCACCGTGCTGCGTACCGATGACAACATGCCGGTCACCCCGGCGCTGCTCGCCCTCCAGGGCCAGTTCGTCTCGTCCTGGAACGTCATCGCCGCCGGTACTGTCATCGCGGCCGTGCCCACCGTCGCGGTGTTCCTCCGCTTCCAGCGGCACTTCGTCTCCGGCCTGGCGCTCGGAGCGGTCAAGTGACCGCCGAGGCCGGGCAGCGCTGGACGCTGCGGGGCACGCACACCGAGTACACAGTGCGGGTGCCCGCGCACGGTCGCTGGCTGGAACTCGTCGCGTGGGGGCCGCACGGCGTCTCCGACGGGCCCTCGCCGGTCGCCTACGACGGCCCGGTCCCCTTCCTCACCGCCGGGGACGCGGCCCCCATCGAGTACGCTACCGACGCCGACCGCCCGTTCACCGGCGCCGACCTGGTGATCGAAACCTCCAACGGGCAGCGCCGGGTGGGCTTCGTGCACACCGACGCGCGGATCGACGCAGACCAGCGGGAGCTGGCCGTCGAGTTCGCCGACCAGGTCACCGGGCTGCACGCCACGGTGCACTACCGGGTGCCCGTCGGCACCGACGTGGTGCAGCGGTGGGTCGACCTGACCAACGACGGCACCGGCGCGCTGGGGGTCGTCCGGGCCGGATCGGGCGGGTTCTGCGTACCGACGCCGCACGGCGCGCTGCTCAGCCACCAGTGGGGCCAGTGGGAGCAGGAGTTCCAGCTCTCCCACGTCGAGCTGGGCCACGGCACGTTCAGCATCGGCAGCTCCCAGGGCGTACCCGGGCATCTGCACGTGCCGTGGCTGGCCGTGCGCGACACCGCCGAGCCGGCCGGTCCGACGTGGGGGATGGCGCTGGCCTGGACCGGCTCGTGGGAGATCAGCGCCGAGCGGGACACCGGCGGCCTGACCCGGGTCCGGGTCGGCCGTCAGCTGGTCGACGGCCCGCTGGAGTTGGCCGCCGGCGAGCGCCTGACACTGCCGGTGGCCACCGGGGCGTACAGCCCGGACGGCCTGGACGGGCTGGCCCGGGTCTGGCACACCCACCAGCGGTTGCTGGCCGCCGACCGGCTCAGCCCCCGCCCGGTGCTCTACAACTCCTGGGAGGCGACCTACTTCGCGGTCGAGGCGCAGAGTCAGCTCGCGCTCGCCCGGATCGCCGCCGAGCTGGGCGTGGAGACGTTCGTCGTGGACGACGGCTGGTTCGTGGGCCGCGACGACGACACCGCCGGGCTGGGCGACTGGACGCCCGACCCGGCGAAGTTCCCGGCCGGGTTCGACACGTTCATCGCCGACGTCCGCGCGCTCGGGCTGAACTTCGGGCTCTGGGTCGAGCCGGAGTGCGTCAACCCGAAGTCGTCGCTGTACGCCGAGCACCCGGACTGGGTCTACTCCGTCGACGGCCGGCCGCTCACCCCGGTCCGCAACCAGTACCTGCTCGACCTGGGCCGGTCGGAGGTCGCCGAGTTCGTCCACTCCACAGTCGACGGCCTGCTGCGCCGGTACGACATCGACTACCTGAAGTGGGACTTCAACAGGCCGCGTACCGAGCCGGGTCGGTCCGGCGGGTCGGGCCCGCTCGACCTGGACGGCGCGCACGTCGCCAACCTGCACCGGATCTACGAGCGGTTGCGCCGGGACCATCCCGGTGTGCTGATCGAGGCGTGCGCCGGCGGGGGCGCGCGGACCGACCTGGCGATGGCCGCCCGGGCCGACGTCTTCTGGCCCAGCGACAACACCGGCCCGCTGGACCGGCTGGCCATCCAGTACGGCTTCCTGCACGCCAACGCCCCACACCTGCTCAGCTCCTGGGTCACCGACGCGCCCGGCCTGTTCGACGCCCGTCCCCGGTCGTTGGCGTTCCGATTCGTCCTGGCGATGGCCGGTGTGCTCGGCATCGGCGCGGACATCCGGGCGTGGACCCCCGCCGAGCGGGCCGAGGCGGCCGGCTGGATCGCCCGCTACAAGGACATCCGGGACGTCGTCACGCGCGGCGAGGTGCACCTGATCGGTGGCCCCGACCAGGCCCGCTGTGCGGTGCAGTACACCGCGCCGGACGAGAACCAGGTCGTCGTGCTGGCCTGGCACACCGGCCGGCTCGACGGCGCCGGGCTGCTTCCGTCCCGCCCGGTCCGGTTGCCCCTGCGCGGCCTCGACCCGGCGGCCCGTTACTCGCACGGCGATCGGCACTACTCCGGCAGCCACCTCGCCACCGTCGGCCTGCCCGTGCAGTGGAGCGCGACCCACGACGCCGACCTCATCGTGCTGACCCGCGACTGAGATCGGAGCACCACCACCCCCACCCCCGAGGGACAGGAGTACCTCCATGCGCCTGAACCGACAGCTGACCGCTGCCCTGGCCGTGCTCGGCCTGGGCCTGGCCAGCCCGATGCCGGCGATGGCCGGCCCACCCCCCGCCGACCCACCACGGGCCGGCCACGGGCCCGGCCGCCCCGGTCACGCCCCGCCGGCCACCGGCGCCGAGGACCAGGGCGCGCCGGCCTTCTTCAACAGCGGCCTCGCCCCGACGCCCTACCAGGGCTGGAACACCTACTTCGGTCTCGGTGGCGACCCCACCGAGGCCGAAGTACGGTCGGTGACCGACTACGTGGTCACCAGTGGTCTACGGGACGCCGGCTACACCTACGTGTGGATCGACGGCAACTGGGCCGCGCCCACCCCGCGTAACGACGCCGGTCAGCTCGTCGCCGACCCGGCCCGCTTCCCCGGTGGAATGGCCGCGCTGGCCGCGTACATCCACAGCAAGGGGATGAAGGCCGGCATCTACACCGACGCCGGCCCGTACCTGCCGGGACAGTGTGGGCTCGGCAGCAACGGCCACTACCGGGCGGACATCGCCCAGTTCGCCGGCTGGGGCTTCGACGCGCTGAAGGCCGACTGGCTCTGCGGCCGGGCCGCCGGCCTCGACCCGGAGACCACCTTCCGGGAACTGGCCGAGGCGGTACGCCAGTCGCCCCGACCGATGCTGCTCAACATTTGCAACCCGGTCAGCTCGGACTGGGGCGGCGGCCCGTACCCCCCGGAGCAGCTCTCCACCTGGAGCTACACGTACGCGCCCACCATCGCCGACTCCTGGCGGACCTACACCGACGTGGGGCTCACCGACCCGACTCCGCAGTGGGCGTACCCGTGGGTGCTGCGCAACATGGACGTCAACGCGTACCACCCGGCGGCCACCGGACCGGGGCACTACAACGACCCGGACTACCTGCTGCCGATGCGTCCACTGCCCGACGGCGGGTACGAGTTGAGCCTTGACGAGTCCAAGACGCAGCTCGGCATGTGGGCCATCATGGCCGCGCCGCTGGTGATCGGCTCCGACCCGCGGGGCCTGCCGAAGGAGATGATCTCGGCGCTGACCAACCCGGAGATCATCGCGGTGGACCAGGACCCGCTGGTCCGGCAGGGCGTCAAGGTCGCCGACACCGGCACCGACGCGCAGGTGTGGAGCAAGGTGCTCACCGGCTCCGGAAAGCGGGCGGTCGCGCTGCTCAACCGGCACGACACCGCCCAGCAGATCACAGTGAACTTCGCCGACGTCGCCCTCGGCGGGTCGGTCAGGGTCCGTGACCTGTGGTCTCGCTCCAACGTGGACGCCAAACCGGGCAGCCCGGGCGTACAGCCGTTCACCGGCTCGTACACCGTCGAGGTGCCGGCGCACGGGGTGGCCATGCTCGGCCTGACCGGCACCGACCAGGTCGCCGGCGCCGACCT
The DNA here is from genome assembly GCF_018070325.1 of Micromonospora sp. H61. GTDB lineage: Bacteria > Actinomycetota > Actinomycetes > Mycobacteriales > Micromonosporaceae > Micromonospora > Micromonospora salmantinae. The sequence continues at coordinate 13,090 of NZ_JAGPXY010000057.1, forward strand.
CGGTGGCACCGCCAGCGCCAGCCCGGCGCTGGTCCGGGTGGACGACACCCACGCCACCGCCTTCGTCCGCGACGCTTCCGGTGCGCTGGCCGTCAACACCCGCACCGGTACGACGTGGGGCACGCACTGGACCTCGCTCGGCGGCCCGGTGGGCGGCCGGATCCTCGGCCAGCCGGCGGCGTACGGCTCCGCCGACGGGCGGCTCGACGTCTTCGTCCGCGGCACCGACAACGCCGCCTGGCAGCGCAGTTACGTGGCCGGTAGCTGGGGACCGTGGCGCAGCCTCGGCGGCACGCTGACCGACGCGCCGACGGTGGCGTGGACCAACCCGACGCAGTGGACCCTCGTCGCCCGCGGCGCCGACGGCAAGCTCTGGTCGCGTACGCCGAACGCCGGCTGGACCGGCGTCGGGGCTCCCGAGAATCGGCCGTTCTACGGTCGGCCGAGCGCTGTCGTCGACGACGCCGGCGTGCTGCACGTGGCGGTCCGCAGCCGCACCGACGAGGTGTGGTGGAGCAGCCGGACCGGCACCACCTGGTCGGCCTGGACCAACCTGGGCGGCACCACCAGCGGCAGCCCGACACTGCTCGCCACCTCCGGCCGGGTCTACCTGTTCGCGCTGGCCGCCGACAACCGGCTCTGGCAGCGCAACCTGGCCGACGGCGCCTGGGGCGGCTGGTTCCGACGCGGTGAGTTCGCCACCGACGCGTTCCGGGGGGCTCCCGGAGCCGCCGCCGGTGCCAACGGCAGCGCCTGGCTGGCGGTACGCGGTGTCGACGACCGGGTGCACCAGGTCATCCTCTGATCCAGGTGGCGGGCCGTCGACCGACGGCCCGCCACCGGCACCATCCGTGCCGGGCCGTCCCACGGGGGGACCCAGGCGGCGGCCTGGTCGGCCAGCGCCTCCGCCGCGTACCGGACGGGCTCGTCCGGACGCCCGGCCACTCTGAGCCGGGCCAGCGCCGAGAGCGCCTGCACCAGCGGCCAGATCGCACCGACCCGCCGAGCGTCGGCCACCACCTCCCGCAGCGCCCGTTCGGCCACCTCCACGTCGTCGCGTCCCTCGGCACTGCCGGCGCCCTCCTCGGCGTTGCCGCCACCCGGCCATCGTCCGTCCCATCCGGACAATCCACGGCGCGGCTGGTCAAGCCGTGGGTCAGGTGCGCGGTTGCTCGGAGTTCCACAGGCGTGCGGTCGGGCGGCTCTCCGCGTGGCCGAGCACCCGGAGCAGTACGTGCGCCATCGCCCAGGCAGAGCGGCTAGGCGCGGTGTAGGAACGGACGCATCTGCCTAGCCCGCGTCGTCAAGCGCGGAGCGGCGCCTGTGTCCCGTCGAGCGGGTGAAGCGCAGCCCCGGCCCGACCCCGGCCACCGGGAGCGAGCCCGTCGCCCGGAACGCGCGCATGTGGTTGCCCGGCTTGAAGGGCTGCGCGGGCGTTGGCTGGCTGCTCTTACGTTCGTCGGTGGTAGTGGTTGCGGCGGGGGAGTTGTTCGGGGTCGAGCCAGGCGGGTGGGATGAACTCGGGGTGTCCGTCGTCGCCGAGCCGGACGACCCAGTCGGCCTGGTGGACGTGTCGGTGGTGGTGGCCGCAGAGGAGGACGGCGTTGTCGAGGTTGGTGGTGCCGCCGTCGGCCCAGTGGTGGATGTGGTGGGCGTGGCACCAGCGGGGTGGTCGGTCACAGCCGGGGAAGGCGCAGCCGCGGTCGCGGATGACGAGGGCGCGGCGCAGTGGCCCGGTGATGAGGCGGCGTTGTCGACCCACGTCGAGGACCTGACCGGTCCCGCCGAGGACGGCCGGCAGGATAGCGGCGTCACAGGCGAGCCGGCGCACCGTGCCTGGGGTGAGTTCTAGGCCGATGTCGAGCGCCCCGGTCGACAGCTGCCGGGTCAGCCCGTCGTAGTTGGTGGTGATGACGATCTGGGCGGAGTCGCCGCCGCTGTCGGGCAGTTCGCCGGTTCGGAGGGCGAGTCGGCAGATGTCGGCGAGGGCGTCGTGGCGGCGTTGTCCGGGGGAGCGGGTGTCGTCGGGGCCGGATGGTGCGGTCAGTGGGTCGATGGCGGCGCGGAGTAGGCCGGCGGTTTCGGTGTCGAGGGTGCCGGTGAGTCGGAGGCGACCGTCGGTCTGTTCGGAGAGGGTGAGGTGGCGGTCGCGGGTGGCGCGGCGGTGTTCGGCGTCGAGTGCGGCTTGGGTGGCGGCGTCGGCGATGTCGGGGGCGACGTGGTCGAGGATGCGGGTGCCGAGTTTGCGCAGGTGGGTGGGGTCGAATTGTGCGGCCCAGCCGACGAGCACACCGACTGCTTTGTCGGCGGTCTCGGCGTCGGCCGACCTGTTCACGGTGTCGAGGGTGTCGGCGATGACCCGGGCCTGGTCCAGGCTGATGGCGCCATCAGCCAGCGCTTGTCGGATGCCGGGGTTGCCGGTGTCGAGGGCCGTGGAGAGGTCGACGAGGCGTCGGGCGGCGGGAACGGTCAGCCGCAGTCGCTCGCGGAGCCAGACCCCAGTGCAGGAGACGCCCTGCGCCCGGGGCGTGCCGCGGCCGTCGAGCTCGCGGACCAGAGCGAGTTTGACGGCGGCGAGCCGTTGCTCCAAGCGGTGCGCGGCATCGAGCGCGGCGATCAGGTCGTGCTCCGGCAGGGCCCAGGCGGCGGCGTCGACGCAGGCGGCGACGGCGTCGTCTGCCAGCGCCAACTCCTCGACCATGGCCCGACACTAGAACAGGTGTACGACACTTTCAGTCATCATGATCGATTGCTTCGCGGCAGGCAACGTGTAGCTGGCAGGGCAGGGCAGGGCAGGGCAGGGCAGGGCAGGGCAGGGCAGCCTGTCGGCAGTGTCGCTTCGGAGCGTGGTCGTTGGCCGGAGCGTCAGTCGCGCCGGACGAGGCCCGGGCCGGCGATGATGTCGATGTCGCCGTCGGCGATCTCATGGCCGGCGGCGCAGCGGAGCACCGCGCGGATCGGCTCGCCGCAGTCGTGGTGGGTGGCGACGACGGACGGGCCGGTGTCGGTGGCGGCCCAGGTGTCGCCCCAGTTGCGCAGTGCGGTGATGACGGGCAGGAGTTCGCGGCCCTTGCGGGTGAGTTGGTACTCGTGGCGGGTGCGCTGCCCGGGCTCCCGGTAGGGAATTCGTTCGAGCAGTTCGGCGGCGACCATCTCCTTGAGGCGGGCCGCCATGGCGGGCTCGCCGACGCCGACCCGGCGGACGAAGTCGTCGAAGCGGCGCGTGCCGAGCAGGGCCTCGCGCATGATCAGGACCGTTGACCTGCTGCCCACGATGTCCATCGCCCGGGCCACCGAGCAGTTTTCGCTCGTCCAGGAATCGCGATCGTCTCGTAGGTCCTCCATGCCTCCAGCGTACCTGACTTGCATGGAGGCTAGTCAGGTGCTTCACTGGGTCGAGCTGACTTCAGCATACGCAAGTCAGACCACCAGCCTGAAGGATCTTCAGTGACCACCAGCGCCACGGCCCCAACCCCACCCGGGAAGACCCCACCAGGACCGGCGGCACCCGGGTCGGCCGCCGTCGCCCGCTCATCCTTGCGCGGCTCCCGCGCGGTGACCCTGATCGCCATGTGCCTGGGCGCGATGATCACGTTCCTGCAGATCACCGCGACGGTATCCGCGTTGACCACGATCCAGCAGGACCTGCGGGTCGACCCCACCACTCTGGTCTGGATCCCCAGCGCCTACACCCTGATGGTGGCGAGCGCCGTGCTGTCCGCGGCCACCCTGGGCAGCCGCTACGGGCGTAAGCGCATGTTCGGCGCCGGGGTCGTCGCGATGATCGTCGGCGCAACCGTCGTGGCTGGCGCTCCGACCGTCGCATGGGTGATCGTCGGACAGTTGGTCGCGGGCCTCGGCGGAGCCCTGATCCTGCCGAACAGCCTGGCGATCCTCGGCGCGACCTTCACCGATCCGCACCGACGGACCGAGGTCATCACCGCGTGGTCGGCGGCCTCCGGCATCGGCCTCGCGATCGGCCCGCTCATCGCCGGCACCCTGCTGCGGCACTACCAGTGGCACAGCGTCTACCTGTCGACGATCGCGCTGGGTCTGGTCACCCTCGTCGTCGCCATCGTCGGGGTGGCCGAGTCCCGGCCGAGCGCCGCCCGACTCGACGTGCCCGGCCTGCTACTGGGCACCGTCGCCATCGCGGCCGCCGTCTACGCGCTGATCCAGGGCGGCAAGGTCGGCTACACCAACCCGGTGGTGTCGACGGCCTGGGTCGTCGCGGTCGTCGCACTTGTCGCGTTCGTGCTGGTCGAACTGCGGGCCAACGCGCCAATGCTCGACGTGCGGCTGTTCCGGTCCCGGTCGTTCAGCGCCGTCATGGTCGTCGGCGCGGTGTCGCTGTTCGGCTTCACCGGCGTGGCGATCCTGCTGGTCCTCTTCCACGAACGTGCCCAGGCGCTCAGCCCGCTGGACACCGGCTGGCGCATGTTGGTGCTCTTCGGCGCGTACGTGCTGGTCGCCTTCGGTGCCGGGCGCGCGATTCGTCGTACCGGATTCAAGGCGCCGTTGACCCTCGGCCTGGTCCTCGGTGCGGTGGCCAGCTTCGCGTTGGCCAACCAGGGGCCGACCACGTCGTTCGGTGACCGCTGGGCGCTGTTCGCATTGTTCGGCGCGGCCAGCGGTCTGGTGGTGGCCCCGGCGACGGCGGCGGCATTGGCCAGCGTCGCGCCCGCCCAGGCCGGCATGGCCTCCGGCGCGGTCAACGCCGCCCGACAGGTCGGCTCGGTGCTCGGCTCGTCAGTGCTCGGCACTCTCCTCACCACCACGATGGTGGCCGACCTGCCGGACCGGCTCGCCGCGCACCAGATCGGCGAACCCACCCGTACCGCCGTGCAGGCAGCGGTGGCCTCCGGCGCCAACGGCGGCCAACCGCTGCCCGACCCGGTCCGGGCGGCGATCGCCGAGGCGCTGACCTCCGGTGTCCAGGCGGGGTTGCGGGTCAACGGCGTCGTCTTCCTCGTCACCGCAGTGCTGGCGCTCACCCTGATCCGCAACCGGCCGCACCAGCACTAGTCAGGAAGCCAACGCGTCCAACTCCTCGACGGCGTCGGTCGGCAGTTTCAGGTCGGCCGCCGCCATGTTCTCCCGCAGGTGCGCCAGGCTGGAGGTGCCGGGGATCAGCACTGTGGTGGGGGAGCGCTGGAGCAGCCAGGCGAGGGCTACCTGCTGCGGTGAGGCACCCAGTCGGGCGGCCACGCCGTCGAGCGTGTCGGACTGCAACGGCGTGAACCCGCCGAGCGGGAAGAACGACGCGAACGCGATGTTCTCCTCCGCGCACCGGTCGAGAAGGGCGTCGTCCTGCCGGTTCGCGAGGTTGTAGAGGTTCTGCACGGTGACCACCGGCGCGATGGCCTGCGCCTCGTCGAGCTGGTCGAGCGTCACGTTGCTGAGCCCGAGGTGCCGGATCAGGCCCTCCTGCCGCAGCTCCGCCAGGGCGGCGAACTGCGCACCGAGCGGCGCGTCGCCGGTGCCCTCGGCCATGCCTACCCGCAGGTTGACCACGTCGAGCACGTCCAGGCCGAGGTGTTCCAGGTTCTCCCGTACCTGGGCCTTGAGGTCGTCCGGCTCCAGAGCCGGGATCCAGGAGCGGTCGGCGCCGCGGCGCGCGCCGACCTTGGTGACCAGGTGCAAACCCTGGGGGTACGGGTGGAGCGCCTCGCGGATCAGCTCGTTGACCACGACGGGTCCGTAGAAGTCGCTGGTGTCGATGTGGCGGACGCCCAGGTCGACGGCCTCGCGGAGCACGGCGAGCGCCTGCTCGCGGTCGCGGGGCGGGCCGAAGACACCCGGGCCGGCCAACTGCATCGCCCCGTAGCCCATCCGGCTCAGGGTGAGGCCGTCAGCGGGGGTGAGGGCACCGCCGGGAAGGTTCTCGCTCATCTCATCCTCTGTCCGTTGTCGTCGTGACATCTGCGGCCGTTCGGAACCGGCCCTTCGACGACTGTCCGCCGGCAGCCGCCCAGGCGGCAGGGCGAGCTGTTCCTGGTAGTGACACAGCCAGTCACCGGGCCGCCCGGCGATCTACCGTCGGTGGCATGGACGCAACGAACCCGCTCGGCGACTTCCTGCGCGCCCGCCGGGAGCAGACCCGGCCCGAGGACGTCGGGCTCGGCCCGGGCGTGGGCCTGCGCCGGGTGCCGGGCCTGCGGCGTGAGGAGGTGGCGATGCTGGCCGGCATCAGCGCCGACTACTACCTCCGATTGGAGCAGGGTCGCGAGCGGCACCCTTCGGTGCAGGTCCTCGATGCCCTCGCCGGGGTGCTGCGGCTGGATCCGGAGGCGACCGCGTACATGATCGGGTTGAGCCGTGCGCGGTCGCGCCGGGCGGCCCGACCGGCCGCCGAGCGGGTGCCGGCCAGCATCCTGCACCTGCTGCGGCAGCTCTCCATGCCGGCCTTCGTGCAGAATCGCTACCTCGACATCCTGGCGTCGAACCCGATGGCGAGGGCGTTGTCGCCGAATCTCGCCCCGGGCGCCAACCGACTCCTGGCGGTGTTCCTGGACGAGGCCGAGCGGGAGCTGTTCCGCGACTGGCGGCAGGCGATGCAGAGCGTCGTGGGGCAGATGCGTGCCGACTCGGGCGGGGCCACCGACGACCCACGGTTGACGGCGCTGGTGGGCGAGTTGTCACTCAAGAGCGACTGCTTTCGGCAACTGTGGGCGCGCCACGAGGTGCGTCGGCGGGAGGGCATCGTCAGCCGGCTGCACCACCCCGAGGTGGGCGATCTCGACCTGTACTGCGACAAGCTCGCGGTGGCGGGCGCCGACGGGCAGCTGCTGGTGATCTACCACGCCGAGCCCGGTACGGAGTCCGCCCGCTCGTTGGCGCTGCTCGGCTCGATCGCCGCCAGCAGCGCCGACGACGTGCCGGACAGCCTCCGCCCCGGCGACCCGGCCCGCCTCCATCCGCTGGAGTGAGCCGGTCAGGGCCGCTGCGGGGTAACCCGGGTGGGGATGTGCTCGTAGCGTTTGCGCATGGTCTCGCTGGCGGCCGGGCCGGCGGCGAACACGAAGTCGGCGTCGTCGAGCGGGCGACCGGTGCGGCGGTCCACGATCACCGGGTCGGCCTCCACCCCTGTGGTCCGGTCGACGAGGATCATGCTGCGCTCGCTCGGCTCGAGGCGTGAGTTACCCCAGGCGGCGAGGGCGACGACGACGGGCCGCAGGCTGCGGCCGAGGTCGGTGAGGACGTACTCGTAACGGTCGGGCCTGGTCTGGTAACGGCGACGTTCGAGCAACCCCTGACCGGTGAGGGTCTTCAGCCGGCTGGTCAGGATGCTGGACGAGACGCCCAGGTTGGCCTGGAACTGGTCGAACCGGGTGTAGCCGTCGAAGGCGTCGTGCAGGATCAACAGCGTCCACCACTCGCCCACGTGGCCGAGCGCGCTCGACAGCGGGCATTCGCGGTCCTCCAAGCGGATCTTCCCGGCCACAACTGTGCCCTCTCCCGAGTAGGTGCTAGTGTCGAAGTTAGTAGCTGCTGTTTCAGCAGTAACTATACGACTGCCGCTTCATGCTGCCCAGACAGGAGTAACAGATGTCCCAGCGGGACTCACTGCACGGTCGCCGCGCGCTGGTGACCGGAGGTACGAAGGGGGCCGGCGCGGCGATCGCCGCCCGGCTGCGCGAGGTCGGGGCGGACGTGTGGGTCAGCGCCCGCAGTGAGCCGGCGGGGTACGAGTTCGCCGATCGGTTCATCGCCGCCGACACGTCGAGCGTCGACGGCGCGGGGACGGTGGCCGAACGCCTGCTCGCCGAGGGGGGCGCGGACATCGTCGTGCACGTCGTCGGTGGGTCGCACGCTCCGTCCGGTGGTTTCGCCGCGCTCACCGAGCAGGCCTGGATGGACGAGCTGAACCTCAATCTCCTCGGCGCGGTACGCCTGGACCGGCGCCTCGTTCCGTCAATGATCGAAAAGCGCGCCGGCGCGATCGTGCATCTCACCTCGATTCAGCGGCGCAAGCCGATGTACCAGGCCACCCTGGGGTACGCGGCGGCCAAGGCGGCGCTGACCGCGTACAGCAAGGGTTTGGCCAACGAACTCGCTCCGTACGGCATCCGGGTGAACAGCGTGGCACCCGGCTTCATCCAGACCACCGCCGCCGACGCGCTCGTCGACCGCCTCGCCGTGGGGAGTGGTGTCGACCGCGACACCGCCCTGGGGCAGTTGATGGACTCGCTGGGTGGGATCCCGCTCGGCCGCCCGGCGCGGCCGGAGGAGGTCGCCGACCTGGTGGCCTTCCTGGTCTCCGAGCGTGCCTCGGCGATCGTCGGCGCCGAACACGTCATCGACGGCGGCACCATCCCGACGGTCTGACCTGATCTTCACAACGTCCAGGGAGAACGCCAACCATGACCGCCACCCAGGCCGCACCGGCCATCATTCGCCGCTACTTCGAGCTCGCCGGCCAGCCCGACTCCGAGGACTACTTCGCCCTCTTCGCCGAGGACGCCGTGGTCGAGGACGAGTCGACCGAGCACCGGGGCGTCCAGGCCATCCGTGCGTGGCGTCGTGCCGTGCCGCTGGTGTCGTACGAGATCACCGACGTCGAGGTCGCTGCCACCGGCACCGTCGTGACCACGACGATCACCGGCGACTTCCCCGGCAGCCCGTTCGCCGGTCTCCGGTACCGCTTCGGTGACTACGACGACAATGCGATCCGGCTGCTGCGCATCGCACCCTGACAAACCGAGCGACTTGACGACCCTTGTTTGTGAGTGCACACTTACAAACATGCGATCCACTGCCGAGGCCCGCCGGGTCACCGTCCTGAACACCGCCGTGTCGGTGTTCGCGCGCGCCGGCTTCCACGCCACCCCGGTCACCGCCGTGGCCGCCGCCGCCGGCATCTCCGAGGCGTACGTCTTCCGGCTCTTCTCCGGGAAGCTCGGCTTGTTCGTGGCGGCGGCCGGGGCGTGTTTCGACCGGATCGCCGACGCGATCGAGGCGGGTGCGGAGCGCGCCCGGGGTGACAGCCCGGAGGAGGTCCTCGACGCCATGGGCGGTGCCTACGCGGAGTTGATCGCCGATCGCGACCTGCTGCTCTTCCAGGTGCAGGCGCAGGCCGTCACGGACATCCCGGAGGTCGCCGAGGCGGTGCGGGCCGGCTACCGGCGGGTCGCGACCTTCGTGCAGAGTCGGGCCCGGGCCAGCGACGCGCAGGTGCAGCAGTTCTTCGCGTACGGCCAGTTGTGCCACCTGATCGTGACCGCCGGCCTGGAGCAGGTCCCTGAGCCCTGGGCCCGAGCCCTGACCGCCGGCATTCGCCACCCCTGACCGACCCCGACGTTGGGCCGCTACGGCGGCCCAATCTTTTGGTCCAACAAGTGTGTGAGTGCACACTTACAAACAAGGGAGAACCTCGATGACCACCGAAACGACGATCACCGAAGTGGTACTGCCCGGCGTGGTCGAGCCCGACGGCCTCCTGCTGCACCGGCGCGCGATGCCCGTGCCCGCCCGGGGGCAGGCGCTCGTCGAGGTCGAGGCCACCGGCATCTCGTTCGCCGAGCAGCAGATGCGCCTCGCCCTCTACCCCGGCCAGCCGAAGTTCCCGTTCGTGCCCGGCTACGACCTCGTCGGCACCGTCCGGGAGGTCGGTCCCGGCGGCGACGACGCACTGGTCGGCACCAGGGTGGCGGCGGTCACCAAGACCGGTGCCTGGGCCACGCACGCGCTTGTCGACATCGATGCCCTGGCCCCGGTGCCCGTGGGTCTGGACCCTGCCGCGGCCGAGACCGTCGTCGTCAACGGGGTGACCGCCTGGCAGATGCTGCGGGACGCCGACCTGACGGCCGGACAGACCATCCTCGTGCACGGCGCGAACGGCGGCGTCGGGAGCGTGCTCGTCCAACTCGGCCGACACCTCGGCCTGCGAGTCATCGGCACCGCCGCCGAGCGGCACCACGCCGGGCTGCGCGCACTCGGCGTCGAACCGCTCGACTACCGCGACCCGGACATGGCCGCGCGGGTCCGCGAGCTGTCGCCGGGTGGCGTCGACGCCGTCTTCGACCCGGTGGCCGGCCCGGGCGTACGCACCTCGTACGCCCTGCTCGCCCCCGGCGGCAAGCTGGTCGTCTACGGCAATGCCGCCGCCGTCGGCACCGGGCAGTCGGTCGTGTGGGTCTTCGTGAAGCTGCTGACCCGCCTCTACACCTGGAACGCGCTGCCCAACGGCCACCGGGCCGGCTTCTACAACTTCTGGGCCGGCCAGCTCACCCGGCGCGCCGCGTTCCGCCGTCGCCTGCGCACCGATCTCGGCATCGTGTTCGACCTGCTGCGGCAGGGAGTGATCGTGCCGCAGATCGCCGCCCGCTATCCGCTCAGCGAGGTCTCCGCGGCACTGGTGTTCGCCGAGAACCGCACCCGGGCCGGCAAGGTGGTGCTGGAGCCCTGACCTCCGGCCCGTCCAGGGCTGGTGCGGCGGACCGCCGCGAGGGCGTACGGTGAACATGTCGCCCGGGACCCCGGTGGCCGCCAGACGCCGTCGCCACCAGCCCGCCAGGGGCGTTACCGCTCATCTTCTCCATCGCCGCGACGTACCGGTCGTGTCGGCTGATCGCAGACCGCGTCCCGACCGACCGGCGCCGCGTCGTCGGTGTCCGGCGGTCGGTTGCCCGACGCGCGCACCTGGGTACACCCTCCGTGCGAATTGTTCCGAACGCCTTAACTAGGGAGTACCAGATGAGGATCGCCAGGGATCGGATCGTCGCCGCACTTCGCGACCGGGGTCAGGTGGCCCGGGCCGCCTGGGTCGAGCGCGAACTGCCCGAGCAGGTGGACCCGGCCAAGCACTCAGGGCTGCTCGCCACCCTGAACCTCAACCCAGCTGACCTCGTCGACGCGTCGTCTTCCCCTTGAGGGTTGCGCTGCTCGGACCGGTCGCCTGGCGTACGCCCCCACATCACTACGGCCCGTGGGAGCAGGTGACCGGCTTGCTCGCCGAAGGGCTGGTCAGCCGCGGGATCGACGTGACGCTCTTCGCGACACTGGACTCCGTCACGTCCGCCCAGCTCGACGGAGTCTGCCCACGGGGGTACGCGGACGACCCGGACCTGGACGGTCGGGTGTGGGAGGCGATGCACGTCTCCCACGCGATGGCCCGCTCGGCGCAGTTCGACCTCGTGCACAGTCACCTGGACTGGCTGCCGCTGGCGTTCGCGGAACACTGCCGCGCGCCGCTGCTGACCACAGTGCACGGTTTCTCCGGCGCGGGGATCCTGCCCGCCTATGGCCGAGCCCGCTCGTCGTACGTGTCGATCTCCGACGCCGACCGGGCGCCGGAGCTGGACTACGTGGCCACGGTCTACCACGGCGTCGATGTCGCCGGACTGCCGTTCACCAACAAGGCCGGTCCTGGGCTGGCGGCCTTCGGCCGGATCCACCCGGACAAGGGCACCCACACCGCGATCGAGATCGCCCGCCGCGCCGGCCGGCCCCTCACCATCTGCGGGATCGTCCAGGACGAGCGGTACTTCGCCGAACAGGTGGCCCCGCACATCGACGGCGACCAGGTCGCCTTCCTCGGGTCGGTGGGTCCGCGACGGCGTGCCGAGGTACTGGGTGACAGCACCGCACTGCTGCACCCGATCGCCTTCGACGAGCCGTTCGGGCTGTCGGTGGTGGAATCGATGGTCTGTGGCACCCCGGTCGTCGCCTACAAGCGAGGCTCCATGCCCGAGGTCGTCGACGAAGGGGTGACAGGTCTCCTCGTCTCCACCGTCGACCAGGCCGTCGAAGCGATCACCCGGGTCGCCGGCCTCGATCGGGTGCAGTGTCGGGCGCGGGCTCTGAAGCGCTTCAGCGCGGACCGGATGGTCACCGACTATCTCGCCGTCTACGACAATCTCGTCCGCAACTGACTGAACTGCACCGCTCTCCGTTCCGCCGGTCACACACGCTGACCGGCGTGCGCCGTCCCCGCGTGAGGCTCACTCGTACTCCTGCGGTGGCCGACAACCGGAAGGCCCGATGTTCATGCTCAGCTACGGATTCCTCAGCACCCACCCACCGACCCGGTGCGGACTGGCCACCTTCAACGCGGCCCTCGCCGCCCAGTTGACCGCCGACGGCACCCGCAGCGGCATCGTCCGGGTCACCGATCAGGGCGACGACCAGCGACCCGTACCCGGGGTCGTGCACACCTGGTCGGCGCGTAACCCGGCCGGCTGGCGGGAGGCGGCGGCCGCTCTGAACGCGTACGACGTGGCGATCGTCCAGCACGAGTACGGCATCTACCCCGGCACCGACGGCGAGGAGGTCCTGCCGTTGCTGCGGCGGCTCAGCGTGCCGAGCATCGTGGTTCTGCACACAGTGCTCAGCCAGCCCTCGGCCCGGCAGAAATCCCTGTTGGAGCAGATCGTGGCGACCGCCGGGGCGGTCGTCACGATGACCGACACGGCCCGCGACCGGCTGCTCGTCGGATACGCCGTGCCAGCGGGCAAGGTGACGGTTATCCCGCACGGCGCGGCCGAGCTTGCCGGCGTACCCGTCGACCGGCGTACCCGCCCGCACCTGCTGACCTGGGGGCTGCTCGGGCCGGGCAAGGGCATCGAGTGGTCGTTGCGGGCCCTCGCGCGGTTGCAGGATCTGGAACCGACTCCGACCTACACGGTGGCGGGGCGGACCCACCCGAAGGTGATCGAGCACCACGGTGAGGTGTACCGGGCGGGGCTGCACCAGCTCGGTGCCCAGCTGGGCGTCGCGCACGCCGTCGACTACCAGGACGTCTACCACGACCAGGAGGCGCTGGGCCGGTTGATCCGCTCCGCCGACGTGGTCGTCCTGCCCTACGACTCCCGCGAACAGGTCACCTCCGGGGTGCTCATCGAAGCGGTGGCCGCCGGAGTGCCCGTCGTGGCGACGGCGTGCGGGAACGCCGTCGAGCTGCTGACCGGTGGGCCCGGTCTGGTCGTACCCCACCAGAACCCGACGGCACTGGCCAAGGCGATCCGGCGGGTCCTGACCGAACCGGGCCTGACCGCCCGGTTGGCCGGACGGGTTCGCCCGCTGGCCGCGCACCTGCGTTGGCCTGCGGTGGCGGCCCGCTACGGCGCCCTCGCCGAAGAGCTCGTCGACGCCCGCTCACCCGCCGTCAGCGCCGTGCCGGCGTGACGGCGACCACCGGACGCCCCCGGACGTCGACGCGTGGGCGCTGGGTGACGGCACCCGCGCCGAGCTTCGCGCACCTGGCTCGGCTCAGCGATGACACCGGTCTGTTCGAGCACGCACGGCACGCCATCGTCCGGCGTGAGCATGGTTACTGCACCGACGACGTGGCCCGCGGCCTGCTGGTCGTCAGCCGCGAGCCGGAGCCGAGCGAGGAACTGCTCCGGCTGGCGGAGGGATACCTGGCGTTCCTGACCCACGCACAGGACGCCGGCGGAGCGTTCCGCAACCGGCTCGGGTACGACCGGCGTTGGGTCGACGAACCAGGGCTCGGCGACTGGTGGGGTCGAGCTCTGTGGGGCCTGGGCACTGCCGTCGCCCGCAGCCCCGCCCCATGGGTACGCGAGGAGGCGCTGGTCGCCTTCAGCCGGGGCGCCACCCGCCGAGCCAAGGCCCCGCACACGATGGCCTTCGCCGGTCTGGGCGCGGCCGAGGTGCTTCGCCGTCATCCGGGCCACGTCGCCGCCGCGTCCCTGCTGGCGGACGCGGCCAGCACGATCGGCCCGCCGGCCTCCGATCGGGGGTGGCCGTGGCCACGGCAGGAGCTGACGTACGCGAGTGCCGCCCTCGCCGAAGTGGTCATCGCCGCGAGTCAGCTTCGCGAGGGTGGCCCACCTCTCGACGATGGCCTGCGCATGTTGACCTGGCTGCGCGATGTCCAGCTCCGCGACGGACGGCTGTCGGTCGTACCCGCCGGGGGTTGGCGGCGCGGCGCCGTACGGCTGCACCACGACCAGCAGCCGATCGAGGTCGCCGCCCTCGCCGATGCCTGTGCCACGGCGGCCACTGTCACCGGTGACCCGGAGTGGGACAACGGGGTGCGGCAGGCGGTCGGATGGTTCCTCGGCGACAACGACCTCGGCACGCCGATGTGGGATCCGGCGACCGGCGGTGGCTACGACGGGCTGACCGCGCACGGGCCCAACCTCAACCAGGGCGCCGAGTCCACCCTCGCGCTCATCTCCACGCTGCAACACGCCCGGCGGTGGTCGTGACAGGGAGTCTGGCCGTCCGGCAGGACGTCACTCTCACCCCGGACCCACGCCGTGTCATCGTCAAGCTCTTCGTACCGGGTGAGGACGCCGCGGTGGTACGTAACCGCGCGCGGGCGCTCATCGACCGGGTCGCGCACCTCGACGACGAGGAGACCGGCCGGCTGTTGCGGGACACGTTCGACCGGTTCGGCGCCCGGCACCGCGACCTGGCTGGCACCTTCCACCACCACTACGAGCTGGTCCGGCACCGCGCCGCGCGGGCCCGGGACCTCTCACCGAACAGCCGGCTGCTGGTCGGCGCCTACTTCAGCCACGAGTACGCAGTCGAGGCCGCCGCCCTGTGCAACCCGTCGATGGTGGTCCACCCGGACCAGAGCGGTCTCGGCCCGGGGCAGCTGCGCGTCGCCATCAGCCTGCGCCAGGTAGGGGAGGGCCACGTGTCCTCGATCGGTTTCGCCACCGCGATCGTCGGACCAGGGGAACAGCTCACGATCGCCGACCGGGCCGGGCCGTTGGTCGTCGGGCAGCGGATGGGCGTACGGCACCGCCGGGACCTGCTCGTTGCCGGCCTGGCCGAGGAGGAGTGCGACAACGAGGTCGCGGCCACGGTGCTGGACGCGTTGCCCGAGTGGTACGACGAGGCCGCCTTCGAGCGGGTGCTCGGCACCCTGCCACCCGATCTGCTCTCCCGCAGCACCGGGTTGGGGACCGTCGAACAACTTCGTCGCACCAACGCCGGTAGCTACGCCACGGCCTTCCCCGCGGACACGGTCCTGCACCAACGGGTGCTGTGGCCGGCGACCCCGGCGGAGAGCAACGGCATGGAGGACGCCCGGTTCGTCCGCTTCGTCGATGAATCCGGGCCGGTGTATCGGGCCACCTACACCGCCTACGACGGCCGGAACATCGCCACCCGGGCGCTGGCCAGCGACGACCTGCGCCGGTTCGAGATGACCCCGATGCGCGGACCGGGTGCCCGCAACAAGGGGCTCGCGCTGTTCCCGCGTACCGTCGGCGGCCGGCACCTGGCACTGTGCCGCGCCGACGGCGAGACCATCGGCCTGACCGCCCTGGACGGCGAGAGCCGCTGGCAGGCCCCGACCCCGTTGCACGCACCGGGCGAGAGCTGGGAATTGATCCAGGTCGGCAACTGCGGATCACCGATCGAGACCGACGTCGGCTGGCTCGTGCTCACCCACGGCGTCGGGCCGATGCGTCGGTACGCGATCGGTGCGCTCCTGCTCGACCTGCACACACCCGAGCGGGTCGTCGCTCACCTGCCTGGTGCGCTTCTCGCACCCGACGAGGACGACCGGGACGGGTACGTGCCGAACGTCGTGTACTCCTGCGGCGCGCTCGTGCACGACGGTGAGTTGTGGGTGCCGTACGGGGCGAGTGACGCGCGAGTGGGATTCGCCACCGTGCCGCTGTCCGCGCTCCTCAGCGCGATGGTCGAGGCGGGCGGAGAATGCGCTGGGGCGGGGTAGCCTCACCGCTGGACAGGGGGAGGTGAAGCATGGCCGACATCGGCGAGGTGGTGCGTTGGTTGCAGCTCAACGCGCCCCGGGGTGGCCCGGACGAGGTGTCGCAACTGGTCGCCCGTGCGGCGCCCGCTCTCGATGCCAGCGAGATCGTGATCTATCTGGCCGACTACACGCAGACCCTCCTCGTGCCGCTGCTCGGCGCGGGACTCGACCGGGATCAGTTGCCGATCGAGACGACGCTCGCCGGTCGGGCCTTCACCACCCTCGCCATCCAGCGCGCGCCCGACAACCCGGACCGGGTCTGGGTGCCACTGCTGCTCGGGTGTGAGCGGATGGGCGTACTGGAGATCGTCTCCCCGGCCGCCGCCGACGAGACGATGGACGCTCCGGCCTGGGAGGTGGCGGTCAACGTCGCCCAGATCCTGGTCAACCGCCGGCTCTACGGTGACGTGGTCGAGCGGATGCGGCGGCGGATGCCGATGCAGGTCGCGGCCGAGATCGTGTGGGGCCTGCTCCCGCCGCTGACCTTCGCCACCGACGACCTGGTGGTCACCGCCATCCTCGAACCGTGCTACGACGTCGGCGGCGACATCTTCGACTACGCGTTGAACGACGACGTGCTCAGCGTCGGGCTCTTCGACACCTGCGGGCACGGCATCAAGGCGA
Source organism: Micromonospora sp. H61 (assembly GCF_018070325.1). Taxonomy (GTDB): domain Bacteria; phylum Actinomycetota; class Actinomycetes; order Mycobacteriales; family Micromonosporaceae; genus Micromonospora; species Micromonospora salmantinae. The sequence goes on from NZ_JAGPXY010000057.1 coordinate 29,414, forward strand.
GCACCCTGGCCTCGCTGGTGGTCAGCGCGTACCGCAATGCCCGTCGGTGTGGCCTCGACCTGGTCGACACGGCGATCAGCATCGACCGGTGGGTGCGCTCCGAGCACCCGAACTTCTTCGCGACCGGGTTGCTCATCGAGTTGGACCGCCAGACCGGCCAGCTCAGCATGATCAACGCTGGGCATCCCGGTGCGATGTTGCTGCGTGACGGCAAGGCAGTTCGGGAGCTACCCGGGCCGACCGTGTTGCCGCTGGGCCTGGGTCACCTGTCCCCTCGCCGACCGCGGGTGCACGTGGAGAATTTGCACCCGGGCGACCGCATTCTCGCCTACACCGACGGCATCACCGACGCCCGTAGCGCGGAGGGGGAGCAGTTCGGGTTGGACCGGCTCGTCGACTTCGTCAACCGCGCCCTGAACGACGGGTTGCCCAGCCCGGAGACGATGCGTCGCCTGGTCCGCGCGGTCGTCGGCTACCAGGACGACCAACTCGATGACGACGCCACTGCCCTGTTCGTGGAGTGGCGGCCACCGCACCTGCCGCTCGCGCACCTCCGCGACCTCGCCGCGCTCCGACACTGACCGGGCGCAGTGGGATTTTGCACTCCCAGTGCACTTGTCTCCGATTGCGAGGCTGTCTAGCGTCACCTCATGGCTGACTCATGGACCTTCGCCGTGGCGCGTGACGACCTCGGGCAGACTACGCTCGTCGATGGCTCCACCCCCGCCCTGGCCGACGGTGAGGCGCTGCTGCGCGTGGACCGCGTCGGCCTCACCGCCAACAACGTGACCTACGCGGTGCTCGGCGACTCGATGCGGTACTGGCAGTTCTTTCCGCCGGCCGCCCAGGGCCTCGGGCCGCAGTGGGGCCTGCCGCCGCTCTGGGGCTTCGCCGAGGTGGTCGCCTCGGCGGTGGCCGGTGTCGAGGTGGGGCAACGGATCTACGGCTACCTGCCGCCCGCCGGTCACCTCGTGGTGCGGCCGGACCGGGTGGACGCGTCCGGGTTCCGCGAGGCGAGCCCGCACCGGGCCGAACTGCCGTCGCCGTACAACGCGTACCGGTCGACCACCGGCGACCCGGCGTACCAGCGCGACCAGGAAGATCTGCTGATCCTTTTCCGTCCGCTGTTCTTCACCTCGTTCATGCTGGCCGACCAGGTCGTCGACAACGACTTCTACGGTGCCGGGGCGCTGCTGGTGTCGTCGGCGTCGAGCAAGACCGCGTACGCCGCAGCGTTCGAGCTGCACGGGCGTGGGCCGCGCCTGGTCGGTCTCACCTCGCCGGGCAACCTGGCGTTCACCCGGTCGCTCGGCTGCTACGACGAGGTCGTGTCGTACGACGACATCGACGCCCTCGACGTGGTCCCGACGGTCTATCTCGACCTGTCCGGGGCGCCCTCGACCCGTGCCGCAGTGCGTCGACGCCTCGGCGATCGGCTCGTCCGGGACATCGCGGTCGGGCTCACCAACCAGACGCCGAACGCCGCCGCCGCCGAGGAGGTGTTCTTCGCGCCGGTGCAGATGCGCAAGCGCAGCCACGACTGGGGCCGCGACGTCCTCGACCAGCGGTTCACCGAGGCGTGGCAACGCTTCGCCGCGGTGGTGAGCGGGTGGCTGGACGTTCGGGTGGGTGCCGGGCCGGAGGCGCTGCGACACGCGTGGCTCGAGGTTCTCGCCGGTCGTACGCCGCCACGGGTGGGCCACGTCATCCAGCTCTGATCGGGCTCAGGCAGCGATGTCCGGGTTGAGCTGTAGGCGCAGCGCGGCCAGCGAGCGGGTGATCAGCCGGGACACGTGCATCTGTGAGACGCCGATCCGCTCGGCGATCTGGGCCTGGGTCAGGTTGCCGTGGAAGCGCAGGCTCAGGATCTGGCGCTCGCGTGCCGGCAGCGTGGCGAGGGCCGGGCCGAGGGCAACGCGGATCTCGACGAGGTCGAAAGCGCGGTCGTCGTCGCCGAGGGTGTCCCCGAGCTCCCGGCTGCCGTCAGCCCCGGTCGGGGTGGACAGAGACGTGGCCCGGTAGGCGCGCGCGCCCTCCAGCCCTTCCAGCACGGTCTCCTCGGTCACGTCGAGGTGGGACGCGATGTCGGCGACGGTCGGCGAGCGGCCGAGGGTCTGGGTAAGGGCGCTGTTCGCCGCGCTGATCGACAGGCGCAGCTCCTGGAGGCGGCGGGGCACCCGCACCGCCCAGGTGCGGTCCCGGAAGTACCGCTTGATCTCGCCGATGATTGTGGGAATGGCGTACCCGCTGAAGTCGACACCTCGGTCGTGGTCGAAGTTGTCCACGGCCTTGATGAGCCCGACGAAGGCGGTCTGGGCCAGGTCGTCGTCGGGTGCGCCGCGCCCGCCGTAGCGGCGCGCCAGGTGCCGGGCGAGCGGCAGCCACGCCTCGATGGCGCGGTCCCGCACTGCCGGGCGGCGGGGATCGTCCGCCGGGGTCGCCGCCAAGGCGGCGAGGAGGTCATCCGGGCTCTGCTCGCTGCTCCGCTGATCGGCGCTGCTGGCGTTGTCGACGATGGTGGCCATGTGGGTGGTCCTTCCCGCAGGCCCGTCGATCGAGTCGACCGGAAGAGTCTCCGAACCGGCTGCCGCCGGGGCGCACGTACGGGCGAAGGTGCGCTGTCGCAAGGCCACGAGCACGGGCCTCGCCACCGCGTCATGTCGTTCACTTGATGACCCGGACACTACCCGAAAGACCGATTATTTTCTAGCCGAAAGTATGAGGCTAGGCGTTTGGGGAGGGAGCTGGCGGGGATCAGCCGCGCTGATCCAAGGCGTCGACAGCGGTCGTGGCCGGCTGGGCCGGCTTCACCGCGAACGGGTGGCGCAGTCGCCGCATGGCCTCCTCGCTGCTGTCGAAGGTCACCGCCGGTCCGTCCAGCACGTCACCGTGGGACGTGGCGAGGAACAGGGCGGGTCGACCGTTGTCGTTCGATGTCATGCAGGGATCCTGTCTCTACGAAAGGGGTGCGTCTGGGGCCTCGGCAACGTCGGCCGTGCGACCTGGTGACGCTTCGGCGCACACGCTGGCGCCCGAATGCTGGTGTCCTGTGCACGGGCGAGCGCCCGGCGACACCGACACCCCGCACCATACCCGCCACCGCCACCACATATGCGCCGGCGACGGACCCGTCTCGCTTGTGGCGAGCCGGCGGCCCGGGAATTCTGTAATCCCACCCGCTGCCGCGAGTCTCCGATCTTGAGGGCGGTCAGCACACCCAGCGTGGGCGCCGCGCGGATCAGCATCCAAGGAGTGAGACCCATGTCGTCAGCCGGTCGAGCACTGCCCGATGTCGGGTTGGTCGTCGCGGCCCGGCAGGGCGACCAGCGCGCTCTCGACGACGTCGTCGCGGCCTCGCTCCCGCTGGTCTACAACATCGTCGGGCGTGCGCTGCGCGGGCACGCCGACGTCGACGACGTGGTCCAGGAGACGTTGGTACGGGTGATCCGGTACCTGCCCGCGCTCAACGACCCGGCGGCATACCGGTCCTGGCTGGTGGCGATCACCATCCGCCAGGTGCGTGACTGGGAGACGCGCCGGCGTGTCGCGCTCAACCGCGATGCCGGTCTCGACGCGATCCACAACGTGCCCGACCCCGCCTCCGACTTCGCGGGGATGACCATCCTCCGGCTCGGCCTCACCGACCAACGACGCGAGGTCGCCGAGGCGACCCGCTGGCTCGACCCGGACGACCAGGAACTGCTCTCGCTGTGGTGGCTGGAGGAGACCGGCGAGATCACCCGGAACGAGGTCGCCGACGCGCTCGGGCTGTCACCCGGGCACGTCGCGGTGCGGATCCACCGGATGAAGGAGCAGATCCAGAGCGCCCGCGGCGTCGTACGCGCGCTCCGCGCCCGCCCCGGCTGCCCGGACCTGGGAGCCGTGACCGCCGAGTGGGACGGCACGCCCAGCTCGCTGTGGCGCAAGCGACTGGCTCGACACGTCCGCGACTGCGCGTTCTGCGGACGGCTGGGCACCACCCTGCTGCCGATCGATCGGCTGCTCGCCGGTATGCCGTTGCTGCCGCTGCCGGCGGGTCTCGGCGCCCACCTGCCGAGCGCGGCCACCCCGGCAGCCGCCGCGCAGGCCGTCGCGCCGCCTGGCCCGACGGCCGGACCCGCCGCCGGGTCGACCCCACCGGGCGCGGTGCCCACCGATGCGGGCGGCGGCCCGAGCGTCGTCGACCTCGCGGTGAACCGGCCCCGTGGCCTCGTACCGTCCCTCGCCGCCGGTGTGGCCGCCGCCGTCCTGGCCATCACCATGGCGGTGGTGATCCTGCCGGACGAGCCGTCCGCACCCTCGTGGGCGGCGCCGCCGTCTGCCGCGCCCACCGCCGTCGCCGCCCCGAGCGTCGCGCCCTCGCCGAGCGCACGGCCCTCGTCGAAGGCTGCGGTCGCGCCGGCGGTCAGCTCCGCCCGCAAGGGCGTCGGGGTGTGGAACTTCGCCGGGGCGAGTCAGGCGTTGGCGAACTCCAAGGCCGGCTGGTACTACACCTGGGGCACCCAGCACCCGGGGATCAGCACGCCGCGCGGTGCGACGTTCGTGCCGATGATCCGCAGCGCGGAGAACGTCACCGCCGCGGAGCTGGCACGGGCCAAGGCCGCCGGGCCGTACCTGCTCACCTTCAACGAGCCGGACATGCCCGAGCAGGCGAACATGACAGTCGAGCAGGCGTTGGACCTGTGGCCGCAGCTGATGGCGACGGGCAGCAAACTGGGCAGCCCGGCGGTCGCCTGGGGCGGGCCGGACCCGCAGGGTTGGCTGGACAGGTTCATGACCGGCGCGCAGGCCCGGGGCCACCGGGTGGACTTCATCACGCTGCACTGGTTCGGCGCCGACTTCACGACCGCCACTGCGGTGGCCCAACTCCGGCAGTACCTCCAGGCCGTCTACCAGCGCTACCGGAAGCCGATCTGGCTGACCGAGTTCGCGCTGATCCGCTTCGCCGGGGGCGGTTCGCAGTTTCCCACTCAGCAGCAGCAGGCGGCCTTCCTCACGGCGGCCACCGCCATGCTCGGCCAACTCCCCTACCTCCAGCGCTACGCCTGGTTCGGGCTACCCGCCACGGACAAGGACCGGTCCGGGTTGTTCAGCGACGGGACCGAGGCGACAGTGGTCGGCCGCGCGTTCCAAGCCGCCCGTTGAGCACCGGCGAACGGATGGACGAGCAGATCATGGTGGTGCGCCGAGGGCGTCGCGTACGGGCCGGGCGGCTGGTCGGCGTCGTCGCGACCCTGGTCGCCACAGCATTGGCCGTCGGGCTCAGTCAGGGCTGGGGCCGCACCGACCAGGCACCAGCAGCGTCGTCGGTAGCAGCGTCGCCGACCGCTGCGGTGCCGACCGCGCAGGTGGTGCTCAACGGCACCGACGACGCCTTCATCCAACTGCTGATTCCGATGAACGAGGGCGCGCTCGCGCTGATCGACCAGCTCGACAACCGCCCGGCGGATCCGTGGCTGCGGGCCCTCCTCGGCGAGGTCCGGAAGGCCCATCAGGCGGAGTTGCGGGACCTGCGTGGGCTGTTGGCAGCGGGCAACGTGCCGGAGCTGAACATCCACGAGGGGCATCAGATGCCCGGCATGGTCACCGAGGCCAGCCTCGCCGAGCTACGAGCCGCGTCCGACGCGGAGGTGTCGTCCCGGGCGGCTGGTCTGATCCGGGCGCACCTCGCGCAGACAGTGGTGCTGTGCCGGGGCGAGCAGGCCGCCGGGGGAAGCCCGGAGCTGAAGGCGCTCGCCGGCCGGATCCAGCAGGCGCGGGCCGCCGAGCTGAACACGCTGGACAACCGGCCCGGCGCGCCCACCGCCGCTCCGGGCGGCTGAACATGCGGCCCAGAGGACCGGCCGATGCGGACGTCTGACCTGCACACCGACGTCCACCCCCCGTCCCGGGCGTCCCGTCCCGCCCACCGTGCCGTCACGTCGGACGCCGTCCGCCCCTTGCGGCGCGCGACGCACCGGACCCGCAGCGCGGCACCGGCCGACGCGGTCATGCCGATGCCGGCGGCCGGTTGGCGCGGCGGCCACCGTCGCGCCGCCGGCCGGGCCACCATCGTCGCCTCGGTTCTGACGGTCAGTCTCGGATGGCTGGTCGCGATCCTCGTCGCACCGCACGTGACCCTCTCTCCGGGTGCGCGGATGGTCGCCCTCTTCTGCCACCTGACCTGCCTCGTGGTGGGCTTCGGCGCGGTGCTGACGGTGGACTGGTTCAGCCTCCGCTGGCTGCTGCGCCAGGAACCGCTCGGCACCGTGCTGACCGCCGCCCGCGGAGCGCACCTGCTCATCTGGCTGGGTCTGGTGGGTCTGCTCGCCAGTGGGGCCGCCCTCGGACCGGACACGTCGTCCGGGCTGGTCTGGGTCAAGTTGCTGGCGGTGCTCGTGGTCGGCGTCAACGGGCTGTTCCTCGGCCGGGTCCGGGATCGACTCGTGGCCGTGCAGGGCCGCCCACCCTGGTCCGCCCTGCTGCCCGGCGTCGCCGCCGCCACGATCTCGCAGCTCGCCTGGTGGACCGCGACCCTCGTCGGCTTCTGGAACGCCAACGGCTGACAGTCGCCGGCTGCGTCGCTGGTCAGGCCGGCGTCGGGTGCCTCTCCGCGAACCGGGCGCGGGTCAGGAACGCGAGTTGGGCCCGCTTGTCCGGCATGTCGATCTCGGAGTCGAAGGTGAAGCCCTCGATCTCCAGTCGGCGTAGGGCGAGGTGGTTGCGGACGTCCGGCTCCACGACGATCCGCTGCGCGGCCGGATCGCGGAACAGGAAGCGGGCGACGGCCGGGCCGGCCGCGTTGGTGAGGCTGCGGGCGAGGCGTCGGTCGGGGCTGAGCAGCAGGTGCATCCCCACGTCGCCGGGCTGGACGGGGTAGCGCTCGCCGACCGGGTCCGCCTCGGGCTGATAGCTCTGGAAGAGGCCGACCGGCTCCCCGTCGACAGTGATCAGGTACGCGTGGTGCGTGGGCAGACTGTCCACAAAGGCGTAGATCTCGCGGACCTCTTCGAGGGTGTGCGAACCCATGCCCCAGAAGGAGTTGCGGGGCAGGGTCACCCAACCGTGCAGAAGGGCGGCGTCCCGGTCCGGGTCCACGGTCACCAACGACAGCTCGCCGAGACCGGCGATCTTCTCCTGGTACGTCATCGGGCGCTGTCCTCTGTTCCATCCGGGGCGCAACTTAGGTTAACCTCCCCTAACCAAGGATGACCTTACCTGGAGGGGTGCGTGAAACGGAACTGGGAGGCCCTGGTCCTCAAGGCCATGGGAGGGCGGGACTTTCAGTTGACCGTCCTGAGCACCGAGTCGATCGACGGGCACTACCAGCGGCTCCTCCTGGACGGGGGCGGCCTGCTGGAGACGTGCGGGGTGCACCCCACGATGTGGATCCGGCTGTGGTTCGACAACGACGGCAGGGCCCACCAGCGCGCGTACACGCTGGTGGACCCCGATCCGGCCACCGGCCGATTCACACTCGAATTCGCCATCCACGACGGCTGTGCGGCCCGCTGGGCCACCACGGCCAAGGTCGGCGACACCATCAGCGCGACAATGCAGGGCAGCGCCTTCGAGCTGCCCGACCCCGCGCCCGAGCACCTCTACCTGGTCGGCGACGCGGCCTCGCTGCCTGCGGTGAACAGTCTGCTCGACGCCGGTGCCGACATTCCGGCGACGGTGTGGCTGGAGTACGCCCACGAGGGCGAGAAGGCACTCGCGCTGCGGGCCCGGGCGCACCACGACGTCACCTGGGTGCCAAGGCGCGACGCGGGTCAGCATCTCGTGGACACGGTCTGCGCGGCAGTGCCGACCAGCGGCGCTGGCCACTACTGGGTGGCCTGCGAGGCGGCCACCACCCGGGGCATCACCCGACACCTGCGCAAGACGCTGGGCGTCGACAAGGACCGGCTGACCTCCCTCGGCTACTGGAAAGCGGCATGAAGGGCCGGCTCGGCACCCTGACCGCGCTGTACGTCACCCAGTACCTCGGCGTCGGCTTCATCACCGTCGGGCTCACCGCCATCCTGCGCGACGGTGGTACCTCGCTGGACACGCTGGCGCTGTTGCAGATCGTCGGCCTGATCTGGCCCATCAAGTTCCTCTGGGCGCCGATCCTCGACCGGTACGGCTCACGGCACCGCGGCCACTACCGGTCCTGGCTGCTCGTGCTCCAGACCGCCCTGGTGCTCGCCCTGCTGGCGCTGCTGCCGTTCGCCAGCCCGGCCGACGCACTCGGCCCGATCATCGCGATCTGCGCCGCGTACGTGTTCTTCTCGGCCACCCAGGACATCGCCGTGGACGCCGTCGCGGTCCGGATGCTGGCCGACTCGGCCCGGGGCACCGGCAACGGCATCCAGGTCGCCGCGAGCTACCTCGGCAACCTGCTCGGTGGTGGAGCCTGCGTCCTGGTCTACGACCAGTTCGGCTGGGTGCCGGCGATCGGCCTGCTGGCCGCGATGACAGCGGTCGGTCTGCTGGTGGTGTGGCGGTTCCGGGAGCCTCCCCGTACCGATCGGGTGGAACGAATCGGCGCTGCCTACCGGGCGTTGCTGTCGGTGTTCGGCCAGCCGGGCTGCCGGTGGTGGACCTTCGGTGTGGTGCCGCTGGTGTACGTCGGTGCGGGCATGGCGTACGCCCTGGTCACCCCGGCGCTGGTCGACGCCGGGTGGTCGTTGGGTCGGATCGGCGTCGTCACCGGCGTGGTGATCAGCGCCCCGGCCATCGTGGCGGGCCTGGTCGCGGGTCTCGGGATCGGGCGGTTCGGGCGCGGTGGCGTGCTGGTGGTCGGCGGCGTGGCGCTCACGGTGTCGACGTTGTTGCTGCTGCCGCTGATGAACGGCAGGGCTCCGCTGGGCGGAACGGTCGCCGCGCTCTGCTGCTTCATGGTGGCCTACACCATCGCCAACGTCGTGCTCTACACGGTCAACATGGACTACTCCCGGCCCGACACCGGCGGCACCGACTTCACGGTGCTGTCGTCGTTCGGCCTGGTCTGCTCGTTCGTGGCCGCGTCCATCGGTCTCGCGGCGGCCGAGCGGGTCGGCTATCCGGCGGTAGCTGTCGCGGCCATCGTGCTGGTGGCCGCCGGGGTCGCCCTCGGCCTCTCCCACCAGCGGCGATTCCCGCACCGGCCCGGCCCCGCCGTCGGCCCGACCGCCGAGCCGCCCACCGAGCAGCCCGCAGTGGACGGCGTCAAGGCGGTGGCGTGACCACCGTCCAGCCGGCCACCGACACCGCGACACCGGCACGACTGCCACAGCGATGGCTCATCCTGGCCGTGCTGTGCGTCGCGCAACTGGTGGTGGTGTTGGACAACACGGTGCTGACAGTGGCGGTGCCGGTGCTCACCACCGAGTTGGGTGCCAGCACCGCCGAGGTGCAGTGGATGCTCAACGCGTACGCGTTGGTGCTGTCCGGGTTGCTGCTCACCGCAGGTAGCGCCGCCGACCGGTACGGCCGTCGTCGGATGCTGCTCGCCGGGCTGGTCCTGTTCGGGGTCGGCTCGCTGGCCGCCGGTCTGGCCAGCACCAGCGGACAGTTGATCGCCGCGCGGGCCGGGATGGGCGTCGGTGGGGCGCTGCTGGTCACCGCGACGCTCGCGGTGGCGATGCAGGTCTTCGACGCCGCCGAGCGATCCCGGGCGATCGGCATCTGGGCCGCCACCAGCGCGTTGGGCTTCGCCATCGGGCCACCGATCGGCGGCACGATCCTCGCGCATCTGCCGTGGGGCGCGATCTTCCTGATGAACGTGCCGATCGTGCTGGTCTGCCTGTTCGTCGGTCGTGCGCTGGTCCCCGAGTCCCGCGGGCCGGCCGGCGGTCGACTCGACGTGCTCGGCGCGCTGCTCTCCACCGCCGGCCTGACCGCTGTCGTCTGGGCGATCATCTCCGGGCCGGAGCGCGGGTGGGCGTCGACGGAGGTGATCGGCGCGGCGGTTGTCGGCGTACTCCTGCTCGGGATCTTCGTGCGGTGGGAGCGACGGATCGCGCACCCGATGCTGGACATGCGCTTCTTCCGGGACCGGCGCTTCGTCGGTGCGATCTCCGGCGTCGTGCTGATCACGTTCGGCGCGACCGGCGCGCTGTTCCTGCTCACCCAGCACCTCCAGTTCGTCAGGGGTTATCCCGCCTGGGAGGCCGGTCTGCGGATGGCGCCCTTCGCGCTGTCCATCGTGCTGCTCAACGTCAGTGGCGTCGTCGCGAGTGTGATCCGCCGGCTCGGCCTGGCGGTCGCCATCGCCGTTGGCATGACGCTGCTCGCGGCCGGTCTCGCGCTGGTCACCCTCTTCCCGTCCGACGGGTACGGGGTGCTGCTGGTCGGGCTGCTCGTCATGGGTGTCGGTTGCGCGCTTGCCAATCCGGCCATCGTCGAGGCGGTGATGAGCGCGATCCCGGCGGCGAAGGCCGGCGCGGGCGCGGGTGTCGACGGCACCATGACCGAGGTCGGCAGCAGCCTCGGCATCGCGGTGCTGGGTGCCGTGCTGAACGCCCGGTTCGCGGCGCTGCTGCCGGCGGCCCTGGCCGGCGCCGGGTCGTTTCCCGCGGCTCTCGCCGCCGCCGGTGAAGGAACCGAGCGGGAGGTCGTGACTGTCGCCTTCGCCTCGGCGCTGGAGACGGGGCAGTTGGTGGGCGCGGCTGCGGTGTTGATCGGTGGCCTGGTCGCCGCCGGGTTGCTACACCGGGCAGATCGCACCAAAACCTCCTAATAAGGGTAGGCTACCCTAATAGTCACATCGTGGTAGTCGACGGAGGCGGTATGCGGCTCTACCTGACCGCGCTCAACCCCACCGACGCCGTCCTGGACGGGTTCCTCCCGGCGGCGGCGTCGCTCGGGCTGCCGGCCACAGTGCTGACCGACCGGCCCGCCGAATGGCCGGCCGCCGTGCCGGTGGCGCGCTGCGCGGTCCGCGACCCGGCCGCTGTGGTCGCGGCGGCGGCACCCACCCGACCGGTGGCGCTACTGTCCAACAGCGACCATCTCCAGGAGGCCACCGCGATCGCCGCCCGAAAGCTCGGCCTGCCCGGCAAGGACCCGGACGCCGCCCGTCTCTGCAAGGACAAGGCCGCGGCCCGCCGGGCGATCGCCGCTGCGGGCCTCGATCTGGTACGCGCCGTCACCGTCGACCCCGGCGCCACGCCGGAGGTGCCGACCGGCATGTTCCCGGCGGTGCTCAAACCCCGCGAGGGGGTGGCCAGTGAGGACGCGTACCTGGTGGCCGACCACGCCGAGCTGGTCGCCCGGGTCGCCGAGATCCGTGGCCGGCGGCCGGACGTGGCACTGGTGGTCGAGGAGTACCTCGCCGGCGAGCTGCGAACCTTCGAGACCCTCGGCGACGGCACCGAGCTGGCCTCCCTCGGCGGATGGCGCACCGGTCTCGGCCCGCCGCCGACCTTCACCGAGGAGAGCCTCGCCTGGTCGCCCCCGGCGGAGCAGGCGCGCACCCAGCTGCGGGCGCGGCTCGACGCGCTCGGGGTCGGCTTCGGCGCCTGTCACACCGAGTACGTCGTCTCCGACGGCCGGGTCCGGCTGATCGAGGTGAACTACCGCCTCATCGGCGACCGGATGGACCTGATCCTCGCCGAACTGCTCGGTGTGCCGTTGTTCGAGTACGTCATCCGGCTGCACCTCGGCGAGCCGCTGGCCGCCCTCGGCCTGCCCGACACCGTCGACCGCTACGCCCAGGTGGAGTACGTCTGCGCGGCCCGGTCCGGCCGACTCGTCGCCGCACCGGGCCCCCTCGACACCGTCCACGGCGAGGTCCGGCTGGGCTGCCGTCCGCTGCGCGAGGTGGGCCGCACCGCCGAGCGCACCGGCACGAACCGCGACTACCTCGCCGTGTTGCACGGAATCGGCCCCGACGAGGGCACCGTCCGGCAGTCGCTGGCCGCCCTCCGCAACGACCTCCAGTGGACCATCGTCGAGTGAGCGACGACTGTGAGCGGGAGGTCTTCGCCCGGGTGCTCGACGCCCTGCTGCGCGAGGACCACCTCGGGCTGCGCAGCGCCGGCCGACCGGACGGACCCGACTGGTGGCAGGTGCCACACCCCGCTGGTCTGCTGCGCATTCCGGTCCGGGCGGACGGGTTCCAGCAGGCCCTGCGCAGTGCCGCGCCGACGGTGCTGCTGGTGACCCGCGCCGGCGACTTGCGGCGTACGGAGACGCTGGACGGACTGTTGACGCTGCTCGCCCCGCGCGACAACGCCGAGGCCGAGGCCGGCTGGCGGGACTTCGGCGTCGAGTGCCGCGCCGACCTGGGGGCCCGACGGCTCGCCGCCCGCAACCGGGCGCGGGTGCTCACCGAGGTGGCCGCCGAACGCGCGCTCACCCCGACCGGCCTGCCGGCGGCGGTCCTGGACGACGTGCTCGCCGCCCACCACGGCCACCCCGTCTACCCCACCGACCGGTGCCGGCACGGTCTTCGCGACGACGAACTGCTCCGGTACGCCCCGGAGCACGCCCCACGGTTCGCGCTGCGCTGGTACGCCGCCCCGGCCGAGGACGTCCGGCTCGCGGGCGAGCTGCCGTCGTGGTGGCCGCGCGCACCGCGACCGGATCAACTGCTGCTGCCAGCGCATCCGATCACGGTGGCCCGCGACGCGCTCCCGGTGGTCGACCTGCCGGTGACCCCGGTGCGCCCCACCCTCTCCATGCGGACGGTGGCGCTCGACCACGACCCGTACCTGCATCTCAAACTGCCGCTGCCGACCGCGAGTCTCGGTGCGCGCAACCGACGCACGCTGCAACCGGGCTCGCTCGCCGACGGCGCGGCCGTCGCCGCACTGCTCGACCGGATCGCCACAGCCGAACCCAGCTTCGTCGGTCGGATCCGGCACGCCGACGAGAGCACGTGGGCGCACGTCGACGCCGACGAGCACCGCGGTTTCCTGCTGCGCCGATTTCCGCGCGACCTGGCCGGCGTCCAGGTGGTGCCGGTCGCGGCCCTCGCCGCAGCCGACCCGGTGGCGGGCACGGTCCTCGAACGGATCAACCCGCAGCGGCCCGTCGCGCTGCTGGAGTCCTACCTGGACCTGCTGCTCGACTGGCACGTCTTCCTCTGGCTACGCCACGGGATCGCACTGGAGGCGCACCCGCAGAACATCCACCTGCTGGTGCACCCGGACGGCACTGTCGGCCTGCTCTACAAGGACAACGACGGCGCCCGGCTCGACAGGCGACACGCCGGCACGAACGGGCTCGCCCTGCACGACGACCGGATGTGGGCGCGCGACCCGCACGAGTTGGCCGACGTGTTCACCACCATCACCCTGCACCTTGCCGCCGCCGCGCCCCTGGTGGCCCTGGCCGCCCGAGGGCTGCCCGTGCCGACACCCGCCGAGGCGCTGGCGCCCCGGCTCGCCGCCGCCCGCGACCGCTGGGGCGACGGACCGGCGGTGCGGACCTTCACCGAGCGGGTCCTGAACGCCACCCAGCTGCCCATCAAGGCGATGGTCACCGCCGGCACCCTGCTGCCCAAACAGCGACTCGGCTGCGCCGACATCAACAAGTACTACCTGCGTACCGGCCCGAACTACCTCCGGGAGACACGATGACGAGCGCCCAGTTGCGCTCCCGGCCGGCCAGCGACACCGGTCAGCGCGCCGACCTGGCCGCCGCCCACGCCGTCTTCGGCTGTCTGCTGCGCGAGCTGGCCCCGCCGGACGGCACCCCGACCGTTGTCGACGGTGCCGTACGGCTGCGACTGCGGCACCTCGACGTCACAGTGCGCTGCGAGGTCGCGCGCACCTCGCCGCTCGGCGCGCACCGCTACACCGGCCCGGTCCAACGCAGGACCGGCGGCGGGCGGTGGGAAGACCTGGACGCGGACGGGCTGGCCGCCCTGGTCGCGGCGGAACTGACCACCCGTACCGGCCTGGTCAACGACGAGTTCGCCGAGCAGGTCCGGGCCAGCCGGGACACAGTGGCCCGGCTGCTGGCCGATCGACCGGCCGAGGATCCGACCCCCACCGGTGAGCCCGCCATCGACGCGTACGTCGACTCCGAGCAGTCGTTGGTCTTCGGCCACCCGCACCACCCCACCCCGAAGTGGCGCAGCGGTGACCCGGACAGTTGGCGGGCGTACGCGCCCGAGCTGCGCACCGCGTTCCGGCTGCACTGGCTGGCCGTACCGGACGACCTGATCGCCGACGCCGGGCCGTTCGACCCGCTGGTGGCCGCGCTCGACCCGCCGCGGCCCCCGCGCGGGCACCGCGTCCTGCCGGTACACCCCTGGCAGCTGTCGCTGATCCCGCC
>NZ_JAGPXY010000058.1 GCF_018070325.1 Micromonospora sp. H61
GCGGTGCCACCGAGAGCCGCGCCGTCGCCGCCGGACGTCGCCCCACCCGGCACCGGATCACCGATCGCCGGGGTGGTGGCCACCGGGTCGACGGTCGCGGTCGGCGCCGAGCCGCCGTTACGCTCACCCAGGGCGGCCAGCAGCTCGTCACCCATCAGCGAGATCGGCGGGGCACCCATGGTGACCACCACGTCCCCGGAGCGGGCGCGGCGGGCCACCTCGACCGGGGCCTGCTCCCACGACTCCACGAAGACCTTGCGGTCGGCAGGCAGATCCACCGCCGCGATCAATGCCGCCGAGCCCTCGCCGGGCTGACGCAACTCACCCGGCCCGAAGACCTCCAGGAGCACCACCTCGTCCGCGATGGCCAGCGCCTCTGCGATCTCCGCCTGGTTGTCGCGGGTGCGGTACAGCCGGTACGGCTGGAAGACGACGATCAGCCGGCCGTCCCCGGCGACCTCGCGCAACGTCTGGTTCGCCAACGTCATCGAGGTCGGGTGGTAGGCGTACTCGTCGTAGACCAGCACGCCGTCCGCGACACCCTTGCGCTCGAAGCGCCGTCGCACCCCGGGAAAGACCGCCAGCGCGGCCTCCGCCGCCTCCAGCGGCAGTTCCAGCAGGTACGCGGCCAGCACCGCGGCTGCGCTGTTCAGCCCCATGTGTCGCCCCGGCACCGGCAGCCGGAACTCGCCCAGCGACCGGCCGTCGATCGCGGCCAGGTAGCGCACCCCACGCGCCGAGGAGACCATCTCGGTCAATCGCAGGTCGGCGTCGGCGGCCTCGCCGTAGGTGAACACCCGTCGTCCCTCGGAGCGCAGGCTCTCGGCCAACCGCCGACCGCCCGGGTCGTCGGCGCAGGTGATGATGAACCCGTCCGGGTCGGTGAGGCGGGCGAACTCCACGAACGCCGCCTCCAGCGTCGCGTAGTCGCCGTAGGTGTTCAGGTGGTCCGCCTCGACGTTCGTGATGATCGAGACGTACGGGCGGTAGATGAGGAACGAGCGGTCGCTCTCGTCCGCCTCGACCACGAAGTGCTCGCCGGTGCCGTGGTGGGCGCCCGAGCCGACCTCGGAGATCTCCCCACCGATCACGAAGGACGGGTCCACACCGGCCTGCTGGAGCACCATCGTCACCATCGAGGTGGTGGTGGTCTTGCCGTGCGTGCCGGCGACGGCCACCGCCCGACGGCCGGTCATCGCCGCGGCGAGCGCCTCCGAACGGTGCAGGACCCGCAGGCCACGCCGACGCGCCTCGACCAACTCCAGGTGGTCCTGGGGAATGGCCGACGAGTAGACGACAGTGTCCACGCCGTCGAGGTTGGTCACCTCGTGGCTGAGGTGGATGGTGCCGCCGAGCGCCCGCAGGCCGGCCAGCGAGGGCCACTCCCGCAGGTCGCTGCCGGAGACCCGGATGCCGCGGGTGAGCAGCAGCCGGGCCACGCCGAGCATGCCCACCCCGCCCACTCCGATCAGGTGCACGGCGCCCAGGTCCTCGGCGGTCAGTGTGCCGGCCGGGGTGAACTGCGCGGTCATCGGGCCACCGCCGCCAGCACGAAGGAACGCAGCGCCTCGTCGCCGTCACGCCGGCCGTACGAACCGGCGGCGGCACCCATGTTGTAGAGCCGCTGCGGGTCGCGGATGAGGGGGATGACGGTGCGCTCCAGCCAGTCCGGGGTGAGCTCCGCGTCGTCGACCAGCAGTCCACCGCCGGCCTCCACCACGGGCAGCGCGTTGCGCCGCTGCTCCTGGTTGCTGTGCGGGTACGGCACGTAGATCGTGGGCATCCCGATAGCGGCCACCTCGGCGACGGTCATCGCCCCGCCCCGGGCCAGCATCAGGTCGGCGGCGGCGTAGCCCAGCTCCATCTCGGACAGGTACGGCAGCGTCACGTACGGCACCGGCAGGTCGGTGGGGATCGGCACCGGCTCGTTGCGGGCGCCCATCACGTGCAGCACCTGCACGCCGTTGCGGGCCAGCTCCTTGGCCGCCCCGGAGACCGCCAGGTTGATCGAGCGGGCGCCGGACGAGCCGCCGGACACGAAGAGCACCGGCAGGTCCGGGCGGAGCCCGAAGTGGGCGCGGGCGGCGTTGCGCAGCGCGTACCGGTCCAGACCGGCGATGCTGCGGCGCAGCGGCACACCGACGACCGTGGCGTCCCGCAGCGACTCGGCCTGGCTCGGCTGGTTCGGGAAGCCGACGGCCACGTTCTTGGTGAACTTCATGCCCAGCTTGTTGGCCACGCCCGGTGGCACGTTCACCTCGTGGATCACCATGGGCAGTTCGCGGCGCCACGCGGCCAGGTAGGCCGGCACCGAGACGTACCCGCCGAAGCCGACGACCACGTCGGCGCGCACCTCGTCGATCACCTTGCCCGCGGCGCGCGCCGCGGTCCACATCCGGCCCGGTGTGCGGACCAGGTTCATGTTGACCGACCGGGGCAGCTGGTACGCCGGGATCTGCCGCAGGTCGTAGCCCTTCGGCGGGATCAGGTCGTTCTCCATGCCCCGTGGTGTGCCGAGGCAGGTGATCCGGACGCCCGGGTCGTGTCGGCGCAGGCAGTCGGCGAAGGCGAGCAGCGGGTAGACGTGCCCCCCGGTGCCACCTCCCGCGAGCACCACCGAACGCAGCGGACCCATCAGCGTCTCCTCTCGCTCGCCGCACCCTTGCGGCTGCGGTCCTGTCGGACCCCGCGCGGCGCGGCCTGATCGTCATGGCGCCGCTCGCGGGACCGGGGTACGGACCCTCGGCCAGCGGGCGGCGTCGCCGGGCGGCGGCGCCGGCCGGGAAGCGGCGGCAACGGGGCCCAGAGTAGTCGGACCCACCGGGCCGGCGGACGGGCATGCAGTGCTCTGGCCGCATCGGGTTCGGCGCGGGCGAAGGACGCCAGCATGCCGATGCCGGCCAACGTCACCACCAGGGCACTTCCGCCGTCGGAGATGAACGGCAACGGCAGACCGGTGATCGGCAGCAGCCCCACCACCCCACCGATGTTGATCACGGCCTGGCTGACCAGCCAGGTGGTCACGGCGGTGGCGGCGAGCCGGCGGAACGGGTCGTCGACCCGCCGGGCGATCCGGAAACCGGTGTACGCGAGGACCGCGAAGAGGCTGAGCACCACGACGCACCCGATCACGCCCAGTTCCTCGGCGATGATCGCGAAGATGAAGTCGTTGTGCGCTTCGGGGAGCCAGTCCCACTTCAGGCTGCCCTTGCCCAGCCCGACACCGAACCAGCCGCCGTGCTCGATGGCCAGCCGCCCCTGGTAGAACTGGTAGCAGGGGTCGCCGCACTTGTCCGGCGGCGGTGGGTTGAGAAAGAGCGTCAGGCGCGCCAGGCGGTAGTTGTCCGCGCCCCGCTCGCCGGAGCCGGCGCCCAGCGACGCCACCGCGATGAGCAGACCGACGCCGAGCAGACCGACCACCGTCAGCGCGCCGAAGACCCGCATCCGGACGCCGGCGGCCCAGAGCAGGCCGATCACCAGGGCCAGCAGGCAGAGCATCGTGCCCACGTCGTTGTAGCCGACCAGCACGAAGAGCAGGCCCATCACCGGGAAGAGCGGGGTGGCCAGTTCCCTCCACCAACCCAGCGAGGCGCCCTTGCGGGCGATGAGGTGCGCGCCCCACAGCACCAGGGCGAACTTGGCCAGCTCGGAGGGCTGCACCTGGATCCCGCCGATGAACAGCCAGAGCAGCCGCGCCTCGATCGGGCCGATCCGGGCGGAATCCTGATCGGCCAGCCGGGCGTAGGCGAGCAGCAGGTTGAGTAGCAGCAACAGCCCGATCGAGGTGAACAGCAGCGGCCGGCCCAGCGACCGGTAGGTGCTGGCCGGCAGGCGCTGGCAGACCCAGAACGCGCCGATGCCGATCACCGCGAAGATTGCCTGCTTGGTCACCGAGGCCGAGGCGTTGCCGTCCTCGGCGTAGTCCTTGACGCTGGTCGCCGAGAAGACCATTGTCAGCCCGATCAGCAGCAGCAGGCCGGCGCAGGACAGCAGCAGGTAGTAGGAGGTCAGCGGCCGGTCCAGCAGGCCGCGCAGCGCGGCGAGCCCGCCGGCCGCGTCGATACCGCGCAGCGGGGTCGACGCCACGGCCTCCGGCTCGCGTCCCGCCGGCCCAGGCTCCCGCGCCCCCGGCCCGGATTCGCGGGCCGCCGCGCCAGGCTCCGGGCCACGTGCCCCGGCGGCCAACTGCGTACGCCCCGACGCGCCCGGCGACCGACGCGCCCGCCCGCCTGCCCTGCCCTCAGTGCCGATGTCCTCCCCCACCCCGACATCATCACCGCTGAACACGCCCCACCGCCCCACAACGCCCCACCGGGCGTGTCGAACCCGTCCCCACGCCGCCCTCCCGCGTCGATCTTGCACTTTCTGTGCCGGCAAAACACCCATGAAGGGACGTTCCGCCATCCGAAAGTGCAAGATCGACGGATGAGGGGGTGGGCGCGGGGCGCGGGCCCCGCGGATCAGGTCATGTTGGCGAGGAACTCGCTGTAGAACAGGCCCAGGGCGATGGCCACGCCGATGCCGGCGATGATCCAGAAACGCACCACGATGTTGACCTCGCTCCAGCCGGCCAGCTCGAAGTGGTGCTGGAGCGGAGACATTCGGAACACCCGTTTACCGGTGGTCTTGAAGGAGATGATCTGGATCACCACGGACATCGTGATGATCACGAAGAGCCCGCCGATGATCGGCAGCAGCAGGATGGTGCGGGTGGACATCGCCATGCCGGCGATCAGACCGCCCAGCCCCAGTGCCCCGGTGTCGCCCATGAAGATCCGCGCCGGGGAGGTGTTCCACCAGAGGAAGCCCACACAGGCCCCGGCCGCCGCCCCGGCGATCAGCGCGATCTCCAACGGGTCGCGGACCTCGTAGCAGTACGGCTGGGTGTAGTTCGGGTCGGCGCACCAGTGGCGGTACTGCCAGAACGCGATCAGCGCGTACGCGGCGAGCACCATCACCGACGCGCCGGTGGCCAGACCGTCCAGGCCGTCGGTGAGGTTGACGCCGTTCGTCGCGGCCATCACCACGAAGATGAAGATGATCACCGCGCCGACCTTGCTGACCTCCAGGAAGTCGATGTCCCGGATGAAGCTCAGCGTGGTGCTGCCCACCGTCTCGGTGTTTGTCGCCAGGCCCGAACCGTTTGTCATAGTGCTCGGGAACCACAGCGCGATCACCCCGAAGACCGCACCGACCAGGATCTGGCCGAGCAACTTGCCGCGCTTGTTCAGCCCGGCGCTGTTGCGCTTGCGCACCTTGAGGAAGTCGTCGAGGAAACCCACAGCGCCGGAGAAGACCATCAGCCCCAGCAGCACCAGCGCGGTGATGGTCGGCTCCACCTGGGCGATCTGCTGGTCCGGCAGGGTGGTCAGGGCCAGGTGCCCGGCCACGTACGCGATCACCGTGGCCAGGATGAAGACCACGCCACCCATCGTGGGCGTGCCCTTCTTGCCCTGGTGCATGGCGGGGCCGTCGGACCGGATCGGCTGACCGGCCTTGAGCCGGGTGAACACCTTGATCGCGATCGGGGTGCAGAAGAGCGATACGAGGAAGGCCACCCCGATGGCGACGATGACCGCCCTCATCGGGTCGACTCCCCACCGGCGTCGGCGCGCAGGGCGTCGGCCACCTCCCAGGTCCGGTACCGGGAACCCTTGACCAGGACGACGTCACCCGGTCGTAGCTCGCTCCGCAGCACCTCGACGGCCGCCGCCTGATCGGTGAGCAGCACCGACTCTCCTCCCCAGTTCGCTACCGCTGTCGCGCCTTCGTGGATCGGCGCGGCCGGCTCACCCACCACGAGCAGCCGGTCGACACCCAGCTCGGCCGCGAGTCGGCCGACCTCGGCGTGGCCGTCGTACTCGAACGGGCCCAGCTCGGCCATGTAACCAAGCACCGCGACGGTACGCCGCCCCTGGCCCATGCTGGCCAGCGCCCGCACCGCGACCGCCATCGAGGCCGGGTTGGCGTTGTACGAGTCGTCGATCACTGTCACCCCGTCGGGGCGGTCGAAGACGTCCATCCGTCGGGTCGAGACCAGCCCCAGCTCGCCGAGGGCCGTGGCCAGCTCGGTCAGCGGCATGCCCAGCTCCCGGGCGACCGCCGCCGCCGCGAGGGTGTTCCAGACCTGGTGGCGGCCGGCCAGCCGCAGCCGCACCGGCGCACGCCCCTCCGGGGTGACCAGGGTGTACGACGGGTGACCCCGCTCGTCGAGCGTGACGTCCTCGGCGCGCACGTCGGCATCCGGTGCCTCGCCGTAGCGGACCACCCGGGCCTGCGTGCGGCTCGCCATCGCGTCCACCCGGGGATCGTCGGCGTTCAGCACGGCCAGCCCGTCCGGCGGCAGCGCCTCGACCAGCTCGCCCTTGGCCACGGCGATGGTGTCCTGCGAGCCGAACTCGCCGATGTGCGAGGTGCCGACGTTGAGCACCACGGAGATCCTTGGCGGCACCAGCTCGCACAGGTACCGCACGTGCCCGACCCCGCGCGCGCCCTTCTCCATCACCAGGTAGCGGGTGCCCGGGTCGGCCTGCAGCGCGGTGTACGGGTGCCCCAGCTCGTTGTTGAACGAGCCGGGCGGCGCCACAGTGGCCCCGAGTCGGGCGGTGAGCTGACCGATCAGGTCCTTCGTGGTGGTCTTGCCGGACGAGCCGGTCACGCCGATCACGGTCAGCCCGGTCAGCCGGTCCACCGCCGCGCGGGCCAGTCGGCCCATCGCGGTCAGGGCGTCGTCGACCAGCACCATCGGCACCCCGGGCACCTCTCGGCTGCCGAGCACCGCCACCGCGCCGGCCTGGATCGCCGTCGCCGCGTAGTCGTGCCCGTCGACCTTCTCCCCCGGGAAGGCCACGAAGAGCGAACCGGGCCCCACCTTGCGCGAGTCGAACTCCACCGATCCGGTGACGGTGGCGGCCGGGTCGGCGGCCACCAGCCGCCCGTCGACCGCCGCGGCCACCTCGGCCAGGCTCAGCGTGATCACCGCTGACCCGCCAGGTCCCCGAAGCGGGCCCGCAGCGCCTCGGCCAACTCGACGCTGTCGTCGAACGGGAGCACCTGGCCCGCCACCTCCTGGCCGCGCTCGTGGCCCTTGCCGAGCAGCGCGATCACGTCGCCCGGCTCGGCCAGCCGCACCGCCTCGTCGATCGCGGCACGGCGGCCCGCCACCTCGATGATCCGAGCGGCAGTGCCGGCCCGGTACGCCCCGGCCAGCACCTCGGCGCGAATCTCCCCCGGGTCCTCGGTGCGCGGGTTGTCGTCGGTCACCAGCACCACGTCGGCTCCCTCCGCCGCGGCGGCGCCCATCACCGGCCGCTTGCCCCGATCCCGGTCCCCGCCGGCGCCGATCACACAGATCAGTCGGCCGGCGCTGAACTCTCGCAGCGCGGCAAGCGCTGCCACTATCGCGTCAGACTTGTGGGCGTAGTCGACCACCCCGCGCACCGGCGCGGCCACGTCGACCAACTCCAGCCGGCCCGGGACGCCCCCGCAGGCGGCCACACCGGTCGCCGCGGTCACCGGGTCCACCCCGGCACCGACCAGTGCGGCGATGGCCAGCAGCGCGTTGGCCACGTTGTGCCGGCCGGGCAGCGCGACACCGGCGGACACCGCCACGCCGTTCGGGCCGTGCGCGGTGAACCGCTGCGCGTACCCCTCGCCGCCCACACCGTCGGCCCACCAGGTCGCGCCCTGCTCACCGGCCGCCGAGTAGGTGACAGTGCTCGGCTTGAGCAGCGGCTTCAACGCCGGGTCGTCGTGGTTGAGCACCTCGACCGCGCAGCGCCCGTCGAAGAGCTGGGCCTTCGCCGCGAAGTAGTCGTCGCTGTCGGCGTGGAAGTCCAGGTGGTCGGAGCCGAAGTTGGTGTAACCACCGACGGCGAACCGCACACCACCCACCCGGCCCATGGCCAGCGCGTGGCTGGAGACCTCCATGACCACGGCGGTGACCCCACGCTCGCGAGCGGTGGCCAACATGCCGTGCAGGTCGGTCGCCTCGGGAGTGGTGCGGACACTGTCGATCACCAGATCACCGAGCCGGGTCTCCACAGTCCCGACCAGCCCGGTGGTGTGCCCGGCGGCCCGCAGCCCCGACTCGATCAGGTACGCGGTGGACGTCTTGCCCGCGGTGCCGGTCACCCCGATCACTGTGAGGTCGGCGGTCGGGTCGCCGTACACGGCCGAGGCCAGCTCGCCGAGCACGGCGCGCGGGTCGGGCACCACCAGGGCGGGCAGGCCGGTTCCCGCCGCCAACTCCGCGCCGGCCCTGTCGGTCAGCAGCGCCACGGCACCCGCCTCGACGGCGGCGGCGGCGAACTCCGCGCCGTGCCGACGGGCACCGGGCAGCGCCGCGTACAGGTCGCCGGGGCGAACCTCCTGGCTGGCGTGGGTGACCCCGGAGACGACCACCGCGGCGGCGTCCGCCGGAAGGTCGACGGCGAGCCGGACGGCGAGATCACCGAGCCGGACTCCGGTCACGGTACGTGGACGTGGATTGCCGGGCACGGCGTCAGACCCTACCCGGTCGTCCGGTTCCGGCCGCACAGCCGCCCCGGTGGTTCGTCGGCACTCACCGATGATGTCCCGCCGTTGCTGCTCAGCGCGGATAGACCACGAACTTGGGCGCGGATCCGCCGGTGGAGGGCGGTACCCGGTAGTGACGCAGAGTGAACTGCATCATGTCCCGGAACGCCGGCCCGGCGATCGCCGCGCCCCCGCCGTTGGGCGCATACACGAACACCGCGATCACGTACCGGGGGTTCTCGGCGGGAGCCATCCCGATGAACGAGGACACCTCGCCGGGCTGCTTCTTGCCGTTCACCAGCCGCCAGCCGGTGCCGGTCTTGCCGGCGACCCGGTAACCGGGAACCGCGGCGGTGACGCCGGTGGCGCCGTCGACGGTGGTGACCGCCTCCAGCATGGTGCGCAGGGCCGCCGCGTTCTGCGGGCTGAGCACCGAGCGGGTCACCGGTGCCGGCGCGGGGGTGCGCTTGCCGTCCGGGCCGATCACCTCCTTGACGAGGTGCGGCTGCACGTACGTGCCGTTGTTGGCGATGGCGGCGTACGCGGCGGCCATCTGCAGTGGGGTGGCGTCGACGCTGTGCCCGATCGGCACCGACCCCTGCGAGGACTCGCTCCACTCGTCGGCCGGCAGCAGTCGACCGCTGGCCTCCCCGGGCATCCCCTCGCCGGTGGGCTTGCCCAGCCCGAACCGCTTCTGGTAGTCGATCAGCCGATCCGGACCGAGTTCGTCGGCGATGGTGATCGTGCCGACGTTCGACGAGAAGGCGAGCATCCCCGGCACGCTCATCCGCTTGCCGTTGGCCGGATGGGTGTCGGAGAACCAGGTGTCGCCCTTCTTGATGCTGTTGGCGATCGGCAGCGTGGTGTCCGGCGTGATCACTCCCTCCTGCAACGCCGCGCCGTAGGTGATCGCCTTGTGCACCGAGCCGGGGTCCACCACGAAGCTGGTCGCGGCGTCCTCCCGGGCGACCGGGTCGCTGGGCGTCGGCTTCGCCGCGTCGTAGGTGGGGTTGCTGGCCTGGGCCAGCACCGCGCCGGAGGGAATCTCGATGACCACGGCGGCACCGGTGCCGCCCGGCGCCTGGGCCATGCCCGCGCTGAGAATTTGCTGCGTCCGGAACTGCAGGTCACGGTTGAGGGTGAGGGCGAGCGAGCTGCCCGGCTTGGCGGGAGTGGTCCGGCTGTAGCCACCGGGTATGGGCGCGGCGAGGTCGCCGAGGCCGGCCTCGTACACCCGTTTGCCGTCCTGACCGGCGAGCACGTCGTCGTAGCGGGCCTCCAGCCCCTCCAACCCGACCATGTCCTGGCTGGTGAAGCCGATCAGGTTGGCCGCCAGGTCACCGCCGGGCACCTCGCGACGCTCGTCGCGGTGCACCCCGATGCCGGACAGCTCCAGCGCCTGCACGCGCTTGGCGGTCGAGATCTCCACCCCCCGCGCCAGGTACACGAATCGGGACGCCTTACCGTCCTCCAGCTTGCGGGGCTTCATCAGCTCCATCAGCTTCGACACCGGGATACCGAGCAGCGGGGAGAGCGCCTTGGCGACGGCGGCCGAGTCCTCCACCTCGGTCGGATCGGCGTACACGTACCGCGCCTCGACACTGCGGGCCAGCGGCGCGCCGGTGCTGTCGTAGATCGCACCCCGCGGCGCCGGCAGCTCGACGGTGCGGAGCCGGTCGACGATGCCGCCCCCGGCGTACGCCGGAGCGTCGACAGTCTGGAGGAAGATCAGCCGGATCCCGATGGTGGCGAAGAGCGTCAGGGCGAGCACGGTGCCCAGCCGCAGCCGCAGTCGCGAGTCGGCAAGCTTCGGCGGGCGTCGTGGCTTGCGCGACGGCCGCCGGGCCGCCGGTCGGTCGGTGCGCCGCGGCGCGCGTGGCGTGGTCCGGCGGCGCGGCGGCGGCTCGTCCCCACCCGGGCCACCGGGGGTTCGCGGCGCGACGGTGCGCACCACCCCACCGCGTCCGGCCGCCGGAGCGTCGCGCCGGCCGGCCCGGGCGGCGGCCCGACCGCCGTCGAGCACCTGCAACGCCGGCCGGAACGGGTCACCGGACCGGGTGCTGCGCGGCGTACGCCGCTGCTCGGCGCCCTGACCGCGCGCCGGCGTGCCGTGCTCCTCGCGGACGGTCCGACCCCTCGGGGTGTACGCCCGGGCGCCGGAGATGCCCCCGATGCCCGGCTCGCCGGTGCGCGGCTCGTCCGACCTTGGTGGCACCGGTCAGCCTCCTGCACCCTGGCTGGTCACCGACGGCTGGCCGTTCGCCGGCTGCGGCACACCGATGGTCTTGCCGTCCGGCAGCCGGATGTAGCCCGGCTCGCCGGCGTCGACCAGGCCCAGCCGCTTCGCGTTGGCGGTCAGGTTGCCCGGCGCCTCGGCGTCGGCGATCTGCTTGTCCAGTTGCTGCTTCTCCAGGTCCAGTCGAGCCTGCTGCTGCTGCAACCGCTCCAGCCGGAACGCGTTCTCATTGATCTTGGTGTTGACCGCCAGGATGCCCAGCACCCCACCGACCACCAGCACCACGATCAGCGCCGCGAACGGCGCACGCGGCACCGAGATCGGCGGCGGCGGCGCCACCCGCAGCCGCGGCGGCCGGGCGCTGGTCGCGCTGGCGGCCTTCTCGACCGGTCGCAGCGCGGCCGTGCCCTGAGTCGGGAACTCGCGCGCCCCCCGGGCGCGAGTCTCCCCCTGCCGATTCGTTCGATCGATGCGTGGCGTACCGTTTCCGAGGCGCGGAGCCCGCTCCGCCGCGATCCGGCCCCCCGACCGCGGTGCGCGCTGCCCGCCGCCGGTGACGTCCCGGCGGTCGCGCTTGTCAATGCTCATGTCCCCTCCCCCTCAACATCCGTCCCTCTAGCCGTCCCGGTGCCCCTGACCCCCCACGGATCAGGCGGACCCCGTGCCCGGTTGGTGCATTCCCTTCACCCGTCGGCGAGACCGTTCGCGGTCGGTCCGCCCCTGCTCTGTCGCGTTCGGGTCGAGTCGCTCCGCGGCCCGCAGCCGCACCGAGGCGGCCCGCGGGTTCGCGGCGACCTCCGCCTCCCCCGGCAGTTCGGCGCCCCGGCTGAGCAGCCGGAACGTCGGACCGGACCCGGGAAGCTCGACCGGGAGGTCAATCGGGCCCTTACTGCGGACCCGGTCCGTGAGGGCCGCCTTGGTGAGCCGGTCCTCCAGCGAGTGGTAGGACAGGACCACCATGCGACCGCCCACGGTCAGTGCGTCGAGTGCGGATGGCAACGCTGTCTCCAGCGCTGCCAGCTCTCTGTTTACCTCGATCCGTAAAGCCTGAAACGTTCTCTTTGCCGGGTGCCCACCCGTTCGTCGGGCTGGCGCGGGAATGGAGTCCCGAACCAGCTCCGCCAGCAGCGCGGACGAGGTGATCCGGGCCCGCTCCCGCTGCCGGATGATCGCCGAGGCGATCCGACCGGCGAACTTCTCCTCGCCGTAGACCCGCAGCACCCGGGCCAGGTCCGGATGCGCGTACGTGTTGACCACCTCTTCGGCGGTCACCCCCCGGGTCTGGTCCATCCGCATGTCCAACGGCGCGTCCTGGGCGTACGCGAACCCTCGGTCGGGCGCGTCCAACTGCAACGACGAGACACCCAGGTCGAACAGGATGCCGTCGATGGCCGGATAGCCCAGCCGGTCCAGCACGTCCGGCAACTCGTCGTAGACGGCGTGCTCCAGGTGCACCCGATCGGCGAACCGGGCCAGCCGTACCCGCGCGTGAGCGAGCGCCTCGGTGTCCCGGTCGAGCCCGATCAGGACCGTCTCCGGATGCGCCTCGAGCACCGCCTCCGCATGCCCGGCGAGACCGAGCGTCGCGTCGACGTAGACCGTCCGGCCGCCTCGACCCAGCGCGGGGGCCAGCAGCTCGAGACACCGCTCGAGCAGCACCGGCACGTGCGTGCCGCGCAACTCCCCCATGATGACCCCCACTGGTTGAAACGTCCGTTCTTCTCGTGCGCCTGTCGTCGGACGGCGCTGCCGTCGTACCGCCAGATCCCCATCCGCTCCCGCCTGACACCGGACCGTCGCCCAATGACTGGATCGTGCGCCTGGCACCGGGGAAGTGATGCCAGGAACTCGAAAGCGGCTGGAGATCTCGCAGTACGTCGGGCGCCGTTACCGCCCTACAGACCGCCGGGCAGCACCCCCTCCTCGATGTCGGCGAAGTCGTCTTCGCTCTCGGCGAGGTAGGTCTCCCAGGCGACCTTGTCCCAGATCTCCACCCGCGTGCTCGCGCCGATCACCACCAACTCGCGGTCCAGTGCGGCATAGGCCCGCAGGTGAGCCGGAATGGTCACCCGACCCTGCTTGTCTGGAACCTCGTCGTGCGCGCTGGCGAAGAAGACCCGGCTGTAGGCCCGGGCCGCCTTGTGGGTCATCGGCTGTGCGCGCAACTGCTCCGCGATCCGCTGGAACTCAGGGGTCGGGAAGACGTAGAGGCAGCGCTCCTGCCCTTTGGTGACCACGACACCCCCCGCCAGCTCATCCCGGAACTTGGCCGGAAGGATCAACCGGCCCTTTTCGTCCAGGCGCGGAGTGTGGGTGCCGAGAAACATCGGCCCAACCCCCTCGCCCCTGAGCGGCGTTCGCGGCGCCGCTGACCCCCCGGGCCGGTGAGCCCTCCCGGCCTCACCATTGGTCCCCACTCTACTCCACTTCCCTCCACCCGCAACCAAATTCGCCCGCGTGGCGCGCCTGACCCGGCGACAAAACCGCACGTCACAAGGGGTGGAGCGGAGTGGAGGGCTCCGGCCGCCCCTCGGCGTGGTCCGCTTTCCGACATAGATCGACTCCGTCCGGGGGACGCCGACCCGGCCGCCCGCGCAGCCACCACGGCCGAACGGTTCACCGTCGGCGGCGATCTGGTGGGGCCGGCGGTCCGGTAACCTCGCTCGCGTGACGGACGCGAAAATGCCCCTACGGGCCAAGGTGGCCAGCTCCGTGTCACGGACCGCCGCGGCGCTCTCCCGGGCCGCCGGCCGTGGCGACGGTTCGGTGATCGGCGGGTGGATCGGCCTGAAGATCGACCCGGACCTGCTGGCCCACCTGTCGGCCGGGCGCGCGATCGCGCTCGTCTCCGGCACCAACGGCAAGACCACCACCACCCGGTTGACCTCCGCTGCGGTCGGCGTGCTCGGCCGGGTCGCCACCAACTCGTTCGGCGCCAACATGCCCAGCGGGCACACCTCGGCGCTGGCCAAGGCCGGCAGCACCCCATACGCGGTGCTGGAGGTCGACGAGCACTACCTGGCGCAGGTGCTGGAGGCGACCGAGCCGCACGTTGTCGCGCTGCTGAACCTCTCCCGCGACCAGCTCGACCGCGCCAAGGAGGTCGCCATGATGGCGCAGCTCTGGCGCGCGGCGCTGGTCCGGCACACCGACGTACGGGTGGTGGCCAACGCCGACGACCCGCTGGTGGTGTGGGCCGCCACCCCACCGGGCGACCCCGCCCGGGGCATCAACCCGCCGCACGTGACGTGGTTCAGTGCCGGCCAACGCTGGCACGACGACTCCTGGGTCTGCCCGGAGTGCGGCTCCACCATCCAGCGCTCCGGCGAGCAGTGGTGGTGCACCGGCTGCCCGCTACGCCGACCGGAGCCGCACTGGGTCGTCGAGGACGAGGGCGTGCTCGACCCCACCGGCGCCTGGCACAAGGTCTCCCTCCAACTGCCCGGCAAGGTCAACCTCGGCAACGCGGCGACCGCGCTGGCGGTGGCCGCCGAGTTCGGCGTCCGCCCGGTCGACGCGGTGTCCCGCCTCGGCATCGTCACCTCGGTGGCCGGCCGCTACGCCCAGGTCGACAAGGACGGGCGCAACATCCGGCTGCTGCTGGCCAAGAACCCGGCCAGTTGGCTGGAGGCGTTCGACATGGCCGACGACGCGCCGACCCTGCTCTCCATCAACGCGCGCGACCCCGACGGCCTGGACACCTCCTGGCTCTACGACGTCGACTTCGCCCCGCTCCGCGGCCGGCAGGTGTTGATCACCGGCGACCGGGCATACGACCTGGCGGTTCGACTGGACGTCAACGACGTGCCGTTCCAGCACGTCCGCACGTTCGACGACGCACTCCGGTCGGTCCCGCCCGGGCGGCTGGAGGTCATCGCGAACTACACCGCGTTCCAGGACATCCGAGCGGAGTTGGACCGTGTCATCTGAGAGTCTGCGCATCGTCTGGATCTACCCCGACCTGCTCTCCACCTACGGAGACCGGGGCAACGCCCTGATCCTCGCCCGGCGGGCCCGGCAGCGTGGGATGCCGGTCGAGGTGCTGGAGGTCCGCTCCGACGAGCGACTGCCCGCGACCGCCGACATCTACCTGGTCGGTGGCGGCGAGGACGGCCCGCAGGCGCTCGGCGCCCAGCGGCTGCTGGCCGACGGCGGCCTGCACCGCGCCGTCGCGCAGGGCTCGGTGGTGTTCGGCGTCTGCGCCGGCTACCAGCTGCTCGGCACCTCGTTCTTCGCCAAGGGTGTGCAGTGCCGCGGGCTGGAGCTGCTCGACCTGCGGTCCGACCGGGGCGAGAGCCGGGCCGTGGGCGAGCTGGCCGGTGAGATCGACCCCCGGCTGGGCCTGCCCCCGCTGACCGGTTTCGAGAACCACGGCGGCCGCACCCACCTCGGTCCGGAGGTGTCCCCGTTGGCCCGGGTCACCGCCGGGGTGGGCAACGACGGCGCCACCGAGGGCGCGTGGCGCGGCAAGCTGCTGGGCACCTACTCGCACGGGCCGGCGCTGGCTCGCAACCCGGCCCTGGCCGACCTGCTGCTGCGCTGGGCCACCGGGGCACACCAGCTCCCGCCGTTGGACGACACCTGGTCGGACCGGCTCCGCAACGAGCGCCGCTCCGCGGTGGCCGCCGCCCGGGCATGATCCGTGCCGTCCGACGGCTGCTCCGGCAGCCGTCGGCCGCCCGGTTCGCCCTGCTCGTGCTGCTGATCGGCGGGTGCGGGTTACTGCTGCTGCTGGTGCCCCGGCCGGATCCGGCGCAGTTACCGCTGGTCGCCGACCGGCTGGGCGACCTCGCTCCGGTGGCGGCGATCCTCGGTGGCGCGCTGCTGCTGGTCGCGCTGGTGCCCCGGACCTTCATCACGCTCGCCGCAGGTGCGATCTTCGGCCCGCTGGAGGGCGCCGCGTACGCCCTCGGCGCCGCGCTGGTGGCGGCGGCGATCGGGTTCACTGTCGGCCGGTTGCTCGGGCGGGAGTTCGTGGCCGAACGGGTCCGCGGTCGCCTGGCCAGCCTCGACGGCTGGTTCGCCCGGCAGAGCGTGCTCGGTGTGGTCACCGTCCGGCTGCTGCCGATCGCCGGCTTCGGCCTGGTCAGCTACGGCTACGGCACGACCGGCGCCCGAGTGCTGCCGTTCCTCGCCGGCAGCGTGATCGCGTCCGCGCCGACCGCCTTCGGCTACGCGGCGATCGGCGCGGCGGTCAGCTCCCCCGGCCACGTCAACTGGTACGCCGCCGCCCCGGCCAGCCTCGGCCTGATCGCCAGCCTGGTGCTCATCCACCAGTGGTGGCGCGCCGAACGCCGCCGCCGTCGCACCATGCCGGTCTGAACCGCGGACTTCCTCTTCCGGCCCCCGTTGCGCGACGGGAAGCTCGCCGTCACCAGGATCCTCGGCGAGGAACAACTCGGACCCCGCACAGCAGCACGCGTACTCGCTGCTCCGCGCGGACCGGCTGCCGCCACTGCCGCCCCGCCCGTGACCACCGGAGCGCAACCGTCGGGTGGCTGGTCTGGTTGATCCGGCGACTGCACGAGCCGGTTGTGCGGAGACCGGCGGGGGATACGCCGGAGAGCGTTATGACTCAGAGGCATATTTATGCCCCTGAGTCATAACGCTCACCGCGGTGCCCGCCTCCGTGGACGTCACGGTGCGTATCGCTCGCAGTCAGGCGACGACCGAGACCATCCGGCCCTTGACCACGATGACCTTGCGCGGTTCCTTCCCGTTCAGGGTCGCCGCCACCGCGTCCAGGGCCGCCGCGCGGACGACCTCCTCGGAGGCGTCGGCGGGGACCTCGATGCGACCACGGACCTTGCCGTTGACCTGCACCGGGTAGGTCACCGTGTCGGCCACCAGCAGCGCCGGGTCGGCGGTCGGGAAGTCCGCGTACGTCAGCGAGGTGTCGTGGCCCAGCTTGCGCCACAACTCCTCGGCCACGTGCGGGGCGAACGGCGCCACCATCAGCACCAGCGGCTCGGCCACCTCGCGGGGCGTGGCCGACAGTCGGGTCAGCCCGTTGGTCAGCTCGATCAGCTTGGCGATCGCTGTGTTGAACCGGATGCCGTCCATGTCGCCACGGACCCCGTCGATCACCTTGTGCAGCAGCCGGCGGGTCGCCTCGTCGGCCGGGTCCTCGGTGATCCGCAGGGCACCGGTCTGCTCGTCGACGACGGCCCGCCACACCCGCTGCAGGAACCGGTACGAGCCGACCACCGCCCGGGTCTCCCAGGGGCGGGAGACCTCCAGCGGGCCCATCGACATCTCGTACACCCGGAAGGTGTCCGCGCCGTAGGCGGCACACATGTCGTCGGGCGTCACCACGTTCTTCAGCGACTTGCCCATCTTGCCGTACTCGCGGTTGACCGCCAGGTCACCCAGGTAGTAGGCGCCGTCGCGCTCGAAGACCTCCTCGGCCTGCACGTAGCTGCCGCGCGAGTCGGTGTACGCGTACGCCTGGATCATGCCCTGGTTGAACAGCTTGCGGAACGGCTCGAACGACGACACGTGCCCCAGGTCGAACAGCACCTTGTGCCAGAACCGCGCGTACAGCAGGTGCAGCACGGCGTGCTCGGCGCCACCGACGTACAGGTCGGTGCCCCCGCAGTCGCCGTCGGCGCGCGGACCCATCCAGTACCGCTCGTTCTCCGCGTCGACGAACCGCTCGCTGTTTGTCGGGTCCAGGTAGCGCAGCTCGTACCAGCAGGAGCCGGCCCACTGCGGCATCACGTTGGTTTCCCGGGTGTAGCGCTTCGGTCCGTCACCCAGGTCCAGTTCGACCTCGACCCAGTCGCGCCGCCGCGACAGCGGGGTCTCCGGGTTGCTGTTGGCGTCGTCGGCCTCGAACGTCTTCGGGGAGAAGTCGTCGACCTCCGGCAGCTCGACCGGCAGCATCTCCTCCGGCAGGGCGATGGCCGCGCCGGTCTCGTCGTAGACGATCGGGAACGGCTCGCCCCAGTAACGCTGCCGGGAGAACAGCCAGTCGCGCAGCCGGTAGGTCACCGCGCCGGCGCCGTGCCCGTTCGCCTCCAGCCAGGCGATGATCGCCGCCTTGGCGTCGGCGACCCCCATGCCGTTCAGGTCCAGGCCGCGCTCGGGCGCGGCGCTGTTGATCGCCGGGCCGTCCCCGGTGTACGCCTTGCCGTCGAAGCCCTCCGCGGGCTGCACGGTACGGACGATGGGCAGCTCGAAGACCTCGGCGAACGCCCAGTCCCGCTCGTCCTGCGCCGGCACCGCCATGATCGCGCCGGTGCCGTAGCCGGCCAGCACGTAGTCGGCGATGAAGATCGGGATCTGCCCACCGGTGACCGGGTTGGTGGCGTACGCGCCGATGAAGACGCCGGTCTTCTCCTTGCTGTCGGACTGCCGCTCGACGTCGGTCTTGGCGGCCGCCGCCTTGCGGTACGCCTCGACGGCCTCCCGGGGGCTGGCGTGCCCGCCGGTCCAGGCGTCCCTCGTCCCGTCCGGCCAGCTGGCCGGCGCCAGCGCGTCGACCAGCTCGTGCTCGGGCGCCAGCACCATGTAGGTGGCACCGAAGACGGTGTCCGGGCGGGTCGTGAACACCCGCACCGGCGCCGCGCTGGTCGGGAAGTCGATGTGGGCGCCGATGGAGCGGCCGATCCAGTTGCGCTGCATCAGCTTGATCGGCTCGGGCCAGTCCAGGCTGTCCAGGTCGTCCAGCAGCCGGTCACCGTACGCGGTGATCCGCATCATCCACTGCTTCAGGTTGCGCTTGAAGACCGGGAAGTTGCCCCGCTCGGAACGGCCGTCGGCGGTGACCTCCTCGTTGGCCAGCACGGTGCCCAGCCCCGGGCACCAGTTCACCGGCGCCTGCGAGACGTACGCCAGGCGGTGGTCGTCGACGACCTGGCGGCGCTCGGCGACGCTCAGCTCGGCCCAGGCGCGGCCGTCCGGGGTGGGCCGGTTACCGCCCTCGAACTCGGCGATCAGCTCGGCGATCGGACGGGCCCGGTTGGCGTCGCGGTCGTACCAGGAGTTGAAGATCTGCAGGAAGATCCACTGGGTCCAGCGGTAGAAGTCGGTGTCGATGGTGGCCACCGAGCGACGCTCGTCGTGCGCCAGCCCCAGCCGGCGCAGCTGCGCCTTGTACCGCTCGATGTTCGCGACGGTGGTGGTCCGGGGGTGGGTGCCGGTCTGCACCGCGTACTGCTCGGCGGGCAGGCCGAACGCGTCGAAGCCCATCGCGTGCAGCACGTTGCGGCCGGCCATCCGCTGGTAGCGGGCGTAGCAGTCGGTGCCGATGTAGCCCAGCGGGTGGCCGACGTGCAGGCCCGCCCCGGAGGGGTACGGGAACATGTCCAGCACGTACAGCTTCTCCGCGCCAGCGCGTGGGTGGGTCGGGTCGGCCAGCGGGCCGGTCGGGTTCGGTGCGTGGAAGGTGCCCTCGCGCGCCCAGCTGTCCTGCCAACGAATCTCGATCTCGTCGGCCAGGGCCGCGGTGTACCGGAACGGGGGAATGTCGCCCGCCGGTGCGGCTGCCTCACTCATCGTCTCTCCTCGCTTCGCTTCGCTTCGTCTCGGCACCACCGGGCCGGGCCGGCGGCGGGCACAAAAAAGCCCCTCGCGCAGGAGGGGCCGCCGTGCTGTCGCTGGGTTCAGCGCATCAGCACGGCCCGGTAAGAAGCAGGAAGACTCCGGCCATGCCCCGCAGTGTACCTCTTCCACGGTTCGCCCTGCCCGGCCCCCGGGCGGTGTCGAACCCGTTCCCCCGAGCTGGCGAATATCGGTGCGTAACCGACGGACTACCTGCGGGGGTCGGCGATAACGACAAACATGGTTAGCCTGAGAGACTAGTGAGATTCCTGCGGCAAACGAGGCTCGACGTCGCGAACCCAACGGCGGGTCCAGGTGCTCTCTAGAGAGCTGCCGTGACGGCGACGAGGAGGAGGCCCGTGACACAACAGACCTGGGACGAGGTGGGCGGCCTGTTGCCGCACGACGAGTTCCGCGCCGCCAGCGAGGCCATCGTGGCCAACATCGAGCAGGTCATCGAGGGTAAGACCGCCACCGTGCGGCTCGCCCTGGCCGTCCTGCTCGCCGAGGGTCACCTCCTGATCGAAGACGTCCCGGGTGTCGGCAAGACCAAGCTTGCCAAGGCCCTCGCCCGGTCCATCGACTGCACAGTGCGACGGATCCAGTTCACCCCCGACCTGCTGCCCAGCGACGTCACCGGGGTCAGCGTCTACAACCAGGAGACGCACGACTTCGAGTTCCGCCCCGGTGCCGTGTTCGCCAACCTGGTGGTCGGCGACGAGATCAACCGGGCCTCGCCGAAGACCCAGTCGGCGTTGCTGGAGTGCATGGAGGAGCGGCAGGTCACCGTCGACGGGGTGACGTACCAGCTCCAGACCCCGTTCATGGTGATCGCCACCCAGAACCCGATCGAGATGGAGGGGACCTACCCGCTGCCGGAGGCGCAGCGCGACCGGTTCACCGCCCGCATCGCTATGGGTTACCCGGACTCCAACGCCGAGCTGGCCATGCTCGACGGGCACGGCGCCACCGACCCGCTGCACGAGCTGCGCGCGGTCTCCGACGCGGCCATCGTCCGGCAGCTGATCGCCACCGTCCGGCAGGTGCACGTGGCGGACGCGGTCAAGCAGTACGCGATCGACCTGGTCACCGCCACCCGCGAGGCCCCCGACCTGCGGCTCGGCGCGTCCCCCCGGGCGACCCTGCAACTGTTGCGCACCGCCCGGGCGGTCGCCGCCCTGGAGGGCCGCGACTACGTCCTCCCCGACGACCTGCAGGCCCTGGCGGTGCCGGTGCTCGCCCACCGGATCATCCCGACCGCCGACGCGCAGCTCGCCCGGCGCACCACCGACGCGATCGTCTCCGAGCTGGTGCACCGCCTGCCGCTGCCACACGACCGGCAGCGCAACCCGTACGACACCCGGCCCCCCGCCACCGGCAACGGTCGCGCACCCTACGAGCCGCGGAGGCCATGACGTGCGTGCCGGGCTGCGCGGGCTGACCACCCGCGGGCGGTCCTTCCTCGCCGCTGCGGTCGCGGCGGCGATCTCGGCCGGAATCCTCGGCGAGAAGGACCTGCTCCGGGTGGCTGTGCTGTTGGCCATCCTGCCGTTGCTGGCCGCCGCCTACGTCGGGCGGAGCCGGTACAAGCTGGCCTGCAACCGTTCCCTGGACCCGCACCGGGTTCCGGTCGGCGCCAACTCCCGGGTGGTGCTGCGCCTACAGAACCTGTCCCGGCTGCCGACCGGCACCCTGCTCCTGGAGGACCGGCTGCCCTACGCGCTGGGCAGCCGGCCCCGGGTGGTGTTGGAGCGGCTCGGCGCGCACCAGGCCAGCTCCGTGGCGTACACGGTGCGGGCCGACGTGCGGGGCCGCTACGACGTGGGCCCGCTGGTCGTCCGGATGACCGACCCGTTCGGCCTGTGCGAGCTCACCCGCTCCTTCCCCAGCACCGACCACCTGACGGTCATCCCGCAGGTCACCCCGCTGCCGTCGGTCCGGCTCCCCGGGGAGTACGCGGGCAGCGGCGACAGCCGGGCCCGCTCGGTGGCGGTGCACGGCGAGGACGACGCGGCGACCCGGGAGTACCGGCGCGGCGACGACCTGCGCCGGGTGCACTGGAAGTCCACCGCCCGCACCG
The DNA here is from genome assembly GCF_018070325.1 of Micromonospora sp. H61. Lineage (GTDB taxonomy): Bacteria > Actinomycetota > Actinomycetes > Mycobacteriales > Micromonosporaceae > Micromonospora > Micromonospora salmantinae. The sequence continues at coordinate 21,378 of NZ_JAGPXY010000058.1, forward strand.
GTGAGCTGATGGTGCGCCGCGAGGAGCAACCGTGGGAGAGCCGGGCCACCGTCGTCCTGGACACCCGGGCGTACGGCCACCGGGGCGAGGGGCCGACGGCCAGTTTCGAGTGGTCGGTCTCGGCCGCCGCGAGCATCGCCGTTCACCTGCGGCAGGCCGGTTACAAGTTGCGCCTGGTCACCGGCTCGGGGGCAGATGTGGACGCCTCCGAGGCCGGCGGGGACGGTGCGCTGCTCGACCACCTCGCGGAGGTCCGACTGGATCAGCGCGCCGAGGTCACCGGCCTCGTGCAGCGGGTCCGCCAACGCGCCGACGGCGGTCTGATCATCGGCCTGTTCGGCACGGTGAGCGTCGCCGAGGCGGAGCTGCTGGCCGGGCTGCGGGGCAACGGCGCCACCTGTGTCGGCTTCCTCCTGAACAGCTCCACCTGGCTCAGCCTGCCGGAGAAGGCGCGGGCCGAGGCGGAGCACGCCCACGCCGCCGCCGTCCTCGCCATGTTGCAGAGTGGCTGGCGGGTGGTCGGCGTCGACCACGGCGGCCGGCTGCCGGCGCTGTGGCCGCAGGTCGGTCGGGGCGCCCAGGGGTTCGCCCTGCGGGCCGCGCTGGCCGAGACGGTCGCCGGCGGTGTGCGATGAACGGAAGGTTCTCCGCATGATCAGCACTCGGAACATCGGCATGGTGGCGGCCGCTGCCACGCTGCTGGCCGCCGCGCCGCTGTCGGCCATCTTCCAGGGCTGGACGTGGTTGATCGAGTCCATCATCGCGGTCGCCGTGGTGGCCGGGGTGGCCGCGCTGACCCGCCTTGCCCGGGCACCTCTGTGGGGTCAGGTGCTGGGCATGCTGGCCGGCCTGATGCTCGCCCTGACCTGGTTGTTCCCCAGCGGCCAGGAGCTGTTCGCGATCCTGCCCACCCCGGGCACGTTCGCGTACTTCGGGGACCTGCTCGCCGGCTCCATGCAGGACATGCGCTCGTACGGGGTCGAGGTCCCGGACACCGACCCGCTGCTGTTCATCGCCGTGCTCGGCGTCGGCGGGGTCGCCGTGCTGGTGGACGTACTGGCCGTGGGGCTGCGCCGGCCCGCGCTGGCGGGGCTGCCGATGCTCGCCATCTACTCGGTGCCGGTCGCCGTCTACGTGGACAGCGTCCCCGCGGTGCCGTTCGTGGTGGGCGCCGCCGGTTACCTCTGGCTGCTGGTCACCGACAACGTCGACCGGGTGCGCCGCTTCGGGCGCCGGTTCACCGGTGATGGCCGTGACGTCGACGTGTGGGAGGCCTCTCCGCTGGCGTCCGCCGGCCGTCGGCTCGCGGCGGTCGGGGTGGCCCTGGCGGTGGTGCTGCCGCTGGCGGTGCCCGGCATGACCGGCGGGCTGCTCGACTCGCTCAGCCGAGGGCCGGGCAACGGCACCGGCAACGGGTCCGGCTCGGGGGGCACGTCGGGTCGGATCGACCTTTTCGCCTCGCTCGCCGGCCAGCTCAACCAGTCCCAGGTGGCCGACCTGGTGAAGGTGAAGACGTCCGAGCAGAACCCGTTCTACCTGCGCTACGCGGTCGCCGACGAGTTGCGCCCCGCTGGTTTCCAGGCGCGCAGCCCCAGCGGCAGGTCGGTCAACCGGGACCTGCCGAACCCGGCCGACCGGGCCGGGCCAGGCGTGCGGCAGGCCACCTACCAGGCGACCGTCGAGGTCACCAAGAGCCTGAGCATGTCGCTGATGCCGGTGTACGCCGAACCGACCCGCGCCGACGACCTCAGTGACAACTGGCTCTACGACGCCAACCAGCAGGTCGTCTTCTCCAACCGGGAGAACTCCCGCGGTCGGAAGTACTCCTTCGACTACGTTCGCTCGACCTTCACACCCGACGCGTTGCGGACCGCGAAGCCGCTGCCTACCGAACACCCCGTACGCCGACAGATGACCGCGACCCCCGGGCCGGTGCCCGAGGTGGAGGAGCTGGTCAAGGGGCTGATCCAGGGCAAACGCACTGACTACGACCGGGTGCTGTCGATCTACCAGCACTTCTCGGCGGACAACGGTTTCAGCTACCGGTTGAGCACCGAGAGCGGCAGCAGCGGTCAGGACATCGTCAACTTTCTGACCAACAAGGTCGGCTACTGCCAGCAGTACGCCGCCGCGATGGCCTGGCTGGTCCGCTCGGCCGGCATCCCGGCCCGGGTGGCTTTCGGGTTCACCAACGGCAGCAAGCGCGACGGTGACACCTTCACGCTGACCAATCTCAACCTGCACGCCTGGACCGAGGTCTACTTCGACGGGGCTGGTTGGGTGCCGTTCGACGCCACCCCGGCGTACGGGGTGCCCGGCTCCACCCGGTCGGCCTGGGCACCGGACACTGACGCGCCGGAGGAGCCCAGCCCGAGCAGCGGCGCCACCAGCGCCCCGACGGACCCGGGCGCCTCGACGGAGTCGACCGGCCCGGACAACGCCGACCGGGACACCGACGACGGGCTCTCTCTCGGCGGGACGACGCCGAACGAGCAGCCACCGGTCTGGCCGTGGTGGGCAGCGGGCCTGGTGGCCCTGCTGGTGCTGCTCGCGGTGCCCGCGCTGCGCCGGATGGCCCTGCGCCGCCGACGCAGTGGCCGCGCGGCGAGCGGGGCGATGGTCTCCGCGAGGGTCGACGGCGGCAGCGAGCCGGGGGCACGTCCGGTGGTGGTCAGCGCGGACGCCAACCGCGCCCGCGCGGACGCGCACGCCGCCTGGGCGGAGCTGCTCGACACGCTTGTGGACTTCCGGGTCCCGGTCGATCCGACCGAGACGCCCAGGGCGACAGCGGACCGGCTTGTCCGGGACTCCCTCGACGATGACGACGCGATCGGGTCGGCGCGGCTGCTCGGCCGGGCGGAGGAGCGGGCCCGCTACGCGCGGGATCCGCTGACCGGTGAGGGGTTGCTGCCGGCGCTACGCGCGGTCCGTGCGGCGCTCGCGACACGGGCGGACCGACGGACCCGCCTGCTCGCCGCCGTGCTGCCGCCCTCGGTGCTGCTGCGCTGGCGCACCGCCATGGCCGACAGGTCCGGCCGGATGGTGGCGCTCACCGGGCAGGCCCGGTACCGGCTGCTGCGGTGGAACCCTCGACGGCTGCTGGCCGACCGGGCCGCTCGCTGACCGACCAGTTCCAGGTCCGTGGGGCGGCGGCCACCACCGCCGCCCCACCCGCCTCAGCTGCCGCCACCCTAGGTCGTGCTCGATCCAGGAGATAGGCCCTTCCCGGGCGCACGATGCCACTACATCCAGGACCGAGCACGATCATGCGCAGAGTGGTCGCTCCTCGGTGAGGTGCTTCTGCGGGTCGGGGCATCCCTGCGGAGAGCGCGCAACGGCAGAGGGCGCGCAACGGCAGAGGGCGCGCGGATACGACGGAGGTCGCCGGGGGCTGTGCCCGGCGACCGCTCGTCGCGGCGTACGGCCCGCCTCAGCGGCGGGACCGGCTCAGCGGTGCCCCTCCGGGCGCTGCCGCCACCTGTCCTCCATGCGGTCCAGGATTGACGACCGGCGACCGGATCGGCCACCGCGGGGACGACGACGACTCGTCGTGCCGCCCACCACGTGCAGGTCGGGTGACTGCGCCCGCCGGTGCGACTGCACCGCGAACGCCGCCGACGCCAGCATGACGACGAAGCCCGCCACCGCCAGTGGTGGAGTCTTGATCACCGCGCCATAGACCAGTAGAGCCAAGCCAGCGATGATGACGCCGGCGGCGACGAGCAGGCGACGCCGCGCATGGAAGCGCGGATCGCTGGCGCGCACGGCCGAGGCGAATTTGGGGTCCTCGGCAAGCGACCGCTCGATCTGCTCGAACAGCCGCTGCTCGTGCTCCGAGAGCGGCACGGCACTCCTCCCCGGTCACGTTGGTCGGGCCCACTCGGGCCGACAGACCGTGGCAGCCAACCGGCTGCTTACCCGCAAGTCTACGAGGGGGGTCGCGCGTCGGAAAGCGGGACGACCTATGGGCGGGGTGGATTTTCGTTTCGACGGGGATCACGGTCGCCCATCAGACTGGCCGGACCTATGACGGACCGCCCGAAACGGGCAGCGGCGGCGTCCGCGGCAGCTTCCGCTTCGCGCCAGCCACGCTCGGGCGCGCCGAGGGTGAGTTGCCGGGGAGCGCCCTGCGCCGAGGCGAGCCCTTCCACCCGGACACCGACGAGGCGGATCCGCTCGCCAGGGTCCAACGCGGTATAGAGCGCCCAGACCGTGTCGAACATCTCGCGGGCGGTGTCGGTGGGAACGTCGAGGGTGCGAGATCGGCTGACGGTGCGGAAGTCGGCCAGCCGGACCTTGAGCGAGACGGTGCGCCCGACCTGCCCGGAGCCGCGCAACCGGACACCGACCTTCGCGCTGAGCGCGAGCAACGCACGGCGGATCTCCAACGGGTCGGCCACGTCGACGTCGAAGGTCACCTCGGCGCCGATCGACTTGTCGACGTGCTCGGGGCTGACCCCGCGCGGGTCGCGCCCCCAGGCCAACTCGTGCAGGTGGGATGCCGAGGCGGCACCGACGGCCCGGCGGAGCATGCCCACCGGTGCCTCGGCGAGGTCGCCGACGGTGGTCAGGCCGAGCCGGCGTAGCGCCTCGGCGGCGCGCTCCCCCACCCCCCACAGGGCGTTCACCGGCAGCGGGTGCAGGAAGTCGAGCACCTGCCCCGGGGGCACGACCAGCAGGCCGTCCGGCTTGGCCCGGGTGGAGCCCAGCTTGGCCACGAACTTGGTCGGCGCCACCCCGACCGAGCAGGTCAGCGCCTGCTCGTCGGCGACCCGGCGACGGATCAGCCGGGCGATGGTGGCCGGAGAGCCGAAGAGCCGCCGGGCGCCGGTCACGTCGAGGAACGCCTCGTCGAGGGAGAGCGGCTCGACCAGCGGCGTGACGTCCCGGAAGATCTGCATGACGGCCCGGGAGGCGGCCGTGTAGGCGGAAAAATCCGGTGGCAGGTAGACCGCGTGGGGGCAGCGGGCCCGGGCCTGACTGGTCGGCATCGCGCTGCGGACGCCGTACCGGCGGGCCTCGTAGCTGGCCGAGCTGACCACCCCGCGCGGGCCGACACCGCCGACGACCACCGGTCGGCCGCGCAGCTCGGGGCGGCGGCGCACCTCGACGGCGGCGAAGAAGGCGTCCATGTCGACGTGCAGGATCGGGCTGGCGGAGTCGTCGGCGTCCGGCCCGAAGCGTGGATCGTCGCCCCGGGGCAACGACTGGCTGCGGCCCATCCCGGCAGGTTAACCCGGGGGTACGACACCACCATCGGCCAGTGGGCCGAACCGTCCCCGGGTCAGCCCCGGACGACCAGCAGCGGCACTGTCAGCTCCGCGGCGGTGTCCGACCCGTGGTAGGCCACCAACTTCGACGCCATCGGCCGCTCGGTGCGACTGGCCATGACCGCGTACGTGTCGTTGCAGATCACCACCACGTCGCCGATCCGGCCGAGGTGCTCCTCGGGCACCGGCCCGAACCAGCCGGTGGCCACCACCTCGTCGCGGGTGCGTACCCGGGCCGTGGCGCCCAGCGCCTCCGACCAGGCGGCCCGCACGTCGTCGACCGCGCCCGGCTCGACGTGCAGGTAACGCACCCGGGCCTCGCCGGCCACCAGCCGCACGCCGGCGCGCAGTCGCGGATCGGTGTCCAGGTCGAAGCGGTGCGCGGCAGGGATGTCGAGCTGCCCGTGGTCGGCGGTCACCAGCAGCGCCGCGTCCGGCGGCAGCCCGTCGACCAGGCGGGTGACCAGGGCGTCCACCTCGGTGGCGGCGACCCGCCAGGGTGCCGAGTCGACGCCGCTGACGTGGCCGTGCCGGTCCAGGTCGGCGTGGTAGCCGGAGACCAGTGTGGGCCCGGCCCCGGCGGCCAGCGCGGCCAGCATGGCGGTGGCCACCGCGTCCCCACCGGCGGCGCCCCGGAAGTCGCCACCCCGGTTGGCGGCCAGTGTCAACCCACTGCCGCCGAACTCCGGACGACTCACCACGCTCGTCGTCACCCCGGCGGCGCGGGCCCGCTCCAACTGGGTGGGCACCGGCTGCCAGCGCAGCGGCGACGGATCGGCGGCCCAGTCGGTGTGGGTGAGCACCCGATCGGTGCCGGGCACCCGCACTGTGAAGCCGAGCACCCCGTGTGCGCCCGGCGCGACACCGGTGCCCAGCGACACCAGGCTGGTCGGGGTGGTGGACGGGAAGCCGGCGATGAGCGGCCGGGCCACAGTCGCGGCGAGCCCGGCGATGCCCGGCGCGGGCCAGCGGAACGGCGAAACCGCCGGTGCCACCGCCCACGTCCAGCACTGTGAGCTCGGCGTCGCCGCGCCGGTCCAGCTCGGCGCGGAGCACCGACCAGATCACGGCGGTACGGGGTGTCAGCGGCGGCTCGGCGAACCGGCCTCGGGTCTGCTCCACCCGGTCGAGCCTAGTCACCCGGCCCGGTGGTGGTGCGAGCGTGTGGCGGGGGCGCCCACCACACGCCCGATCGGTGCGTGGTGCGGCGGCCGGTCAGGCCTCGGTGCCCTCGGCCTCGTCCTCCGCCCGGGACCGGCGCTCGTTGGCCACCGGACCGTTTGTCACCTCGTACTCGCGGGGGTCGGCGAGGTGCGACGGCACCCAGCCGGTGCCCAGTCGGGTCCGCCGGGCGTTGGCGATTCCACCGGTGTACGCGTGATTTCCCGTCACTGTCGTTCCCCCTCACGGATCACGGGCCGCTCTGCCCGCTCGGAACGAGTCTCCCGCTCGACGGCTCGGGAAACCGTAATGTGGATCACTGAATCAGCGGAAGTCACGGGAGGCGGGGCTGACCGGTGGCTCGATGGCGTCCAGGCGGTCGGCGACCAGGTTGGTCACCCCCTCGTGCCGCTGCAACCGCCCCCGGACCACCAGCGCGGCGCTGGTCCGCGCCACCCGCCGGTAGCGCTGCCACAGCCCCGGCGAACAGGTGACGTTGAGCATCCCCGTCTCGTCCTCCAGGTTGAGGAAGGTGACCCCGCCCGCGGTCGCCGGGCGTTGCCGGTGGGTGACGATGCCACCGACCCGGATCCGCTGCCCCGGCTCCACCCGGCCGAGCCGGGCGATCGGCACCGCGCCGAGCACGTCGAGCTGAGCCCGGATGAACCGGGCGGGGTGGCTCTCCGGCGACAACCCGGTGGCCCACACGTCGGCGACCAGCCGGTCCACCGCCTCCATCCCGGGCAGCGTGGGCGCCGCCGCGCCGGTCACCGTGCCCGGCAGCCGACCCGGCCGGTCCGGGGCCGCCGCGCCGGCGGCCCACTGCGCCTGCCGCCGGGTCAGCCCGAAACAGGCGAAGGCGTCCGCGGTGGCCAACGCCTCCAGCTGCGCGGCGGTGAGACCGAGCCGCCGGGCCACATCCGGCATGTCCCGGTACGGCCCACCGGCGACCCGTTCGGCCTCGATCCGTTCGGCCACGTCGGCGCCGAGGGTCCGCACACCGGACAGGCCGAGCCGGACGGCGGGACCGCCCAGCCCCCAGGCGTGCGGCGGCTCCCCCGGCCCGCTGCCCCACCGGGTCTCCGGGGTGGACTCCAGCACCGCCAGAGCCCCGCTGGCGTTGATGTCCGGACGACGGACCTCCACCCCGTGCCGGCGGGCGTCGTCGACAAGGGTCTGCGGCGAGTAGAAACCCATCGGCTGGGCGTTGAGCAGCGCGGCCAGGAACGGCGCGGGGTGGTAACGCTTGAGCCAGGAGCTGGCGTAGACCAGGTAGGCGAAGCTCATCGCGTGGCTCTCCGGGAAGCCGTAGCTGGCGAACGCGGTGAGCTTGCGGTAGACGTCGTCGGCCAGCTCACCGGTGATGCCCCGCTCGGCCATCCCGGCGTAGAGCCGGTCGGCGATCCGGGTCATCCGCTCGACCGACCGTTTGGCGCCCATCGCCCGGCGCAACTGGTCGGCCTCGGCCGCGTCGAAGCCGGCCAGGTCGATGGCGAGCTGCATCAGCTGCTCCTGGAACAACGGCACACCCAGGGTCTTCTCCAGGGCGTTACGCATCAATGGGTGCGCGAAGGTCACCGGCTCCTGGCCGTTCTTGCGACGGATGAACGGGTGCACCGATCCGCCCTGGATCGGGCCGGGGCGGATCAGCGCCACCTCGACCACCAGGTCGTAGAACTCGCGGGGCTTGAGTCGGGGCAGGGTGGCCATCTGGGCCCGACTCTCCACCTGGAACACCCCGACCGAGTCGGCCCGGCAGAGCATGTCGTAGACCTCCGGGTCGTCCAGGGTCATGTCGCCCAGGTCGAGCCGGGACCCGATCATGTCGTAGCCGTAGTGCAGGGCGGAGAGCATGCCCAGGCCGAGCAGGTCGAACTTGACCAGGCCCACCGCGGCGCAGTCGTCCTTGTCCCATTGCAGGACGCTGCGCCCGGGCATCCGCCCCCACTCCACCGGGCAGACCTCGATCACCGGCCGGTCGCAGATCACCATGCCGCCGGAGTGGATGCCCAGGTGTCGCGGGAACGTCTGCAACTCGTTGGCGTACTCCACCACCTGCTCGGGGATGTTCTCGACATCGACAGTGGCGACCGAGCCCCACCTGTCGATCTGCTTGCTCCAGGCGTCCTGCTGCCCCGGCGAGTAGCCGAACGCCTTGGCCACGTCCCGCACTGCCGACCGGGGCCGGTAGGAGATGACGTTGGCGACCTGGGCGGCGTGCTCCCGGCCGTAACGGGTGTAGACGTGCTGGATCACCTCCTCCCGGCGGTCGGACTCGATGTCCACGTCGATGTCGGGTGGACCGTCCCGTTCCGGGGCGAGGAACCGCTCGAAGAGCAGTTGGTGCCGGACCGCGTCCACATTGGTGATCCGCAACGCGTAGCAGACCGCCGAGTTGGCCGCCGAACCCCGACCCTGGCAGTAGATGTCCTGGTCACGGCAGAACGTGACGATGTCGTAGACCACCAGGAAGTAGCCGGGGAAACCCAGCTCCTCGATCATGTTCAGTTCGTGGTCGAGTTGCGCGTACGCCGTCGGGTGCGCCTGCGGCGGCCCGTAGCGCTCGTGTGCCCCGTCAGCTGTCAGCTTCCGCAGCCAGCTCATCTCCGTGTGCCCCGGCGGCACCGGGTACGCCGGTAGCTGCGGCGCGACGAGCTGGAGGTCGAAGGCCAACTCGGCGCCGAACTCGGCGGCCCGCGCCACCGCACCCGGGTACGCGGCGAACCGGGCCGCCATCTCCGCGCCGCTGCGCAGGTGGGCGGTGGCCGCCGCGGGCAACCAGCCGTCGATCTCGTCCAGGCTGCGGCGGGCCCGGACCGCGGCGACGGTGGTGGCCAGCCGACGCCGGCCGGGGCTGGCGTAGTGCACGTTGTTGCTGGCCACAGTCGGCAACCCGGCCGCGGCGGCCAGCTCGGCGAGCGCGTCGTTACGGTCGGCGTCGATGGGATGGCCGTGGTCGGTCAGCTCCACGGCCACCGTCTCCGCGCCGAAGAGCGCTGTCAGCCGGTCCAACTCGCGGGCCGCCGCGTCCACCCCCTCGGTGAGCAGTGCCCCCGGCACGTGCCCCTTGCGGCAGCCGGTCAGCACCAGCACATGGTCACGCAGCTCGGCGGCGACCTCCTCCAGGTCCCCGTAGTCCGGGCGGCCCTTCTCCCCGCCGCGCAGCTGGGCGCGGGCGATGGTGGTGGCCAGCCGGGCGTACCCCTCGTGGCCGTGCGCGAGCACCAGCAGGTGCGCGCCGTGCGGGTCGGGCTCGCCGTTCTGCGGGCCGGGCAGGCCGAGGGACAGCTCCGCGCCGAAGATGGTCGGCAGGCCCAGCGTACGAGCCGCCTCGGCGAAGCGGACCACCCCGTAGAAGCCGTCGTGGTCGGTGACGGCGAGCGCGGTGAGCCCCAGCCGGGCCGCCTCCTCGGCCAGCTCCTCCGGGTGGCTGGCGCCGTCGAGGAAGCTGAAATTGGTGTGCGCGTGCAGCTCCGCGTAGGGCACCACGCCGTCGGGGCGGATCAGCTCCGGTGGCTGGTACTGCTCGCGGCGGCGGCTCCACGCCGGGGAGTCGCCGCCGTCGGCGTCCACGGCGAGCGGATCCACCACGTGCAGGTGCCGCTCCTCGCGCGACCGACCGCCGCCCGACCGGCCGGAGCCGCTGGCCCGCCCGGAGAGCACCCGCTCCAGCTCCGACCAGGGCATCTTCGGGTTGTGGAAGCTCATCGAGCATCCGCCTCCGACCTGGGGAGCACCGGCTCAGTCATAGATTGCCTCCACCAACCACTGCCCGGCCTCGACGGCCAGCAGCAGGGCGGCGCCGTCGGCCAGGCTGACCTGGAACCGGGCCCGGCGGCGGGCCTCGACCGGCGCCCACCACCGCTCGTCCACCGGCCACGGGCCGGCCCAGCCCACGATCTCCGCCGGCTGACCGGTGCCGACCACCAGCCGAGCCGGTGGGGCACTCACCGCCAACCGCGCGCTGATCACCACCGGCTCGCCGGCGGCGTCGTGCACCGTCGCCGCGAGCGGGCTGGGCAGCACCACCGCCGGCGCGGGCGCCGGCAGCCGGCCCGGCCACGGCGGAACCCCGCCTGCACCCCGGCCGGTGGCCGGGTCGGCGCCGGCATCGGCCGGCGGACCAGGACGGGCGGGGACGCGTTCGTCGCCCCACGGCACCAGTCGCACCTGGTCGGCCGGGGAGCGCCCACCACCGAGCACCGCGGTGACCACCGCTTCCGGGCCGAGGATGCCCTGCACCCGGCTCAACGCCCGGTGCGCGCGTTCCCGTTCCTCGCCGGTCTCCCCCCAGAGCCCGGCCTGCAGACCGGCCTGGGCGATCACCCCGTCCGGGATCAGTCGCAGCCGGATGATGCCGGCCGTCGGTCGGGCCGGCCGGGCACCGGCGCGGCCGTTGCTGCCGGAGAGCCACCCGTCGAGCTGCCAGCGCACCCGGTCGGCGATGGCCGCGGCGGTGAGCAGGCCATCGTGCCGCCACACCCGGTGCAACTCCTGCCCGTGCTCGGTCACCGCCTCGATGCCGAGCCGGGTGCAGGCCAACCCGTGCCCGGCCAGCCGTTCGTGCAGCCGCTCGGCCAGCGCCCGGGCCACGAACGCCGCCGCGTCGACCCGGTCGATCGGCTCGTCGTGCTCGGCGGTCACCGTCAGGTCGGCCGGCGGCTGTCGGACGGCGAGTGGGCGGTGGTCCCGCCCGGCGGCCAGCCGGTGGGCCAGCGCACCGTCGAACCCGAACCGGGCCAGCTCGTCGCCGGCCGGCAGGGCCGCGAAGTCGCCGAGGGTGCGTACCCCCAGCCGACGCAGCAGGTCGGCCAGCGCCGACCGGCCGAGCGCCTCGACCGGCAACCCGGCCAGGAACTCCGGTGTCCCACCCGGTGCCACCACCCGGCCAGCGCGAGCGGCCAACCCGGCCGCGAACACCCCGTCGGCGATGCCGACCTGGCTCTCCACCAGGCACGACTGCGCCACGTGTTCGATGATCCGCTCAGCGGCCGCCTCCTCACCGCCGAGGTAACGGCCCGGCCCCCGGGCGGCCACCGCGCAGGCACCCGGACGGACCACCTCGACACCGGCGACCAACTCCTCCACCGCGGCGACCACCGGCTCGAACGCCCGGGCGTCCCGGCCGGGGTCGTACTCCACGACGGTGAGCTGCGGGCAGCGCCCCTGCGCCTCCCGCTTGCGCAGCCCTCGACGCACCCCCTCGGCGCGGGCCCGCTCGGAGCAGGCGACCACCCGATTGGCGTGCAGCACGGCGACCGGGCCGGTCGCCGGCACCCCGTCGACGATCTCGGCGGCGAGCACCGGCCAGTCCGGGCACCACAGCAGCAGCGTGCGCGCCGGCGCGCCGGTCACCCCCGACCGACCAGCGCGAGTGGCGCGGCCGATCGGCCCACGGGCGACGGCAGCGCACGAGGGATCACCCGGGTCAGCTCGTCACCCGGGAGCCAGACCTTGATCTCCTTGGGCCGGGCGGCCGCCCCGCGCCCGCGCGCCGAAACGGTGATCTCCCGGCGGCGCAACCGCCCCCGACCCAACCCGAGACCCTCCCAGACTCCCCGGACCACCTGCAGCGTCACGTCCGCGCCGTCCCACCGGCCGTACGGGACGCGCCCGCTGCCGCGCTGCCGGGCCCGGGCTGCCAACCGGGTGGCGACCGAGGCGGAGACCGAGGCCGGCACTGTGGTGACCACGACGTCCACCCCGTCGATCAGCGCGGCGACAACTGTGGCCCACTCGGGGCCGGGGTTCGGCACCAGGGCCAGCCGGTCCAGGGCGATGCCCAGCTCAGCCGCCGCGCCCGCACCGAACGTCGGCACCCCGACCACGGCGCACCACGAGCCGGCCCGGGACGCCTCGGCGAGCAGGGCCAGCATCAGCGAGGTGCCACCGCTGCGGCGGGGCTGGCCGGCGGCGACAGCGATGGTGCTGCCCCGGCGCAGGCCCCTGTTGGGCAGCAGACCCGTCAGCTCGGGCACCACCGGCAGCACCCGGTGGCCACCGACTGGGTCGGGCGCGCTCGCCGGGCGCACCAGATCGGCCAGCGCGGCGGAACCGACCACCATGCGGCCCGCCATTGGACCAACTCCCCCGTCGTTGCTGTGGATCAGATCAGGACCGGCACGCCGTGCCCACGGGCGCCCGGTGGCACGGCGGGATCAGGCGGCGAGGCCGTCCAGGGCCGGTTGGTGGGCCACGCCGAGCGCGGTTTCCACCACCGTGACGAACTGTTCGGCAGCGCGGAGCAGATCGTCGGCCTCCCGGGCGCTGACCACCCGGGGGATGCCGGCCTCGGCGGCGGCGCGCTTGCTGGCCCCCGCGGCGAAGAACCGGGACCACTCGTCGAGCTCCGGAGCGACGGCGCAGAGGAGGACCCAGACGCTGGTGATCCGGTTGCGTCGACTCGGCGCGGGTCGGGCCCGGGCGGCGAGCAGGGCCGCCGCCGCGCGCAGGGCAGCAAGGTGGGCAGCCGCGTAGCGCAGACCGTCAGGTCGGGTCTGGCCGGCCTCGACCAGCCCACGGCGGGCCAACGTGAGGAGTTGGGCGGGGGTGCGGTGCGGCAACACGTGCGCCGGCACCGTCGGTGCCTGAGCCGGGTTGGTCGGCATGGATGTCTCTCCTCCACGTGGCCGAGACGCCACTGCGGCGGCTGATGCCGCCGACGAGACGCCGAGGTCGGGGTGGTGCGGAGGAAGACGCACCGGGTGTGGCCGGCCGGGTGTGGATGCTTCCCCACACCACACCCGGCCGGCGGACCGGCGGGTGCGTCGCCCGCCGCCCGGGGGTCGTGGGCGGCGGGCAACGCTCCTGCCTGTTGGGACCAGGCTCGCGACTGCCCGGAAACCCAGGTGCGGCCCGCGGAGCCGCACCGCCCGGAGGTGGCGCCGCGAAACGCCGCGCTCCGGCTGGTTGGAACGGGCGTTCGAGGCAATCGAACACTCGTTCTAACTGCTGCTGACAGTACACCTCCCCTCCGACGAAAATGCAACGTGTGACGCGCCGAGCGTGCCGGCCGGCTGAACCGGCCACCAGCGGACCGGGAAGAATGGCGGGATGCAGCCACACCCGAACGTACGGGCGGTGCAGGACGCGCTCACCGCCGCCGGCACTCTCGACGGCGCCGGTGAGCCCAGCATGGTCCGTCTGCTGCCCGACGCGGTGCACACCGCCTCGGCGGCCGCCGAGGCACTCGACGTCGAGGTCGGCCAGATCGCCAACTCACTGATCTTCGACGCGGACGACACTCCGCTGCTCGTCCTCACCTCTGGCGCACACCGGGTCGACACCGCCGGCCTGGCGGCATCGATCGGCGTCACCCGACTGCGCCGGGCCACCCCGGAGTTCGTCCGGGCCCACACCGGGCAGCCGATCGGCGGGGTCGCCCCACTCGGGCACCCGCACCCGCTACGCACCCTGGTGGACACGGCGCTGGCGGCGTACCCGGAGATCTGGGCCGCGGGTGGCGTACCCCAGGCGGTCTTCCCGACCACCTACCCCGAGCTGTTGCGGGTCACCGCCGGCATCCCGGCCGAGGTGGCGTGAGCGAGCGGAGCGAGCGAACCAGCGGGCACAGCAACGAGCGGAGCGAGCGAACCAGCGGGCCCAGCGGCGACGTCAGCGCGGCCCCGGAGCTCGTCACGCTGCACGTGTGGCGGACCTCCCACGGCGCGCTGCCCCGGGCGCTGACCCGGATGGCGGTGGACCCCCGCCGGTTGCGGGCCCTCCCCGGCGTTCGGTTCGGCAAGCTGCTGGGCACCGGGACCGGCACCGACTTCGGGCCACGGGACGCCGACCTGACCCGGTGGGCGGCGCTGACCGTCTGGGACTCTCCCGCCGCGGCGGCCGGCTTCGACGACTCGCCGGTCGGGCGGGCCTGGGCGCGCATCGCCCACGCCCAGGCGCGAATCGACCTACGCCCGCTGACCAGCCGGGGCGAGTGGTCCGGCCAGCGGCCGTTCGGCGACCCGTCGGGCGGCCGGGTCGCCGGCCCGGTGCTGGCGCTGACCCGGGCCCGGCTGCGGGCCCGCCGGGCGGCCACCTTCTGGCGGGCGATCCCGCCGGTGGTCGCCGCCCTGCGCGACGCGCCCGGGCTGCTGGCCCGGTTCGGGGTCGGAGAGGCCCCGTTGGGTTGGCAGGGCACGGTGAGCGTGTGGCGCGCCCCGACGGACCTGGTGGCGTTCGCGTACCGTCACCCGGAGCATCGGGCGGCGATCATGCGAACCCCCACCGCGGGCTGGTACGCCGAGGAGCTGTTCGCCCGGTTCGAGGTGCGCGACGTGGTCGGCGACCGGTCGGTGCTCGGATGGGTCGCCGACGGCGGCCCGGAAACGGTGAAGGGTGGACGGGCATGAGGTTGGTGCGCTGGACGCCGGACGATCTCGTCCGGCGGCTGGACGACGTGGTGGCCGTCTACGGCGAGGCGATGGGATACCGCACCGACCTGCTGGAGGCCCGGCGCGGTTACATCGCCACCCACGTCCGCCGGCCGGGTTTCCGGGCGGTCGCCAGCCTGACCAGTGAGGGTCACCTCGCCGGCTTCGGCTACGGCTACCTGGGCGCCTCCGGTCAGTGGTGGCACGACCAGGTGCACCGCGCGCTGGACACCCCGACCCGCACGCGCTGGCTCACCCACTGCTTCGAGGTGGTCGAGCTGCACGTCCGGCCACCGGCGCAGGGGCACGGCCTGGGCGCCGGTCAGCTGCGCGCGCTGCTCGGCATGGCGGAGGGCGACACCGTGCTGCTGTCCACCCCGGAGGCCGACGAGCAGACCTCGCGGGCCTGGCGGTTGTACCGACGGTTCGGCTTCGTCGACGTGCTGCGCGACTTCCACTTCCCCGGCGACGAGCGACCGTTCGGCGTACTCGGTCGGGATCTGCCGCTCGAGC
Source organism: Micromonospora sp. H61 (assembly GCF_018070325.1). Taxonomy (GTDB): domain Bacteria; phylum Actinomycetota; class Actinomycetes; order Mycobacteriales; family Micromonosporaceae; genus Micromonospora; species Micromonospora salmantinae. The sequence continues at coordinate 36,694 of NZ_JAGPXY010000058.1, forward strand.
CACCGGCGTCATGACCCGGCGGATCTCCTGGACGATGCTCGCCGTCCTGGTGCTCGCCCAGATCTGCTACCCGCTCACCACCGGCGCCACCCGGGCCGGGCTCACAGTGGCCACCGTCGTCCTCGGTTGGCTGCTCTCGGTCGGCCACGCGCTGCTCAGCCGGGGCCTACGGGTGGCGGCGGCGCTGGTCGCGGTGGCCACCGGCGGCGGGTTCGCGATCGAGGCGATCGGGGTGGCCACCGGCGTGCCGTTCGGCAGCTACGACTACTCCGGAGAGCTGGGCCCCAAGCTGGCCGGCGTGCCACTGATCATTCCGCTGGCCTGGACCTGGATGGCCTGGCCGGCCTGGCTGGCAGCGGTCCGACTGACCGGCGGCACTGCCGCAACGGCCGGCGGCAGCGGGTCGGCAGGCGGCGGCAGCGGGTCGACGGTGGGGCGGTGGGTGGGGCGGATCGCGCTGGCCACCGTGGGGCTGGCCGCCTGGGACCTCTTCCTCGACCCGCAGATGGTGGCCGAGGGCTACTGGGTCTGGCGCGACGCCACCCCGGCCCTGCCCGGCCTGGCCGGCATCCCGGTCAGCAACTACCTGGGCTGGCTGCTCTTCGCCGTGCTGATGATGAGCGCGCTGCGCCCGCTGGCCGGGCCGGCCGCCGAACACACCGACCGACGGGACCACCCGATGGTCGCGCTCTACCTGTGGACGTACTTCTCCAGCATCCTGGCCCACGCCGTCTTCCTCGACCTGCCCGCCTCGGCGCTCTGGGGCGCCGCCGGCATGTCGGTGACCGCCGTACCCCTGGCGGTGACCCTCCTGCGTGCCCGCCGGGGCGGTGACCCCGGTCGGGAGACCCACCAGCCACACCGCCCCGGCGTCGACGCGACCCGATGACCGCCCTGCTCGCCCTGCTCATCGCCGTCGCCGCGTTGACCGGGCACACCTGGCTCAACGCCACCCGGTGGCTGCGCCGACCCACCGACCGGCCCGGCGACGTCGACGAGCCGGTCACCGTGCTGCTGCCGCTGCGCGACGAGGCCACCCGGGTCACACCCTGCCTGCGCGCCCTGCTGGCCCAGCGCGGCGTACCCGGGCTGCGCGTCGTGGTCCTCGACGACGGGTCCACCGACGGTACCGCCGACGTGGTCCGCGCGGTGGCCGGCGACGACCCCCGGGTCACGCTGCTCACCGGGGTCGCCCCACCGCCGGGCTGGCTGGGCAAGCCGCACGCCTGCTGGCAGCTGGCCACCCGGGCCGACCCGGACGCCACCGCGCTGGTCTTCGTCGACGCCGACGTGGTGCTCGCCCCGCACGCCGTGACCGCTGCCGTCACCGAGTTGCGCGCCGCCCGGGTGACGCTGCTGTCGCCGTACCCCCGGATCGTGGTGGCGACGGCCGGCGACCGGTTGGTGCAGCCGCTGTTGCAGTGGCTCTGGCTGACCTTCCTGCCGCTGCGCGCGATGGAGCGCTCGTCGCGGCCGTCGCTGGCCGCGGCGGGCGGGCAGTTCCTGGTGGTGGACCGGGCCGGCTACACCACCGCCGGCGGGCACGCCGCGGTCGCCGACAAGATCCTGGAGGACGTCGAGCTGGCCCGGGCGGTCAAGCGGGCCGGTGGGCGGATCGCCCTGGCCGACGGCTCCCGGCTGGCCACCTGCCGGATGTACGACAACTGGCCGCAACTGCGCGACGGGTACTCGAAGTCGCTCTGGGCGTCCTTCGGGCACCCCGGCGCGGCGGCAGCCGTGGTGGCGGCGCTGCTGCTGCTCTACACCGCCCCACCACTGATCGCGCTGACGGGTGCGGCGGCCGGCGCACCGAGGGTGGCCGCCGTGGGCCTGGCCGCGTACGTGCTCGGGGTGGCCGGACGGGTGCTCACCGCCCGCGCGACCGGTGGCCGGTGGTGGCCCGACGCGCTCGCACACCCCGTGTCGGTCGTGGTCCTCGGTTGGCTGACCCTGCGGTCGTACCATCTGCGAAAGCGACGCCGCCTGACCTGGCGGGGCCGCCCGGTCAGCTAGGGAGGACGCGGCATGGCGCGGATCGTGGTCGTCGGCGCCGGGGTGGGTGGCCTCGCCACCGCCGCCCGGCTGGCCGCTACCGGGCACCAGGTGACCGTCTTCGAGCGGGCCGACACGGTCGGCGGCAAGCTCGGCCGGTACGCGCACGACACCCCGGCCGGGTCGTTCCACTTCGACACCGGGCCGAGCCTGCTCACCCTGCCCGAGGTCTTCCACGACCTGTTCGAGGCGACCGGGGCGAAGCTCGACGAATACCTGGACCTGGTCGGACTGGACCCGATCGTCCGGCACGTCTTTCCCGACGGTGGCCCGACCCTGGACTCGTGCGCCGACCCGGCGGAGTTCACCGCCCGGATCGGGGCCGCGTTCGGTGACCGGGCGGCAGCCGACTGGCAGCGGCTGTGGCGGCGGGCGGCGCGGGTGTGGCAGGCCTCCTCACAGGACATCCTGCGTCGTACCGTCGACTCTCCCCGCGACCTCGCGTCGCTGGCCTGGCGCGTCGGCGACCTGGCCGCCATCGCCCCGGGCCGCACTCTGCGCGGCCTGGGCCGCCGGCACCTGTCCGACCCGCGGTTGCGGATGATGCTGGACCGGTACGCCACCTACACCGGCGCCGACCCACGTCGGGCACCGGCGGCGCTGGTCGCGGTCCCCTACGCCGAGCTGGCCTTCGGCGGCTGGTACCTGCGCGGTGGGCTGGGCACACTCGCCGACGCGCTGCTGACCCGCTGCCTGGACCTCGGCGTGGTCGTGCAGACCGACGCCACTGTCACCCGGATCGACGCCACCGGCGGCCGGGTGCACGGGGTACGCCTCGTCGGCGTCACCGCCCCGGTGCCCGCCGACGTGGTGGTGGCCAACGTGGACGCGCTCACCGTCTACCGTGACCTGCTGCCGCACCCGCGTCGGCTGGCCGCGCTGACCGACCGCAGCCTCGCCGGCTTCGTGCTGCTGCTCGGCGTCTCCGGCAGCACCGGGCTGGCCCACCACAACGTCTTCTTCCCGGACGACTACGACGCCGAGTTCGACGCGGTCTTCGGTGACCCCGGGCGCGGCGTACGGGCCCGGCCGGCGGCCGACCCGGCGGTGTTCGTCACAGTGGCCGACGACCCGATGGTCCGCCCAGCCGGACACGAGGCGTGGTTCGTGCTGGTCAACGCCGCCCGGCAGGGCACCGCGGCGGGCGCGGTCGACTGGCGACGCCCAGGGCTGGCCGACGCGTACGCCGACCGGATCCTGGACGTGCTGGCGCGGCGCGGCGTGGACGTCCGCGATCGGCTGCTGTTCCGCGAGATCCGTACCCCGGCCGACCTGGACGTGGCGACCGGCGCGCCAGGTGGCTCGATCTACGGCACCGCCGGTGGGCTGCTCCGCCCGGCGAACCGGGGCCCGGCGAACGGGCTGTGGCTGGTGGGTGGCTCCACCCACCCGGGCGGCGGATTGCCGATGGTGACCCTCTCCGCGCAGATCGTCGCCGACGAGATCGGCCCCGCCTGGTAGACCCGGCCTGGCGCCTGATTTCGGTCGGCGTCGGGCTGGCCCGCTCAGTCGGCCTCGAGCAGGGCGCGGCGGATGCTGGAGAGCAGTTGCCCCAGGCCGAAACCGGCCAGCAGCACCCAGACCGCGGTCGCCATGGTGATGGTGCCAGCGGCCAGGTCTGGCTCGATCAGCCCGGCCAGCCCGGCGACCAGCAGGCCGGCCAGCGCCACCGAGACCCGGGTGGGGCGTTCGCCCACTGTCACCGCGCCGATCTCCCGCATGCCGGCGGCGACCGCCCGCGCCCGGACGTACTCGTGCAACCAGGACAGCGCGCCGCCCGCGACCACCAGCCCACCCGGCGCTCCCACCAGCCAGAACGCCAGCAGCCACGCCACCTCACCGAGCCGGTCGGCGACCGAGTCGTAGACGTAGCCGAGCCGGGTGGTGCGGCCGGTGGCGACCGCCACCGCACCGTCCACGCTGTCCGCCACGGCGGCGAGCAGCACGAACAGCGCGCCGAGGAACGGCCCGTCCCCCGGCCGGCCCACCAGCAACGGTACGCAGAAGCAGAGCAGCACCCCGGCCACGGTCACCGCGGTGGGGCTGACCCGCAGCCGACCCAGCACATATCCGACGTGGTACGCGAATCGCAGCCAGGCGCGCACCACCGGCGCGGCGACCCGAGGGTCGAACCCGCCGTGCAACCGCGCCCACGCCGTGGCGTACTGATCCCAGTTCAGCTGTGTGCCCACCACGGATCAACCGTCGTGCCGGGCAACAGGTGTCGCAGGCGCATCGTTCACACGCGGGCGCCGGCCTTCAGGTTCTGCCAGACCTCGCGGGTCGCGGTGGACCGGTTGAGGGTGATGAAGTGGATTCCCGGCACGCCCTCGTCCAGCAGTCGGCGGCACATCTCGCTGGCCTGCTCGATGCCGAGCCGGCGGACGGCGTCCGGGTCGTCGGCGACGCGTTCGAAGCGGGCCGCCAACGCCGGTGGGAACGGCGCACCGGACAGCTGCACGGACCGCTCGATGGTGCTGAACTGGGTCACCGGCATCACGCCGGCCAGGATCGGGGTGTCACAGCCGGCAGCGGCCACCCGGTCCCGTAGCCGCAGGTAGTCGTCGGCGTCGAAGAACATCTGGGTGACCGCGAACTCCGCGCCGGCCCGACACTTGCGGACGAACTGGGCGGTGTCGCTGGCCACGTCGGGCGAGCGGGGGTGCTTGTACGGGAAGGCCGCCACGCCGACGCTGAAGTCGCCGGCGTCGCGCACCAGCCGGACCAGGTCCTCGGCGTAGTCGACGCCCTCGGGGTGACGGATCCACTCACCGCCCGGGTTGCCCGGGGGGTCACCACGAACGGCCAGCACGTTGCGCACCCCCACCCCGGCGAGGCGGCCGACCACGTGCCGCAGCTCGGCGACGGAGTGGTTGACCGCGGTGAGGTGGGCCATCGGCAGCAGAGTGGTCTCGGTGGCGATCCGCTCGGTCACCGCCACTGTGGTGTCCCGGGTCGAGCCGCCGGCGCCGTACGTGATCGACACGAACGACGGGCGCAGGGACTCCAACTCGCGGATGGCCTGCCAGAGCAACTGCTCCCCCGCCTCGGTCTTGGGCGGGAAGAACTCGAACGAGAAGGTCGGCTGGTGCTCACGGATGAGCTCCCCGATCGCCGGCTGCGGATTGGGGAGTGTCGAGGGAAGACCGAGCGCCACGACCCGACTCTAGCGGTCGATGGCACCAGGACCCAGGCCCTTCCCACCCAGCGGCCCGGTGCCGCCCCGGTCCGGTGGGCTGCTTCGCCCGGATAAGGCGTCGTACCTCCGAGGTAGGAAGGGACGGTGCGGGAGGGGCGGCGGGGGTGGCCCGGGTCCCGCGCGGGGGTCAGCAACCGAGCGGTGACGCCGCTCCCGTCCGGCCGGGCGGGTGGGTCGTCACCGCACCGACGCCCGCCAGGAGGACCCATGATCCCGCCCACATCGCCGCGCCCCGCGCAGCTCGGGCCGCTGCTGGCCCGGTGCCGACTGGACCGGGGCTTGAGCCAGCAGCGAGCCGCCGCCGAGTTGTGTGCCGCCGCCGGGGTGCCGACGTTGAGTCGGCACGAGGTTTCCCGGTGGGAACGACAGCGTCGCGTGCCGGGCGGGTTCTGGCTCGGCTGGCTCGCCGTCGTCCTGGACGTGCCGCTGGTGGTGCTCGCCGAGGCCGCCGCGACCACCCGTCGGGCCAGCTCGACGCGGGCCACCGGGCCGGGCCGCGCGGCGGCGGCCGGCACGCGACCGGCCGGGCGGACGGGGCCCGGCCGCACCGGCGGGACTACGCGTGGCGGTGGAGCACGAGCACGGACGACCGGCTAGCGTCGGGACGTGACCCACGCTGCTCCCGTGTCCCCCGTCGACCGCGCCGGCCTGCGGCAGCGGGTCGACAAGGCTCTCACCGAGTTCCTGGCCGGCCAACGGGTCCGGCTCGCCGCCGTGGACGACGCTCTGGGTCCGGTGGCCGAGGCCATCGAGGCGTTCGTGCTCGGCGGCGGCAAGCGGCTGCGTCCCGCATTCGCGTACTGGGGGTTCCGGGGGGCCGGCGGGCTGGATGGCGACCAGGTGCTGACCGCCCTGGCATCACTGGAGTTCGTCCAGGCCAGCGCCCTGATCCACGACGACCTGATGGACCGTTCCGACACCCGTCGCGGCGAGCCCGCCGTACACCGACGGTTCGCCACCCGGCACCGGGAGGCCGGCTGGGGCGGCGACGCGGACGGTTTCGGCGACGCCGCGGCCATCCTGCTCGGTGACCTGTGCCTGGTCTGGTCCGACGAGCTGCTGCACTCCGCCGGCCTGGACCTGTGGTCGTTGGCCCGGGCCCGGCCGGTCTTCGACGAGATGCGCACCGAGGTCACCGTCGGGCAGTACCTCGACGTGCTCACGCAGGTCACCGGGGACACCTCGGTGGAACGGGCCAGCAAGGTCGCCCGGTACAAGTCCGCGAAGTACACCGTCGAGCGCCCGATGCTGCTCGGCGCCGCGCTGGCCGACGCGCCGGAGGACGTGCGGACGGCCTACTCGGCGTACGGGCTGCCGCTGGGCGAGGCGTTCCAGCTCCGCGACGACGTGCTGGGGGTCTTCGGCGACCCGGCGCTGACCGGCAAACCGGCCGGGGACGATCTACGCGAGGGCAAGCGCACCTACCTGGTGGCGGCGGCCGTGGAGACCACCGACGACGCGGGCCGCGAGCTGCTGCTCGGCCGGCTCGGCGACCCGGCGCTGGACGAGCACGGGGTGGCCCGGCTCCGCGAGGTGATCTCGGAGAGCGGGGCGCTGGCCCGTACCGAACAGCGGATCGTCACACTCACCGACGCCGCCCTGGCCGCCCTGACCGCCGACGACCTCGACACCGAGGCCCGCCAAGCCCTGGTCGACCTGGCCATCGCCGCC
>NZ_JAGPXY010000059.1 GCF_018070325.1 Micromonospora sp. H61
GGGTGGGGTGGTGTAGGGGGTGGGGGTTAGTTGCCGGCTTGGGGTTGGGGTTGGAAGGCGGTTCGTTCGCTCGGCGGGACGAAGTCGCGGACCGGTTGGTCGCGCAGGGCGAAGGCGAGCACCTCACCGACCGCGTTCACCATCTGGGCCTGCACCGCCTGACCGACCGCGTCCCGGGGATCGTCCGGGTTCGCGGCCATCGACGCGACCGCGAGCTGCGGCGTGAACGCCACTACCGTCTCCGTCTCGTACCGCTCCGAACTGCCGGTCTTGCCCGCCACCGGACGGCCGAGCTTCGCCCGCAACCCGGGTGCGGTGGCGCCGTCGCAACGCCCGTACATCGACTGGTCGCCCACCGGGCAGCGGGCCGCGTCGATGGCCGCCCGCGCCACGTCGGCGTCGAGCACCTGTCGGCAGTCCGGCTTGGCGGCGTCGACCGGCCGGCCGCCCGAGTCGGTGATCGAGACCACCGGCAGCGGCGCACACCAGGTCCCCTCGGCCGCCACCGTGGCGTACGCGCTGGCCAGGTCCAACGGGGTGGTCGCGGCCACGCCCAGGGTGAACGGACCCCAGTCCTTCGCGCCGTAGCGGGCCAGCTTGGCGTCGGACTCGGCCCGCAGCACGATGCCGAGCCGCTCGGCCATCTCCACCACCCGATCGGCGCCGACCTTCTCGGTGAGCCAGGCGAAGTACGTGTTCACCGAGCGGCCGAACGCGCTCCACATGGTGCGGGGGCCGTCCATCGACGACGGGCTGGCGTTCGCCGGGCACCACCGTCCGTCGCAGCTCGCCTCCCCGGTCACCGGGAAGCGGGTGAGCAACTGGGTCGGCGCCACGAAGTCGGTCGACAGCGGCAGGCCGGACTCCAGCGCGGCCAGCAGGGTGAAGAGCTTGAACGTCGAGCCGCCCTGGTACCCCTCGATCGCGCCGCCGCCGGCGATCAGCTGGTTGACGGTGTTCGGGCGGTTCTTCTGCCCGACCGGGTTGTCCGCCACGCTGTAGGCGCGGTTCACCGACATCGCCAGCACCCGCCCGGTGCCCGGTTGCACCACCGCGGTGGGCACCGCCTCGGCCCTGGTCGTCGGATAGATCTTCAGCACCTGCTCGGTGGTGGCCCGCTGCACGCCCGGGTCCAGCGACGACACGATGGAGAAGCCGCCCCGGCGCAGCGCACGCTGCCGCTCGTCGGCGGTCGCCCCGAACGCGGACTGACTGCTCCACCAGCGGGTGAACCAGTCGCAGAAGAAGCCCCAGTCGTTGTGCCCGTCGGGCACGCCCGTGCAGTCGTTCGGGGTCTCGCTGGGCCGCAGTTGCAGCGGTTCGGCGCGCGCCGCCGCCGCCGCGTCCGCCGGTACCTGCCCGGACTCCACCAGCCGTTCCAACACGTACGACCGCCGGGCCACCGCGCTGTCGGCGTCGCCGTTGATCGGATCGTCGCTGTCCGGCGAACGCACCAGACCGGCGAGCAGTGCCGCCTGGGCCAGGGTCAGCTCGGCCGGGGAGCGGGAGAAGTACCGCTTGCTGGCCGCCGCGATGCCGTACGCCCCGGCACCGAAGTAGGCGATGTTGAGGTAGCGGGTCAGGATCTCGTCCTTGTCGAGTTCCCGCTCCAACGCGAGCGCGTACCGCATCTCCTGGAGCTTGCGGACGGTGGTGAGTTCGGTGGCGGCGTCCCGCTGCGCCTCGGTCAGCCGGGGGTCGTTGCTGAGTACGTTGCGGACGTACTGCATGGTCAGCGTGGAGGCGCCCTGCCGGGTCCGGCCGTCGCGCTTGTTGACCGTGAACGCGCGCACCACGCCCCGCAGGTCGACCCCGCTGTGCTGGTAGAACCGGACGTCCTCGGCGGCCACTATCGCCCGGCGCATCACCGGAGCCACCTCGTGCAGCGGCACGTCCACGCGATCCTCCTGGTAGAAGGAGGTGATCAGGGTGGTGCCGTCGTTGGCGTAGAGGTTGGAGCGCTGCGCGGTGGGCGGCGTCCGGAGCGTGTTCGGCAGCTCCGAGTACGGCGTCGACAGGGCGCTGAAGCCGATCCCGAGGACCAGGGCCGCGGGTAGGGCGGCGGCGGCCAGCACCAACCCGGCCAGCACTCCGGCGATCACCACGGTCAGCAGTTTGTCGAGTTGGGCCCGGATCATCAGCTCTCCCCGCAGGAGCCGGTCACGCTAGGACCCGTTCAGAATGACCCGGAACGCCCCTTTGGCCCTGGGTTTTCCCCAAACCCGGAGGAAACTCGCACCACGCTCAGGGCAGTAGCGCGCCGGCCAGCGGGTGGACCGTCTCCTCGATCTCGTCGGCGACCCGGCTGAAGCACTGGTCGCCACGACCCCACGGGTCGTCCAGATCATCGGTGGCCAGCGCCGAAGCGCCCAGCCGCGCGTCGTGCGCCGCCGCCACCAGGGCCATCCCCCGGGCGTACACGGCCTCCGGGGTGGCGTCGCCCGGCGGCAGCGCGGCGGCGTCCACAGCGGCCAGCAGCCGGCCGAACTCGCCCAGCACGAACGTCCGGGACGCCGCGTCCGGACGAAGCGCCACCACGTACTCCTGCTGGTCGGCGGTGGCGGTCAGGACCAGGTCGGCGGCGTCGATGTGGTCCGAGCGCAGCTTGCGCGCTGCGAACCCGGCCACGTCCCCACCACGGCCGGTGACCTGCCGTGCCGCCGGCGGGTTCATCTCCTCGCCCGCGTGCCAGCCACCCGTACCGGCGCTGTGGCTGTGCACCAGCTCCTCGGCCTGGGCCGGGTCCTGCGAACGCCGGGTCAGCCGCTCCCGCACCGCCAGGGCCAGCAGCCGCTCCGCCATCGGCGAGCGGCAGATGTTGCCCATGCAGACGTGCAGAACAGTGAACGGGGGCACTCAGACCGCCCGACCGTCGACGAGATCCGGAACCACGTCGCGCAGCTTCTCCAGCGGGATCGCCCCGGCCCGCAGCAGCTGCGGCACCTCACCGGTCAGATCCACGATCGTGCTGGGCACCGGATCCGGGCAGGGGCCGGCCTCCAGGTAGGCCCGCACCGAGTAGCTGAGCTGGTCACGCGCCTCGTCGGCGGTGACCGCGGCCGGCTGGCCGGTCTTGTTGGCCGACGAGACCGCCATCGGGCCGGTCTCGCGCAGCACCTCCAACGCCACCGGGTGCAGCGGCATCCGCACCGCCACAGTGCCGGTCTTGTCGCCCAGGTCCCACTGCAGGCTCGGCGAGTGCTCGACCACGATCGTCAGCGCACCCGGCCAGAACGCCTCCACGAGGTCCCGTGCGGCGGTGGGCAGCGAGAAGACCAACCCGTCAAGGGTGTGCCGCGAGCCGATCAGCACCGGCGGCGGCATCTGCCGACCCCGGCCCTTGGCATCGAGCAGCGCCTTCACCGCGTACGGGGTGAACGCGTCCGCGCCGATCCCATACACGGTGTCCGTCGGGAGAACGACCAGCTCGCCGTTCTTGACCGCCTCGATCGCCGCAGCGATGCCGCGGTCCCGATCGGCGGGCGACCGGCAGTCGTAGAGCATCACGAGGAGTCAGTCTGCCACGCCGCCCCGATCGGGGCGTGCTGGCCGTCCGCCCGTCGGGACGCGGTCGCGTAGCGGGGACGCCCGGTGAGGTCCGGATGCTCCGCCACGGCGGTGAAGCCGCCGTCGCGGGCGAGCAGTTCGGGCACCGCCGCGCCGTGGGTGTCGTCGTGCTCGACGCCGAACACGCCCCCGGGGCGCAACAGCACCGCCGCCCGGGCGACGACCGGCCGGATCACCACCAGACCGTCAGCGCCCCCGAAGACCGCCTCCGCCGGGTCGTGCCCGGCCACCTCCGGCGGGACCACCACGTCGTCCGGTACGTACGGCGGGTTGCAGAGCAGCACGTCCACCCGGCCCGCCAGCTCGGCCAGCAGATCCGGCGCTGTCACATCGGCCTCGACCACCTCGATCGGGCGGTCCCCCGCCGCGGCGCGCTCCGCCGCGTTGCGCCGCAGCCAGGCCAGCGCCGCCGGGGACCGCTCCACCGCGATCACCCGCGCTCCCGGCAGCTCCTGAGCCACCGCCAGCGCGATGGCGCCGGAGCCGCTGCACAGGTCCACCACCACCGGATCGGGCCGGCCCTGGGCCTGCTCGACGCCCCAGCCGGCCAACAGCTCGGTCTCCGGCCGGGGTACGAAGACACCCGGGCCGACCGACAGCTCCAGGTGCCGGAACCCGGCCCGACCGGTCAGGTGCTGCAACGGCTCGCGCGCGGCGCGGCGGCGCGTCAACTCGTCGAGCCGCACCAGCTGGTCGTCGCCCAGGTCGTCGGCGAGAGCCAACCGACCCCGGGGAACCCCGAGCACGTACGCCGCCAGCAACTCGGCCTCCACCCGGGCCGAGCCGACCCCGGCGGCGGCGAGCGCGCGAGCCGCTCGGGCCACCGCGGCGGACGCCCGGATGGGGCCTGTCCCTTCGGGGGGGTGTTGCGGCAAAGTACTCACGACATAATCATGAAGCGTCACGGGCGGCGTGACGAACAGGTGCGCCCAGGCGCGCACGACAGGAGGTTGGCGGGTGGGCTGGCTCGACCGGGTCGATGACCAGGTTGACGCCCTGACGCACGCCCGGGCGTTGCAGGAGGCCAGCCGCTCCGCGGAGGCGTACGTCCTGTTGGAGCGTGTGATCCGCACCACCAACGACCCGGCGGCGCGAGCGGACGCGATGGTGCAGCGCCTCTCCGCGCTGATCAATCTCGGTCGGACCGCGGAGTTCACCAGGGCCATCGAAGAGGCGTCGACGGCGGTCCGCGACCTCGCCGAGCCCTATCTGCACGGTCACCTCAACGCGCTGGCCGCGCTCGCCGCGCACCACCAGGGCGCACTGGACCGCTGCGTCATGCACCTCGTCCGGGCGGCCCGGGCGCTGGGCGCCGTCGCCGACCCGGACCGGGACACCGCCTGGGGCTGGCACGACCTGGCCATGGCCTACAGCTACCTCAGCTTCCACGGGTACGCCCTGGGCGCCATCGAGCGGGCCCGGCAGCTCGGGCTGACCTCCGGGATCCCGGAGGAGACGTTCGCCGCGCCGGGCATCCGGCTGCGCAACGCCGTGGCCCTGGACCACAACGGCGACAGCGATGGTTGTCTGCGGGTGCTCCGGGACGTGGCCGCCGACCTGACCCGCTTCGTCCGCGCCGGGCGGGCCGGCCAGCTACGCCCGAGCAGCCTCGCCGCGTACGGCTACGCGGCGGCCCGACAGGCCGCGCTCGGTGACCAGGTGGCGACCGAAGGCCCCGAGCCGGCCCGGTTGATCACCCACGGCGGGGACAGCGCCCGCGCCCGCGACCTGCGTCAGCTCGGGCAGGTGTGCCTCGCCGTCGCCGACGGTCGGCCGATCGAGGCGGTCGCGCGACTGGACACCGTCCAGGTCTCCAACGAGACGCTCGGGGCGGCCGAGCCGGCCCGGCTGCGCAGCATCGCGTTGACCCGCGCCGGGGACCACCTGGCGGCGCACCGGGCCGACCGGCTGGCGTTCCGGCTCGCCGCGCAGCGCAACGACCGGCTGCGTGACGTCTACATCGACGGCATCGCCGCCCGCATCGACCACGAGGAGATGCGCCGCGAGGCGGCACGCTTCGAGGGCGAGGCGTTGACCGACCCGCTCACCGGGCTGCCGAACCGCCGCCGGCTGGAGCGCTACATCACTGCCGTTGTCACCCGCGGCGATCGAGTGGTGATCGGCGTCTGCGACCTGGACGGTTTCAAGGCGGTCAACACCCGGCACGGGCACCACTCGGGCGACCTGGTGCTGCAACGCATCGCCGGCGTGATCAACCGGGTGATGCGCCGGGGTGACTTCGTGGCCCGCTACGGCGGTGACGAATTCGTGGTGGTGTTGCCGGACACCGGCATGACCGAGGCCGCCGAGGTGGCCCGCCGGATCGAGGCGGCGGTCCGCCTGGAGGACTGGGAGTCGTTGGTCCCGGGCACCCCGGTCGGGGTCAGCATCGGCTTCGCCGAGGTCTCCGGTGGCAGCGGGTTACGCGACGCGCTCAGCGTCGCGTTCGAGCAGGCCGACCGCGAGATGCTCCGCGCCAAGACCCGCCCCCGCGCGAGCTGATCGGCCCCCGCGCGAGCGGGTCAGCTCGGTGCCGCGGTCAGCGGCGGGTCAGCTCGGTGCCGCCGGCGAGCCGGGCGGCCCGGTCGGCCTCGGTGAGGGCGTCCAGCACCCCGTCCAGCTCGCCGCCGAGGGCCAGATCCAGGTTGTACGCGGTGTAGCCGATCCGGTGATCGGTGATCCGGTTCTGCGGGAAGTTGTAGGTGCGGATCCGCTCCGAGCGGTCCACGGTGCGCACCTGGGCCTTGCGCGCGTCCGAGGCGGCGGCGTCGGCCTGTTCCTGGGCGGCGGCGAGCAGCCGGGCCCGCAGGATCCGCATCGCCTGCTCCCGGTTCTGCAACTGGGACTTCTCGTTCTGGCAGGAGACGACGATGCCGGTCGGCAGGTGGGTGATCCGCACCGCCGAGTCGGTGGTGTTCACCGACTGGCCACCCGGGCCGGACGAGCGGAACACGTCGATGCGTAGTTCGTTCTGGTCGATCGTGACGTCGACGTCCTCGGCCTCCGGCAGCACCAGCACCCCGGCGGCGCTGGTGTGGATCCGACCCTGCGACTCGGTCACCGGGACACGCTGCACCCGGTGCACGCCGCCCTCCCACTTGAGCCGTGACCAGACGCCGTTGCCGCCGTCCGGCACACCCTTGGTCTTGATCGCCAGGGAGACGTCCTTGACCCCGCCGAGGTCGGAATCCTGTGCGTCGATCACCTCGGTGACCCAGCCGTGCCGCTCGGCGTACCGGGTGTACATCCGCAGCAGGTCACCGGCGAACAGTGCCGACTCCTCGCCACCCTCACCGGCCTTGATCTCGACGATCACGTCCTTGGCGTCGTGCGGGTCGCGCGGAATGAGCAGCTCGGCGAGCCGCTCCTCCAGCACCGGCAGAGACCCGGCGATGGCGTCCGCCTCGGCCGCGAAGGACGGGTCCTCGGCGGCCAACTCGCGAGCCGCGGCCAGATCGGCGCGGGCCTGCTCCAACTCGTCGGCGGCCTTGTGCAGCGGCACCAGCTCGGCGTACCGGCGGCCGACCCTGCGCGCGGTGGCCTGGTCGGCGTGGATGGCCGGATCGGCCAACCGCTTCTCCAGCTCCGCGTACTCGTCGAGAAGGCCGGCCAGACGCTCGCTGCTCATGCTGCGGATGCTCCTTCGACGGTGCGCGACGACCGGGCCGGGGCCGGGAGGCCAGCGGCCGGACGGAAACGGAGGAAAACGCGGACGGCGCCCGCGTCCGGTGAGAAACCGGACGCGGGCGCCGAACGAGGAGTTACTTGGCCTTCTTGGCCTGAACCTTGGCGTACTTCTGCTGGAACTTCGCGACCCGGCCGGCGGTGTCGAGAACGCGCTGCTTACCGGTGTAGAACGGGTGGCAGGCGCTGCAGGTCTCGGCGTGGATCGCCCCGCCCTTGGCGGTGCTGCGGGTCGTGAACGTGTTGCCACAGGAGCAGCTGACCTCGGTGGTCACGTACTCCGGGTGGATGTTTGCCTTCATCGCCTCGGTCCTCGCGTTGGTGGGCGCCGGGTCGCCGTCATCGCTCGTCGCGCCGTACACGACGGGCTCGGGCGTGAACCGGAACCGGTGGCCGATTGACCAGTGTGCCATGGGCCTGAGCCGACCCGGTAGTCGGGCCGCACACCTCGTCCGGCATCGTCAACACGTGCCTACCCGTCCGCATTCCCGCCGCCCGGCGGGGCATTCGCGCACCCGGCGGATCGCCGCCGGGTACCCCGGCCGGGGTACGCCCGTCGAGCCGGAGGTGCGCCGATGACCCGCCTGATCGCCACCCGGGGCCTGCCCGCCTCGGGCAAGACGACGTTCGCCCGCACGCTCCAGCCCTCCGTGTCGCGGGTCAACCGGGACGATCTGCGCCGGATGCTGCACGGTGAACGGTTGTTCACCCAGTGGGCCGAGGCGCAGGTGACAGCAGTGCAGCAGGCTCAGGTCGAGGCGTTGCTGCGGGCCCGAGCGGACGTCTGCGTGGACGACACCAACCTGCGCGCGCGGACCCTACGGGGCTGGGCCGAGCTGGCCGCCCGCCACGGCGCGGACTTCGAGGTGCACGACTTCACCGACGTGCCGCTGGACGAGTGCCTGCGCCGCGACGCCGCCCGTCCGGGCGCCGACCAGGTCGGCGCGGACGCGATCCGCCGGCTGCACGAGCGGTACCTCCAGGGGCGGGAGTTGCCGTTGCCGGTGCCGCAGGCCCGCACCGGACGCCCCGCCGTGGTGCACCCGCCGTCGGCCGAGCCACCGGAGATCGTCCTGGTGGACATCGACGGCACCGTCGCACTGGCCGTCTCCCGCAGCCCGTACGACATGACCCGGGTGGGCCAGGACCAGCCGAACAGCGCGGTGATCGCGGCGGTCCGGGCGATGCACGCCGCCGGGTACGGGGTGGTCTTCTGCTCGGGGCGGGACGCCTCCGCCCGCGCGGCCACCGAGGCGTGGCTGGCCCGGCACGTCCGAGTGCCCTACCTGGGACTACACCTGCGGGCCGTCGGCGACTCGCGGAAGGACTCGATCGTCAAGCGGGAGATCTACGACCGGGAGATCCGGGACCGTTACCGGGTGGCCGGCGTCTTCGACGACCGTGTCCAGGTCGTCCAGATGTGGCGATCCCTCGGTCTCACCGTCTTCCAGGTGGCCGACGGCGACTTCTGAGGTGTCCGGACGGGCCCCCAGGCGTGGGGGCCCGTCCGGACAGTTCACCCGGTGACGGTGATGGTGGCCTCGGCACGGGCGCCGTTGACCTCGACAGTCAGGCGTATCGGCGCGCCGGGCCGAAGTGCCGTCAGGGTGCCGGTGGCCGGGTCGAACCGGGCGGTGTGCCAGGGACGCACTCCGGCCGCCGAGCCGACGTGCACTCCCGGCGAGGCCGACCAGTCGGCGCTGACCGGTGCGGCCACCGGGACCGTACGCCCGCCGGGCTGGGTCAGCGTGGCGGTGACCGCCGCTGGGGTGCCGACCGCGACGCTGGCCGGGGCGGCCATCGTGAGGCGGTCGGTGTGCGCGTGGAACTCCGCGTCCACCCAGCGCGGGCCCTCGGCGAGCGGGTCACGGCGGGCCCGGTCGGCCTCGGCCGGGGTCACCGGGTCCACGCCGAACTCCGTCCAACCGGTGAAGCCGCCCTGGTCGGCAGGGGTGGACGGCGTCTTGCCCGCATTGCCGTTGATCACGTACGGCACCCCGTCCACCCGGTCGGCGTGGAAGGTGCCGACGTGCCCGCCCACGAACAGCGCGCCCTTGCCGGTGCGGTGCTGGAAGTCGGCCAGCCATTGCTCCAGCAGCGCCGCCTCCTTGCGGTCGCCGAGCTGGCTGGCCTGCGCCGGGCTGGGGTCGCGCGGCGGGTGGTGGTGCAGGACGACCACCGAACCCACGCGCCGGTCGGTAGCCGCCGCGTCCAGCGCCTCGCGGAGCATCCGTACCTGGTCGAAGCCTCCGCCGCGCAGCGTCCCGGTGGACGAGTTCAGCGTGACGAACCGGGTGCCGTTGTGATCGAACACCCGGGAGGTGGCACCGAACACGGCCGCGAAGTTGCTGATCGGAGCGCCCATGATCTCGTGGTTGCCGGGCACGTAGTACCAGGGCAGCGCGTCGCCCAACTCCTCGTCGAGGATCCGCCGGGCCAGCGCGAAGTCGGCCGGGTAGGCGGTGTCCACGAAGTCGCCGTTGATCAGGAGGAAGTCCGGCCGGGCCGCCCGCACCTCGCGCAACGTCCGCCGGGCCTGGGCGACCAGGTCGCTGTCCGGGTCGGCGGCGACGAACTGGGCGTCGGAGAGCACCGCGAACCGCCACGGCGCGCCGTCCACAGTGCCGTCGCGGACCACCACCCGATCGGTACGCGGGGCCGCCTCCGGCACGTCCACCGTCGGGGGCACCTTCGCCACCAGGTCGTCGATGATCACCTCGCTGGTGTACTGCGCCGCGGCGTTCGTCTCGGCCACGTAGAAGCGGCGTACCCGCACCGGGTACTGCACCCCGGCCGGCACCGCGAACTCCACGTACCGCCAACCGGTCCAGGTGATCAGTGGGCCACGCAGCACGTGCTGGGTGTCCTGGGCGTCGTGCAGGTGCAGGCTGGGCCACTCCCCGGTGCCGTTGCCGTGGATCCACATCCCGAAAGCCTGCGGCTGACCGGGCACCTCGATCCAGGCCGGCGGGTCGGCGTACGCGGCCCGCGTGCCGGTGGACCGGCTGAAGTCGTACGACATTCGCAGTCCGGTGCCGGTGTGCCCGGGCGCCGGCGCCACCGAACCGCTGGCACGGGCCTGGCTGAACCGCCAGGACGCGGCGTCGTCGAACCCGGCGACCGGCACGTCGGTCAGCCCGACGGTGACCGGCAGGACAACGCTCGAGCGTCCGACGTGAACGGTCACCAGTCCCGAGCCGGTGGCCTGCAACGCGGCGATGGACAGGTTTCCGTCCCCGGTGGGGGTGATCCGCAGCAGATTCCGGTCGTAGTCGAGGGTGAGGTCTGCCGGCTCGATCGGCGCGGTGTTGCCTTCGGCGTCGTACCCGACCACGCCGACCACTGCGTCACCGTCGCGGCCGGTCAGCCCGACCCGCGGCGCGGTGGCGCCGATCCGGGCCAGCGGGCCGAGCACTGTGAGGTTCACCGAGCCGCTGGCCCGCCCCCGTGCGGCGGTGACCGTGCTGGCCCCCGGCGCGCCGGCGCGGAACACGCCGTCACTGTCGACCCGGCCGCGTACCGCCGGGGTCGCCCGCCAGGTGGGGGCGCCCGCCGCCGGGCCGTACGTCTCGTCGTAGCCGGATGCGGTGAGGGTGCGGGTCAGCCCCGGGAAGACCCGGTCGGGCCGCCCACCTCGCACCGGTGAGACGCCCGGGGCGGCGGTGGGGTCGCTGGCCGTCTCGACCCAGTAGCCGGTGAGTCGCCCGCTGCCCTTCGGCGCGTAGATGGCCAGGCCGTTGGGCACGGCCCGTTCACTGCCGTCGGAGGGGCCGTTCTCCAGCTGTACGGCGGGCGCGCCCGGCTCCCGGGCCAGCAGCGTGGACGATCCCCCACCATCGAGGTTGAGCGCGTGGTGGGCGCCCAACTCGGCCATCATCCGGCCCATCTCGGTCTGCGTCACGCCGCGGCTGTCGACCTGACGGCCGTCCACCGTCAGCATGATCATCTTTCGACCGTCGGCGCTGAATCCGACAGCGGTGCGCGGGGCGAGGGTCGGGTCGGCGATGCTCTGCACGACGCCGTCGCGGACCAGGACGTTGCCGCCCCCGACCGCCGCGTGCAGGGTGCTGCCGTCGGAGGGCTTCGGCCGCCAGGCCACCGCCACCGGGTCACCGGGGCGCAGGCCGGCCAGCGCGTCCGCGCCGAGGTCCCGGCCGAGCAGCACGGTGCTGCCGGCGACGATCGGGCCGCTACCGGCCACGCTTCCCACAGCGGCCACCCGACCGCCGGTCACTGTGACCTCGACCACCCGGGCCGCGCCCTCCACGGCACGCTGCCGGGAGTACGTCCCCCACAGCTCGGTGAAGGCGCCGATGCCGTCGGCCTGCACCATGTTGTTGAACTGGGTCAGCGGGACCGGCCCGGTGGGCAGTGTGGCGCTGCCGTCGAAGTTCACCTCGATCACCCGCCCGAGCCCGTTCGTGGTGACCGCCACCGCGTTGCGGTGACCGCTGACCCCCGACTGGATCAGCTCGCCGTCACGGACGCCGACACCCTGGGCGGCGCCGGAGTTGTTGATGTCGAAGAAGTCGCCGTTGACAGCGGCGACCGCGTGCGACTCGTCCACCGCCTTTCGCAGCGGCTCGGCCCGGCTGACCGCGCCGGAGTTGACGTAGTCGACGGTGGAGCCGCCGGCCAGGTCGGTGGTGAGCGCGTCGGCGCGCAGCCAGCCCTCGGCGTCGTACCGGTCGAAGGACGTCAGCTGCACGCCCGGCGCGACCGGCCGGGTGGCAGTCGTGGTCTCCAGCCCGCCGGCCGGCTCCAGACCACCAGCGCCGGCGGTCGGGGCGGTCGCGACTGTCGGGTCGGCGGCCAGGCTGACCGAGCCGCCCGGGCCGGAGGACGCGGGCGGCGCGTCCTCCGCGATGGTGGGCGAGGCCACGGACCGTGAGGCCACGGTGGGCGAGTCGATGGTGGGTGCCGCGGTGGCCGGCGGCGACAGGGCCAGGGCGAGCAGCGGCGTCAGCAGCAGGACGCCGGTGCGGCGGGCGGATCGTCTGCGGGTACGCATGGACGACAGTCAACCCGGCAATGAATAGAAGTTTCAATACCTGTCGACTGAACCGAAGGAAAATTCCATCACCTCACGGAGCGGGCGTCATCTCCCGCCCGCTGCGGCTCCCCCGGCTGCGGTGTCGGGCCCGGGGACATGACGAAGGGGCACGGCCGCGATGGCCGTCCCCCTTCGTCGTCACCCGGGGATGGTTACTCCCCCGGCGTCGACTTCGCGATCTGCATCAGGAACTCGATGTTCGTGCGGGACTGCTTGAGCCGGTCCAGCAGGAGATCCATCGCGGCCTGCGAGTCCAGCGAGTGCAGCACCTTCCGGAGCTTGTGGATGATGGCCAGCTCCTCCGGTGCGAGCAGGACCTCTTCCTTACGCGTACCGGACGGGTTGATGTCGATGGCCGGGAAGGTCCGCTTGTCGGCGATCTTCCGGTCCAGCTTCAACTCGGCGTTGCCGGTGCCCTTGAACTCCTCGAAGATGACCGTGTCCGCCATGGACCCGGTCTCCACCAGCGCCGTGGCGATGATGGTCAGCGACCCGCCGTTCTCGATGTTGCGGGCCGCGCCGAGGAAGCGCTTCGGCGGGTACAGCGCTGTGGAGTCGATACCACCCGACATGATCCGGCCGCTGGCCGGCGCCGCCAGGTTGTACGACCGACCGAGCCGGGTCACCGAGTCGAGCAGCACGACGACGTCGTGCCCAAGCTCGACGAGGCGCTTGGCCCGCTCGATGGCCAACTCCGCCACAGTGGTGTGGTCCTGCGGCGGACGGTCGAACGTGGCCGCGATGACCTCGCCCTTGATCGACCGCTGCATGTCGGTGACCTCTTCAGGCCGCTCGTCCACCAGCACCACCATCAGGTGGCACTCCGGGTTGTTGCGGGTGATCGCGTTCGCGATCGCCTGCAGCACCATCGTCTTACCCGCCTTGGGCGGAGACTGGATGAGTGCCCGCTGGCCCTTGCCGATCGGCATGACCAGGTCGATGACCCGGGTGGTCAGGATGTGCGGCTCGGTCTCCAGCCGCAGGCGCTCCTGCGGGTAGAGCGGGGTGAGCTTGTAGAACTCCGGACGACGCCGGGCCTCCTCCGGCTCCATCCCGTTGATCGTGTCCAGCCGCATCAGCGGGTTGTACTTGTCGCGCCGCTGGTCGCCGCTGTTGCCGCCCTCGCGGGCCGCCCGCACCGCACCGGTGATCGCGTCACCGCGGCGCAGGCCGTACTTCTTGATCTGGGACATCGAGACGTACACGTCGTTCGGGCCGGCCAGGTAACCGGTCGTCCGCACGAAGGCGTAGTTGTCGAGAACGTCGATGATGCCGGCCACCGGGACGAGCACGTCGTCCTCGTTGACCTGCGGCTCACGCCCGCCGGTCTCGGCACCGGTCTCGGTGCGCTCGCCGCGCCCGCGGCGACGGTCCCGGAAACGGCTGCGCCGGCCGCGCCGGCCGCCACCCTCGTCGTCGTCGTCGCTGTCCCGCTCGGCACGCTGACCACGGTCGTTGCGGTCGTTGCGGTCACCGCGGTCGGGTCGGTCGTTGCGCTCGGCACGCTCGCCACGCTCGCCCCGGTCGTTGCGCTCGCCACGATCGGCACGCTCGCCCCGGTCGTTGCGCTCGCCACGGTCGGCACGCTCGCCCCGGTCGTTGCGCTCGCCACGGTCGGCACGCTCGATCCGCTCGCCACGCTCGGTCCGCTCGCCACGGTCGGCACGCTCGGTCCGCTCGCCACGCTCGGTCCGTTCGGTCCGGTCGGCACGCTCGGTCCGCTCGCCACGGTCGGCACGCTCGGTCCGCTCGCCACGCTCGGTCCGCTCGGTCCGGTCGGCACGCTCCGGACGCTCAGCCCGGTCGCGGCGGTTCTCGCCACGGTCGGCCCGCTCGCCGGCTTCCGCCTCGTCGGTACGCGTCTCGGTCGCCCGCGCCTCAGTCCCCCGCGACTCGGTCCCCCGCGCCTCAGCGGGGCGAGCCTCGGTGCTACGGGCCTCCGCAGTTGCGGTCCGGCTCCGTCGGGTGCGGCTACGGCCCTCGGTCTCGGCGGCCGGCTCGGCCGGCGCCTGCTCGGCACCGCGTCCTTCGGCTGCCGGCCGGTCGGCGGTTTCCCGCACCTCGGCACGCACTCCCTCACGGGTCGGGGCGGCCGCGGCCGCGACCTCGGCCCGTGGTCGAGGGGTCCCGGCGGCGTTGCCGCCCTGCCGCTCGGAAATCGCGGCGATCAGCTCGCCCTTGCGCATGCGAGCCGTGCCGGAGATGCCGAGCGACGCAGCCAGGCTCTGCAGCTCTGGCAGCAGCATCGCCGACAGACCGGTGCCGCTACGCCGACGACGGGCGGGAGCGGCTGCGGTGGCATCGCCAGCGACGTTGGAAACATCCGACGTCACGTCGGTGGTGTCGCTCAATGGATTCCTTCCCTCGATAAGGCCGGGACTGCCCGGAGTCGGAGCTCAGGTGGCCGGGCGGCCTCGGTGCACCCGCCTCGCAAGGACGCGTCGCGGGAGTCTGTGACACAGCAGCCGGTCGGTATCCCGACTCACCAACGTCGGTGAGCAGGTCTCGCCGTCTGCGGCGACCTGTGGAAACTGCGGTGCGGCGTGGGCCTTTGGCAGGGGTAGACGGGCTGACCGCCGAGAGCTTCGGGGGTGCGCCGCCCCGCAGGAGATCGCGTGCTTCGCGGCTGTGCTAGGTCTAGAGCGTAATCAACTCTTCCGACCTGCGGCAACAGGGTCCCGCTCGGCGTGTCCAAGTCTACCCCGTGCGACCCGCGCGCCGCTGACGTCTATCGGTAACTGCCAGATCTCCCAGTCTGTTCCCACTGGGAAGCCCGCCGGAGGCTGGCTGAGCGCCAGCACAGTCGGCCCCGCCCCACTGACCACAGCTGCCACATCGGCCGCTCGCAACTCGCTGACCAGGGCAGATGTGCCCGGCATCCCGGCTGCGCGGTAATCCTGATGGAGTCGGTCGACGGTGGCCGGCAGCAGCAGGGTCGGGTCCGTGGTGAGCGCGTGCACCAGCAGCGCTGCCCGCCCTGCGGTCAACGCGGCGTCACCGTGCGGCACGGTTGCCGGCAGAGCCGCCCGCGCTGTCGCTGTCAAACCGCGTTCCGCCGGGACGAAAACAGTGGGCCGCACCGCTGGGGCGACCGGCAGGGAGACGGCCCGGGCGCCGCCCGGCTCGGACCAGGCCACTGTGAAACCGCCGAGCAGGCACGGCGCCACATTGTCGGGGTGGCCCTCGATCTCGGCGGCCAGCCGCAGCGCGCCGGCGTCGTCGAGGCGGTGCTCCCCATCGACGACCAGGGCACGGGCCAGCAGCACCCCGGCGACGATCGCGGCGGAAGAGGAGCCCAGCCCGCGTGCCTGGGGGATCCGGTTGACGCACTCCACGCTCAGCCCCGAGGGGTGGGCCCCGAGCACGTCGAACGCGGCGCGCATGGCTCGCACCACGAGGTGCCGGTCGTCGTCGGGCAGCTCACCGGCGCCCTGCCCGGTCACTGTCACCCGGACACCACCCGTGGCGACCTCGGCGGCCACGTCGTCGTAGAGCCCGAGGGCGAGACCCAGCGCGTCGAAGCCCGGGCCCAGGTTGGCGCTGGTCGCCGGGACGCGGACCCGGACCGGCTCGGCGGTGAAGTTCGTCGGCACGCGCTCATGCTAGGGCTCGGGACCGACGAACCGGTCCCGCGCCCGCTGCCTGGGACCGCCGAGTTCAGCCGGCCGGGTCCGGGACCGGCTCGACGGCCGGATCGGTGAGCGACAGTCGGCGGGTGGCGATCCGCCAGCCGACCGCGTAGACGAGGGTGATCAGACCGCAGCCCGCGAGCACCACCCGTTCGTCGACCGAGTCCACCACCAGGGCCACCGCCAGTTGACTCACCGAGATCGCCAGCGTCGCCAGCATCATGTCGGTGGCGAAGACGCGGCCCCGCAGCCGGTCCGGAACTTCACCCTGGAGGGCGAAGTTCGACATCACCCAGTTGCTGCCACCCGCGAAGTGCGCAACGAAGACCAGCAGCAGCACCAGCGGAAACCATCGCACCACCGAGGTGCCCAGGTAGGACAGGCCGTAGAGCGACATGGACAGCGCGAGGCCGGGCAGCAGCCAGGCCCGGTTGGTCAACACCCGGCGCATCAGGATCGGCCCCACCAACGCTCCCGCGCCGCGTACCGCGAAGAGCAGGCCGGCGCCGAGCGGGCCGACACCGTACACGCCGGCCAGCAGCGGGAACACGGTCAGCACGCCGTTGCCCAGGCCCACCGCCGACTTGACAGTGACCAGCGCGAGCACCCGGGGGCGGTGACCGATGTAGCCGAGCGCCTCGCGAACCGCCGACCAGGTCCGCTGGGCCGGTTGGTCGGCGTCCCGGGGCGCCTGCAACGGCCGGCGGATCCGGGTGGCGAGGGTCGCGGCCACCGCGAGGCCCGCCGCCGCCACCCAGAAGCAGACGTACGGGCCGGCAGCGGTGCTGAGCACGCCGCCGAGCGAGGCGCCGACCACTGTCATGGTGCCCCAGGCCGAGCCGGCGACGGCGTTGCCCGCGGCGAGTTCGTGCGGCTCCAGCACGTTGGGCAGCGCGGCCTGGGCGGCCGGCGAGTAGAACGCCTTGGCGACCGCCACCACGCCGATCGCGACCAGCGCCAGCCACGCCGTTGCGGCGTTCCGCACGCCGAGCAGCAGCAACACGCCCGCCAACGCGGCCACGTTCGCGGCGATCATGATCTTCCGACGGTCGAAACGGTCGGCGATCGTGCCGGTGTACGGCAGCAGCAACGCAACGATGCCGGTGTCCACCGCCAACACCAGCGCGCCCCAGACGCCGCTGCCGGTCAGGTGCGGCAGCAGCACCAGCAGCGGCACCATGACGAACCAGTCGGCGCCGAAGACCACCAGTTCGGCGAGGAACAGGTTGCGGAAGCTCCGATTGCCGGTCAGAACCGAGAGGGTGGACGCCACGGAGCGCGACCCTACCTGGTCGTCGTCTGAGCCACACCCGCTCCCAGCAGCGCCGAAACCGTGACGAAGGTGTAACCGCGCGACCGTAGCCGGTTGATCATCTCGGTCAGACCCCGCAGTGCGACCAGCCGCCGGCGCGCCCGGGGAACTCGCGCTCCACCATCTGCAACGACCAGAGCAGCAGCCGATAGTCCAGCCGGGCCGCCGTGTGCAGCACCGCCCCGCCCAGGTGGCCGTACGGCGGGCGGAGGAGCGCCGGCGGCACCCCGGTCAGGTCGGCGATCGCGTCGTGGCTGCGACGCAGGTCGCCGTACGCCTCGGCGGCGTCCAGCTCGGCCAGGTCCCGGTGCTCCCAGCTGTGGTTTCCCACCTCGTGCCCGTCGAGCCGGTCGCGTACGACGTCGGCGTGCCGGCGGACCTGCGCCCCGACCATGAAGAAGGTGGCCGGAACCCGATGCTGGGCCAGGGTGTCGAGCACCATGGGAGTCCACTGTGGTGCCGGGCCGTCGTCGAAGGTGAGGGCCACCAGGCGCTGGTTGGTCCGCCCGGACCAGACGACCTCCAGCGCGCCGGAGCCGACGTCCTGCTGGCCATTACCGAGGGTGGCGCTGGCGGGGCCGCCGGTGATCGACATTCGGCGATGGGTGATCCACCACGCCTCGGACATCCCCGCGCCGACGGCCACACCGCCCGCCACCAGCAGGCCACGGCGCAGCAGATCGCGCCGCCCCCACCCGCCCGCGCCCTCGGCCATCCGCCCGCCCCGCTTCACCCACACCCCCACTCGTCTACGAGGAGTATGCAAGAAGTCACAGAAAGTATGGGGTGGGCGAGTCGGAGTGTTTCCGGTCCAATGAACCCCGCAACGCCCCCGGCGAAAATCCGCCGGGGGCGTTGCGAAGCGCGCTGCGACCTACTCGGTCGGCTCCGCCGGAGGTAGCGGCGAGGTACGGCTACGCGGCAGCCGCAGCACCTCGAACTGGTCCGTGCCTTCCACCAACGCGGCCGACGGCGCGGGTCGCCCGGCCGGTTGCACACCCTCGGCCGCGACCGGGGCGGGCGCGCCGCTCGGCACCGCGACCTGGTTCGGCGCTGGCACCTCGTCGGTCTCCGTCGTGGTCACCGCCGACCCTCCGGAACGCCGCCGTGCGCGGCGACCCCGCAGCGACTCCTTGGTGTGCTCCACCATCGTGTACAGCGTCGGCACCAGGATCAGCGTGAGCAGCGTCGAGCTGAGCAGACCACCGATCACCACTACCGCCAGCGGCTGAGAGATGAAGCCGCCCTCACCGGTCAACCCGAACGCCATCGGCAGCAGCGCGAAGATGGTCGCCACCGCCGTCATCAGGATCGGGCGCAGTCGGCGACGGCCACCTTCGACCACCGCCTCCCGGACCCCCATGCCCTGCGCCCGGTACTGGTTGATCAGGTCGAGCAACACGATCGCGTTGGTCACCACGATGCCGACCAGCATCAGCACACCGATCAGCGCCGGCACACCGAGCGGGGTCCCGGTGACCAACAGCAGACCGATGGCGCCGGTCGCCGCGAACGGGATGGAGATCAGCAGGATCAGCGCCTGGGTGAGGCTACGGAACGTGGCCACCATGATCAGGAAGACGATGGCGATCGCGGCCAGCACCGCCAGGCCCAGGTCCGCGAAGGCGTCCGCCTGATCCGCGCTGACACCACCGATGGTGAGGCTCGCACCCGGCACGTTGATGCCGTCCAGCCGCTTCTGCAACTCCTGGCTGGTCGCGCCCAGGTTCGAGCCGGTCGCCGCGCCGGTCACCGACACGCTGCGCTCACCGTCGATGCGGGTGACCTGCTGCGGGCCCTCGCCCTGGGTGACCTGCGCGATGTCGCCCAGCTTCACCGGACCGACCGGCAGTGCCCGCAGCTGCTCCACGGTCGTCGGCGGCTGCGTGCCCAACCGCAGCACCACGTTCTGCTGCTGGCCGTCGAGCGCCACCTGACCCAGCGGCGCTCCTCGGAACGCCTGCGACACGAGCTGCCC
Source organism: Micromonospora sp. H61 (assembly GCF_018070325.1). Taxonomy (GTDB): domain Bacteria; phylum Actinomycetota; class Actinomycetes; order Mycobacteriales; family Micromonosporaceae; genus Micromonospora; species Micromonospora salmantinae. Next base: position 19,224 of record NZ_JAGPXY010000059.1, read on the forward strand.
CACGGCGGCCTCGGTGAGCCCGACCCGACCGGCGGCGACCCGGTCGACCACCACGTCGACCCGCGGCACCCGTGCGGCCAGGCTGGTGGAGACCTCCTCGACGTCCGGAATCCCGGCCATCGCGGCCCGCGCCTCCTCGGCGGCCCGGGTCAGCGCCTCCGGGTCGCTGGCCTGGACGATCACCTCCAGCTGGCTGGTCGACGCCTCCTGCCCGCCACCGAAGCTGATCTCGCCCACACCGGCGCCGAGCTTGTCGAACTCCTTGCGCAGCACCTCACGCATCTGCTTCGCGTCGGTGTCACCGTCGAGCGCCAGCGACCAGCTGGCGACGTTGTTGCCGCCGCCACCCGCCCACGGATTGTCCCCACCGCCCGCGGTCACCTGGTACGTCTCGACGCCATCGGTGCGGGACAGCACCGACTCGACCTGCTTGGCCGCCGCGTCGGTGGCCGCCAGGCCACTGCCGGCCGGCAGCTCCTGGCTCATGTTGAGGGTGTCCTGGCCGGAGTCGTCCAGGAAGTTGGTCTCCAACTTCTGCGCCAGACCGAAGGTGCCGAAGAGCACCAGCAGGCCGAGCCCGACGGTGATCCAACGGGTCGACCGCTTGCGGGTGGCGAACCCGATGACGGGCAGGTACGCCCGCTGCAACGGGCTGCGCAGCTCCTTCTCCTCAGCGGCGTGCCGTACCGCCTCGTCGTCCGCGGTGCCGCCGCGCGGCTTGAGGAACCAGTACGCGAGGACCGGGATCACTGTCAGCGACACCAGCAGCGAGGCGAGCAGGGCCACCGTCACGGTGATCGCGAACGGCGCGAAGAGCTGGCCCACGAACCCGCCGACCAGCGCGATCGGCGCGAACACCGCCACCGTGGTGAGGGTGGACGCGGTCACCGCACCGGCGACCTCCCGGACGCCGGTGATGATGGCGTGCTGTTTCTCCTCGCCGTACTCCAGGTGTCGTTTGATGTTCTCCAACACCACGATCGAGTCGTCGACCACCCGACCGACCGCGATGGTCAACGCGCCGAGGGTGAGCAGGTTGAGCGAGTAGTCACCGATCCACAGGGCGATCAGCGCCACCAGCACGGAGAGCGGGATGGAGACCGCGGTGACCACCGTCGAGCGCACCGACAGCAGGAAGACCAGGATGACGATGACCGCCATCACCAGGCCCAGCAGGCCCTCGGTGGTCAGCGACTCGATCGACTTCTCGACGAACGGCGCCTGGTCGAAGACCACTGTCAGCTCCGCGCCGGAGGCGTCCTTCAAATCGTCGAGCCGGTCCCGGATCTCGTGCGAGATCTCCACGGCGTTGCCGTCCGGTGCCGCAGTGACAGCGATACCGAGGCTGTCCTTGCCGTTGGTCCGGGTGATCGCCGTAGCCGGGGCGAGCTGCTGCTCGACCGTCGCCACGTCACCGAGGCGAACGGGTGCCGCGGCCGGGGCGACCACGATGCCGCGCAGCTCCTCCAGGGTGGAGATCGGCGTGCCGACCTGCACCGGGAGGGCCAGTGCGCCGTCGGTCACCGCGCCGGCCGGAACCGCCACGCCGTTGGTCTTCAGCGCCGCGCCGATCGCCGTCGGCTGGATCTTCGCGGCGGCCAACTTCGCCGGGTCCGGGGTGACCACCACGACGTCGTCGCGGGTGCCGGTCACCTCGACCGTGCGTACCCCCTCGACGCCCTCCAGCTCCGGCACCACAGTCGCGCGCAGCTTCTCGGCGAGCGCCCGCTCGTCCGCATTGCCGGCCGCGGCCAGCACCACCGCCGGAAGGTCGTCGGTGCTACCCGCGATGACCTGCGGGTCGACGCCCTCCGGCAGTTGGGCGTCGATCCGGCTCAACGCGGTCTGCATCTTGTTGACCACGTCGTCGAGGTCGGTGCCGAACTCGTACGTCACCTGGACGGTGGCCGCCCCCTCGCGGGAGGTGGAGGTGACCTGGTCCAATCCCGGGATGCCCTGGAGGGCGTTCTCGATCGGCTCGGTCACCTGCGACTCGACGATCTCGGGGCCGGCGCCGGGGTAGGGAGCCACGATGAACGCGGCCGGGAACTCGAGCGACGGCAGCAGTTGCTGCTTCAGCGACGGCACGGCGAACACTCCGAACACCGTGGTCACCACCGCGATGAGGGCAATCAGCCCTCGGTTGGCGAGGCTGAATCTGGCGAGCAGCGACATCGGCCTGGCTCACTCCTGAACGAGAATGCGGGCGGGGATACCCGAAAGTGTGCCGGACTCGCATACCTCGGCCCCCGCCGCCCCCGGGCCGTCGCGCCGTCCAGCTACCCGCCGTCGATCACCACCCGGACGGTGGCGCGCTCAGGCCAGGTCGAGGGCGCGCGCCGCAGCCAGCGGGTCGTTCGCGATGGTCACCGGCGCCGGCGCGGTGGAGATCGCCCATTCCGGGTCCTTCAACCCGTGGCCGGTCACCGTGCAGACCACTGTGGAACCGGGCGGCACCGCGCCCGCCGCGGCCTGCTGCAACAGGCCGGCCACGCTGGCCGCGCTGCCCAGCTCGACGAAGACCCCCACCTCACGGGCGAGCAGACGGTACGCGGAGAGGATCTCCCGGTCGGTCACCGCCGCGATCATGCCACCGGAGGCGTCCCGGGCATCCAGTGCCTTGGTCCAGCTCGCCGGGTTGCCGATCCGGATCGCGGTGGCGATGGTGGACGGCTCCGGCACCACCTGGCCGGTCACGATCGGGGCCGCCCCGGCGGCCTGGAAGCCGTACATCTTCGGGGCGCGGGTGGTGGCGCCGGCGGCCGACTCCTCCTCGTATCCCATCCAGTAGGCGGAGATGTTGCCGGCGTTGCCGACCGGCAGGCAGTGGATGTCGGGCGCGTCACCGAGCGCCTCGACGATCTCGAAGGCCGCGGTCTTCTGGCCGTGCAACCGGTCGATGTTCACCGAGTTGACCAACGCGACCGGGTAGTCCTGGGCGAGCTTGGCGGCCGTCGCGAGGCAGTCGTCGAAGTTGCCGTTCACCTGGAGCAGCTTCGCGCCGTGCACCAGCGCCTGGGCCAGCTTGCCCAGCGCGATCTTGCCCTGCGGCACCAGCACGGCGCAGGTCAACCCGGCCCGGGCCGCGTACGCCGCGGCGGAGGCACTGGTGTTGCCGGTGGACGCGCAGATGATGGCCTTGTTGCCGGCCTCGACCGCCTTGGACACCGCGAGGGTCATCCCCCGGTCCTTGAAGGAACCGGTCGGGTTGGCGCCCTCCACCTTGAGGTGCACGTCGCAGCCGAGCCGGGCGGACAGCACCGGCGCCGGCAACAGCGGGGTGTTGCCCTCGTGCAGCGTGACGACCGGCGTGGCCGCGGTGACCGGCAGCCGATCCCGGTACGCCTCGATCAGACCCCGCCACATGTCGCTCTCCTCGCCTCTACCGACGCGCCCACCCGATTGTCAGGGCCACCTTGGACCAGCCTGCTGGAGTGGTCAATGGCACACCCCCGCCTACCCACCTGGCGGGACGCGCGAGCGGTCCCGTCGATGATGTAACGACTCAGGCGTCGCCCTCGACCCGCAGCACACTGGTCACCGACCGGACAATGTCCAGACCGCGCAGCTCACCGACGGTCGCGGCGAGCGCGGCGTCCGGTGCCACGTGCGTGACGATGACCAGCTCGGCGTCGCCGTCGCGGCCCGCCGGCCCGCCCGCCGAGCCCTGCCGCACTGTCGCGATCGACACGTCGTGCCGGGCGAACACGCTCGCCACCGAGGCCAGCACACCCGGGCGGTCGGCCACGTCGAGGCTCACGTGGTAGCGGGTCAACGCCTCACCCATCGGCCGGACCGCGAGGTCCGCGTACGCGCTCTCGCTGGCCGCGCGCACCCCGGCGAGCCGGTTGCGGGACACCGCGACCACGTCACCGAGCACCGCGCTGGCGGTGGGCGCGCCACCGGCGCCCCGACCGTAGAACATCAACTGCCCGGCCGCGTCCGCCTCCACGAAGACCGCGTTGAACGCGTCCCCGACGCTGGCCAGCGGGTGGCTGCGCGGGATCATCGCCGGGTGCACCCGGACGCTGACCGTCTCCCGGCCGGTGGGGTCGACACCCCGGGCCGCGATGCAGAGCAGTTTGATCGTGCAGCCCATCGCCTGGGCGCTGGCCATGTCCGCGGCGGTCACCTCGGTGATGCCCTCGCGGTGCACGTCGGCGGCGCCGACCCGGGTGTGGAACGCCAGCGAGGCGAGGATCGCCGCCTTCGCCGCCGCGTCGAAACCCTCCACGTCGGCGGTCGGGTCGGCCTCCGCGTACCCCAGGGCGGTGGCCTCTTCGAGGGCCTCGGCGAAGCCGGCGCCGGTGGCGTCCATCGCGGAGAGGATGAAGTTGGTGGTGCCGTTGACGATGCCGGTGACCCGGTTGATCCGGTCGCCGTGCAGCGACTCCCGTAGCGGACGCAGCAGCGGGATGGCCCCCGCCACGGACGCCTCGTAGTAGAGGTCGCCGCCGCCCTCGGCCGCCGCCTCGTGCAGGGCCACGCCGTCCTCGGCGAGCAGCGCCTTGTTCGCGGTGACCACGCTCTTGCCGGCGCGCAGCGCCTCGACCAGCCAACTCCGGGCCGGTTCGATGCCACCGATCACCTCGATCACCACGTCCACGTCGTCGCGCTTGATCAGGCCGAGCGCGTCGGTGGTGAACAGGTCCTCGTCGACCGGCAGGTCACCCCGGTCGCGGCCGAGCCGACGGACGGCGATGCCGGCGATCTCCAGCGGAGCGCCGATCCGCGCGGTGAGGTCGGCCGACTGCTCGTGCAGCAGCCGGACCACCTCCTGGCCGACAGTGCCACAGCCGAGCAGCGCCAAGCGCACAGGTGACGTCATCCCACATCCAAAGCCAGCAGGTCCTCTTCGGTTTCCCGCCGGACGATCAGGCGCGCCTGGCCGTCGCGCACCGCGACCACCGGTGGCCGGGGCACATGGTTGTAGTTGCTGGCCATGCTTCGGCAGTACGCACCGGTGCCGGGCACTGCGACAAGATCTCCGGGCTGCACGTCGGCGGGCAGGAATTCATCCTTCACCACGATGTCCCCGGACTCACAGTGCTTTCCCACCACGCGGGCGAGCAACGGCTGCGCGGTCGAGGCCCGCGAGGCCAACGTCGCCGAGTAGGACGCGTCGTAGAGGGCGGTGCGGATGTTGTCGCTCATCCCGCCGTCGACGCTGACGTACGTCCGGAGGCCGTCGAGGTCCTTGACAGTGCCGACCTCGTAGAGGGTGAACACGGCCGGCCCGACGATGGCCCGGCCCGGCTCGATCGACAGGTGCGGCACTGCCAGGTTCTCCGCCGCGCACTCCGAATCGACGATCTTGCGAAGCCGCTTGGCCAGATCCTGCGGGGTCGCCGGGTCGTCCTGGGTGGTGTACGCGATGCCGAAGCCGCCGCCCAGGTCCAGCTCGGGCAGCTCCACCCCGCGCGCGTCGCGGATCTGTGCCTGGAGGGCGAGCACCCGCCGGGCCGAGACCTCGAAGCCGCTGGCGTCGAAGATCTGCGAGCCGATGTGCGAGTGCAGACCGCGCAGCTCCAGCACGCCCTCGTCGAGGATCTTGAACGCGGCGTTCGCAGCGGCGCCGCCGGCCAGCGAGAAGCCGAACTTCTGGTCCTCGTGTGCGGTGGCGATGAACTCGTGGGTGTGCGCCTCGACCCCCACCGTGACCCGGACCAGCACCCGGGGCCGGACCCCGCGCTCGCGGGCCAGCGCGGTGAGCCGGTCGATCTCGGTGAACGAGTCGACGATGATCCGGCCCACCCCGGCGTCCAGCGCCCGGCCCAGCTCGGCGACCGACTTGTTGTTGCCGTGGAAGCCGATCCGCTCCGGCGGCATCCCGGCCGACAGTGCGGTGGCCAACTCGCCACCGGTGCAGACGTCCAGGTGCAGCCCCTCCTCGGCGATCATCCGGACCACCGCCCGGCAGAGGAACGCCTTGCCCGCGTAGAACACGTCCTCGGTCGGGAAGGCCGCCCGGAAGTCGCGGCAGCGCGAGCGCAGGTCGGCCTCGTCGAGGACGTACACCGGGGTGCCGAACTCGGCCGCGATGTCGCGGACGCTCAGGCCCGCGACGGCGACCGCGCCGTCGGCGCCGCGCGTCACCGACCGCGGCCACAGCGCCGGTACGAGGGCGTTGACGTCGGCCGGGGTACGCAGCCAGGCCGGACCCTGGTTGCTGATGTCCGCGTGCAGCGCACCAGCCTCATGAGCCCTCATGTCACATCCTCTCGGGTGCGGAGACGCCGAGCAGGTAGAGGCCGTTGGCGATCACCGTGCGGGTGGCGTTGTTGAGCCAGAGCCGGGCGCGGTGCAGGTCGGTGATCTCCTCGTCGCCCAGCGGCAGCACCCGGCAGTTGTCGTAGAACCGGTGGTAGGAGGCGGCGACGCTCTCCTCCAGGTAGCGGGCCACCCGGTGCGGCTCCCGCAGCTCGGCGGCCGTCGCCACCACCGCGGGGAACTGGGCGAGCGCCTTGAGCAGCTCGTTCTCCTTCTCGTGGTCGAGCAGCTCGGGGCGGAACGCGTCGGCGTCGCCCGGAACCAGCCCCACCTCGGCGGCGTTGCGGGCCACGCCCGCCGTCCGGGCTGCCACGTACTGCACGTAGTAGACCGGGTTGTCGCGGGTCGCCCGGGTCCACAGCTCGATGTCGATGTCGATCGGGGAGTCGCTGGAGTAGCGGGCCAACGCGTACCGGGAGGCGTCCACGCCGATCGCGTCGACCAGGTCCTCCAGGGTGATCACGGTGCCGGCCCGCTTGCTCATCCGCATCGGCGCGCCGTCGCGCAGCAGGTTGACCAGCTGCCCGATGAGGATCTCCAGGTTGCGCTCCGGGTCGTCGCCGAAGCAGGCCGACATCGCCTTCATCCGGCCGATGTAGCCGTGGTGGTCGGCGCCCAGCATGATCACGACCCGCTCGAAGCCGCGCTCGCGCTTGTCCAGGTAGTAGGCGCAGTCAGCGGCGAAGTACGTCCACTCACCGTTGGACTTGCGCAGCACCCGGTCCTTGTCGTCGCCGAAGTCGGTGGTGCGCAGCCAGGTGGCGCCCTCGGACTCGTAGAGGTGCCCCTGCTCGCGCAGCCGGTTCAGCGCCAGGTCGAGTTCACCCCGGTCGTGCAGGTCCTTCTCGTTGAAGTAGGTGTCGAACTCCACCCCGAAGTCGCGCAACGAGGTGCGGATCTCGTCGAACATCAGCGCGACGCCCTCGACCCGGAAGACCTCCTGGGCGGCGTCGTCGTCGAGCGAGCGCACCTCCGGCCGGCGGGCCTGCACCTCGGCGGCGATCTCGGCGATGTACGCCCCGCCGTAGCCGTCCTCCGGCGCCGGCTCACCCTTGGCGGCGGCGAGCAGCGACCGGGCGAACCGGTCGATCTGCGAACCGGCGTCGTTGAAGTAGTACTCCGTGCCGACGTCGGCGCCGGTGGCCCGCAGCAGCCGGCTCAGCGCGTCACCGACGGCCGCCCAGCGGACCCCGCCGATGTGCACCGGCCCGGTCGGGTTGGCCGAGACGAACTCCAGGTTGATCTTTTCGCCGGCGAGCCGGTCGCTGCGGCCGTACTCCGCGCCGCTCTCCACGATCACCCGCGCGAGCTGACCGGCCGCGGCGGCGTCGAGCCGGATGTTCAGGAAGCCCGGCCCGGCGATTTCCACCGATTTGACCCCCGGCGCCCGGCCCAGCTCGTCGGCCAGGGCCGTCGCCAGCTCCCGGGGCGGGACGCCCACCTTCTTGCTCAACTGCAGCGCGAGCGTCGAGGCGTAGTCGCCGTGCTCGGGGTTGCGCGGTCGCTCCACCACAGTGCTCGCCGGCAACGCGGCGCGGTCGAGCCCACGCTGCTCGAAGACGGCGTGTGCGGCGGCGAGGACGACCGAGGCTAGTTCTGCAGGAGTCACCCAACCATGTTATCGGGGGTAGACTCGGGCACTCGGCGGCTCCCCTGCGCGTCATCCGGCCCGCCACTCCCCTGACCGACCGACTTGACGAGGCACGATGAGCATCAGCACCCCGGGTGGCCCTGAGCGCCGCCCGACCGTGGTCAGCACCGGCAAGAAGCCGGCCGCAGGCCGGCCGGCTTCCGGCGCCAAGGCCGGTTCCGGCAAGCCGACGGGCTCCCCCCGGGCCGGGGGCAAGGGCCCGCGCAAGCCGGTCACCCCGGTCAAGGTGAGCCAGGGCCGCGCGTGGGGGCCGATCGCGCTCTTCGTCGCGGTCGGCGTGCTCGCGGCCGGCATCATCGGGTACGGCGCGTGGGCGTCGTTCCAGGGCTCCAAGCCGTGGGACAAGCGGGCCAACGCCATCGACGGCATCGCCAACATCCGCAAGTCCGACCCGGACAGCCTGAAGTACGAGTCGCACAAGTCGGGCCCGCTGACCTGGAACTACTCGCCGCCGGTTGGTGGGGTGCACAACGCCGCCTGGCAGAACTGCATGGGCGACGTCTACGACGCCCCGATCGCCAGCGAGCACGCGGTGCACAGCCTGGAGCACGGCGCGGTGTGGATCACCTACCGCCCGGACCTGCCCAAGGACCAGGTCGACAAGCTCGCCGGCAAGGTGCGCGGCGTCGAGAAGATGCTGATGAGCCCGTACGAGGGCCTGGACAAGCCCATCTCGCTGCAGGCCTGGGGCTACCAGCTCAAGCTCGACAACGCCGACGACTCGCGGATCGACGAGTTCATCAAGGACCTGCGGGTGAACGCCTCCGTCGAGGGCCCGACGGCGCTCTGCAACACCGGCATCACCGCCACCGGCACCACGCCGCGTGAACTCCAGCAGCAGCCCACCCAGTAAGGACGGCAATGACCGCTCCGGCAACCACCGACAGCGAGTACGACGAGATCCCGGCCGCCCCGGACGAGGGCGGCCGGGCCCCGGCGTCGCGCTACGGCGTGCTGGCGCTCGCCATCATGCTGGTGGTGGGGCTCCTCCTCGGGTATGCGGGTGGTCTGCTCACCCCACGGATCACCCGACCCGGTGACACCTCGGTCGAGGCGGGCTTCGCCCGGGACATGACTACCCACCACGCGCAGGCGGTGGAGATGAGCCTGATCGCGTACCGGTCGGCGGCCCTCCCCGAGGTGCGGCAGATCGCCGTCGACATCGCCACCGGGCAGCAGGGCGAGATCGGCGCGATGCAGACCTGGCTGCGCGAATGGGGCCTCAGCCCGACCGGGTCGAAGCCGCCGATGTCGTGGATGTCCGACGGGGCCACCGTCAAGGACGGTCTGATGCCGGGCATGGCCACGCCGCAACAGATGACCGTCCTGCGCGACGCTCAGGGCATCGAGGTCGACAGGCAGTTCCTGGCCCTGATGTACGACCACCACCTGGGCGGCATCCACATGATCGACGCGGCGCTCGGCGCGACCGACAACGCCGAGGTGGTGCGGGTGGCGAACACCATGAAGAACACCCAGCAGACCGAGCTGAACAACCTCCGGCAGCTCCAGGCGCAGGCCAGGGGCTGACCGACCGGACGGGCGCACCCGGCCCGCGTCCCCGCCGATCCGTGGGCGGTGACGCGGGCCGCACCGTGTCGAGGCCATGCACCCGCCCACCCCGACCCCGCACGGCCGAACCCGTGGCCTATGACCTGAAAGCCCTTCTCGTCCCTTGTGGGCGTTTTGCGAGGCACAGGCGATTACGTTGCTTAGAGAGTTTTCTCCCCACATATCGTGACCAGTTGCGATTCGGGCTCGTTGCCCAAGACGTGGGGGTTGCACTCAGAGACGCACGGCGCTCGGTAACCAGTTGGTGCCGACGCCACACCATCGGTGGTGACGGGGCGGTGGCAGCCGTCCGTCGCGGACAGCGGCAGGGCGAGCCGGGATTGCTCAGCCGCGAACAGGAACTCGAGTTGATCGACACGCTGCGAGGCGTCCATCCCGACGAGTTCGGCCTGGACGAGGAGTTGTGGACGCGGCAGAGCCTCACCACGCTCATCCAGCGGCGCTTCGAGCTACCGCTGGACGCCGGCGCGGTCGGGGCGTACCTGCGGGCCTGGGGGTTGGGTCCGCGGGAGCCGCGCGAGCGGGCCTGCGGGCTCTGCGTCAGCGCGGTCGAGCGTTGGGTCCGCAGCGAGTACCCGGGGATCACCCGGGCCGCCCAGGAGCACCTCGCGGAGGTCTACTGGATCGGCCGGATCCGGCTGCGCGGCACGATGCCGGCCGCCGACGTGATCTCCGCCGTCTCGTCCCGCGGCCGGGTGCGCTTCATGATCACCACGCCGACGGTGGACCCGCCGCTCCCCCGCGACTTCGTGCTGCGGCTCAGTGGCGAGGAGCAGCGCACCGTCCACCTGATAGTGGACGGCTCCTGGCCGCGCAACGAGTGGCCGCGCCGGCTCCCTCGGCGAATCGTCCTGCACCCGCTGCCCAGCTGCGGGCGGGCGGTAGCCGCCTGAGCGCCGGGTGGGCCGGTCCGACACGATCGGCTCACCCGATACCGATTCGGCGTACGCAGGGGAGGTTTGCTAGTCTTCTCCAGTCGCTGAGCCCCCGTAGCTCAGGGGATAGAGCACCGCCCTCCGGAGGCGGGGGCGCAGGTTCGAATCCTGCCGGGGGCACCAAGATTGCTTGGCACAAAGATGCCCCTGACCAGGGAAACCCGGTCAGGGGCATTACTCATGCGCCCAGTCAGGCCGGCGGCGTGCTTCGATCAGAACACCAGGACGCCAACATCGAGCACAACTATCATCGCGATCGCCAACACCGGAATAGCGATTGCCATCGCAAAAACGCTGATCAGCAATAAACCCAACCCCTCTTTCCATTCCTCTCGGCTTGTGCGAGGAGGGGAGGGCTGGCCTGCTGGGCGGGTCGCAGGTGCCGGACGGGCAGTGAAGTATGAAGAAGCGGCACTGGCGAGACATCCCACGGCGATAACAAGAACTGGGGATAAAGCTACTGCCAGCATCGACACTGGGTGGCTGGTAGTCCATTCCCAGAAGGCTTGGACATCGGCGTCGAATCTTCCGGCTTCTTGAATCTTGGCGTTCGCTGACCTGCCTATCCAGGTGAGGTGTGCCATGGTCAGCAATAATGGAGCCACGATAAACCAGGTGGCCGGCACGACCCACTCACGCGCCGCCCCGAAGAAGCCGGAGCACCCTTCGGTGGGGACTCCATCCGCAACTGCGGCATCTCCGGGATTTTCGAAGCTTGGCGTGGGCGCGCTTGATTCGATCGTCGCCGGCGACTCGCGTGCCGCCAGTGTCGCGATCACCTCAGGGCCTGCATCCGTTGCCGCCGGGTCGCTCGTTGCAGGTGACCCGGAGACTGGTTGTCCCTCCATCGGCCTGGCGTCCGCTGTCGTCATGGCGGGTTCCGGGATTGTTGGTGGCTCCGAGGCCGCCGAGGTTTCCTGGGTTCCCTGGATCGCTACGTGCAACGCCATGTCGGCAGCCGGCGACGATGCCGCTTCGGCTTTCGTCGAAGCGGATGAATCGTTTGGTCTCGGGTTTCGGGGACCACCGTTACGCAACACTCGGACAGTTATCACTGCGCTGGCGATGCCGGCGACGGCCGAGACAACCGAAGCGATCTTGTCCGAGACATCCAGGAGATCCGCCATAGGCAATATCATAGATTAGGTGGGAAGTGAGAAGGGGTGGCCAGCCGACCCGTGGTCGTCCTATACGTGACAGGCCCCGCCCAGAACGCATCGACGTCGACCTGCGGGGCGACCAAAACGACCCGTACATGTCGCTCGAATAGGAACGACAAGCACCTCGTCTCACCGGAAGCGCGGCGTTGCGACCCCGATTGACGACTCGACGATTCCCTAGCCGTCTCGGCCGCGCACGCACCCTGGCCGCCGGTCGCGTAGTGGTTCGATCGGCGGCCAGGGCCTTTGGTCAGCTGCCGACGTACGCCGCCAGGTGCTCGCCGGTGAGGGTGGAGCGGGCGGCGACGAGGTCGGTGGGAGTGCCCTCGAAGACGATCCGGCCACCGTCGTGGCCGGCGCCGGGGCCGATATCGATGATCCAGTCGGCGTGCGCCATGACCGCCTGGTGGTGCTCGATGACGATCACCGACTTGCCGGAGTCGACCAGGCGGTCGAGCAGGCCGAGCAGTTGCTCCACGTCGGCCAGGTGCAGGCCGGTGGTCGGCTCGTCGAGGACGTACACGCCGCCCTTCTCCGCCATGTGGGTGGCCAGCTTCAGCCGTTGCCGCTCCCCGCCGGACAGAGTCGTGAGCGGCTGCCCCAGGCTCAGGTAGCCGAGCCCGACGTCGGCGAGCCGGTCGAGGATGGCGTGCGCTGCCGGCGTGCGCGCCTCGCCGGCGCCGAAGAACTTCTCGGCCTCCGTCACCGACATCGCGAGCACCTCGCTGATGTCGCGACCGCCGAAGCGGTATTCCAGCACCGATGCCTGGAACCGCTTGCCCTCGCAGTCCTCGCAGGGGGCGGCTACGCCCGCCATCATCCCCAGGTCGGTGTAGATGACGCCGGCGCCGTTGCAGCTCGGGCAGGCACCCTCGGAGTTGGCGCTGAACAGCGCCGGCTTCACCCCGTTGGCCTTCGCGAACGCCTTGCGGATCGGGTCGAGCAACCCGGTGTACGTGGCCGGGTTGCTACGCCGTGAGCCGCGGATCGCGCCCTGGTCGATCGAGACCACGCCCGCGCCGGCCGGGATCGAGGAGTGCACGAGCGAACTCTTGCCGGAGCCGGCGACGCCGGTCACGACGACGAGCACCCCGAGGGGTACGTCGACGTTCACGTCCCGGAGGTTGTTGGCAGTGGCGCCCCGGATCTCCAGCTTGCCGGTGGGCGTCCGCACCGTCTCCTTGAGGGCCGCCCGGTCGTCGAGGTGGCGGCCGGTGATGGTGCCGCTGGCCCGCAGACCTTCCACTGTGCCCTCGTAGCAGACGGTCCCGCCCTCGGTGCCGGCGCCGGGCCCGAGGTCGACGACGTGGTCGGCGATGGCGATGGCCTCCGGCTTGTGCTCCACGACCAGCACTGTGTTGCCCTTGTCGCGTAGTTGGAGCAGCAACTCGTTCATTCGTTGGATGTCGTGCGGGTGCAGCCCGATCGTCGGCTCGTCGAAGACGTAGGTGACGTCGGTGAGCGAGGAACCGAGGTGACGGATCATCTTGGTGCGCTGCGCCTCACCGCCGGAGAGGGTGCCCGACGGTCGATCGAGCGACAGGTAGCCCAGCCCGATCTCCTCGAACGAGTCGAGGAGGTGTTGCAGGCCGGCCAGCAACGGGGCCACCGACGGCTCTTCGATCCCGCGCACCCAGGCGGCCAGGTCGCTGATCTGCATCGCGCACGCGTCGGCGATGTTCCTGCCCTTGATCTTCGACGACCGGGCCTCCTTGCTGAGCCGGGTGCCGGCACACTCGGGGCAGGTCGTGAAGGTCACCGCGCGCTCCACGAAGGCGCGGATGTGCGGCTGCAACGCGTCGATGTCCTTGGCGAGGAAGGACTTCTGGATCGACGGGATGAGGCCCGCGTACGTCAGGTTGATCCCGTCGATTTTGATCTTGGTCGGCTCCCGGTGGAGCAGGTCCTGCAGCTCCCGCTTGGTGAACTTGGCGATCGGCTTGTCCGGGTCGAAGTAGCCGCAGCCCCGGAAGATCCGGCCGAACCAGCCCTCCATGCTGTAACCGGGGATGGTGATCGCGCCCTCGTTGAGCGAGAGGTTGTCGTCGTAGAGCGCCGACAGGTCGATGTCGGTCACCGCACCCATGCCCTCGCACCGCGGGCACATGCCGCCGAGACGGTTGAAGGTCGCCTTCTCGGTCTTCGTCTTGCCAGCGCCGCGATCGACTGTGATCGCCCCGGTCGCCTTCACCGACGGAACATTGAACGAGTACGCGTTGGGCGAGCCGATGTGCGGCTGCCCGAGCCGGCTGAACAGGATGCGCAGCATCGCGTTGGCGTCGGTGGCGGTGCCGACGGTGGAGCGGGAGTTGGCGCCCATCCGCTCCTGGTCCACGATGATCGCCGTGGTCAGGCCATCCAGCAGGTCGACCTCGGGCCGCGCCAACGTCGGCATGAAGCCCTGCACGAAGGCGCTGTAGGTCTCGTTGATCATGCGCTGCGACTCGGCCGCGATGGTGCCGAACACCAGCGAGCTCTTGCCGGAGCCGGAGACACCGGTGAACACCGTCAGCCGCCGCTTCGGGATCTCGACGCTGACGTCCTTGAGGTTGTTCACCCGCGCGCCCTGCACCCGGATCAGGTCGTGGCTGTCGGCGACGTGCGGCTCGGACGGCTGGATGGCCGTGCTCATCGTGTCTCCATCTGTCGGGCGCGCAGGACTCAGCGCACTTCCTGGATGCGGACCATGTTGCCCGCCGGGTCCCGGAAGGCACAGTCGCGCACGCCGTACGGCTGCTCGGTCGGCTCCTGGACGACCTCGGCGTCGCTGGCCTCCAGCTTGGCGAAGGTGGCGTCGAGGTCGGTGGTGGCGAGGTTGACGCCGAAGTAGCTGCCCTTGGCCATCAGCTCAATGATGGTCTGCCGCTCGTCGTCGGTGATGCCGGGGTTGGCTGCCGGCGGGTGCAGGACGATGGCCGTGCTGGGCTGGCCGACCGGCCCGACAGTGATCCACCGCATCCCCTCGTAGCCGACGTCGAGGCGGACCTCGAAGCCGAGGACGTCGCGGTAGAAGGCCAGCGAGGCGTCCGGATCGGTGTGCGGCAGGAAACTCGAATGAATGGTGATGTCCATGCTGGTCACGCTAGTTGCGGCTCGGTGACCCGCGCTTCTCGATTCCTGACCGGTCTGGTCACCTGCTTCGCCACGCACGACGGCATTCCGGCCGTCGCCTGCGCCGCCTGCCGCCGGTAGACGCTGGGCGGCACGCCGACCAGCTCGGTGAAGCGGGTGCTGAAGGTGCCCAACGACGAGCAACCGACAGCGAAACAGACGTCGGTGACGCTCAGGTCGCCACGGCGCAACAGGGCCATCGCCCGCTCGATCCGTCGGGTCATGAGGTAGCTGTACGGAGATTCGCCGTAGGCGAGCCGGAACTCGCGGCTGAGGTGCCCGGCCGACATGTGCGCGCCACGGGCGAGCGCCTCGACGTCCAACGGCTGCGCGTACTCCCTGTCGATCCGGTCGCGGACCCGGCGCAGCCGCGCCAGGTCGGCCAGCCGCTGGGTCGCATCGGATTTGCTGCTCACCTGCGAAATCGTGCCACAACCCACCGACAAACCGCCGCACGCCGGCGCGGGCGGTGGCCCACGGGCCGGTCAGCCGGCCTCGCGGCGGGCGCGGGCCCGGCGCTTCCCCTCGTGCATGGCCTGCACCCGGGCCACCGGGATGGTCCGGCCCTCGGCCACCAGGTCGGCGGGGAGCGGTTGCGGGGCCGGCATCAGGGCGGCCCACGGGTCGCCGTCGGCGAGCAGTGCGGGCGCGGTCCGGATGGTGAAGTCGGCGGGGGTCACCTCGGTCAGGTCGGCCCAGTCGACCGGGAACGAGACCGGCATCCCCGGGCGCAGCCGGGGGCTGTACGCGGCGGCCACCGTCGCCCCGCCCGCCCGGGTGGCGTCCACGAAGACCCGGCCACCCCGGTCCTCCTTGATGTACGCCGTGGTGGCCAGCGCCGGGTCGAGCCGCTCGGCGCGGACGGCGAGCGCCCGGGTGGCGGCGGCCAACTCCTCGGCCGTTGGTTCGTCGGTCACCGGGACGAAGACGTGCACGCCCTTGGCGCCGCTGGTCTTGACGGCGCCGGCCAGGCCGGCGTCGGCGAGCGCCTGACGGACCAGCAGGGCGGCGTCGACCGCCGCGCGGAACCCGTCGCCGTCCGGCGGGTCCAGGTCGAGGATCAGGTGGGTCGGGCGGTGCAGATCCGCCACGGTGGCCAGCGTCGGGTGGTACTCCACCGCCCGCTGGTTGGCGAACCAGAGCAGGGTGCGGCGGTCGTCGCAGAGGGCGTACGAGATCTCCCGGTGCGACGCCTCCGCCCAGACCGGTGCCCGGCGGACCCAGTCCGGGGTGTAGCGGGGCAGGTTCTTCTGCATGAACGGCGGCTGGCCGGGGCGGACCCTGATCACCGACAGCGGCCGGCCCCGCAACTGCGGGAGGAGGCGGTCCCGAACCGCGTCGAGGTAGTCGACCAGGTCACGCTTCGTCGCGTCGTCGCGGTCGGACAGCGGCTGGTCCAGGTTGGTCAGGGCCACGCCGTCCCGGGTCTCGTCAGCCTCGCTCACCCGACCACCCTCCCGGCCCCGGTGCCGTCGGTCAACTGGACGCGGCGCTTCGGTACGGATCGATTCCGGCACCCACCCCGGCCGGTTCCGACGGATCGGTGACCGACGACGGCCGGGCCGGGCGTCGGGGCAGGGTTGTCAGCGCCACCAGCCACGCGGCGACCACCAGACCGGCGGCCACGGCGAACGCGGTCCGGTAGCCGCCGGCGAGCGCGGCGGTCTCGGCCCAGCCGGCGGCCCGCAGCCCGTCGCTGCGGGTGGCGGCCAGGGTGGCCAGCGCGGCCAGGCCGACCGCCCCGCCGACCTGTTGGGTGGTGTTGGCCAGGCCGGAGGCGAGCCCGGCGTCGGTGTCGGTCGCGCCGGCCATGGCCAGTGTGGTGACCGCCGGCAGGGTCAACCCGCCGGCCACCCCGAAGATCAACATCGCCGGGAGTACGTCCGCGACGTAGCCGCCGTCGGCGGGCAGCCGGGCGAGCAGGAGGAAGCCGACGGTCGCCAGGCCGAGCCCGACCAGCAGAACCATCCGGGCACCGAAGCGGGCGATCAGCCGACCGGCCAGGCCGAGCGAGACCACGGCGATCACGACCGGGGTCGGTAGGAAGGCCCAGCCGGTCGCGGCGGCGTCCAGCCCCAGCACCAGTTGCAGCTCCACGGCGAGCAGGAACTGGAACCCGAAGTACGCGCAGACCATGAGGAACTGCACGGCGTTCGCCGCCACCAGGCCCGGGACGCGCAGCACCCGGGACGGCACCAGCGGGGCCGCCGCCACCCGTTGACGCAGCGCGAACCCGCCGAGCAGCAGTGCCGCGAGGGCCACAGCGCCGAGCGTCCGAGGGCTGGTCCAGCCGTGCTCGCCCGTGCCGACGATGCCCAACACGGCGGCCATCAGCCCGGCGGTGGCGAGCAGCGCGCCGGGCAGGTCCAGGCCGGCGCGCAGGCCGATCCCTCGTTCGGCCGGGAGCCGGCGGAGGGCCGCGATGAGGATGACCGCCCCGATCGGCACGTTGACCAGGAATATCGTCCGCCAGCCGGCGGCCTGGGTGAGCACCCCTCCGGCGACAGTGCCGACCGACGCACCGGCGGCGCCGGTGAAGCTGAAGACGGCGATGGCGCGGGCCCGCTCGGCCGCTTCGGGGTAGAGCCGGACGATCATGCCGAGGCTGACCGCCATGGCCAGCGCGCCGCCGATGCCCTGCCCGAACCGCGCGCCCACCAGCAGGGCCGGCCCGGTGGCGACCGCGCAGGCCAGCGAGGCCATTGTGAACAACGCGACGCCGGCCAGGAAGACCCTGCGCCGGCCCAGCAGGTCACCGAGCCGGCCGGCGAGCAGCAGCAGCCCGCCGAACGCGACCAGGTAGGCGTTCACCACCCAGGCCAGGTCGGCGGCGCTGAAGCCCAGGTCGCGTTGGATGGCGGGCAGCGCCACCGCGACGACGGTGCCATCCAGGATGATCATCAGGCTGCCGGCGCAGAGCACCAGCAGCGCCGGCCAACGGGATGGGACGACACGCTCCACGAAACGCCTCCTTGGTGCACTGTTTGTTACCGAGGTCATCGTCTGTGACCATGAACCGGAGCGGAAGGAGGCACTTTGATGTCCCAGAGGAACAGCGATGTGTCCGCGCTGGTCAAGGCCGAGCTGACCTGCGCGGCCGAGAACGTGCCGTTCACCCCGGGCCAGGCTCGGGCGTGCACCGTCCGCGAGGTGCTGGACCGGGTCGGCGGCAAGTGGAGCATCGGCATCCTGGTGGCCGCCTCGCACGGGCCGGTGCGCTTCACCGAGCTGGAGCGGCACATCGAGGGGATCAGCCGCCGGATGCTCACGCTGACGCTGCGCAACCTGGAACGGGACGGCCTGCTGCACCGCACTGTCTACCCGACCGTTCCGCCCAAGGTCGAATACACCGCCACCCCGATGGCGCTGGAGCTCTACGAGTCGCTGGTCGCGCTGACCAGCTGGGCCGAGCGGCACCGGCGGGCCATCGCCGAGGCGCGGACCAGGTACGACACCCAGCACGCCGGGTAAACCCAGCGAGGGGTGTGGCGAACGCCACCGCTTCCATCTGACCGATCGGTCAGGGTCTGACCGATCGGTCAGGCATGCTGGTCTGCGGGAGGTGGACCGGGCATGGTCAGAGCGGTACCCGACACGCACGGCGAGATCCTCGCCGCGGCGGCGCGGCAGTTCACGGTGACCGGCTACCGGGGCACCTCCCTGCAGGACATCGCCCGGGAGGTCGGCTGCTCCAAGGCCACGGTGCTCTACCACTTCGCCAACAAGGAAGCCCTGCTCGCCGAGCTGATGGCCCCCGCGATCGAGGTGCTCCGCAGCCTCGACGAACAGCTCACCGGCCTGACCGGAGCTGCCGCGCAGGAAGTCGCCGCACAGGGCTTCGTCGACCTCGCGGTCCGGTTCCGGCAGGAGATCGCGGTACTGCGCGGCGAGTTCCCGGAACTGCTGTGCCAGCCGGCCTTCGCGCACATCCAGGAGATCTCCGACCGGCTGCGGGACGCGTTGGCCGGGCACTCCGACCGGCCGGGCGCCCGGATCGCCGCGCTGGTGCTGCTCGCCGGCATCTCCGAGGCGTGCGGCGAGTTCGCCGACATCCCCGACGACGAACTGCGCCTCGCCCTGCTCACCCTCGCCCGGCGGGCCGTCGAACCCGTCGACGCGCCACTGCCCCATCCACCCACGACCGAGGACAAGGACTCCTGATGGCCACCCTGCTCTACCGGCTCGGCCGGGGCGCGTTGCGCCGGCGACGGCTCGTCGTCGCGCTCTGGCTCGTCGTACTCGTCGCCGCCGGCCTGGCCGCGGCGACCCTGCGCGGCCCGACGGCGAGCAACTTCACAATGCCCGGCACCGAGAGCCAGCGCGCGCTCGACCTGCTGGCCGACCAGTTCCCCGCTGCCAGCGGCGCCACCGGCACCATCGCGGTCAAGGCGCCCGCCGACGGCCAACTGGCCACCCCGCAGGGTCAGGCAGTGGTGCAGGAACTCGTCCAGCAGGCGTCGGCACTGCCCGGCGTGGTCGGCGCGGTCAACCCGCTCCAGGTCGGCGCGGTATCACCCAACGGCCGGTACGCGCTGGTCCAGGTCCAGTTCGCCAGCGGCGGGGACGACGTCACCGACGAGCAGCGCACCGCCTACGAGCAGGTCGGCGCAGCGGCAAAGGCGCAGGGTTGGCAGGTCGCCCCCGGCGGCGAGGTGCTCGGCGGCGAGCCGGAGATCGGCTCCACCGAGGCGCTCGGCGTACTGGTCGCCGCGATCGTCCTGATCATCACGTTCGGTTCCCTGGTCGCCGCCGGCATGACGATGCTCAACGCGCTGATCGGCGTGGGCGCCGGCATGGCCGGGCTGTTCGCGCTGAGCGGCGTCGTCCAGCTCACCAGCACCGCGCCGATCCTGGCGCTGATGCTCGGTCTCGCGGTCGGCATCGACTACTCACTCTTCATCACCTCCCGGCACCGGCAGAACCTGCTCGACGGCCTGTCCCCGGAGGAGGCGGTCGGCCGGGCCGTGGGCACCGCCGGCTCGGCAGTGGTCTTCGCCGGCGCCACAGTGGTCATCGCCCTGGCCGGGCTCGCCGTGGTGGACATCCCGTTCCTCACCGTGATGGGTCTCGCCGCCGCCGGCACCGTCACCGTCGCCGTACTGGTCGCCATCACCCTCCAGCCGGCGCTGCTCGGCTTCGCCGGTCGCCGGGTGCTCCCCCGCCGGCTGCGCTCCGTTCCCACCGACGGCACCACCACCGACGGCACCGCCGCTGACGAGGACGACTCGGACGTCACCGATCGGCCGGCCGCGACGACGACCACGACCGAGGAGCGCAACCGGTTCGGTTTCCGCTGGGCGCGACTGGTCACCCGGTTCCGCGTACCGGTCATCCTGGTCGGCCTGCTCGGCCTGGGGCTGCTCGCGCTGCCCACGCCGGACATGCGGCTGGCCCTGCCGGGCGCCGCGACGGCCGCTGTCGGCTCGCCCGCCCGGGTGGCGAACGACCTGACCGTCGAGGGCTTCGGAGCGGGCTTCACCGGCCGGCTCGCCGTGGTGGTCGCCGGTGACACGCCACAGGCCACCTCGGCCGCCGTGCCGCAGGTCACCGCCCTGCTCCAGCGCACCGAGAACGTCCTCGCGGTGGCGCCGCCCCAGCTCAGCCCGGACGGCCGGACCGCGCTGCTCGGCGTGGTGCCGAAGACCGGCCCGACCGACGAGGCCACCGAGACCCTGGTGCACGACATCCGTGGCGCGGTGAGCGGGATCCCCGACGCGGACGTGCTGCTCACCGGCGTCACCGCCATCGGCATCGACGTCTCCGAGAAGCTCTCCGACGCGCTACCGATCTACCTGCTGCTGGTGGTCGGGCTCTCGGTGCTGCTGCTGATGCTGGTGTTCCGCTCGCTGCTGGTGCCGATCAAGGCGGCGCTGGGCTTCCTGCTCACCGTCGCCGCCACGTTCGGCATCACGGTGGCCGTCTTTCAGCAGGGGCACCTCGCCGACCTGGTCGGCCTGGACACGCCCGGCCCGCTGATCAGCTTCCTGCCGATCCTGCTCATCGGCATCCTGTTCGGGCTCGCCATGGACTACGAGGTGTTCCTGGTGTCCCGGATGCGGGAGGACTTCGTGCACGGTGAGACGGCCCGGCAGGCCACCATCAGCGGCATGGGGCATGGTGCACGGGTGGTCACGGCCGCCGCGCTGATCATGATCTCGGTCTTCGGGGGCTTCGTCTTCCTGGAGGACCCGGTGATCAAGTCGATGGGCTTCGCGCTCGCCATCGGTGTCGCCATCGACGCGTTCGTGGTCCGGATGACCATCGTCCCGGCGGTGATGTCGCTCCTCGGCGACCGCGCCTGGTGGCTGCCCCGCTGGCTCAACCGCGCCCTGCCCAACGTGGACATCGAAGGTGAGGGCCTGCGCACCCACCTAGAAGACCGCACCCCAACCCGCGTCTGACCCCCACCACCCTGTCGATCATGGAGTTGTGGTGCCCGTCGTGCCCCGATCAGGGGCCTTCGTCCAGCACCACAACTCCATGATCGATGCGATCGAGCGGGCGTCAGACGCCCGCCGGGTAGGTCTCCATCTCGCCGGGGACCGCCGGCACCGGTAGCGGATGCAGGGCCGTGGTGTCGTCGCACCAGATGAAGGCGTCATAGCGGTCGCCGAGCCGGGTGGGCACGTAGTTGCCCCAGGACTCGAACGACGGGTCGTAGACGACCCCGATCGCCCGGTGGTCCACGGTCTCGGTGACCCAGCCCGGCTGGTCGTCACCGCCGAAGATCAGCACCGCCCGTTCCGGCATCAGCTCGTGCAACCGCCGCTCGATCGAACCCTCCCGAGCCGGGGGCACCACCATCGCCTCGGGCGGTGAACCCCACCGGGGTGCGGCGATCACAGTGCCCCGGTAGCTGCCGAAGCCGACCAGGGCCACCTCGTCCTCGCCGTGCCGTTCCCGGGCCAACTGACCAATGTTGACCATGCCGTCGGCGGCCATGTCGGTGGCCCGCGCATCCCCGACGTGCGTGTTGTGCGCCCAGACGATGCCCCGGGCGTCGGGGCCGTAGCGGTCCAACAGCCGGTCCAGGGTGTCCTGCATGTGGGTGTCGCGGATGTTCCACGAGTCCGGCCCGCCGGCCACCATCGCCCGGTAGTAGCGTTCGGCGCCGGCCACCACCTCCGCGTTCTGCCAGGCCGAAAAGCGGTCCGGGCCGTCGGAGAGGGCGTGTTCGCGGGTACGGGCGAGCAACCGGACAACCTCCTCCTCGCACCGCGCGGAGACGAACCGGCTGGCCGCACCGTACTCCTCGACCCTCTTGCCGTACGGCTCGAAGCACCGGTACGCGTCCTGCGCCGCCTCCAGCGACTTCGGGTCCTCCTCCCCCAGGTAGTCGAAGATCGCCTGCATCGACTCCCAGAGGCTGTAGACGTCGAGGCCGTGGAACCCGGCCCGTTGCTCCTCCGGCCGCTCCACGTTCCAGGCCCGCAACCAGCTGGCGAACCGGGCCACCTCGGCATTGGCCCACATCCAGGTCGGCCATCGCTCAAACTGGTCGAGTGCGAGCTGCGGTTCGAGCGCGCCGCCCGGCGCGGCCGTCACCGAACGGTGCACCCGATCGCAGTCGGGCCAGTCACCCTCCACGGCGACGAAGGAGAAACCGCACTCCGCGATCAACCGGCGGGTGAGTTGCTCGCGCAACCGGTAGTAGTCGTAACTGCCGTGGGTGGACTCACCGATCATCACCACCCTGGCGTTCCGAACGCGCTCCAGCAACGGGTCGAAATCGCTCGGCGCGCCGAGCCGCTGAACCAGCATGCCAGCGGCTACCCGGCCGCCGCTGCGGCAAACCGTGCGCGCGTCGCGGGCCGACACGCCGACCGCCGGGCCGTCGTGGGCCCCAACCCCGCCGGTGTACGACCACCGCGAGCGGGTAGCCGGCCGACATGACCGTCACCGGGGTTCAGTTGCAGGAGTACCTGGCCGGGCTCGACTACCCGGTCTCCCGGGAGGACCTGATCCGCTGGGGTCAGGAGAACGGGGCCAGCACGGCAATGTTGCAGATGCTCCAGGCCCTAACACCCGAACAGTTCAACTCCCCCGACGAACTGAACGCCGCCCTCTCCACCCCCACCTAAACCCGCCCAACCCAACCCCAGCCCCAACCCGGCCCCCGCCCAGCCCGAACC
>NZ_JAGPXY010000006.1 GCF_018070325.1 Micromonospora sp. H61
GTCGACGTCGTCATTGTCCCCGGCGTCCGCGTCTTCTGCGTCGCCGGCGTCGTCGTCAGCGTCGTCGGCGTCGTCGTCAGCGTCGACCGGCTCCTGCTCGGCCTTGACCACCGAGCCGTTGTCCCGGTCGACGTCCACCTCGTGCTCGGTGTCGCCGGCGACGATCTCGACGCTCCACACCGGTCGGCCGTTCTCCTGCTCGGCTTCGACCTCGACGATCTGACCGCCACCGGCCTTGGCGAGCGCGATCTCACCGGCGCGCTTCTCGTCGACAGCGCTACCCGCGGGCGCGCTGCCGGTCGACGGCGTACCGGTCGACGGCGTACCGGTCGACGGCGTACCCGATGGGGTTCCGGCCGACGGCGAGCCGGTGACCACCGGCGCGTCGGTGGCCGTCGGCGCGACGGTCGCCGCGGCGAGTGCCGTGCCGCCGGTCCGCGAGTCGTTCGCGGCGTTGACGCCGAGCGCGACCCCGGCCACCGCCAGCACCGCCGACCCGCCGACCGACGCCAGGAGCAGATTGGTGCGCTTCATCGTGGTGTCCACCTTTCCTCGGTTGTCGACTTCGAGGATCGGCGAGATCGGGATAGCACCGCGCTGTCCGGACGCTAACGGCGGGTTAAGGCGGTCGGGGGCCGGGTCAGCCGCGCCGGTTGAGTTCCGCTTCCAGCCGCTGGACGAGCGTCTTGCGGTCCTTGCTGGCGCGCTCGTTGCGCAGCGCGGTCTTGAGCTGGCGCGTGTCGAGGCCACGGACCAGCTTGGCCGCCTCCGCGACCGACATCTCCGTCATCCGTCCGGCCGTGGTGGCGTCCCGACGCGCCCGTTTGGCCGGCCCGGTGTTGGCGACATACTGCTTGCCGGATCGGGACGCTTCGCGCTTCTTCGTGTCGGTCGCGCGCTTCTGGTTCTCCGACATCTCCTCCCATGCCTTCTTGGGCAGGTAGCGACTCGTCGTGGCGCCCTTGCGCGCACGGGTGTCGCCCTCCTTCGTCTGCCATTTCTCGTTGCCCCAGCGCTGGAGAGACTTCTGCCGCTCGTCCTTTTCGCCCAGGAATCCGCCGCCGCGCTTCTTGTACTCCTGAGTGACCAACTGTGACTTGCGCGCCGACCACTGCCCCGGCCGCCCGCCCTTGTCGGAAGCCTTGATCTCTTCCTTGATCTGCTCTCTGAGCTCGGGTTTCGTATACCGCGCCATGACTGGCAGCTACCCGGCACCGCAGGGCCTATGCGTCCCGCGGCGACGTCGCAGGCCCGAGCCGGAGCACCACCTGCGCGCCGCCTTGCGCGCCGGCCCGCAACTCCAGTCGACCGCCGGCGGCCTGCGCCGCGCGTCGGGCGATGTCCAGGCCGAGGCCGGTGGACCCGGCCGCGCTGGCGCCCCGCCGGATCGCGCCGGCGGGCATGCCCGGGCCCTCGTCGGCGACGGTGAGGACAACCTCGCCCGCCTCACGGGCCAGCCGGACGGCGAACGGCGTCCCGTCGGGGGTGTGCGCGAAGACGTTGCCGAGCAGAGCGTCCACGGCCGCCGTCAGGTTGTCGGCGGCCACACCGACGGGAAGAGGGCCGGGCGTCAGGTCGAGGGTGACGGCCCGGCCGGTGTCCTCGGCCAGCACCGACCAGAACGCGACCCGGTCGGCGACGATCGCGGCCGCGTCCGAGGAGGCCGGTTGCGCCGGTGCGTGCCGCCACCGGGCCTGCCGGATCAGCCCGGTGACCGCGCGTTCGAGCCCGTCGGCGGCGGCGGTGATCCGCGCCGCGTCGTCCGGGTCACGCAACGACTCCGCCTCCAGCCGCAACGCGGTCAGCGGCGTACGCAGCTGGTGGGACAGGTCGGCCACCTGTTCGCGCTCCTGCACCAGGAGCACCTGGATGCGGGTCGCGAGATGGTTGAGCGCGCCGGCCACCTCGCGCAGCTCGGGCGGACCGGCCGGCGTGACCCGGGCGTCCAGTTCGGCGTTGGCCAGCCGGTGTGAGACGGCCGAGAGGTCGCTGATCGGCCGGACCAGGGTGCGCGCCAGCCGGTCGGCGACCAGCAGCCCGATCAGCACGAGGATCACGCCGAGCAGCGCCAGCACCAACCAGGCCCGGGTGACCCCGGCGGTCAGCTCGTGCTGCGGCACCGCGATCCGGATCACCCCGGTGCCGTCCGCCCGGCCCTGCACGGCGATGACCACCTCCCGGCCGGCCGCCGACTCACCGGTGAGGCTCTGTCCGCGCGCGGCGAGGGCCACCGCGGGCGTACGCGGTGTCTGGGCGCCGAGCACCGTGCCGTCGGGTAGGAAGACGCTCACCGGTCGACCGGAGTCCACGGCGAGCTGCTCGACGGTGAGCCGGATGGTCGCCGCGTCGGCGGTGCCGACCACCGGCACCAGGCTCTGCGCGTCGGCGGTGGCCCGAACGGTGGCCCGGTCCTCGGCGACGGTGCGCACCAGCAGCGCCAACGGCACCAGGAACGCGATGAGGGTGAGGACGCTGACCGCGGCTACCAGCAGCGCGAGACGTGCCCTCACGGCTGCGCCGCCGGGGCTTCCAGACGCACCCCGACACCACGTACGGTGTGCAGGTAGCGAGGCTGTTGGGCGTTCTCCCCCAACTTGCGGCGCAACCAGGACAGGTGCACGTCGACGGTCTTGTCGGCGCCGCCGTACGGGATCTGCCACACCTCCGTGAGCAGCTCACGTTTGGTGACCACCTGACCCGGTCGGCCGGCGAGGTGGTGCAGCAGATCGAACTCACGGGGCGTCAGCTCGACCGCCACCCCGTCCAGGGTCACCTGCCGCGCCCGGGGGTCGACGCGGAGCCCGCCGACAACGAGCGCCGGGACCTGCCCGTCGGCGCCGGAGGGACCGCGCCGCAGCACCGCCCGGACGCGGGCGTCGAGCTGCGCCGCGGTGAACGGTTTGACCACGTAGTCGTCGGCGCCCGCGTCGAGCACCCGGACGATTTCGGTCTCGTCGTCACGCGCCGTGGCCACGATGACCGGCACCGAGCTGACCGCGCGCAGCATCCGCAGCAGCTCACGGCCGTCCAGGTCGGGCAGGCCCAGGTCGAGCACGACGAGGTCGGGTCGGTCCTCCAACGCGTCGCGGAGCCCGGCCATCGCGGTCGAGGCCGCCGCCACCGCGTGGCCGCGTTCGCGCAGGGCCCGGATCAGCGGGGTACGGATCGTCAGGTCGTCCTCGATGAGCAACAGGCGGGCCACAGCTGGCAGGCTAACCGCTGCCACCGGCAGTGCGGCGCACGTTAACCACGCCTTAGCGAACGGATGTGCAAACGACAAGGACGGATCAGGGATAGTCAGGGGATGGGCCGTCGTTCGCTCCTCGTCGCCACCGGTTGGGTGGCCACCGCCGCCATCGCCACCCTGATCGGCCTGGGCGCGATCCGGTTGGTGGGCGAGAGCCTCACCGGCACCCCGGGCGGGGTGCGCAGCGAGGCCGAGATCGAGCGGGCGCTCGCCGCACCGGAGCCGGTGCCCACCGGCACCACGGGCACCGCCTCGGCCGGGCCGGGCACCACGGGCCCCGCCCCGAGCGCGAGCGCCGGGGCCCGTCGGGGGTTCGCCACGGACGGCGGCACGGCCGTCGCCGAGTGCGGCGTCGGCGGCGTACGCCTCGTCTCCTGGGCGCCCGCGCAGGGTTACCGGGTCCGCGACGTGGACCGGGGCCCGGACGACGACGTCGAGGTCACGTTCCAGGGGGCGACCCGGGAGTACGAGTTGAAGGTCCGCTGCATCGGCTCGGAGCCGGTGGCCGTCGCCGACGACTGACGACCTGAGAGCAGGTGAGGTGAGTGTCGCGGCGGTTCAGCGGCTCCGCAGCGCGTCCACCAACCTTCGGAGCGTCGCGCGTGCATTCTCGAGATCGCTGAGGCTGAGACCCGCTCGGTCCACGGCGGCCCGGCGGTCGGCGTCCGAGCGTTCCAGGAGGCCGGTGAGCGTGGCCAGCCCTGCTGTCGTGAGTGTCACCAGTGGCGCGCGGCGGTGATCGGGGTTGTCGTGCAACTCCACCATCCCGGCTCGGGCCAGGTCGTCGACCACTCGCTGCACGCTCTGTCGAGCGAGGCCAAGTCTGCGCGCCGCGCTCGCGACGGTGCGGGAGCCGTCGGAGAGCACGCTCATCACGTGCCATCGGGCGGCAGTCTGTCCCTCTTCTCGGGCCAGCTCCTCGCTTGAGCGCCGAGACTCGCCGGCCAGCTCGTACACGTCCGCCATCAGCAGCCGATAGGCGTCGACCCGGTCCTGCTTCCGTTCCGTCATCGGCAGCACGTTACCGAACATTGACAGTCTGGCACCAGACTGACAGCATACTGTCATGATTCTTCGACTGTGGAGCGGGTGGACGGAGCCCGCTCTCGCTGACGCCTACGAACGGTTGTTGACGCAGGACATCGCGCCCTCGATCCTTGCCCGGCGCGTGGCCGGGCTACAGGAGCTTCGGGTTCTGCGTCGTTCCCCGCAGGAGCTGGATCCCGCCAAGGGCAGCGAATTTCTCACCGCCATGACCTTCACCGACTTCGCCGCGGTGGCAGCCTTCACCGGCGGCGATCCGTCAACCTCCGTTGTCCCGCCCGCTGCCCGTGATCTGCTCGGGCGCTTCGATCGGCAGTCCCGGCACTATCTCAGCCGAGCGGTGTTCCCCGAGGGCCATGGGAGACCCCACGGTCGGGTGAGCAGTCTGCCGCTTCACTGACCCATTGGCTGCTCGCGGTCGGCGTTGCGGCCGAGGGCGACCATGCGCAGGGTCTCCTCCCGACGGCGGACGAGCAACGCCCCGGCCAGGAAGGTCACCGGCGCGACGAGCACCAGCATCGCCCACTGCGCCGGCACCAGGGGGACGACGTGTCCCATGTGCATGGTCGAGGTGACCCAACCGGCGAGGGCACTGTCGATCACCAGGGCGAGGGCCGCCACCGGCAGGAGCATGACGACGACCCGTCGGCGTACCTCCGGAGTGAGCGTGGCTACCGCGATCACCATGGCCGACGCGGCGCCCGCCAGGCCCGCGACGTAGAGCCAGAGGACCAGCTCACTGCTCGCCTCGATGTCGTAGAAGACCTGATAGGACGTTCCGCCGACGAATACGAATGCGGGACTGGTCACCCGGTTTGTCACCAGCAGCGCGACGATCGCGGCCGGTGCGAGCAGCAGGGCCAGCAGTCGGCGTACGCCCAGCAGCGTGATCGCCCGGCGGCGCGGCGCCGGCACGGTGAGCGCGGCGGCTACCACCACGGCGAGGGCGAGCTGCGGCAGCGTGTCCACCACGTAGGTCGGGTTGTCACTGGTCTGCGGGGCGACCAGCGCGCCCCAACCGAGCACGCCGGCCCAGGCCAGACCGGCGGCGACCCAACGCCATCCGACCAGCACCGTGGCGCAGACACCCGCCCAGCCGGCGACGCGCAACCAGTCGACGAGATCCGGGCTGCTCGACCCGAACGCGGGCGGCATCTTCGGCGCGAGGACGAGCTGGTCGAGCAGCGCCTTTCCGGCGAGGGCCAGCAGGACGACCCCGGCCAGCAGGCCGGTCACCGTCGCCGCGTCCGCCCAGCTTGGCTCGGTGAACCCCCGTGCGCCCACCCGCAACCGCGCCCGCAACCCGGCGCCGACCAGATTCCGCACATCGGCGGCGGCGGGTCGTCGCTGGCCCGGCCGCGCGCCGGCGAGGAGCACGGCCAACATCTCGTCCTCGTACACCCGACGGTGTTCCCACGGATAGGCGGCCAGCAGCCGCCGGTAGCGGCGCTCCAGATCGTCGCTGCTCACGCCGCTCCCCCGTCAGTCAGGAGGCCACTGCGGCGCAGCCGCACCCGAGCGGCGTCCGCGTTGTGTCGGAGGCGGGACGCCTCCTCGGTGAGCCGCCGCGCGCCCAGGGCGGTGAGGCGGTAGTAGCGGCGCAGCCGCGACTGCACCACCTCTTCGCGCTCGACCTCGATGAGGCCGTCAGCGCGGAGCCGGTCGAGGACGGCGTAGAGGGTGCCGGCGCGTAGGCGCACCCGTCCGTCGGAGATGCGCAGCACGTCCTCGATGACGGCGTACCCGTGCATGGGCGCCTCCGCCAGCGCGGTGAGCACCAGGAACGTCGGTTCCCGCAGTGGAGACTCAGCCATGCCAGGAAGCATATACCGATAGCCGGTATATGCAAGGACGGCGAGAGCTGGGGGACGAACGCAGCCGGCACGAAGATCCGCAGTCGGTGGAGGCGTCGCTCCAGCAGTGACGTGAAGCGTCGCATGACGTGTTGCGGTGCTCCATCCGGCCGGGTGTCTCGCATCCGGATCAGTGCGGTGGTCGGGCTGGCGTTCGCCGACTGACGACTCTCACTGGCGCCGGAAGCACTCGGAGCGCAGGCGGCGGAAGTCTCGTGTTCTCTCTCGCTGACGTACCGGGTGCGCAAGTTCCGAGCGGACGCTTCTCCAGCGTTTGATCCGCTTGTCAGCTAGCGGGCAAGGCGATGGTGTCGAGCCAGGCGCTGAGGGCGGGCGCGACGGCATGGAGGTCAGGGCCGTTGACCGTTTCGTTGGCGGCGGCACGAGCTTCGGGGGTCGCGTTGAATGCGATGGCACAGCCGACCACGCCGAACAGCGGTACATCCGAGCGCCCGTCACCGATGGCCGCGCAGTGCCGGAGTTCGACGCCCAGCTCGCTGGCCATCCTGATGGCGAAATCGCGCTTGGCCTGCTCGTCGAACTGCTCGGCGACCTCGCCGCTGTAGCGGCCGTCGACTATGTGCAAGCGTGGTCCGCACGCTCGGTCGAAGCCGAAGCGGCTGCACAGGTAGGCGCCGACGAAGTCCCACGCCAGCGTGGTCAGTACCGGCACGAGCGAATGGGCCCGGCACCACGAAACCGTCTCCGCGATGCCGTCCACCAGTGGCAACGACTCCAGAAAAGCCTGTGCTTCAGCGGGTGTCCTGCTTGCCCACCCACGAGCTTCGAGCACGCACGCCTCGTCACTGCTCAAGGTGCCAGCTGCGTAGCCGGCTTGTATTTGTGCGATCTCCTTGGCATTGCCGACGAGCTCGGCGAGGTGCTGGCCGCTACTGGTCGGCGTCAGCGTTCCATCGACATCAAAGAACGCCGCTCCACGGATCATGGCCGAGACAGTACCCGTCAGACGTGGGCTCCCGGGCAGTCACCTCATGCTGGCGGCTGCCAAGCGCAGGGGCCGCGAGCGCATCAGACCCCTTGAGCGGCATCGCATCCACTGATCCACGGCATCAGCTTCCCTGCGCCGCATCAGCTCCGCTCAGCCAGGAGTTACCGGAATAGCGACGACAGCTCGGGGTCAAGCTGGAGACCGATGACCTACGCCAGTACGGCGCGGCGTACGCGACGCTGGCCGTTGCACAGGAGTCGTACG
Organism: Micromonospora sp. H61; assembly: GCF_018070325.1. Taxonomy (GTDB): domain Bacteria; phylum Actinomycetota; class Actinomycetes; order Mycobacteriales; family Micromonosporaceae; genus Micromonospora; species Micromonospora salmantinae. Next base: position 7,358 of record NZ_JAGPXY010000006.1, read on the forward strand.
ACTCCGCGACGCCGTGGAGGACGCAGCCAACAAGCTCGATGGCCCAGATGACTCCGACGCCGGCACGAGCCTGTACTACATCTCCGACTGGCTTTAGGACGAACGGCCGTTCGTCAACTGGTGCCCGCCTCGCCGATCATGGGATTGTGGTGGGCGACAAAGCGCCCGTAAAACCCCAAGCCAGGCACCACCGCTCCATGATCGCAGAGCCCGAACCGATCCTGCTCCGCGATCTTGCATTTTCTGTCCCGACGCAAGGGGCACATCCACCCATATCAACAACAGAAACCGCAAGATCGACGCGGTCCTCTTGCTCGCCACACGTTGATCTACCACCAGTCCTTCTCCAGCAGAGGGTGACCCGCCGACCACAGCCCTAACGCAACGGCGTTGAGGAGTATTTGTCAGACGACCCTCGGAGCTACTGAACATCACGTGATCGAGGCGAGCCCGCCCCCACCGCCCAATCGAGGGTGGGGGCGGACTCCGGTGGTGGTTCAGCTGGCGTACGCCTCCAACTCCCAGAGCGAGTGGCCGTATCCGGTGCCCCGGGCCGTGCCATGGATCCGCAGGTAGCGGCCGTTGGCGCCGAGGGCGGTGTGCTCGTCCACGCCGCCGTCGGCCCCGGTCACCGTCTTCACTGTGGTCCAGGTGGTGCCGTCATTCGAGGTCTGGATCTGGTACGCGCTGCTGTACGCGGCCTCCCAGCTCAGCTTGACCCGGCCGATCGCGGTGGCGCTGCCGAGGTCCACGCGGATCCACTGCGGGTCGGAGAACGTGCTCGACCAGCGGGTGGTGAGGCTGCCGTCCACCGCCTGGGCGCCGGACACGTCGGCCCCCTCGTTGCTGGACGTCGACGTGGGCTTGTTCAGCAGCAGGTTGCCGCCCGTCGGCGTTCCGGTGCCTCCGTACACCTCGAACTCGAACAGCGAGTAGCCCCAGGCGGTCCCCCGGGCCGTGCCGAGCAACCGGATGTACCGGCCGGACCCGCTGAGCCCGGTCAGGTCGTCCACCCCGCCGTCACCACCGGTCACCGTACGGATCGTGGTGAAGGTGACCCCGTCCGGTGAGGTCTGGATCTGGTATCCGCTGCCGTACGCCGCCTCCCAGGTCAGCTTGACCCGGTTGATGGCGTACGTGGCGCCGAGGTCCACGTCGATCCACTGTGGGTCACCGAAGGCGCTGCCCCACCGGGTACCGGCCACGCCGTCGAACGCGTTGGCCGCTGTGAACGCGCCCTCGAAGCTGGACGCGCGCGCCGGCTTGCCCCTGGCCAGGTTGGCGCCCGGCTCGGGATCCGGGTCCGGGTCCGGGTCCGGGTCAGGTCCGGGACCGCCGGGACTGGTGGAGAGAGTGAACTCGTCGATGTCGAAGTACGGGCCGGTGCCCTTGAAGACCAGGAACAGGGTTCGGGTGCCGGTCGGGGCGGTGACCCCACCGGTGACAGTGGCGAAGTTGGCGTACCCGCCGGTCGGCACCACGGTGGCCGAACCGACCAGCGGCCCGGTGGGCGAGTCGACTCGCAACTCCAACGTGCCGCCACCGCCGGCCGGCGCGCCGACCCGGGCGCTGAACGACTGGACGCCGGTCAGGTTGTACGGGCGGAACGAGATCCAGTCGTTGTTGTCGATGTAGCCGACCGCCGCGCCGCCGTGCCCTGCCGCCCCGGCGACGACCTGGACGCCGGACGAGTCACCGAAGTGCTCGGCCTGGCGTACCCGAGGTTGCAGCACCGCCTGGGTGTGCGTGGTCAGGGCGGGCTGGCCGCCTCCACCCAGGTCGGTGTACTCGGCGTCGATGATGCCGAAGATGTTCGCCGCCGTGTCGTGCTCGCCGTCGGCCGAGGTCTGGATGACCCCGGTGCAGCCCTGCACGCTGCCGAGCTGGTGGCCGTGCGAGTCGTGGCCGAGGACGTAGTTCACCTTGACCCGGGCACAGTTGATCGCGCCGTCCTGGGCGTCGCTGACGGTGACGGAGAACGGCACGGCGTCCCCGAAACTGAAGGTCTGCCCGTTCAACGGGGTGTTGACGGTGACCACCGGGGCACTGTTGCCGACCGTGACGACCACGCTCGCCGTGGCTGTCTTGCCGGTGGTGTCCCGGACCGTCAACGTCGGGCTGCGGGTCCCGTTGGTGGTGTACGTGAAGCTCGGGTTCGCCGCGGTCGAGTCGGTGGTGCCGTTGTTGTCGAAGTCCCAGGCGTAGGTGAACGGGTCGCCGTCCGGGTCGAGGGTGCCGGCCGAGGAGAAGGCCACTGTCAGCGGCGCGGTGCCGCTGGTCGGGGTGGCGGACACCTTGGCGATGGGTGCTCTGCCCTCACGCGCGTACTCGATGCGGTAGAGCGCCGAGTTGGCGTCGCCGTTGAACCAGCCGGTGCCGTAGTCGAGCACGTAGAGCGCGCCGTCCGGGCCGAACTCCATGTCCATGACCTGGGTGCCGGTCCACGGGAACGGGTTGATCTTCAGTGGTTGGCCGGACGAGTCGAGCTTGATGTTCTTGATCCAGCGGCGACCGAACTCACCGGCGAAGTAGGTCCCGTCGTAGTACTCGGGGAACGCCACGGGCGAGGTGTTGTTCGGGTCGTACCGGTAGACCGGCCCGCCCATCGGCGACAGGCCACCGCCGGTGAACTCCGGCGGCGAGCCGGAGCCGCCGTACGGCAACCAGGCCGAGACGGCCGGCGGCAGCTGGGTGATGCCGGTGTTGTTCGGCGAGTTGTTCACCGGCCCGCCGGCGCAGTTGAACTTCGCCCCGGACGGCCCGGACGGGAAGGTGTAGTCGTTGTAGGCGTCGTTGCGGGCGGTGCAGTACGGCCAGCCGTAGAAGCCGGGCCGGTCGATGCGGGCGAACTCGACGTTGCCCGCCGGCCCCCGGTTCGGGTCGGCGGTGCCCGCGTCGGGGCCGTAGTCACCGAGGTAGACGATGCCGGTGGCCTTGTCCACGCTCATCCGGAACGGGTTGCGGAAGCCCATCGCGTAGACCTCCGGGCGGGTCCGCGCGGTGCCCGGGGCGAACATGTTGCCGGCCGGGATGGTGTAGCCGCCGGCCGCGCTCGGCTTGATCCGCAGCACCTTGCCGCGCAGGTCGTTGCTGTTCGCCGAGGTGCGCTGCGCGTCGAAGGCCGGATTGCGCCCGGCTCGCTCGTCGATCGGGGTGAAGCCGGCCGAGTCGAACGGGTTGGTGTCGTCACCGGTGGACAGGTAGAGGTTGCCGGCCGCGTCGAAGTCCATGTCACCGCCGACGTGGCAGCACATGCCCCGGCTGGTCGGCACGTTGAGGATCAACGTCTCGCTGGCCAGGTTGATGGTGTTGTCCGCGTTGACGGTGAACCGGGCCAGCCGGTTGACGCCCTCCCAGACGGCGAATTCGGCCGGGGTGCCGGTGGCCGGCGCACCGCCGCCCGGGGTGCTCAGTGGTGGGGCGAAGTACGCGTACACCCAGCGGTTGGTGGCGAAGTTCGGGTCGGCCTTGATGCCCTGCAGACCCTCCTCGTCGCCGGTGTAGACCGGCAGGGTGGCGGCGATCTTGGTGTTGCCGGCGGCGTCGGTGTGCCGGATCACGCCGTTGCGGGAGGTGTGCAGCACGCCCCGGTCCGGCAGGACGGTGAGGCTCATCGGCTCACCGGTCTCGGCCGCGCCCTTGGCCAGCTCCACCTGCTGGAAGCTGCTGGTGACGGTGGGGCCACAGTCGGCGTCGACGGCGCCGGCGGCCGTCCGGATGCCGCCGAGCAGGTGCTGACGGAAGTTCGCCTCGCTGTACGACGCGTCGGTGTGCCCCAGGCCGGTGTACCAGGCTCGGCCGCCGGAGTAGTTCTGGCACCAGGAGATCGGGTGGTCGGCGCCCATGCTCCCGCCGGTGTAGGTGCTCTCGTCCAGGGTGGCCAGCACGTGCGCGTTGCCGCGGGGGTTGGTGCGGTAGTTGTACAACTCGTCGAACCGGCTCCACCGCTGCGGCAGCGTCGCGGTGGACGGGTGCACCTGGTCGGCGACCTTCACTGTGACGTTCTGCTCGGCCGGGTGCGAGGCGAAGTACGCCCCGACCAGTCCCCCGTACCACTGCCAGTCGTACTCGGTGTCGGAGGCGGAGTGCACGCCCACGTACCCACCGCCGCCGGTGATGTAGCGCTCGAACGCGGCCTGCTGGGCGGCGTTGAGCACGTCGCCGGTGGTGGAGAGCCAGATCACCGCGGCGAACCGGTCCAGGTTGGCGTCGGTGAACTGGGCGGCGTCCTCGGTGGCCTCGACGGTGAAGCCGTTGGCCGCACCGAGCTGCTGGATCGCGGCGATGCCCGGGGTGATGGATCCGTGCCGGAACCCGGCGGTCTTGCTGAAGACCAGCACGGTGAACGGTGCGGCGCTGGCCGTGGGTGGCGAGGCGACGATGCCGCCGGCCACGAGGATCGCGCTCAGCGCGAGGCCGAGCCACGATCTCAGGGATCTGCGCACAGTGGGGTCCTTTCGCGGTGCGAGGGACGGCGTGCGCCGATCACGCCTGGCGGTGGTGGGACGAGACATGTGAATGCATCGTTGCGTCCGGATCACGGGCGCGTCAAGCACTCTCCCACCATCCGTGAGAGCGTTATCTCCGCAGGTCAGGGGCGACCGTGTGAAGTGAGATCGAATAACGGTTTTCGGGCCGCGATCCACCAGCGGAGGGCCCCGGCGCAGGTGCCCGCACTCGGGGCCCCTCCCAACCCTCGGTCAGCGCGAGTAGTACTCGACGACGAGTTGCTCGGCGCAGACCACCGGGACCTCCGAGCGGAGCGGGAGCCGGGTCAGCCGAGCGGTCAGGCCGGGCAGGCTCACCTCAAGGTAGGGCGCGAGACGTTCCGGGGCGTGCGCCCCGGCCGCCGCCACGACGAACGGCGCCTTGCCCCGACTGCGCTGCGCCACCTCGATGACGTCACCGGGTTGCAGCCGCGCGGACGGCCGGTCCAGGCGACGGCCGTTCACAGTGACGTGCTGATGGGTGACGACCTGGCGGGCCTGGTAGATGGTGCGGGCGAAGCCGGCTCGCAGCACCAGCGCGTCCAGCCGACTCTCCAGCTCGACGATCAGTTCCTCACCGGTCTTGCCGGGCCGGCGCACGGCCCGGTCGAACGCGCGCCGGAGCTGCCCCTCGTGCAGGTCGTACTGCGCCTTGAGCCGCTGCTTCTCCAGCAGCCGGACCTTGTAGTCGCTGGTGGTGCGTCGGGCCCGGCCGTGCTGCCCCGGCGGGAACGGACGGCGTTCGAAGTAGCGCACGCACTTCGGGGTCAACGCGATGCCCAGGGCACGGGAACGCTTGACCTTGGGACGGGTCTGATTCATGCTTCGCCTCTCAAGTAAGGTAAGGCTAACCTTATTAGGAGATGATCGCCTTGAGCAAGCCCTCGACCAGCACGGCGGACTCCACTGACGACGCGGGTGTCCGAATCCGATCGATGCTCGTCGCCGCCGACTCCCTCACCCTGCACATCCCGGGCGTCGAGGCCTACGTCGTCGGACGACACCTCGTGACGAGCGACGGGCGGCTGCGGATCGACCTACCGGTCGGCTGCCACCTGGTCGAACACCTCGCGCACCAGCGGGAGACCGTCGCGATGGTCGAGGTGACCGACCTGGCGCCCACTCCGGTCCGCGACCGGGTGCGCGGGCGCGCCACGCTCACGGGCTGGCTGACGACCGGGGCCGCCACGGCCGGGAGCGATCAGGATCTGGTGACTGTCCTCGACCTCGCCACCGCCGAACTGACCGTCGACGGCCGCACCACATGCGTCGACCCGGACGAGTTCGCGACCGCCCAACCCGACCCGATGGCTGCCGTCGAGGCGGATCTGTTGTGCCACCTCGACCACCACCACCCGCACACCGTCGAAGGGCTGAGCCGGCTGATACCCGCCCGCCACCTTCAGGGCGTCCGCCAGGTCCGGCCGGTACGCCTGGACCGCCACGGTGTCGTACTCCGGTTGGAGCTGAGCACTGGTGACCGGGACGTCCGGCTGAACTTCCGGGCGCCACTGCGGCATCCGGCCGAACTCGGCGCGCGGGTCGAGGAACTGCTTCGGCACGCGCGCGGCTGCCGCGCCCGGCACGCCCGCTGACGATCGCCGCTCTCGTCGGCGGTTAGGCAAGGCTGGCCTATGCAAAACATCCCCAAAAGAGACGGCTGATAGGGAGTTGTCCCGTCGAGGCCGGGTATCACGGTGACCCGGCACCACCGACGGAAGCGAGATCGCCATGACCGACATGCTGGAGATGCCGCGGGTACACGAGTGCACAGTCACCGACTGCGGCTACAACCACGACGGCTGCCACGCGTTCGCCATCACCATCGGGCAGCAGAACGCCAGCTGCGCCACGTTCATCGACACCTCGGCGAAGGGCGGGCTGGACCGCGTCATCGCGCAGGTCGGTGCCTGCAAGCGAGACGACTGCCAGCACAACGCCGAGTTGGAGTGCCACGCGCCGTCCATCCGGGTGGGTCCGGGTCAGGACATCGCGGACTGTCAGACGTACGAACCGCGCTGATCCCGGCGCGACGCCAGTGAGGGACGGCCGCCACGGTCGTCCCTCATCCGCGTCCGAGGCCCGCTACGCGGGGACGACCATCGGCGTGCCGGCGATCGGGTCGGGTACGACGAGACAGCTGAGACCGAACACCTGCTCGACGAGGTCGCCGGTGACCACGTCGACCGGCGCCCCCTCGGCGACTATCGCACCGCCGGACATCGCGATGAGGTGGTCGCAGTAACGGCAGGCGAGGTTGAGATCGTGCATGACGATGACGATGGTCTTGCCGGACTCCGCGTTCAGTTTCCGCAGCAGCCGCAGCAGCTCGACCTGGTGGTTGATGTCCAGGTAGGTGGTGGGTTCGTCGAGCAGCAGCAGGTCGGTGTCCTGTGCCAGGGCCATGGCGACCCAGACCCGCTGGCGTTGGCCACCGGACAACTCCCGGATCGGACGGTCGATCAGATCAGCGGTGCCGGTGGCGTCGAGAGCCCGGGCGACGGCGTCGTGGTCGTCGTTGCTCCACCGTCGAAACCACCCCTGATGAGGGTAGCGACCACGGGCCACCAGGTCGGCGACGGTGATGCCGTCGGGCGCGACGGGAGTCTGCGGGAGCAGCCCGAGCACCTTGGCCACGTCGACGTTGCGCAGGTCGGCGAGGGGTTTGTCGTCGAGGAAGACGGTGCCGTCGCGCGGTGCCAGCAGTCGGGCCAGGCCGCGGAGCAGGGTGGACTTGCCGCAGGCGTTGGCGCCGACGATCGCGGTGACCTTGCCGTCGAGCACTGCGACGTCGAGGTGGTCGACGATGGTCCGGTCGTCGTAGCCCAGGGTGAGGCCCTCGGCGCGTAGTCGGGTCATCCACCCGCTCCTTGTCGGTTGGTGGTGGCCAGCAGCCACAGCAGGTAGGGCGCGCCGACCGCACCCGTCACCACACCGGTGGGCAACGGTGTGGGCAGCACGTGCACGGCGACGAGATCGGCGCTGAGCAGCAGCGCGGCGCCGACCAGGGCGGCGGGCAGGACGCCCTGGCCCGCGGGGCCGAGGAGTCGGTTGGCGATCGGCCCGGCCACCAGGGCGACGAAGGCGATCGGACCCGCCACCGACACCGCCAGGGCCACCAGCACGACGGCGGTGCCGAGCAGCCCGGCCCGGCTGAGCTCGGCCCGGACACCCAGCATCCGGGCGGCGTCGTCACCGAGTGCGAGGGCGCTCAGTGGCCGTTGCAGCAACGTGGCGACCGGCAGCAGGACGATCAGGGCACCGGTGAGCACCCACAGCTCCGTGGTGCTGGCCTGCCCGACCGACCCGATCAGCCAGTGCATGGCCTGGCGGGCCTCGAAGAGCTGCGCCCGGCTGAGCACGTAGCCGACCAGGCCCTCGAAGAAGAGCGCCACCCCGATGCCGATGAGGATGAAGCGGTAGCCGCTGACGCCGTCGCGCCAGGCCAGCAGGTACATCGCCAGGGCGGCGGCGACCGCGCCACCGAGGGCGAGACCGCTGACGACGAGCCCGCCGGCCTGGAGGAGCACGATCCCGGTGACGGCCGCCAGCCCTGCCCCCGAGGTGATCCCGACGAAGTCCGGGGACGCGAGGGGGTTGCGCAGCAACTGTTGGAAGATCGTCCCGGACGCGCCGAGGGCGAGCCCGACAGTCACGGCGGCGGCGGCGGTCGGCAGCCGCAGGCCACGGACGACGAAGTCGACGCTGGGATTGTCGGACAGGTGCAGGACCGAGGCGATCACCTCGGCGGCGCCGATGCGGAAGCTGCCCACCATCATGGTGAGCACGAAGAGGGCGGTGACCGTCACGGTCAGGGCACAGGTCACCACGACGGACCGGCCGGCTCGACGCCTCCGGTTGGCGCGCAGCGCCGCTGCCGTGCCCGACGGGGCGGAGCGACGGTCGCTCGTTGTCGTTGTCGTCACCATCTTCAGACCTCCGACAACCGGCCGTAGCGCACGATCGCGATGAACGCGGGCGCGCCGATCAGCCCGAGGATCACGCCGACCTGAACCTCGTCGGGGGCGGCGGCCATCCGTCCGAGCACGTCGGCGAGGAGCAGGACGATGGGCGCCAGCAGCATCGAGTACGGCAGGATCCAGCGGTAGTCGGGGCCGCAGATGAACCGCGCCAGGTGCGGTACGACGAGCCCGACGAAGACGATCGGTCCGCAGGCCGCGGTGGCGGCGCCGGCGAGGATCGCGACCACGGCGAAGGCGGCCACGCGGGTACGGGTCACGTCCTGGCCGAGGCCACGCGCGACGTCCTCGCCGAGCGCGAGGCCGTTGATGGCCCGCCCGAAGCCCAACGACGCGGCGAGGCCGATCAGCAGGAACGGCGCGACCCCGGTCAGGATCGGGGTGTACCGACCGGCGAGCGACCCCACCTGCCAGAACCGCAGCTCGTTGAGGGCGTCCACGTTCGTCATCACGATCCCGCTGGTCACCGAGGCCAGGCCGGCGGTGACCGCCGCGCCCGCCAGGGCCAGCTTCACCGGGGTGGCGCCCTCCCGGCCGAGCGAGGCGACCGCGTACACGAGGGCCAGCGCCGCGATCGCGCCGGCGAAGGCGAACCAGACGTAGACGCCGACGCCACGCACCCCGAGCACAGTGATGGCCAGGACCACGAACGCGGCGGCGCCGGAGTTGATGCCCAGGATCCCCGCGTCCGCCAGAGGGTTGCGGGTGACGCCCTGCAGGATCGCCCCGGCCACCCCGAGCGCGGCGCCGACCAGGATGCCGAGCAGCGTGCGGGGTACGCGCATCTCCAGCGTGACGGTGCTGCTGATCGGCCCGTCGCTGTCGAGGCTGAACAGGGCGTGCAGCACCTCGGAGAGCCCGATCGAACGCGAGCCCATTGTCACGCTCAGGAAGCCGACGAGGGCGAGGACCGCGCAGAGGACGGCGAGCCCCGGCCCGAGGGCAGAGGCTCGCCGCACGCCTCCCGTCGAGGTGCGCGTCCCGATCTGGTTAGTTGCCGACATTCGGATCAGCGGCCTTGACCGCCTGGGTCAGCTTGTCCAGCTCGGTGGCGAAGTCCCCGTACGTGTGCAGCCAGAACGCCGGCCAGGAGACGGTGGCACCGACCTTGGCAGCCTTGATCTTGGACCAGGTCGGCTGCTTCGTGGTCCACTCGGCGTTGGCGGTGGGCGTGAAGGATCGGCCGTCCCACAGGATCAGGTCCGGCTGGTACTTGTCGGCGTTCTCCCAGCTGAGGTTCTCCCAGTACGGGAAGGCCGGGTCCGGGCTGGCCGGGTTGATCACCTTCAGGCCCCAGGTCTGCAGGTCCAGCAGCTCGGGCGCGTACTCGGGGTTCGCGACGTAGACCTTCTCCGTCGAGGGCGACATCGCCGCGACCGTCAGGTCCGGCTTGGCCGAGGTGGCCGCCTTGAACGCGGTCACCGCGTCCTCGAAGCGCTTCTTGTTCGCCGCGATCTGCGGGCTGGCCACGTCGGCGCCGAGGCTCTCGGCGAGGTCCTCGTACCCCTCGGCCAGCGCGACGATCGACTTGCCCTGCGTGACACCGACGACGGGAGCCAGTTCGGCGAGCTTCTTGCTCTTCTCGTCGACGCCCTCCTCCATGCCGCTGTGCGCCTTCTCGGCCGGCCACCAGTCGCCGACGATCAGATCGGGACGTAGCGCGGCGGCCTTCTCCACGTCGATCTTGCCCCACTCCTCGCCGAGGATCTGGATCCCGGTGAGGTCGAGGTTCTTCAGGTTCGGGTCGGTCTTGACCGACTCGTCGGCGTAGACGCCGACCGGCTTGATGCCGAAGGACATGAGCGCCGCGGCCTCGCCGGCGTGCGCGATGATCCGCGTCGGTGTCTTGTCGGCCTTGACGACCTTGCCCGAGCCGTCGTTGAAAGACCAGGGACCGGAGGCGGTGGCAGCGGCGGCGGTGTCACCGGTGCCCGTGTCGTTGCCACAACCGGTGAGCCCGCCGAGCACGGCGCTCAGCGCCGCGACGGCCAGGACCGGACGCCATGAATGCATGGTGAAGTTCCCGATCTTTCGAAGAGAAGCGAGCCATCCGGCCCGAAAGTTAGGTTAGGCTAACCAACACTTCCGGTTTTGGCCAACGCCGGGTGCCCCCCACCTCGAAAGACAGCCGCGAAAACGGCGATCGGACGCTCAGCGCCCGCCCGCGGCCAGCTCAGCGATCATCCCCTCGCAACTGCGGACGACGACCTGAGCGCCGCGCCGCTGCGCCAGCGGGAGCAGAGGATCCTCCGCCCGGTCCCGCCACCGCCACTGCGCGTCGGAGGCGACCTCCCAGAGCTGCCGCACGTCGGCCTCATGCTCGACACCGAGTCGAGCCGCGAGGCCCACCCCGTCGCCGCCGACCAGCCGTTGCGCCTCGGCGGCCAACTCCGCGTCGAACCCCAGCCGGGTGTTCCGCAGTGCCACCAGCAGGCGCAGCTCCCGGAACTCGTGCGCACCGGCGAGGATCTGCTCCACCGCGCCGACCAGCTCGGCGGAGCCCCGGGTGGGCTCGGCCCGCAGCAGCGCCTCCACAGCGGCCAGCGCGGACCGCGCCTTCAGCGCGTCGCGGCGATCGATGAAACAACGCGTCACCGACTCGCGCAGCTCGGTGAGACCGCTGCGACGAATCAACTCCGCGGAGAGCTTCACCCGGCTGTCGAACCCGCTGCGCACCAGCGTGGCCGCCAGCCGGACACCGAAGACCCCGAACCGGCCCAGCAGCGCGGCGCGCACCTCGGTGTCCAGCCGTACCGGCAGCTCGCCACGGAGGAAGCGGTCGGCGGAGATGAGGTGGGTGTCCAGCTCCGCCCGGGGCACCTGAGCCACTGTCGCGAGCGCGGCGAAGTCGGACTCACCGAGCATCCGGCCGGCCAGGCCGATCATGCCGCTGCACGCCACGACGTTCACGCTCAGCGCGTTCACCCTCGGGTCGCGGTAGTGCCGGCGGGCGAGCTGGCGGGCCGTGAGCAGACCGTCGATCCGGCCGCCGCCGGTCTCGTCGGCGCGGGACAACACCATGATCACGTTGACCGGAGCGGACTGTCCGACGGCAGTTTCCCGTGCGGACTCCAGCACCCGCAGGTCGCTGTCGCGACCGTCGCGGGTCAGGTACAACACCGCGTCCGAGTCGCGCAACACCCGCTCCAACACCGGCGCCCGGCCCTGCTCGGCGCCGCCGGTGACCGCCGGGGTGTCGATCAGCGTGATCTGCCGCAGCGCCCGCGTCGGCCACCGCACCACGATGTCCCGCACCTCCCCCGCACCCCAGCCCAGATCCACCCGCAGCCCGGTCGCCGACTTCACCACTGCCAACTCCTGCGGTGGCTGCCCGACCGGGTAGGCGGTGGCACGCGGCGCGGCCCCGTCCTCGTACCAGGTGAAGGCCCCGTCGGCCCGCTCGACCGGCGCGACCTCCTCGCCCATCAACGCGTTGAGCACAGTCGACTTACCCGATCGCCACGGGCCGACGACGGCGATCCGCAGTGGCTGCTCCAACCGGGCCACCTGTTGCCGAAGCTCGGCGACGGCCCGGGGATTGTCCTGGTACAGCTCGATGGCCTGGTGCAGCAACCCCCACGCCGCCTCGTCCAGACGCACCCCCACCGTCATGCCTGCGGCTCCAGCAGGAGCGGGGCGGACCGGGCACCGGTCAACTGCTGAGCCTGCTCGTACACCGCCGCCAACCGGGTCATCTTCAACCGGATCTCGCGCTGCCGCTGCTCGCGCACTGAGGCATCGGTGTCGGCCTCCTGCTTCGCGCTGCGGAACGACTGCACGATGGCCTCCTGGAGTTCCTCGGTCAGCCCGGTGAAGTGGTCGCGCAGCATCCGCTGCACCTGCCGGGCGGCGTCGCGGCAGTCTCGGATGATCCGGACGAAGAAGTCGTCGACATGCCGCTGGATGGCCGTCTTGACCGTCGCCTGCCGACGACGGAGCAACTGCTTGCTCTCGTCACGGATGCTCTTGCCGCCGAAGAGCGCCCCGATGCCGACCGAGACCGGATTGATCATCGGCATGCCGGCCAGGGTGGTCGCCAGACCGAACATCAGCATGCCGCCGTACGACCCCTTCATGCCGGTGAACAGCTTCTGGCCGGTGGTGAACCGGTCGATCGTCGGCCGTTGCAGCTCGGGCAGTCGCTCGCCGATGTCGTCCGGCATCGTCATCGACCAGGGCGGCAACACGTCGTAGCCGTACCTGTCGAAGTTGGCGGCCACCCGCCGGGCGATCCAGTCGCAGCGCTGGATCAGCCACTCGTGGTTCGCCTCCGCCGCCTCCACCAGGCTCCGCTCCAGCCAGTCCTGGAAGGTGTCCCAGGCGACCAACGGGTCGGCGGTGTCGAACGCCTCGTCCACCGCGCGCAGGATCTGTCGGGTCCGGTCACGCAGGTCGTACTCAAGGTCGGCGAGCAGGTCGGTGATCTCGTCGGTCAACGTGTTCTGCCACCGGGTGGAGCACCGGCGCAGCTCGTCGACCTCGCGCTGCGCCGCGTGCAGCCGGGAGATCGGCCCGGACTGCTCCTCGGCCTCCTGGGTCGCCAACTCGGCACGCAACGGCGCGGCCAACTGCTCCACCACCGTCCGGGCCACCGTCTGCACCGCCGCCCGGGCCAGGTGGTCGGCCTTGCCGGCCAGGTCGCGTTGCAGGCGGGCGATCAGCGCCGGGAAACCCGACTCCGCGTTGAGCACACGGTCGTCGGCCGCGGCCGCGCGCAGTCGCAGCGCCGCCGAGACCGGGATCAGCGTCGCCGGAACCCCCGCCTCGGCCAGGTGCTGCCGGTTGCGCTCGGCGACAGTACGCCAGTCCGCGACCAGATCGGTCTTGCTCTGCACCACCACCACGTTCGGATGCGACCGCATGATGTGCAGCAGCATGTTCAGCTCGGCGACCGACAACTCCCGAGTGGAGTCGGAGACCAGCAGCACGGTGTCCGCGCGGGCCGGCGCGGCGACCGAAGCGGCGGCGCCGATGCCGGCGACCTCGTCGGTGCCGGGAGTGTCCACCAGCACCAGCCCGGCACCGAGCAGGGCACGGGGCAGTCCGATCTCGACGTACGCCGGGCCGCCGCCCGGCCGACGTCCGACCAGGCCGGCCACGCCCGCCGCGACCTGGTTGAGCGCCACCGGGGTCCGCTCGACGGCCACCGCGTCGGCGGTGCCGGTGGGGTGCCCCGGGGCTGGTGGCGGCACCTGCGCCACCGCCGCGGTCGGGGCCTCGGCGTGCCGCACGACGGTCGGCAGGACTGTCGTCCGGCCGTCGCCGACCGGGCACGCCGGAGCATTGATGATCGCGTTGATCAGCTGACTCTTGCCCTGGTTCGGCTCGCCGACGACCAGGACACGCAGCGTCGGGTCCAGCAGTTGCGCGCGCTTCTGCCGCACCGTCTGGAGTAGGTCACCGCGACCGTGTGCAGTGCACGTGCGGGCGATCTCGTCCAGCACGTCCAACCAGATCCCGGCCATCACCGCACCAAGTGTGCGGATTTCGGCTCAATTATCAAGAGGGACCGGATGTGGAACCGGGAAGGGCCGGATCGCCCGAGACGATCCGGCCCTCCGCTCCGACCGGAGATCCGGGTCAGAGCAGACCGCCGGTGATACCCAGCAGCCCGTGATCGGACGAGGCGTGTGAGTCGCCGAGCACACCATCGGTGACCCCACCGGTCACGTCACCGACCGTGTCGGTGACACCGGGGAGGAGGCTGTCCACCTGGTGCGTCACGCCGCCCACAGTCGACGGCACGTCGAGCGGCGGGACCCCGCCGACGACACCGTCGCCATGCCCGAGGCCCAGCCCGCTGAGGGTGTCGTCGACACCCAGCGAGCTGACGACCCCGCCGAGCTGACCGTGGGTGCCGGAGAGGACACCACCGGTTAGGTCGCCGCCGATCAGGTTCGGGTCAGTGACGCCGAGCAGACCGCCCGGGTCGCCGACGGTGCCGGTGACGTCACCGAGCACCGGGTCCGCGATCGCGTCCACCGGCTGCACCACGTCGGCGTCGAGGGTGTGCGCCACGTCGGAGACACCGGCCAGGTCGGTGTCAAGGCCGTACGGGCCGACGCCCAGACCGATGCCCGGCAGCACGGTGACCCCGGCGGCGGCGGTCGACGGGTCGACAGCGATGGCGCCGAGCACGCCGGCCTTGACGTCCACGCCACTGGGCGAGCTGGTGACGCTGATCTGCTGCGCCACACTCTGCAACTGACCCACCACGTCGGTGGTGTCGGTGAGCAGCGGGTCCAGCCCGAGCTGCTCGACCGGCGAGGCCAACGGCGCGAGGCCCGCACCCGGCGCGTAGTCGACGACCAGCGGTACGACGTCCTGCACGTCCGCAGCGGTGATGTCGGTGAGCCCGGCGCCCCGCAACGCACCCTCGGGGTCGAGGTCGAAGGCCGACCGCGCGTCCGGGTTCGTCAGTAGGTCGAGCACGAAGTCGTGGAGCGTCTGCTGCGAGTCCATGTGCCGGTTCTCCTCGGATGTGGCATTGGCGGGGTGTCGTACGTCGACAGTGACGACGCTATTGCCGGGGGTCGCCCCCGGGCATCGGGGCTGAGCCCGCAT
Source organism: Micromonospora sp. H61 (assembly GCF_018070325.1). Classification (GTDB taxonomy): domain Bacteria; phylum Actinomycetota; class Actinomycetes; order Mycobacteriales; family Micromonosporaceae; genus Micromonospora; species Micromonospora salmantinae. The sequence continues at coordinate 22,389 of NZ_JAGPXY010000006.1, forward strand.
CCGGGCCGGTTGAACTAGGGGCTCCCCCACCTCGTACGTTAGGGGGACAGGGGGAAACCGTCCCGGCGAGATTAGGGTCCCGACCAGGGACTGATCTCTGGTACGAACGTAGGAGCCCGCGGGGTTCGCCGGGGGTGGGTCGTCGGGGCAGCCGACGCCATCGCCACCGACCGGCCGACTCACGGGGAGAGACAGAGACGATGCCGTACGTCCTGGGGATAGACATCGGAAGCAGCAACACGGCCGCCGCCGTCGCACGGCGACGCGGCGCGACCTGGACCCGTCCCGAAGCCGTCCCGCTGAGCGCCGGCTCGCCTCTCATGCCGTCGGTGTTGTGCCTGGCCGAGGACGGTTCGCTGCGCGTCGGCGAGCCGGTGACCGACGACGGCAGCCGCACCACCCGGGACTTCGTCCACCGGATCGGCGACGACGTGCCGGTGCTGCTCGGCGGCGAGCCGTGCGCGCCGCAGACGCTGACCGCCGAGCTGGCGGCGTGGGTGGTGGAGCGGGTCCACGCCCTGGAGGGTGGGGCTGCCGAGGCGATAGTGCTCAGCCACCCGGCGGGGTGGCGCCCCTACCGACGGGAGGTGCTGCACCGGGCCCTGTCGGACCTCGGCCTACGGCACGTGACGTTGCTGCCCCGCACGGTCACGGTCGCCGAGAGCCACGCCGCTCGCGGGTTCGCGGGCAGCACCGCAGTGGTCTACGCCCTCGGGGGCAACAGTTTCGAGGCGGCTCTGGTGCGCCGCACCCCGCGCGGCACGTACGAGACGTTCGGCACCCCGCAGGGTCTCGACTCGATCGGCGGCGTCGACTTCGACGAGGCGCTCGCCGAGCATGCGCGTACCGTGCTGGCCCGGGAGTTGGCCGCGACCGGGCGTCGCGGGGCCCAGGTCGCGCTACGCGGGCTGCGCGCGGAGTGTGACCGGGTCAAGCGGGTGCTGACCGTCGACCTCACTGCCGACGTGGTGCTGACCCTGCCGAGCGGCCCGGCGCGGGTGCCGGTGACCCGGGCACAGTTCGAGGCCATGATCCGCCCGACGGTGCAGGCCACCGTCGACCTCCTGCTCCGGGCCGTGCGTAGCGCCGACCTGACTCCGGCGCAGCTCGACGGCGTCCTGCTGGCCGGCGGCTCCACCCGGGTCCCGCTCGTGACCGAGCTGATCGGCGCGGCCCTCCCGGTGCCCGTCGAGGTGGAGCCGGACGCACAGTTGACAGCCGCCACCGGGGCGGCGATGGCCGCTTGCCAGGTGGTGTCACCACGCCCTCGCCAGCCGCCGGCCCGCGTTCCGGCCCCGGTCAGCGGCGCCGGGCGGGCCACCCTCCCGGCACCACGCCGAGCCCATCACACCGTTCCGGGCGATCCGCCACCGCGGCCCCCGGTCCGGGTCCTCCCACTGGAACTGCCGAAGCCGTCCCGCCTGGCGCTGGCCCGCGGCCGCGGACGCGAAGGATAACCCTGATGATCATGAATGACCTCGCCGCACCAGGGATGACCCTGGACAAGGGGTTGCAGGCGCTACTGGACACTGTCGCGCAGGATCCGACCGGCCCCCTCGTCGTCGGCGTCGCCGGCCCGGCCGGTCACGGAAAGACCGCGCTCCTCGCCGAGCTGGAGCGCATTCACCAGCGCGCCGGGATCGCCGTCCGCACGGCCGCCCCGGAGCCGGACGAGCCGGTCGACCCCGACACTGTGGTGCTGGTCGACGACGCGCACCTGCTCGACGACGCGCGGACCGAAGCGCTGCTGCGTCTGGTCGTCGGCCGGCGGCACCGGTTGGTGGTCGCCCACCGCCCGTGGCCCCGGTCGGCGGCGTTCAGTGAACTGGTCGACGCCCTGCGACGCGACGGGCAGGCCGTGCTGCTCACGCCGTTCACCCGGGAGCAAACCGCCGCCCATCTCGCCGCCACGCCCGAGCTGGGCCGCCCCGCCGACCTGGTCGACTACGTCCACACGCAGACCGCCGGCGTACCCCGGGACGTGGAACGGCTGGCCCGCGGCCTGGTCGGCGCGGAGACCCGGACCGGCACTGTGGACCCACCCCGGTCCGTCATCCTCGAATTCGGGCCGGACCTGGACGTCCAGCCCGCCGCGGTACGACGGCTGCTGCTCGCTGTCGCGGCCGGCGGGGCGCTGCCGGTGAGCATGCTCGGCGCACTGCTGGGCCGGGACCCGGCCGGGGTGGACGAACTGATCGCCACGACCAGGGCGGCCGGGCTGCTCGGCGCGGATGGTCGGCTCGCACCGATCGTCCGGCGGGCCGTCGCGACGCTCAGCCCCGCCACCGAGCGGACAGCGGTCTGGCGGCGGCTCACCGAGTTGCAGCTCGCTCGGGGTGGCGCGGTGTTGCCGCTGGTCCGCTCCCTGCTCGCGGTCGGCGCGCTCGGCGACTGCCCGGCCGCGACCCTGGCCGCCGCGGCGGACGAGGCGCTGGCCGACGAGCCGGCCTTCGCCGCCGAGCTGTTCGCGGCGGCCACGGCTGCCGGGCGGCCACCCAACGCGCAGCAGGCGCTCGCCGCCGCGCTCGCCGGTGACCTCGACGACGCGCTTCGGCTGGCGGACCGACTCCTGGCCACCGCCGCTCCCCCGGAGCGCTCCGAGGCAGCCGTGGTCGCCGCCACCGCCCTGGCCCACCGTGGTCACGTCGGTCGCAGCGTCGAGCTGTTCCGGTGGTCGGGCACCGCCTCGGCGGCGGCGTTCGCCATCGTCGGCGGGCTGGCCAGCGGTGACCCGGCCGCCCGCACCGAGTCACCGGCGGGTGACCCGGCCGGTGAACCCCCGACCCTGCACGCCAGCGCCGCCCGACTGATGGCCAACGGTGTACGGGAGAGCGTGACCGGCCCGCCGACCGCCGCGCTCTCCGCGCTCGTGCAGGCCGCCGCGCTGCTGGAGCCGGACGGCCGGGCGGTGCTGCTGCCGGACAGCCCGGCGGCCCTCGCCGCGTTGACGGCGGTGCACTGTGGTGAGCTGGAGATCGCCGAGCGGGTGCTGCACCGCGCCCTGGGCGCCGGTGTCGGTGGCCCGCTGATGGCCCGCCGCCACCGGCTGTTGCAGGCCTGGATCCTGATGGTCCGTGGCGAGATCCACGCGGCCGGTGAGCGGCTCGCCACCGTGACGCTCGACGGGCGACCACTGGAGTCACGCGACCAGCTCTTCGCCGCCGCGATCCGGATGGGCATCGCCCGGCGCAACAGCGACCTTGGGGCGCTGAAGCGGGGTTGGGGGCAGGCGCTGGAGGCCGTGGTGCGGCACCCTGTCGACCTGTTCACCCTGCTGCCGTTGGGTGAGCTGGCCATCGCGGGCGCGCGGCTGGGTGACCTGGCCCGGCTGGAGCCGTACCTGCACCAGGGGCGCGCGTTGCTCGACCGCCTCGACAATCCACCACTGTGGAGTGTGCCGCTGCACTGGAGCGGGCTGCACGCCGCGATCCTGACCGGCGAGCCGACGATCGCCGACGAACACGTCACGGCGCTGCTCGCCGCCGCTGGCCACAGCCGGTACGCGGCAGTGGTCGCCTCCGCCGCGGAGAGCTGGGTGGAGGTGCTCCGCGGGGTCGTCGACCCGGTTCGGGTGGAGGCCGCCGCCCGGGGGCTGCACGACACCGGGTTGTGCTGGGACGGCGCCCGCCTCGCCGGGCAGGCCGCCATCCGTACCGCGGACCGGCGGGCGATGACCACCCTGCTGGAGTGCGCCCGCGCGTTGCAGGGGCGGCCCTCCGGCGGGCAGAGCGGGCAGACACCGACGACCGGTGCGAGCACGGCACGGGTCGCCGGCCCGACGCAGCACGGTCTCAGCGACCGTGAGTACGAGGTCGCCGAGCTGGTGCTTGCCGGATTGACCTACCGGGAGATCGGCGATCGGCTCTTCATCTCGGCCAAGACCGTCGAACACCATGTGGCCCGGATGCGCAACCGGCTCAACTGCGCCAACCGCACCGAACTGCTGGCGTTGCTGCGCACCCTCGTCGCCGACCGGGCCAGCGACACCGCCGGGCAACCGTGGCCGCAGCGGGCGACCCGATGACCCGCAACGACGTTCGGCTGATCCGGACCAGGCTGGCCGTGCTGGCCGCCGTGCTGGTCACGCTCTGGTCGTACGCGGCCTACGTGTCCGGCCAGGACGCCGTCGACCTGCTGCGGGTCCGGGCGCTGGCGGACACACTGGGCCAGCCCATCGACCGCCTGATTCTGAGCCTGCAGACGGAACGCCGGATCACCGCCGAGACGATCGCCGGGGCGGGGCAGACGACGCCCGCTCTGGTCGGGGCCCGCGAAGGCACCGACCGGGCCGCCGCCGAGATCCGCGAGTTCACCAAGGGCCGAGATCTCCGGTTGCTCAGCGCCGGCAGCGTCCGTGACCGGGCCGACGAGCTGGTGCGCCGGCTCGACGGCCTGGGCACGACCCGATCCCAGGTGGACACCGGCCGGCTCGACCAGGGTACGGCGGTCGACGGGTACGACGAGGTCATCGACGTCGCCTTCCGGGTGTACGGCCCGGAGTGGGGCGCGTACGAGAGCGGGTTGGCCGCCGACACCCGCGCGGTGATCGCGCTGGCCCGCGCCCGGGAGTTGCTCGCCCGGGAGGACACAGTGGTCAGCGCGGCCATGACCGGCGCGCGGTTCGGCGCCGACGAGCAGCGCCGGCTGACCGCACTGGTCACCATCCAGCGGTACGCGCGCACCGAGGCCGTGGCCGGGCTTCCGCCCGACGGCCAGGGCGAGCATCAGCGCCTCGCGGCCGGCCCCGAGTTCGCGGCTCTGCTCGCGCTGGAGGACCGGCTGCTGCTCCAGGCCGGCACCGCCAACGCCCTGGCCGGTCTCACCGTCGAGGGCTGGCGGGCCGCGGCGGACGCCACCCTCGGCGCGCTGCAGACACTGGTGACGAACACCGCCCGCAGCAGCGTCGAGCGGGCCACCCCCGGCGCCGCCGTGCTCATCGCGCGTACCGGGGCCGTGGTGGGGCTCGGCCTGATCGTCGTGCTCGTGCTCCTGCTGAGCTGGGCGGGCACCGTCCGACGCCTGACCGACGAGCTGACCAGGACCGACGCCGACCTCCCGACTCCGGTGCCGGACCCTCCGGCCCCGACCCAGCAACCGGCGACGCCGGGGGGTGACGCCGAACGGGAGCTGTTCCTGGGGCTGACCCGACGCAACCAGGTCCTGCTGCGCGAGCAGCTCAGCCTGCTGGACGGGATGCAACGTCGGGAACGGTCCACCGAGGAGACCGGCGAGCTGTTCCAACTCGACCACCTCACCACCCGGGTCCGCCGCAACGTGGAGAAACTGATCACCCTGGCCGGCGCGACACCCGCCCGCCGCTGGCGACGCCCGGTGCCACTGCTCGACGTGGCGCGCGGCGCGGTCGCCGAGGTGCCGGACTACCAGCGGGTCCTGATCGCACCGCACTGGCCGTGGTCGCTCGCGGGGCCAGCCGTCACTGACGTCATCCACCTGCTGGCGGAGCTGATCGAGAACGCGCTGGCCTTCTCCGGGGCGGAGACCACCGTCCGGGTCAGCGGCGAACAGCGCCCGCAGGGGTGTGCCGTCCTCGTCGTCGACGACGGGCCCGGCCTGGACCCCGCCACGCTGGCCGAGGCGAACCACCTGCTCGGCAATCCGCCACCGGACGGCCCGCCCGCGGGTCTCGCCGGCTGGTACGCCGCCGCCGTGCTGGCCGGCCGCTGCGGTGCCCACGTCTCGCTGCGCCCCAGCCGGCGCGGTGGGACGGCCGCAGTCGTGCTCATACCCTCCCGGCTCATCACGGTCGCCGACACCGGCCGCACACCGGCCAGCGCACCACCCGACAGCCCGTACCCACCGGCCCGCACCGGCGCCGACCTGACCGACCCCAACGGCAACGGCGCGCTGCCGACGCGGGTCCGCCACCCCGGGCCGACCGGCCCGGAACACGGCAGGACCAGCCTCGACACGGTTGAGTTGCCGGTCGCCAGAACAGCAAGGAGACAACAATGACGTCTGCAGTGGTCACCGAGGACGGCCTGACCGACGCCCTGAACGACCTGGTCGACCGGGTGCACGGCGCGGAGTTCGCCGTGGTGCTCTCACCGGACGGGCTGCCGCTCGGCGGCTCGCGGCAGGTGGGGGCAAAGCTGGCCGAGCAGATCTCCGGCGTGGTCGCCGGACTGATCGCGTTGGGGCTGGCCGCCACCCGGACCTGTGACGCGGGCCGGCTGCGTCAGGTAGTGGTGCAGATGTCGCGAGCGTTCCTCTTCATCGCCACCATCCCGAACGGGACCATCCTCACCGTGCGGATCGCCGGTGACGACGTCGAGGTCGGTGACATGGCGTACGAGGTGGCGCTCTTCGTGGGGCAGGCCGAGCAGCACCTGCCGATCACGCTGGGCCCGGCCTCCTCGGTGACGATCGGGGACACTGGTGCACACCAGCGGCACCACTGACGAGGCGTGGTACGACGACGACGCGGGCCCGGTCGCCCGGCCCTACACGATGACCGGGGGGCGCACCGCGCCCGCACGCGGCCAGTTCGACCTGATCTCGCTGGTCGTCGCCCGGAGGGGGGTCACGCCTCCCACACCGCTCTTCCCCGAACAGGCGCGGATCGTCGAGCTGTGTCACCATCCAGTGTCGGTGGCCGAGGTGGGTGCCGAGTTGGATCTTCCGCTGGGGACGGTCCGGGTGCTGCTCGGTGACCTGCTCGCGGCGGGGCTGATCGAGACGCACGAACCGCCGATGCTGTCGGAGCTGCCGACCGAGGATCTGCTCGAGGCGATACTCGTCGGGCTTCGCGGGTTGTGACCGGGCAGGCGCCACCCCCGGCCCGGACGGCTCGCGGGCGCGCACCCGGCGACGAACTGAAGGAGAGACTGGCAGTGCCGGCAACACCACCCCAACCACGCCGTACCGTGGCGATCATCCTGCTGGATCGGGTCGTGGCCCTCGTCACGGCCACACGGCGGGTGCTCACCGGTCGGGAGGACGTCTCGCGGGCCACCTGGGTGGCCGTCGTCGCGGCGCTCGGGGTGCTGATCGCGACGGCCGTGTCCGTCGTCGGGGTGCTGCGTACGCCGGAGAAGTTGACGCCGGTGACCCTCGACCCGCCGCCGTCGGTCGAGCAGGTGGGCGCTTCGCCGTCGGCTACCCCCCGGGCGCAGGCGCGAGCGGCGGCCACCAGCCCGGCGGTGCCCGCTCCCCCGTCCGCCTCGGCCTCCTCGGTCCCACCGGCCGTCGCGTCGTCGACCCGGCCCACGCCGACCGGCGTGACCACCGGGCCCACCCCGGCGGCCCTGGGCGCGGCCTTCGCCATCACTGACAACGCCCTGCTCAGCTACGGCGCGACAGTGACGATCAGCAATCCCGGCTCGGTCCCGGCGCCGGGGTGGACGCTCGTCGTCACCCTGCCCCGGGAGTCGCTGGGGGTCAGCGGGGTCGAGGGGGCGCAGGCCAGCCGGGACGGTGCGGTGTGGACGTTCGTGCCGGACCCGAACACCGGCCAGGTGCCCGGCAGCGCCTCGGTCCGGGTGACGTTCCGGGTCAACGGATCGTTGACCGGTTCCGCCCCCGAGGCGTGCACCATCGACGGGGTCGCCTGCTCCGGCCTGCCGAACTGACCAATCCGGGTACACCCGGATCGAGCGAGGTACACCCGGCGTTCCGGCGGCCGCCATGCTTGATTGATCATCAGTTCGGGCGCGCTTCGTACCGTCGCGACCATGACTGTCCTACCCGCATCACCGTCGCCTCGCCGCGCCGGGTCACGCCTCGGCGCCCTGGGTACCCGGGCCGCCGCCTCCGTCGCCGCTCTCGCCGTCACCGGCGCTGCCGTCGCGGTCGCCGTCGCGACCTCGTCACCCGCCACCGCCGAGCCGGGCGGCGTCGTCGTCTCGGAGGACTTCTCGGCCGGGTCGCTGCCCGCCGGTTGGCACGCGGTCGACGGCACCTGGAAGGTCGAGAACGGCCGACTGTACGGAACCTCCGCCAGCTCCAGCGAGAACAACAAGATCACCTTCGGTCGGCACCTGAACGACTTCCGCCTTGAGGCGACCATGCGCTTCGAGTCGGTCTCGGCCGCCACCCGCTGGGCCTCGCTGGGCATCGACGTCCCCGCCAGTGGCGCGACCCCCTGGTGGATCGCCACCATGCGCAGCGGGACCACCGCCGCCAACGGGCTCGAATTCGCCCAGCGCACCACTTCCAACGCCTGGGTCGTGACGAACACCGCTTCCGCCCCGTCCGACGCCGGCACCGGCCGGGACGTGCGCGTCGCCGTCGAGGTGCACGGTAACCAGGCCCGCTGGATCTTCGACGGGCGGGAGGCGATGCGGACCAGCAGCCTCCAGCGGTCCGCCGACGGCGTCCAGGGACTCTTCGTCAACGGCGCGACAGTGTCGTACGACGACGTCACAGTCACCGAGCTGGCCCCGAACGGCTACCTGCGCCCGGAGGGCAGCCCGTTCACCGTGATCGCCCACCGGGGCGCGTCCGCAGCCGCACCGGAGAACACCCTCGTCGCCCAGGAGATCGCCCGTAGGGGCGGCGCCGACTGGATCGAGAACGACGTCCAGCCGAGCAAGGACGGCATCCCGTTCATCATGCACGACGGCACCGTCGACCGGACCACCGACGGCACCGGCAACATCCGGGACCTGACCGCCGCGCAGATCAAGGCGCTCGACGCCGGCTCCTGGTTCGGCCCGCAGTACGTCGGCGAGCGGGTGCCCACCCTCGCCGAGCAGCTCGCCGACCTGCGGACCCGGGGTGGCAACCTGCTCGTGGAGATCAAGGGCAGGCACACCCGTGACGAGGTCGCCACGATCATCCAGGTGATCCGGGACGAGCAGATGATGGGCCGGGTCTTCATCCAGAGCTTCGAGGTCGACGCCCTGAAGTACACCTACGAGATCGCCCCCGAGCTACCGCTCGGCCTGCTCCGCAGCACCCTGGACGCCGACCCGGTGGCGATCGCGAAGGAGCTGCACCTGACCGCGTACAACCCGAACGGCAACGCGCTGTTGGCCAAGCCGGAGGTGCTCGCCCCGCTGCACGCCGCCGGGGTCGCCGTGATGGCCTGGACGATGGACTCCGCCGGCCTGTGGCAGCGGCTGGAGCGGATCGGCACCGACGCGATCATCACCAACCGGGCGGCGGAGCTGGTCGGCTGGAACTCGGCGTTCGTCCAGCGGGCCGCCGCGGACCCGACCGTGCAGATCACCTCGCCGGCCAACGCGGCTCGGCTGGACCGGGCGCAGTCCCCGGTGATCGCGGTCGCCGCGACCAACGCGGACACGGTCACCGTGACGCTGGACGGTAAGAAGTCGGCCGCCGGGCGCAAGCTCGACCTGGCCAGGCTGACCGCCGGCCGGCACACCATCACCGCCGAGGCGACCGGGCCCGAGGGCACCGCCACCGCGACCAGCACCTTCACCGTGACGGTGAGCCAGGCCGGCCTCGGCTACCTGATCCTGACCTCGGGCGCGGACCCGGCCGCCGTCACGGCGATGACCACCAAGCTGGCCCACGCCCAGTACGCCGAGCTGGCCACCTACGCCGACCGACAGGCCGGCAAGCTGGTGCCCGCGGAGGCCGCCAGCGTCATCGCCGCCGACGCCCGCACCCTCGCTCTGAAGTAGCGGCTCGAAGGGTGGCGCTGGTCCGCAACGGCCAGCGCCATCCCGCGTCCTCAGTGGACGGTGACCGGCGACTCGGCACGCTCGCCCCGCTCTCGCACCAACGGCAGCGCCGGGGCCAACGCCAGCGCCATGCACAGGCCACCGATCGGAAGCAGGTCGAGGGTGACCACCGGCAGGACGATGCCGACCAGGAGCAGCGGCACACTCCACCACGGCAGCCGCCGCCGGGCGGCGAGCATGCCCGTGAGCACGAGCAGACCGAGGAAGAAGAACTGGGGTACGACATCGTAGAAGGCCACCTCCACGCCGGGGATGTCCTTGAACTCCGCGCCGAGCCTCGACATCTCCGCCCGGTCCGCGGCCAGCAGCCCTTCCACGATGTCGGCGACGAACTGCACCATCGTCGCGGCGAGCCCGACCAACGTGCCGGCCACCACCCCGGTGCGCCACGGACTGCGAGGCAGCAGGCGGGCCAGCGCGAGCACGCCCGGGACGAAGCACACCATGCCGGCGAGAGCGACCAGATGGGCGGCCTGCCAGTCGAGCCCGGGGCCGTACACCCCGTCGGATCGTGCCCACAGCCGGACCAGGCCGTAGGCCGCGATGCCGACCGGTCCGGCGATAACGTAGAGCGCGGCGCGTTTCATGCCAGCCAGCATGTGGCCGCCGGCGCCGGCCGACCTCCGGGAGCTTCCCTCGGGTCGCCCTGGCTTTCTTCTCAGGTCTTCCACCGAGCAACCCCGAGACTTCCCGCCGGTGACATCGACCTCGCCAGCTCTCCGACGGTGGCGAGAGGAACCTCCCCGAGGGCCACGCGGCGGCCGTTCCCCGCGCAGAAAACGGGACGAGCCGACCGGGTGGCGAGCATGTTTCATGCTGGAGTGGTGATTCGATTCGTACTGAATGTGCTGTGGCTCGTCTTCGGCGGTGGCCTCGTGCTGGCGGTCGGCTACGGCATCGCCGCGCTGATCTGCTTCGTCCTGGTCATCACCATCCCGTTCGGCGTCGCGTCGCTGCGCCTCGCGGTCTACTCGCTGTGGCCCTTCGGTCGCACAGTGGTGCCCAAGCCGGGCGCGGGCGTCGGCTCCGGCCTGGCGAACATCCTCTGGATGGTGCTGGCCGGATGGTGGCTGGCGCTCTCCCACATCGTCGCGGGCATCGCCCTCTGCGTGACGATCATCGGGATCCCGTTCGGCATCGCCAACTTCAAGCTCGTTCCGGCCGCGTTCTGGCCCCTCGGCCGCGAGGTCGTCGACGTGCCCTGAACACGGAAAACGGGAGACACTCTGCCTCCCGCCACTTCTAACTTATACCGCACTGGGGGGCTTGCGGCAAGACCCCGTTTATGACGCAGAATCGTCGGCCGAGGCCAAATTCTGCCGAAATGGAAGTCATGAATTGGATTCCTTGCCTACCTCCGTGTTCGAACTTCCCGATCACCTCGCCGCCAAGGCCGACCCGGCGCTCATCGCCCACGACGAGCGGCACTTCGCGGCCATGGCGCAGGGCCTCGCGCAGCTGAGCGCCGAGCTGTCCGACCGTCTGGACACCGCTCGCCGGGCGCCCGGCGGCAAGGGCCGGCAGGCCGTCGACCGGGACGAGGAGGTCCGCCGGCTGACCGCCCGCCTGCGCTCGCTGGGCCGCTACGGGCTGGACCTGTGCCTCGGCCACGTGGTCGAGGCGGACAACCCCGAGCCGGTGTACGTCGGACGCCGCGGTCTGACCGACAGCACGGGCCGGCGGCTGCTGCTCGACTGGCGCTCACCCGCCGCCGAGCCGTTCTTCGGCGCGACCCACGCCAACCCGATGGGTCTGGCGAGCCGCCGCCGGTACCGCTGGACCCGCGGTCGGATCAGCGACTACTGGGACGAGGTGTTCACCCCGGACGGGTTCGTGGGGCACGCCGTCGCGCTCGACGACCAGTCCGCGTTCATCGCCAGTCTGGGCAGCGCCCGGTCGGCCCGGATGCGCGACGTGCTCAGCACGATCCAGGCGGACCAGGACGCCATCATCCGGGCGGGGTCGGCCGGCGCCCTCGTGGTCGACGGCGGTCCGGGCACCGGCAAGACCGTCGTCGCCCTGCACCGCACCGCGTACCTGCTCTACTCCGACCCGCGCCTCGGGCAGCGCCGGGGCGGGGTGCTCTTCGTGGGGCCGCACCAGCCCTACCTGGCCTACGTCGGCGACGTCCTGCCCAGCCTCGGAGAGGACGACGTGCAGACCTGCACCCTGCGCGACCTCGTCGGAGAGGGGGCCACGGCAACCGCCGACGCCGACCCGGACGTGGCCCGGCTGAAGTCCTCGGCCGAGCTGCTACGGGCGATCGACGCGGCCGTCCGGTTCTACGAGGACCCACCCGTCGCCCCGATGACGGTCCCGGTCGGCGACTCCGACGTCCGCCTGAGCGCCCACGACTGGGCCGACGCGTTCCAGGCGCCGGGTCCGGGCACCCCGCACAACGAGGCGCGCGAGGAGATCTGGGAGGAGTTGCTCACCATCCTCATCGACCGGTACGACGGCGAGGAGCCGGACGCCGTGCTCCGCGACTCGCTGCTGCGCAACCGGGAGCTGCGGGCGACGGTCAACAGTGCCTGGCCGTTGCTCGACGCGGCCGATGTCGTGGGTGACCTGTGGTCGGTGCCCGCGTACCTGCGCAGGTGCGCGCCGTGGCTCACCGCCGAGGAGGTCCGCAAGCTGCAACGCGACGAGCCCCGGGCCTGGACCGTGTCCGACCTGCCGCTGCTCGACGCGGCACGGCAGCGGCTCGGCGACGCGGAGAGGTCGGGACGCACCCGGCGGCGTGACCCGGCCGCCGCTGTCGAACGCGACCACATGGCCCGGGTCGTCGACGAGCTGCTCGCGGCCGACACCTACGACGACGGCGAGGGTCTGCTGGCGATGCTGCGCCAACCGGACCTGCGCGACGTCCTGGTCGACGAGTCCGCCCTGCCCGACGCCGACCCGGACCTGCTGGCCGGCCCGTTCGCGCACATCGTCGTGGACGAGGCGCAGGAGCTGACCGACGCCCAGTGGCAGATGCTGCTGACGCGCTGCCCGTCGCGCAGCTTCACCATCGTGGGAGACCGCGCCCAGGCCCGGCACGGGTTCACCGAGTCGTGGCAGGAACGCCTCAAGCGGGTCGGGCTCGACCGGGTCACAGTGGCCTCGTTGAGCATCAACTACCGGACGCCCGCGGAGGTCATGGCGCAGGCCGAACCGGTCATCCGGGCCGTGCTCCCCGACGCGAACGTGCCGACCTCCATCCGTGGCAACGGACTTCCCGTCGTCCACGGATCGGTCGCCGACCTGGGGTCGATCCTCGACACCTGGCTCGCCGCGCACGCCGACGGGATCGCCTGCGTCATCGGCGACCCGACGTTCCCGCCCACGGCCCGGGTCCGGTCACTGAGCCCGGAACAGGCCAAGGGGCTGGAGTTCGACCTGGTCGTCCTCGTCGATCCGGAAACGTTCGGCACCGGCATCTCGGGGGCGGTCGACCGCTACGTCGCGATGACCCGGGCCACCCAGCAACTCGTGGTCCTGACCAGCGGCTGAGGGCGTGCCGCCCGACCGGGTGAGGTGTGCATGATGTACAGCCAGCGGTCGCTGGAGCAACGCTCAACTACCCCGCAACGCTCCCAGTTTCCGCTTCCGTCGGCCCTGCGCCACCGACGGGTCTCGGTGCCGCCGTCGAGCTTGCGGACAGTGGCCTGCACGTCCTCGCCAACCACGCGGTACGAGACGAACGTCATGACCCGGTCGCCCAACGGGCTGGAATCGTCGCCCAGAATGACCGGCCACGCGCTGCCGGCTCCCGGAGCGCTCGACGCCGACGGGCTCGGCCGGCTCTCGCTGGTGGACGGAGAGCCGGCGGGTCCGGCGTCGCCGCCGACCCGTTTCAGCGGTGACGTGCAACCGGCGACGAACGTAAGGGTGAGCATCGCACCGACGAGCAGGTTGCCGCGCATGGGTGGTCCTTCCTCCGCGGGGTCTGTCACAGGGTTTGATGCACCGGTACGGGCGGTGGTTCACGCGACCGGGGCGGCACCTCTGCCCACCATCGGTGCACCCGCCCCTCCTCCTCAAGTCGTAAGTGCATTGCCGTCTCACGCCAGATGGCTCGGGGCGATCGCTCGAACAGGCTTGTCCCAAGGCATCGGGTGACGCCGTACGGACCTGCTCCGGACACCCGTTCGCCAGGAAAGGCACTGGCAGACGATGCGCTCTCTCTCCCATCTCGCCACCGATTCACCCCGACCCGCCCGGCCGGTCGTCCGACTCGGCGCGGTGCTGGCGACCGCTGTCGTCATCGCCGTGGGCGCCGCCGGCTGCGGCGCGCCCCAGCACGAACCCGCACCGCACATCGACGCTCCGGCGGCACCCGTCGCAGCGAGCGGGGCGAGTTCCGCCCTGAACGGCGCCGACGTCAACGCCTGGCTCGACGGCCTGCTGCCGGCCGCGCTCGACCGCACCGGCATCGCGGGAGCCACTGTCGCCGTCGTGAACAACGGCAAGATCCTCACGACCCGGGGGTACGGGTACGCCGACACCGGCGCCGGCGGCAACGCGGCCGTACCGGTCGACCCGGACCGGCATCTGTTCCGGATGGGATCGGTGTCGAAGCTCGTCACCGCCACCGCGGTACTGCAACTCGTGCAGGACGGGAAGCTCGACCTCGACACCGACGTCAAGACGTACCTCGACTTCGAACTGCCGCTGCGCTACGAGCGGGCCGTCACCCTGCGGCACCTGCTGACGCACACCGCCGGCTTCGAGGAGCGGATCGCCGGCCTCATCGGCACCGACGCCGGCGACCTCAACCTGCGCAAGGCCCTGATGACCGACCCACCGGAGCAGATCTACCAGCCCGGCACCGTCCCCGCGTACTCCAACTACAGCAACGCGCTCGCCGGCTACATCGTCGAACGCGTCAGCGGGACGCGCTTCGAGGAGTACGTCCAACGCAACGTCCTGGACCGCGCGGGCATGCCGTCGTCGACCTTCGAGCAGCCCCTCCCGGCGGCGCTGCGCGACCGGATGTCCAACGGGTACGACACCTCCGCCGGGCCTGCCGCGCCGTTCGAGATCGTCGGCACGCCCCCGCCCGGTGCGCTGAGCGCCCCGGCGACGGACATGGCGCGATTCATGCTCGCCCAGCTCGGCGAGCCGGTGGGCATCGGACCCCTGCTGGACCAACCGACCCGTGAGCTGATGCAGCGGCCGGCGCTCGACGCGACGTCGTTGGGCACGCTGGCCGACGGGCCCCGGATGACCCTCGGATTCTTCGCCGAGGACCGCAACGGCCACCGGATCCTCGGCCACGGCGGCGACACCAAGTACTTCCACTCCCACCTGCAGATCTACCCCGACGACCGGGCCGGCATCTTCCTGTCCCTCAACAGCAACGGCTCCGGCGCCCTCGACAGCCACGAGCTTCGCGAGTCGATCGTGAACGGCTTCGCCGACCGCTACTTCCCCGCCCGCGACGACCAGCCGACCGTCGGCGTGGACCCGGCGACCACCGCCACGCACGCCGCGCTGGCCGCCGGCACGTACGGGTCCTCGCGAGCGATCGGGAGCAACTTCCTGACGGCGATCGGCCTGGTCGGTCGGACCACTGTCAGCGTCGCCGACGGTAACCGGTTGCTGCTGGCGCCGGGCCCGCTGTCGGACTCCCCCGCCCTGTACGAGGAGGTGGCGCCCTGGGTCTGGCGCGAGGTCGGCGGGCAGCGCACGATCGCCATGCGGGCCACCGACGACCGGGTCGAGGCGATCAGTTTCGACTCCGCGTTCGCGTTGCTGCCCGTCGAGCCCGCCCGCGCCTGGGCAGTGGCCGTTCCGGTACTGGCCCTGTCGACAGTCGTGCTGCTGCTCGCCGTCCTGTCCTGGCCGGTCGGCGCGATCGTCCGCCGTCGACTCGGTCGCGCTCCCCGGGAGCGGGCGGGGCGCACCGCGCGGATCCTGAGCCGTCTCGCCGTCGCCGGCACGCTGCTCGCGTTCGCCGGTTGGGTGCTGAGCGTCGGCAGCATCATGAGCCTCCAGGACGTTCCCGGGCCCGTCCTGCGCACCATTCAGGTGCTGCAACTGGTCGGTCTGCTCGGAGTGCTGCCCGCCGCGGTGCGGCTGGTCGACGACGTGCGACGCCACGTCGGCTGGCGGCGGGTCACCGGCAGCGGCCTGATCCTGTCGGCTCTCGCCGGCGCGGGCTGGTTCGCCGTGGAGTTCCAGCTGCTCGCGCCTAGCATCTCCTACTGACCCGCCCGACCCGGGACGATCCGGAGCAAGGACGCGCACCGCATGAGGGACCACACGGACACCGAAATCGGCACACGACGACTGACGAAGTGGCTCGACGGCCGGCTCACCCGGCTCGGGGTGACCGGAGTGTTCCTCCGGGACTGCCTGCTGGCCGCGGTGCTGACCGTCCTGACGTTCGTACTGCTCACCACGCTGTTCTGGTTCGTGGCACCGGAGGACGGGGTGTCGTTCGACCCGGCGCGGGCCTGGCTGCTCGTCGCCATCTGCTGCGCGCAGGCGATGCTGCTGTGCCTGCGTCGGGTCCGGCCACTGCTCTGCCTCGCACTCGTCGTCGGCCTCCAACTGCCCATCATCGGCTTCTCCCTGCCCGAGGCGACCATCCGGGGCCTCGCACCGTTCGTCGTGGCGTACACCGTCGGGTCGTTGCTGCCGGTTCGCCGTGCGCTGCTGGCCGTCGGCGCTGTCGTGGTGGTGGAGTCGATCGGGGCGGCCGTCGTGGTGACCCCGGATCTGCTGACAGCCATCGCGTACGTCTCGGCGAGCGCCCTGACCTACGCCAGCGCGACCTTCGTCGGCGGCTACGTGGCCACCTACCGGCGCTACGTGGAGTTGGTCCGGGTGCGGGCGGACGAGGCGATCCGGGAGCAGCGCACGAAGGTCCAGGCGGCGATCGGCGCGGAGCGTTCCCGGATGGCCCGGGAGTTGCACGACGTGGCCGCGCACCACCTCTCCGGCATGGTCGTGCAGGCGGCGGCGGTCGAGCGGCTGATCGACCGGGACCCGGCAGCCGCGAAGGCCGGTGTGGCCTGGATCCGTAGCCAGGGCAAGGAGACCCTGGACAACCTGCGGCTGGTCGTCGGTGTGCTGCGCGGCAGGCCCGGGCACGAGAGTGGCGACGGTGCCGCTCCGGTGCCCGGACTGGGCATGCTCGACGACCTCGTTCACACCGCGGGCAACCTCGCCGGCCCGGTGGAGTTCGTCCGGGAGGGCGAGCAGCGCGAGGTGCCACCGATCGCCGACGTCGCGCTCTACCGGATCGCGCAGGAGTCGCTCAGCAACGCCCGCCAGCACGCCCCGGGCGCTGCGGCGCGGGTGGTGCTCCGCTTCGAACCCCGCTCGGTGTCGCTGGAGGTCGTGAACGAACCCGCCGCGCCGCGACGCGTACCGGCGGCGCGGACCGGTGGCGTCGGCCTGGTGGGCATGCGCGAGCGCGCCCAGCTGATCGGGGCGACGTTCACCGCCGGCCCGACGGCGGCCGGTGGCTGGTCGGTCGCCGCGACCCTCCCGACGAACGGTCCCGCCGCATCCCGGTCGAAGGAAGAGGCACCAGCATGATCAGAGTGATGCTCGTCGACGATCAGGCCGTCGTCCGCGCCGGCTTCCGCGTCATCCTGGAGCAGTCCGGCGAGATCGAGGTCGTGGCGGAGGCGTCGAACGGATCCGCCGCCGTCGAGCTGGCCCGCCGGCTGCAACCGGACGTCATCTGCATGGACGTCCGGATGCCGCACGGTGACGGGCTCACCGCGACCCGGCAGATCGTCGCCGAGGCGACCGGGACGCCGCCCGCGGTGCTGGTCGTGACGACCTTCGACCTCGACGAGTACGTCTTCGGCGCGTTGGAGTCGGGCGCCAGCGGGTTCATCCTCAAGGACTGTGAGCCGGAGGAGCTGATCGAGGCGATCCGTCGCCTGGCGAGCGGGTACGGGCTCGTCGACCAGGCCGTCACCCGTCGGGTGATCTCGGAGTTCGCCAGGCGTACGCCCGCTCCCCGCTCGGACGCGGCGGCGGCGCACCAGCTGACCGCGCGGGAGACCGAGATCGTGGAGTTGCTCGCGCAGGGCCTGTCGAACGTCGAGATCGCCGAGCAGCTCTTCATCGAGACCAGCACCGTCAAGTCGCACCTCGGGCGCGCCATGGCCAAGATCGGCGCACGGGATCGGCTACAGACTGTCGTGTGGGCGTACCAGAACGGGGTGGTCCACCGGTGACAGCGACCCTGCTCCCCTGCCTGGTGGCGGTAGGTTCACCCCCGGTCGAGAGTGGACATCGCCAGAGTACGATCCGGACGTACCGCTGTGGTGACCTCCAGTTGACGACCCCTCGATAGGAGCCAGGCATGGCCGGCCCGGACCCCGAACTCGCCGCGAAGCTTCAGCCCGACGTGCCGCACGCGGCACGGATCTGGAACTACTGGATGGGCGGCAAGGACAACTTCCAGTCCGACCGGGCGGCCGGCGACGCTGTCGCCGAGGTCTACCCGGAGATCGTCCTGATGGCGCAGCAGTCGCGCGTGTTCCTGGTGCGGGCCGTGCGTTACCTCGCGGCCGACGCGGGCATCCGGCAGTTCCTGGACATCGGCACCGGCCTGCCCACCATGCAGAACACGCACGCGGTCGCCCAGGGTGTCGCGCCCGACTCGCGGATCGTCTACGTGGACAACGACCCGATGGTGCTGGTGCACGCGCGGGCACTGCTGGCCAGCACGACGTCGGAGGGTGTCACCACCTACGTCCCGGCCGACTACCACGACCCGGAGAAGATCCTCGCCGAGGCGGCGCAGACGCTCGACTTCGACCAGCCCATCGCCGTGATGTACATGGGCGTGATGGGTTACGAGCCCGACCTGGACGTGGTGCGCTCGATCGTCGGGCGCACGATGGACGCGGTGCCGTCCGGCTCGCACCTGGTGCTCTGGGACGGCACCAACACCAGCCCGTCGGTGGTCTCCGGCGCTGACCGGCTGGCGCAGAGCGGCGGCGTTCCGTACATCCTGCGCAGCCCGGAGGAGCTTGAGAGCTGCTTCGACGGGCTGACGATGGTGGAGCCGGGCCTGGTGCCGATCCCGCTGTGGCGACCGGAGGACTCCGACGCTGTCGGGATCGACGCCTACGGCGCTGTGGCCCGCAAGCCCTGACCGACACGACGTCCGCCCCGCTCCCGCCATCGCGCCGGAGCGGGGCGGACGTCGTTCACCGCGCGCACGTCAGGGTCAGGCCGTCCGGCACCGCGCTGGTCGTCACGAGCAGACCGAACGTGGTAGCCCCGTCCAGTGCCAACGTCCCGTTGTAGGAGGCGTTGCGAACGGTGACGTCGGAGCCGGCCGTCTCGGCCACCCCACCCCAGGCCGTCTGGACCTGCTCGTCACCGGACCACCGCCAGGAGACACGCCACTGGTCCAGCGGAAGCGTCCCGGTGTTGCGGACCGTGACCGTCGCGACGAAGCCGCCGCCCCAGCGGGCATCGATCGTGGCCGTCGCGCGGCACGAGGTCAGCGAGGCGGTCCGGGCCGAGGCGATCACGTACGGGTCCCGTCGGCCCTCGGCGTCGGTGAACCGGTACCAGTACTCGGTGTCGGGAGTGAGCCGGTCGATGGTCACCGAGCCGTTGCGCTCCGGCCCGGAGACGCCCTCGGCGACCGCCGCCCGCCACTGTTGGGCGTCCTCACGGCTGGTGAAGAGGCTGACGGTCATCGGCGGGTCGTAGCCGCAGGGTGGGCGGAAGAAGATGAAGTACGAGATGGTCAGGCTCGTGGTGGTGGTCCCGGTCACGCTGGCGCTGATCGGTATCGCTGGTGGGCAGGCCGGCGTCGGTGTCGCGGACGGCGTCGGCGCGGGTGTCGCTTCGGCGGCGCTGGTCGTTCCGGTCCAGGCGGCCAGCGCCATGGTCGTGACAGCGAGGAACATGCGAAGCATCGGAACCTCCGTGGTCGGTGCGCGCTGGCTCCCCGAGCACGACCGAACCACAGCATGGCAGTCGGTTGGCATCGATACAAGGCGATCCCGATCCCGTCGAACATCGTCCGCCTTCTGGTCGCCGCGGCGACACCCACCTGGTGCCCGAATCCCGAATGATCCATTGTGGTCTATCCATTCGGACACGGGAGCACACCATGCTCGACGCAAGCAGCACGACCCGGCGACCCCGGGGAGTGAGGGCACTGATCGCGGCAGGCGCGGCGGCGGTGTTGGCGGCCGCCGCGCTGGCCGCGCCAACCCCCGCCGATGCCGCCGTCAGCCGGGCCGAGCTGGCCCTCCGCTGGGCGCCCGTCCACTACCAGGACGTCGATGCCACCGGCAGCCACGCCCTGAGCGGTCAGTCGGACTACCTCACCCGGGTCGACTTCGACGGCGACCTGGACGGACGCGACAACTGGGACCGGGCTGGCCAGACAGGCGCCGCACTCGCCGCGCACGTGTACTACTCCGTCGTCGAGACAAGCACCCACTGGTACATCACGTACTTCTTCTTCCACCCCCGCGACTGGACCGACCACCCGTTCTTCGAGACCGAACACGAGAACGACGGTGAGGGCGCGCTGTTCGCGATCGAGCGCGACGGCTCCACGTACGGCGTTCTCCGCTCGGCTGTCACGGTCGCGCACAGCGACTTCTTCTCCTACACGCCGGCCGGCAGCACCTGGACCAGCGGCGGGGAGAGCATCGACGGCACCCTGCGGTTCCAGGCGTCACCGCACGACAGTTTCCAGCACCCGGTCACGGCGCAGGAGGCACAGGGCCACGGCCTCAAGGCACACCCGCAGTACGACATCAACGGCGACGGCCTGGTCTACTACCCGTCGACCGTCGCCGAGACGCCGAGCAGCAGCAACGACCGCGACGTGCGGTATCAGCTGATCGACATCTTCGCCGCCGGCGGCCTGTGGGCGCAGCGGTCCAACGCGAGCCTCTTCGCCAGCCTGGGCACGTTCGCCGGGGACACGTCCGGCGACTGCGGCGTCGGCACCTGGAGCTGTTCGACCAACTCGGCCAACGCGCCCTGGGGCTGGGACGACGGCAACGACGCCCCAGCGCGTGGCGAGATCGCCAGCGATCCGGCGAAACTGTCGGCCGCGTACTTCACCGTGCCGGCCGGTCTGGCCCGCACCTACGGCTACAACCCGTACGCCGGCGCGGCGGCGGCGCTCGCCGAGGCGGCGCGGACGGCTCCGCCGACCGTCGACTGATCTCTTCGTCTCCCCGGGGGCGGGCCGTCCTGGCCCGTCACCGGAGAGACGAACCGACCCGCACCCGGTCGCTCTCGTTGTCGGAGAGGAAGGACGCCAGGGCCTGCCCCTGCTCGGTCACGGCGGCCCGGTCAGCTCGGGAGAAGCCGCGCAGTGGGTCGACGGTCACCGTGCCCGACTCGACGGTCCAGGTCGCCGCGACCCGGCCGTCGACAAGTACCACGCGCTCGCCGGCCACCGAGAGGAGACGGTGCGCGTCGTCGATGATCCGGCTGCGGTCGTCGTAGCCGAGGATCGCGTTGTCGAACGCCGGCAGGAACCGCACCGGGGCCGGTGTCTCCGGATCGGGGCGGGGCGCGTCGGGGAGGTCGATCAGCTTCCGGCCACGCTCGTCGCGGAAGGTCACCAACTCGTCCCTCATGGCGGTCACCGCGGCGGGCAGCCCGGCGAGGCCGCACCAGGCCCGCAGGTCGGCCGTGGCCGCCGGGCCGAACGCGGCCAGATAGCGGCGTACGAGCAGTTGGCCGACCGGATCGGCGCCCGCCACGGTCGGCGGGGCGACCTCGCGGCCGAGCCACGCGGAGAGCAGGACGTAGCGCGCGCCCCCCTTCGCCCGCCACACCCCACGTGGCGGCAGCTGTGTCATCGGGAGCAGCGCGACAGCGATCTCGCCCAGCGCCCGCAGCCCCGGCGTCGGCCAGCGCTCGCTGAGCGCCCGCCCGATCTCGGGCATCGAGCGGGGCTCACCGTCGGCCACCACCGCCCGCGCCGCAGCGGCGAGTTCGTCGAGGTCCACCCCGGCGAGCTCGCCGCGGTAGACCCCGAGCACGCGTTGGCGCACCATGCCGTCGTGACGGGGGCGCCAGGCCACTGCGTCGTCGGCGACGAGCAGGTGGACGGTGCGGCGCATGAGGTGGGTACGCACCACGTGTCGCTGGGTCAGCAGGGTCGAGAGCACCGTCGGGTCGAACGCGCGCAGCCGCGACCACAGCCCGATGAACGGCTCCTGCGGCTCCTGGGCCTGTAGGCCACCGAGGTGGGCGACGGCGTCGAGCGGCGGCAGGTCGGCCCGGTCGAGCAGCAGTTGACGGGCGAGCGTCGCGCGGTTGAGCGCCCGGGTGTCGAGAACGGTCATCGGGTCCCTTCGGTCGACCTCATTGTCCGACCGGGGCCGACAGTCTGGGTGCCCGGCGTCTCGGGTACGCGAACTCGCCCCGTCCGGTGATGACACCGGACGGGGCGAATTCGAATGGGGACACCGATCAGTGCTTGCCCACGAAGATGCCGATGCCGTTGGCGACCAGACGCTCCGTACCGTCGGACGGGCTGTTGCGGGCGGTGGCCGCGGTCTGGCCCGGCTCGCGAACGGCGACGGTGCTCGACCCGCCGCCGTCGAGGTTCACGGCGGCGTCCGCGCCGAACGAGCGCATCAGGTCGGCCAGTTCGGCGATCGTGAACCCGGCGCTGGCCGCGCGAACGAGCCGTACGTGACGCCGGGGGCGAGCTGCGCGGTCGAGGTGATGGTGATCGGGGTGCCCGTCGCGGGTACGGTGGCGGTCGCGGCGTGGGCGACGCCGGCCGGCGTGACGAGCGCGGTGAGTCCCGCCGCGAGCAGCAGCGCCAGACGTGGGCGCACGAGGTGCAGTGCCCTCATTGCCGCTCCTTTCCTGGTGCGTTCCTGGCCTGGGCCGGGATGGTCGAGCCGGGCCGGCGGTTGACCGGGCCGGCGATGATCTTCCTGGTCAGCCGATCATCCGGACGTGAACCGCCCGCACCGTCTTGATCAACTGCCGAAGTGGCCGGATCGGGTCAGCACGTCTCCGGGTGTGCCAAAAAGTTTTGTGCATTTCCTACAACTGAGGGACGGTGGGTTCGGTGGTTGCGCCATAGCGCTGGCCGCCGCCACGCGGAAAGGTGATCACTGCTGGGAGCCGTCGTCTCCCGGCACGCAGGTCGAGGTCTAGCTAAGGGGTTCTTCGGGTGTTCAACCGTGTCGCCATCGTCAACCGTGGTGAAGCTGCCATGCGGCTCATCCACGCGGTCCGCGAGCTGGCCGCGGAGACCGGCATCCAGCTCGAAACCGTGGCTCTCTACACCGATGTCGACCGAAACGCCACATTTGTCCGTGAAGCGGACATTGCCTACGATCTCGGCCCGGCGTCCGCCCGCCCGTACCTCAACCTGGCGGTGCTGGAGCGCGCCCTGACCGAGACCGGTGCCGACGCCGCGTGGGTCGGCTGGGGCTTCGTCGCCGAGGATCCGGCGTTCGCCGAGCTGTGCGAGAAGATCGGCGTCACCTTCGTCGGGCCGAGCGCGGACGCCATGCGCCAACTCGGCGACAAGATCGGCTCGAAGCTGATCGCCGAGGAGGTCGGCGTGCCGGTCGCGCCGTGGAGCCGCGGCGCCGTCGAGACCCTCGCCGCCGCCCGGGCCTCGGCAGCCGAGGTCGGCTACCCGCTGATGCTGAAGGCGACCGCCGGCGGCGGCGGGCGCGGCATCCGCGTGATCAGGAACGAAGCCGAGCTGGTCGACGCGTACGAGCGCACCAGCCAGGAAGCGGCACGGGCGTTCGGCAGCGGCATCGTGTTCCTGGAGCGCCTGGTCACCGGGGCTCGGCACGTCGAGGTCCAGGTGATCGCCGACGGGCAGGGCACCGCGTGGGCGCTCGGTGTCCGCGACTGCTCGGTGCAACGACGCAACCAGAAGGTCATCGAGGAGTCGGCGTCGCCGGTGCTCGACCCGGCGCAGGCCGCCGAGCTGAAGACGTCGGCCGAGCGCCTCGCCGTGGCTGTCGGTTACCGAGGCGCGGCGACCGTCGAGTTCCTCTACCACCCCGGGGACCGGTTGTTCGCCTTCCTCGAGGTCAACACCCGCCTCCAGGTCGAGCACCCGATCACCGAGCTGACCACCGGGTTCGACCTGGTCAAGGCGCAGCTGCACGTCGCCGCCGGCGGGCGACTCGAAGGTGCGCCGCCGGCCGAGCGCGGGCACGCCATCGAGGCGCGGCTCAACGCCGAGGACCCCGACCGCGACTTCGCCCCGTCCCCCGGCCGCATCGCCCGGCTGGACCTGCCCAGCGGCCCCGGCATCCGGGTGGACACCGGCGTCAGCGAGGGTGACACCATCCCTGCCGACTTCGACTCGATGATCGCGAAGATCATCGCGTACGGCCGTGACCGCGACGAGGCGCTCGGCAGGCTGCGCCGGGCGATGGCGAACACCACGGTGATCATTGAAGGTGGGGCGACGAACAAGAGCTTCGTGCTCGACCTGCTCGACCAGCCCGAGGTCATCGACGCCAGCGCGGACACCGGCTGGATCGACCGCGTCCGCGGCGAGGGCCGCCTCGTCACCCACCGTCACTCCGCTGTCGCCCTGGCCGCCGCCGCCATCGAGGCGTACGAGGAGGAGGAGCGCGTCGAGCGGCAGCGGCTGCTGTCGACGGCGGCCGGCGGGCGCCCGCAGGTGCAGCACGCCAGCGGCCGACCGTTGGACCTCAAGCTTCGCGGCGTCAGCTACCGCACCCGGGTGGGACGGGTCGGCGCGCACCGGTTCCGGGTCGGCATCGAGACCGGCCCCGTCGTGCGCACCGCCGACGTCGAGCTCGACCGCTTCGACCGGCACACCGGGCAGATCGTCGTCAACGGCATCCGCTACCGCCTGCTCACCGGCACGTACGGGCCGACCCACCTGGTCGAGGTGGACGGCGTGACGCACCGGGTCAGCCGGGACGAGGGTGGCGTCCTGCGTTCCCCGATGCCCGCGCTGGTCGTCGCCACACCGCTGGAGGTCGGCGCGGAGGTCGAGGCGGGCGCGCCGGTGCTGGTGCTGGAAGCGATGAAGATGGAGACGGTGCTGCGGGCGCCGTTCAAGGCGCGGCTCAAGGAGTGCGCCGTGTCGGTGGGCAGCCAGGTGGAGGCCGGCGCGCCGCTGCTACGCCTGGAGCCGCTCGCGGACGACGCCGAGGAGACCGCTGACGACCCGAGCACCGAGACCGTCGAACTGGACCTGCCCACCGCCACCGCGGACATCCCGGCGTACGAGCGCAGCAGGCGCGGCCAGGAGGACCTGCGGGGTCTGCTGCTCGGCTTCGACGTCGACCCGCACGACGACCGCCGGGTGCTCGACGACTACCTCACCGCGCGGCGGACGGCCACCGAAGCCGGTCAGCGGCCCCTGGCCGCCGAACTCGACCTCATCGAGGTGTTCGCCGATCTCGCCGAACTGAGCCGCAACCGGCCGACCGGCGAGGACGGCGGCGCCGCCCACGTGCACAGCGCCCGGGAGTACTTCCACACCTACCTGCAGAGCCTCGACGTCGAGCGGGCCGGGCTGCCGGACGCCTTCCAGACCAGGCTCGGAAAGGCGCTCGGCCGGTACGGCGTCACCGACCTGGACCGCACCCCCGCCCTCGAAGCCGCCGTCTTCCGGATCTTCCTCGCCCAGCAGCGCGCCTCCGCGGACGCACAGGTCATCGCGGCGCTGCTGCGCGCATGGCTGCGGGAGACCCCGCCGGACGAGACGCTGCGCGAGCCGGTCGGCCTCGCGCTGGAGCGGCTGATCGCCGCGACGCAGGTCCGCTTCCCAGTGGTCGCGGACCTCGCCCGCGGCGTGGTGTTCGCCTGGTTCGCCCAGCCACTGCTGCGCCGCAACCGCGCCCGCGTCTACGCCGAGGTCCGTGGGCACCTGCGGCACCTCGACGCGCACCCGGACGCCCCGGACCGCGGCGAGCGCGTCGCCGAGATGGTGCGCAGCACCGAGCCGCTGGTCCGGCTGCTCGGCCAGCGGCTCGTCCGCGACCACCTCGACAACGCGGTCATGTTGGAGGTGCTGACCCGGCGGTACTACGGCAACCGGTCGCTCACCAGCGTGCGTACCCGCGAGGTCGCGGGCTGCACGTTCGTGGTCGCCGAGCGCGCCGACTCCAGCGTGGTCTCCGCCGCGGTCAGCTTCGACGCGCTGGGCAGCGCCCTGCGCGGGCTGGCCGAGCTGGCCACCGGCGAGGACGCCGTGGACGCCGACATCTACCTCGGCTGGGAGAACCAGCCGGAGGACTTCGACGCGATGGCTGCCGCGCTGGCCGAGGTCATCGCCGCGCACCCGCTGCCACCCCAGGTCCGTCGGGTCACCACCACAGTCGCGGGTCGCGGCGGAGCGGTGATGCACCACCACTTCACCTTCCGCCCGTCGGGCGCCCAGTTGACCGAGGACCGGCTGATCCGTGGGCTGCACCCGTACATCGCGCAGCGCATGCAGCTGGAGCGGCTGCACAAGTTCGACCTGACCCGGCTGCCGTCGTCGGACGAGGAGGTCTACCTCTTCCAGTGCGTGGCCCGGGAGAACCGGGCCGACGAGCGCCTCGTCGCGTTCGCCCAGGTGCGTGACCTGACCGAGCTTCGCGAGCAGGACGGCCGCCTGGTCGCGCTGCCGACGACCGAGGACGCCATCGCCGCCTGCCTCGACTCGATCCGCCGCGCCCAGTCGCGGCGGCCGTCGAAGACGCGCTTCAACACCAACCGCATCGTGGTCTACGTGTGGCCGCCGAGCGAGCTGACCCGCGAGGAGATGGAGATGATCGCCGGGCGGGTCCGCCCGACGACCGCGGGCGCCGGCCTGGAGGAGATCCTGTTCATCGCGCGCCAGCGCGACCGCCGGACCGGCGAGCTGACCAGGATCGCCGTACGGATCTCGTTCGACGCCGCGGGCGGCGCCGAACTGGCCGTCGGGGAGCCGCCGGTCGAGCCGCTCGAGCCGCTCGACGAGTACCGGCTCAAGGTGCTGCGGGCCAGCAGCCGCAACACCGTGTACCCGTACGAGCTGACCGGCCGCCTCGGCGCCTTCGTCGAGCACGACCTCGACGACGACCACGTGTTGGTGCCGGTGGACCGGCCGAAGGGCCGCAACAGCGCCGCCATCGTCGCCGGAGTCGTCACGACGCCGACCGAGCGCTACCCCCAGGGTGTCACCCGGGTGGTGCTGCTCGGCGACCCGACGAAGTCGCTGGGTGCCCTGTCGGAGCCGGAGTGCCGGCGCGTGATCGCCGCACTGGACCTGGCCGAGCGGATGCAGGTGCCGCTGGAGTGGTGGGCGCTGTCCGCCGGGGCCCGGATCTCGATGACCTCCGGTACGGAGAACATGGACTGGGTGGCAGCGGCGCTCAAGCGGATCGTCGAGTTCACCCAGGCCGGCGGTGAGATCAACATCGTGGTCGCGGGCATCAACGTCGGCGCGCAGCCGTACTGGAACGCCGAGGCGACGATGCTCATGCACACCAAGGGCATCCTGGTGATGACGCCCGACTCGGCGATGGTGCTCACCGGCAAGCAGTCGCTCGACTTCTCCGGTGGTGTGTCGGCTGAGGACAACTTCGGCATCGGCGGCTACGACCGGGTGATGGGGCCGAACGGGCAGGCGCAGTACTGGGCGCCGAACCTGACGGCCGCGCGGGACGTGGTGATGGCGCACTACGACCACACGTACGTCGCGCCCGGCGAGGACGCGCCCCGGCGGGCGGTCACCACCGACCCGGTCGACCGCGACATCTCCGGCTTCCCGCACGACGTGGCGGGCAGCTCCTTCGCCACCGTCGGGGAGATCTTCTCCGTCGAGTCCAACCCGGACCGCAAGAAGCCGTTCGACATCCGTACGGTGATGCGGGCCCTCTCCGACCAGGACCACCCGGTGCTGGAGCGCTGGGCCGGCATGGCGGACGCGGACACCGCCGTCGTGCAGGACGTCCACCTCGGTGGCATCCCGGTCTGCCTGCTCGGCATCGAGTCCCGGTCGGTGCCCCGGCACGGCTTCCCGCCCACCGACGGCCCGGACACCTACACGGCGGGCACGCTGTTCCCCCGCTCGTCGAAGAAGGCCGCGCGGGCGATCAACGCGGCCAGCGGCAACCGGCCGCTCGTCGTGCTGGCGAACCTGTCCGGCTTCGACGGCTCGCCGGAGTCGATGCGCAAGCTGCAACTGGAGTACGGCGCCGAGATCGGCCGGGCGATCGTGAACTTCCGGGGGCCCATCGTCTTCTGCGTCATCTCGCGCTACCACGGCGGTGCGTTCGTGGTGTTCTCGAAGGCGCTGAACCCGAACATGACGGTGCTGGCGCTGGAGGGCTCGTTCGCCTCGGTGCTCGGTGGCGCACCCGCCGCCGCTGTGGTGTTCTCCGCCGACGTCAACGCTCGTACGGCTGCCGACCCGCGGGTGCGGGACCTGGAGACCCGCACGGCCGCCTCGGCCGGCACCGAACGCGCGGCGCTGACCGCGGAGCTCGACGAGCTGCGCTCGTCGGTGCGCGCGGAGAAACTCAGCGAGGTGGCCGCGGAGTTCGACAGGGTGCACAACATCCACCGCGCCGTCGAGGTCGGCTCGGTTGACGCCGTCATCCGCGCCGCCGAGCTGCGTCCGCGCATCATCGAGACCATCGAGGCCCGCCTGGGGTAGAGCGGTCGATACGCCCGCACCACGTCAGCGCCACCGGTCTGCGGCCGGTGGCGCTGACCGTTCGGGTGGCGCCCTGCTGCGAGGTCCGGCTGAGCGCTGCGTTCAGCGCGACGGCGGTGTCCGAGCCGGGGTGCCGCTGCAGCCCTCGGGTCAGGTGGCGTGTCGAAGCAGTTCGTGAAGGAGCGTGACGACCTCGTCGGGGGCGAGGTCCATGGCGTTCTCACCGACGCTCACCTCAAACGAGCACCGGTCCGGATCCGGCGCGGAGCGTACGCGGCCGAACAGCTCCACCCCGTCGGCGGCGAGCAGGGCGTCGGCGGCCCGCGTCGCGGCGTCCGGACCGATCGGAAGGTGGACGTGGAACAGGGGCGTCTGCGGCGGGTCCGGGAAGGCGCGGGCAGTCCCGTCGGCGTTGATGGCCGCCGCGATCGCCACCGCGTGCTCCCGGTGCGCCGGCAGCCGGGGCAGCAGGGTGTCCAGGCCGTGCATCGCGGTGAGCGCCAACGGCCAGGCGTCGTAGACGTCGCCGCCGAGCCGTCGGCGCCACACCCGGGCCTCGGCCACCAGGGCGGCGTCTCCGGCGAGCGCGGCACCGCCGACGCCTTGCAGTCCCTTGTAGAACGAGACGTACCCGCTGTCGAACAGCGCGACGATCTCGGCGAACGGACGCGCATAGTACGTCTGCGCCTCCCACAGGCGCGCACCGTCGAGGTGGATGGCCGCGCCGCGCTCACGCATCGCTGCGGTCTGGGCGACGAGGTCGTCCCACTCCGGCAGCAGCCCCCCGACGTCGCGTTGCGGCAGCTCCCAGACCACCGCCGCGAGCGGTTCGGCGACGGCGGCGAGATCGGTCAGGGTCATCAACCGGTGGCGGTCGCCGACGGGCTGGAAGCGCAGCCCGTGCACCACGGCGTACCCCTGTTGCTCCCAGACCTCCAGGTGACACTGCGGATGGGCGGCGAAGGCCCGCCGGCCGCGCCGGTCGGCGTGGATGCGCACTGCCACCTGCTGCGCCATCGTCCCGGTCGGGAAGAACAGGGCTTCGTCAGTGCCGAGCAGGGATGCCACGCGGCGTTCGAGGGCGGCCACCGGCCCGTCCGGTCCGTTCGGCGGCGTGGCCGGGTCGACCTGGGCCAGCATCGACCGCAGCAGGTCGTACGGCCGACGGCGCAGCTCCGAGTGCAGAAAGAGGGAACGCCGCACACTCATGGCGGCAGTATCCACCCTCAGCCGGTTCGTCGCCCGTGGCTCGGGTCGGTGTCGGCCTGCCAGGCGGCGACGAGATCCTCGCGCGCCCGGGCGACCCGGGAACGGATCGTGCCGACGGGGCACTGGCAGACGTCCGCCGCCTCGGCGTAGGACAGGCCGAGCACCTGGGTGGCGACGAACGCCTCGCGGCGCTCCGGGGTCAGTCCGGCGATCAACCGGTGCAGGGTCACACCCTCGTCGGCACCGGCGGTGATCGCACCGGCGGCCTCGGCAGCCGCCTGCCAGTCCGGCACCGACGCCAGCCTCGGCCGGGCCACCGCCGTCCGGACGTGATCCACGGCAACGCGCCGGGCGATGGTGAACACCCAGGTACGGGCCGACGATCGGCCGGCGAAGCCGGGCAGGTTCCGGATCGCCCGCAGGAACGTCTCCTGGGTCAGGTCGTCGGCCTCTCCCGGCCCGGCCAGGTGCGACAGGAACCGCCAGACCTGGTCCTGCAGTGCCCGGATGAACGCCGTGGCGGCCTGCCGGTCACCCTGGCCCGCCTCCCGCGCCCACCGGGTCACCTGGTCGTCGTCAGCGACGCCGTTCCGCACAGACCACCGTCCTGTGTGCCACGGGCGCTCCTTCATGCCGAGAGGTCGTCGTCGGAACGCCGCCGGTCGGCCGCGCACTCTGGTGGTCGCCGGCCGGTCCGGAAAAGTTCCCGAGGTTCCACGTTTCGACTGATCTCGCGGATGTCCGAGGTGACGGGAACCGGTGCCGCTCAGCTCGCGACGGGCTGGTCCGCGCTCTCGCGTTCTCGCGGGACCACGGGGTCGGGCATGCTCCACGAGCGCCACAGCGTGCTGTACCCGCCCCCGGCCCTGAGCAGTTCGGCGTGCGTGCCGTGCTCGGCGACGCGCCCCTGGTCGAGGACGACGATGCGGTCCGCGGTGGCCGCCTGGCTGAGTCGGTGGGCGACGATCAGCGTGGTACGGCCCTCGGTGGCCGCCACTGCGGCGCGGTCGAGGTCGCGCGCGCCCGCGCTGCCCGCCTCGGCGGTGGCCTCGTCGAGGACCGCGACGGCCGGATCGGCGAGGACGAGGCGGGCCAGGGCGAGCTGCTGGGCCTGGGCCGAGGTGAGCTGCCGCCCACCCTCCCCACCGCCGTGGTGAGGCCGTCCGGCAGGGTCCGCACCCACTCGGTGGCGCCGACGAGGTCGAGGGCGGCGGCGATCTCGGCGTCGGTGGCATCCGGGTCGGCGAGGCGCAGGTCGTCGGCGAGCGGCCCGGCGAAGACGTGCACCTCCTGGCTGATCAGGGCGATCTCGCGACGGAGGCGGTGCTCGCCGAGCTGTGTCAGTGGCACGCCGCGCAGGGTAACCGCGCCGTCGGTGGGCACGATGATGCCCGCGATGATGCCGGCGAGGGTGCTCTTGCCCGCGCCGCTCGCGCCGACCAGGGCGACGCGCTCCCCGGGTGCGAGACGCAGGCCGATGTCCCGCAGCACCACCGGCCCGTCGTCGTAACGGTGCTGCCCGACGGTCACCTCCAGGGCCGCCGGTGCGCCCCGATCATGGCGGGTGGGCTCGGTGCCGGCGGGGGCCGCGGTGTCGGGCAGGGTGGTGACCCCGACGAGTCGGGCCAGGCTGGCCCCGGCCTGCAACACCGAGTCCGACTCGAACAGCAGCAGGCCGATGGGGTTGAAGAGGCGGTGGAAGTAGAGGGCGGCAGTGGTGGCGGCGCCGACGGTGGCCAGGTCACCGCGGACCAGCAGGAAGCCGGCGAGCAGCACGGCGGCGAGCCCCACGAACTCGGAGCGGTTGATGCGCAGCCCGAAGCGGGTGTAGAGACCGAAGATCTCCAGCGACAGGTCGCGGGCGACGCCGGAGCGCTCCGCGATCCGCGCGACGTGGGCGTCCTCCATCCGGTAGGCGCGCACTGTGGCCGCGCCCCGCAGCGCCTCGGCCGTCGCCTGCGCGCGCTCGCCCGTCGCCACCCGCTCGCGGGCGTAGTACGGCACCGAACGCTTCAGGTACCAGCGCAGCGCCACCGCGTACGCCGGGGCCGCGACCAACCCGGCGATGCCGAGCCGCCAGTCGAGGGCGAACAGCCCTGCCGCGGTCAGCACGACAGACAGCAGCGCGCCGAGGAAGGCAGGACCGCTGGTGGCGATCACGTTCGTCACCACTGCCACGTCGTCGCCGGCACGGGCCACCAGGTCCCCGGTCCCGGCCCGTTCCAGGGTGGCCGAGGGCAGGTGCAGGGCCCGGTCGAGGACCCGCTCCCGGAGTCGGGCCAGCACGGTCTCGCCGAGACGCGCGGCGACCGCCGCTCCGACCGCGGTGAGGAGCCCCGCGAGCACGGCGGCGCCGGCGATCACGCCGGCCCAGGCGATCACCCGGGGCGTGTCGGTCCCGGCGATGACGTCGTCGACGAGGCGCCCGAGGACCCAGGGCGCGACCAGCCCGGTCGCGGCGGCGGCGATCAGCAACGTGCCGGCGACGGCGCTGAGCCCCGGCAGGAGCGCCAGCTCGGTACGGAGGGCGGCCCAGGTCTGCCGGCCGGTGGCCGTCGGCAGCAGGTGCCGGGTGATCGGCTCGGACGTCATCGCAGGGTTTCCTCCCGGTAGCGGGCGTCGCTGGCGAGCAACAGCTCGTGCGGACCCTCGGCGACGATCCGTCCCCGGTCGATCACCGCGACCCGGTCGGTGATCCGCAGCAGCGCCGGGCTGGTGGTGATCAGCACCGTGCCGCGGGTGCCCGCCCCGCGCGCCTCGGCCAGCCTGGTGGCGAGCAACCCCTCGGTCACCGCGTCGACAGCGGTGGTGGGGTTGTGCAGCACCAGCACCGGCGGGTCGGCGACCAGTGCCCTCGCCAGCCCGATCCGCTGCCGCTGCCCACCGGAGAGGTTCGCCCCGCGTTCGGTGAGCAGGCGGTCGAACCCGTGCGGGTGCGCGGCGAGCACGTCCTCGGCCGCGGCGGCCCGCACTGCGGCACGCAGCACCTCGTCATCGACGGAGGCGCCGGCGCTGAGGTTGGCGCGCAGCGTCCCCTCGAACAGCGCCACGTCATGCTGCTCGACCAGGACCACGGCGCGCGCGGCGTCGATGTGCAGCTCGTCGGCGGGCACGCCGTCGACGCGGACGGTGCCCTGGTGGTCCGCGCGGGGCACCCGGCCGGCCAGCAGAGCGACCAGCGCCTCGGCCTCGCTCGGGTCGTAGGCGAGCACGCCCAGGATCTCACCGGCGCGAACGCGCAGGCTGACGTCGTCGAGGCCCGCGTACGAGACCCCGTCGAGGGCGAGCCGGGACGGACTCGGGGCGGGCGGCCCGGCGTCACCCGGCTGGACGACCGGCGCGGCGCCGAGGACCCGGGCGACCCGCCCCGCGGAGGCTCGGGCCATGGCGAACAACTGGACGCAGTACCCGAGCGTCTGCACCGGCTCGGCGATGAACTGGGCCAGCCCGACCACGGCGACGAGCTCGCCGATGGTGAGCTGGCCCTGAAGGGCGAGCCAGCCGGCGACTCCGGCGACCGTCGCGAGGAAGAGGCCGTTGACAGTGGTGGTGAGCCCGAGGTGCAGGCCCTTTGTGGTGGCGGCGCGCAGGGTGACGTCGAGCGCGTGCCGGCTGGCTCCCGCGTACCGGCGGGCGGCGTGGTCCTGTGCGCCGATGCCGCGCAGCACGCGCAGGCCGCTGACGAGGTCGACGGCGAGGGCGGTCGTGGCGGCGAGCGCCTCCTGTTGCGACGTGCTGCGCCGGGTGAGCAGCGGCGCCATCCGCTGGAGGGCGACGACCAGCAGGGGTACGCCGATGAGCACCCCGAGGCCGAGAGGGATGTCGACGACGAGCAGCGCGACGGCCGCGACCACGATGGCGGTGAGCGCCGCGGCGGTGAGTCCCGCGACCCGCACGACGAGCGCGGACAGCTCGGCGTCGGAGGCCGTCACGGACAGCAGTTCGCCGTCGCGCATGCCCGACCGCCGTCCGCGCGGGTCGAGGGCGCTGCTGACGATCTCGACCCGGGTGGCGTGCGCCTCGTGTTCGACGGCGGCGAACGCCAGTCGTGCGCCGGCCCGGTAGGCGAAGGCGAGCACTGTGAACAGGGCGGCCAGGCCGGCCAGCGAGAGCAGCAGGGCGCTGACGTCCCCGGTGGCCACCGCACGGTCGATGATCACGCCGATGGCGACCGGGACGAGGGCTTCGGTGGCCTGGTGGGTGCAGAGCAGCGCGATGCCGGCGGCCACCCGGGCGCGCTGTCGACGCAGCGCGCGACGGAGCACCACGCCACCGGTGGTCTCGGCGACTGTCATGCTCGGATCGATGAGGGCACGGCGACAGACTCCACTACATTAGGGCAGGCTAACCTAACATGCCCCCGAAGTGGGATCGGACGCGCGGTCCCGGCGCTCCCCCACCGGCACCGAAGCGGGCAGACCGAGACCCTTGACGGCCGCCGCGACCAGGGCTTCCGGGGGCAGCGAGACATCGAGGACGAGCACCGACTCGTCCGGCTCGGCCGGTTCCAGCGTGGCGAGCTGCGACTCCAGCAGACTGGCCGGCATGTAGTGCCCCTCGCGCCGGGCCAATCGGGCTCGGATGACCTCCGCCGGCCCGTCCAGGTGCACGAAGTCCACCCGGAGCGGGCCCTGACGCAGCACGTCCCGGTACGACCGCTTCAACGCCGAGCAGGCCAGCACCGTCGAGCGGCCCTCCGCGCCGCGATCGGCGATCCACCCTGCGATGTCCCGCAGCCACGGCCACCGGGTGGTGTCGTCCAGCGGTACGCCCGAGCGCATCCGCGCCACGTTCTGCGGGGAGTGGAACTCGTCCGCCTCGGCGAACGTCAGCCCCGTCGCCGCGCCGATCCCACGCGCCACAGTGGTCTTGCCGGCCCCGGAGACGCCCATCACCACGACATGCCGGGTGGGCCGGGCGCCGCGCCGTTCACCAGTCATGAACCGTGCCGTCCTTGAGCCGGTTGAACGGCAGGTACGCCGGCTCGTACGGGAACCGGGCCGCCGCCTCCTCGTCGAGTTCCACCCCGAGCCCCGGTTGGTCGCCCGGGTGCAGGTAGCCGTCGGTGAAGGTGAACGACTGCCGGAACACCTCGTTGGCCAGCGGGGTGTGCTTCATGTACTCCTGGATCCCGAAGTTGTGGATGGCCAGGTCCAGGTGCAGCGCCGCGGCCATGCCCACCGGGGAGATGTCGGTGGGACCGTGAATGCCGGACTTGATCTGGTACTGGGCGGCGAAGTCGAGCAGCTTGCGCATGGCGGTGATGCCGCCGGTGTGGGTGACCGCGGACCGGACGTAGTCGATCAACTGCTCCCGGATCAGGGTCTGGTAGTCCCAGACGGTGTTGAAGACCTCACCGATGGCCAGCGGGGTGATGGTGTGCTGGCGGACCAGCCGCAGCGCCTCCTGGTTCTCGGCCGGGGTGCAGTCCTCCAGCCAGAACAGGTCGTACGGTTCGAGAGCCTTGCCGAGCTTGGCGGCCTGGATCGGGGTCATCCGGTGGTGACCGTCGTGCAGCAGCGGCAACTCCGGGCCGAACTCGCCGCGTACCGCCTCGAAGACCGACGGCAGGTGGCGCAGGTACGCGCGGGTGTCCCAGTCCTCCTCGGCGGGCAGCGGGGTGCGCTGCGCGGGCTCGTAGTCGTAGCGCTGGCCGGTGGCGCTGGGTTGCGCGGCCACACCGTAGACCGCGTTGATCCCCGGCACCGCGGTCTGCACCCGGATCGACCGGAAGCCCTCGTCGAGGTGGCGGCGGATCGAGTCGAACAGCTCGGGGATGTCCCGCCCCGACGCGTGCCCGTACGCCATGATGCCGGTGCGCGACGCGCCGCCCAGCAGTTGGTAGAGCGGCATGCCGGCGGCCTTGGCCAAGATGTCCCAGAGCGCGACGTCCACCGCGGCGATGGCCGCCATGGTGACCGGGCCCCGCCGCCAGTACGCCGAGCGGTACAGGAACTGCCAGGTGTCCTCGATCCGGTGCGGGTCCCGTCCCATCAGCAGCGGGGCGACGTGGTCGCGCAGGTACGAGGCGACGGAGAGCTCGCGGCCGTTGAGCGTGGCGTCGCCCAGACCGGTGATGCCCTCATCAGTGGTGATCTTGAGGGTGACGAAGTTCCGGTCGGGGCTGGTCACGATGATGTCTGCTGCGACGATCTTCACGGGGTGCCTTTCGTTCTCGCCGGTCGGGGTCTCACCACTCCGCGTAG
Organism: Micromonospora sp. H61; assembly: GCF_018070325.1. Lineage (GTDB taxonomy): Bacteria > Actinomycetota > Actinomycetes > Mycobacteriales > Micromonosporaceae > Micromonospora > Micromonospora salmantinae. Next base: position 58,076 of record NZ_JAGPXY010000006.1, read on the forward strand.
GAGCCGTCGGGGTGCCGCCAGGTCGGGCTGCGCCAGGCGTGCCCACGCTTGTCAGCGGTCCGCACTGCGTGTTCGTCGATCTCGATGCCGAGACCGGGCGCTGTCAACCGCTGCACGTACCCGTCGACAAAGGTCAGCGGGGTCTGGTCGAGGCAGTAGTCGAGCACCTCGGCGCCCTGGTTGTAGTGGATGCCGATGCTCTGCTCCTGGATCAGGAAGTTGGGTGTGGCGAAGCCGACCTGGAGGCAGGCGGCGAGGGCGATCGGCCCGAGCGGGCAGTGCGGGGCGAGCTGCACGTCGTACACCTCGGCCAACGTCGCGATCTTGCGAACCTCGGTGATGCCGCCGGCGTGCGCGAGATCCGGCTGGGCCACGGCGATGCCGGCCTGCAACACGGGCAGGAACTCCTGCCGGCTGTAGAGCCGCTCCCCCGTCGAGACCGGGGTGGTGGTGCAGCGGACGACCTCACCGATCAGGTGAGAGTTCTCCGGCACCACCGGTTCTTCCAGGAAGAACGGCCGGTACGGCTCCAGCAGCGGGGCGACCCTCCGGACGTTGGCGAGGGTGAACCGACCGTGGAAGTCGACAGCGACGTCGCGATCGTCGCCGAGGACCTCACGGGCGACTGCCACCCGCTGCACCACCGCGTCGAGGTCGGCGACCGAGGCGAGCGCGCCCATCGGCCCGGACGCGTTCATCTTCACAGCGGTCAGGCCCGCCTCGATCCGGGCGCTGATCTGGTCGCGGATCTCGGCGGGCTCGTCACCACCGATCCAGCCGTAGACCCGGATCCGGTCCCGGACCGGCCCACCGAGGAGCTGGTGCACGGGGGCGCCGTAGTGCTTGCCGGCGATGTCCCAGAGCGCCTGGTCCAGACCGGACACCGCGCTGGCCAGGATCGGGCCGCCCCGGTAGAAGGAACCCTTGGTCAGCACCTGCCAGTGGTCCTCGATACGCAGCGCGTCCCGGCCGGTGAGCAGCTCGCTGAGTTGGTGGACGGCCGTGCGCACGGTCTCGGACCGGCCCTCGCAGGTCGCCTCGCCCCAGCCGACGATGCCGGACTCCGTCTCGATCCGGACGAACAGCCAGCGCGGTGCGACCAGGAACGTCTCCACCTTCGCGATCGTCGTCATGTGCCGGTCAGCCCTTCGTGGCACCGGCGGTGAGGCCGGAGACGACGTACTTCTGCACGAACAGGGCGATCAGCATGATCGGCAGGGTGACCACTGTCGCCGCGGCCATCAGGCCGCCCCAGTCGATGCTGGCGTAGCCGACGAAGTCGAAGATCGCGACCGGGAGCGTCTTGGTGTCGGATCCGGAGAGCACCAGGGCGAACATGAAGTTGTTCCAGGAGAAGATGAAGGAGAGGATGCCGGCGGTCGCGACGCCGGGCACCGACAGCGGCAGGGTGATCCGCCGGAACGCGCCGATGTGGGTCAGCCCGTCGACCAGCGCGGCCTCTTCCAACTCGGTCGGCAGGCCGTCGAAGTAACCCATCATGATGTAGACGATCAGCGGCAGCGACACGAACATGTGGCTCAGGATCAGCACTGTGAAGCCGCCGACCAGCTTCAGGTTCGAGAAGACGTAGTACCAGGGCACCAGGAGCGAGACGCCGGGGATGACCCGGGCCATGAGCACGACGAGCGCGGACTTCTTCATGCTGAACCGGCTCATCGAGTACGCGGCGGGCACCCCGAGCAGGAGCGAGAGCGTGGTGGCCGCGAACGCCACCCAGAGGCTGTTGCCGATGAACTCGAGGTAGTTCGCCTGCTGGAGAACGGTCTCGTAGTTCTTCAGGCTGGGCGAGAAGACGAACGCCTTGGCCGTGTCGTAGATGTCCACGTTGGTCTTGAAAGACGCGGCGATCATCCAGAGCAGCGGCGCCATCAGCGCGAACACCACGACGACGAGAGCCGAGTTGCGGAACACCCGGTACGGCTTGCTTGGCTTCATCGGCCCAGCCCCTTCTTGCGATAGGTGAGGGCCCACATCACCCCGATGATGATCAGGAAGAAGATGATGAGGACTGTCGACGAGACGCCGTAGTCGTTGTAGTCGAAGCTGAGCCCGTACGCGTACACGTTGAGGGTCTCGACCTCGTGGAAGGAACCGCCGCCGCGCCCCTTGGTGGCGTAGAGGATGTCGAACGTCTTCAGCGCGTCGATGCCGCGCAGCAGGATGGCGACGATCACCGTGGGCATCAGCAGCGGGAGGGTCACGTGCCGGAACCGCTGCCAGCTGCTGGCGCCGTCGATCCGAGCCGCCTCCTGGGGTTCGTCGGAGAGCGAGGTCAGCCCGGCGAGCAGGATCAGCACGACCATCGGCGTCCACTGCCAGATGTCGATGAACATCGTCGTCGGCAGGGCCGAGTTCTGGCCGGCCAGCCAGGGCTGTGGGCCGATGCCGATCCAGCCGAGCAGCTGGTTCGCCATCCCGATGTTGGGGTCGAAGATGAGGCGCCACATCATGCCGACCGCCACCGGAGTGGCCACCAGCGGCAGGAGGATCGCGACGCGGACCCACTTCTCACCGCGGAAGGGCCGCCACAGCAGCAGGGCGATCGCCATGCCGAGAATGACCTCGAAGAACAGCACGACGCCGGTGAAGAGGACCGTGCGCCAGACCGCCGGCCAGAACCGGTCGGTGTCGGTGAGCACGTCGAGGTAGTTCTGGAAGCCGATGAACTCGGACTCGGCGCGTACCGAACCCTCGGCGTCGGTCAGGCTCAGGTACCCGGTCCACGCCACCGGAAAGATGATGAGTACGGCGACGAACGCCATGGCGGGTGCCGCGAAGAGCCACTTGCGGTGTTCGTTGGCCCAACGCGACCAGGCCGACGTCGTGTCCACTGACGCCGCGGGGACCTCGGGCGAATCGGTACGGGGGGTGAGAACGGCTGACATTGAGATCTCCGGGTTGGAGGGGTCAGGTCCCGGCGAGACGGCGGAGCCGGTCGGCCCCGCCGCCCGGCGCGTGGGTTACTTCGCCTCGTCGTCGAGGAACTTCTGGAACGCCGCGTTCGCCGCGTCCGCCGAACTGGCGGCGTCCTTGCCGGTGATCGCGTCCACGATCGGCTGGCCGACGATCTCCCGCGCCTGGGCCACCTTGACCACCAGCGGACGGTCGTGCCCGACGCCGTTGGCGGTGCTGACCGTGTTGGCCTCGGCCAGGTCCTTCGGCAGGGTCGCGGTGCTCGCGGGGTTCGCCCAGACCGAGGTACGGGCACCGGGTACGCCGGCCGTCTGCTGCGCCAGCGCCTGCTCCTTGCCGGCGGCCCACTGGATGAACTTCCAGGCGTTGTCCTTGTTCTCCGAGCTGTCGTTCACGCCCAGCGCCCAGGACGGGATGTTGTACGGCTTCGATCCGGCCGGGCCGGCCGGGAAGGGTGCGAAGCCGACGGAGTCGACGACCTTGGACTTGGTCGGGTCGGTGGCGTTCTTGTAGAGCGAGTTGGCCTCGGTGTAGAAGGCGGCCTTGCCCTGCGTGAAGATCGCCATCGCCTCCGACCAGCTCATGTCGGTGCTGATGTTCTCCGGGCCGTGGTCCCTGAGCAGTCCGCCGTAGTAGGCGTACGCCTGCTTGGCCTGCTCGGTGTTGACGGTGGCCTTCCCGCTGGCGTCCACGAAGTCGCCGCCGAAGCTGAAGAGGAAGCTGGAGAACTGGGTGACCGCGGCGGCCTTGCCGGTACGAGCGACGAAGCCGGCGACGCCCGGGTTGTCGGCCTCGATCTTCGCGGCCTGCGCCTTGAGCTCGTCGAGGGTCTTGGGCGGCGCTGTGAAGCCGGACTTCGTCAGCAGGTCCTTGCGGTAGTAGAGGACCTCCTGCTCGGTGATGATCGGCAACCCGACGACCTTGCCCTCATAGGTCGTCGCCTGCACGGGCCCGGCCTGGAAGTCAGCGAACTCGAAGGCGCTGTCGGACTTGACCTTCTCGCTCAGGTCGGCGAGGTACTTGTTCTTGCCGAACAGCTTTCCCTCCTGAAGGGGCCGGTACATCATCACGTCGAGGTCGTCGGACCCGGCGTTCAGCTTGACGTTGTACTGGTCGGAGAGCTGGTCCTCACCGAGCTGGGTGACTTCGACAGTGAGGCCGGACTGCTTCTCGAACTCCGGCAGGACCTTCTTGATGTTCTCTGTCCACACGTGGTTGACCAGTGTCACGCGAACGGTCTTCGAGCCCTCGCCGCCGTCGTCGCCGCCGCAGGCGGTCAGGCTCATGGCGGCGACCACAGCCAGAGAAGTGCCGATTATCGATCGACGTCGCACGCTTGTCTCTCCTTCTGTCGTGGCCGCCGCCCCCGAGAGAGCCGCTACCTCGGCGTTACATCCGCTTAACATCCGGATGCTAGGCCGAAAAAGCTGATTACCTCAAGAGGTAGATCCAAATGATATGATCTTTGAGTGGAACCGTCCTCACCAGAGGTTGCAGCCGCTCCGGCCCGCCCCGCCGACTCCGGGCTGCACGCGCGCGTCCTCGAACACCTCGGCACGGCCATCTGTGGCGGCGAGCTGGCACCCGGATCGGTCCTCAACATCGACGAGCTGGTCGACCGGTACGCCGTGTCCCGCTCGGTCGTCCGCGAGGTGCTACGGGTGCTGGCCTCGATCGGATTCATCGAGGCGCGCCGACGGGTAGGGGTGATGATCCGACCCGCGAGCGCGTGGAACGTCTTCGACCCGCAGGTGATCCGTTGGCGTCTCGCCTCGGCCGGCCGGATCGCCCAGCTCCGCTCGATCACCGAGCTGCGCACCGCCGTCGAGCCGCACGCGGCCTACCTGGCCGCCAGCCGGATCGGCCGTGACGAGGCGAGCGACCTCGTCGGGCTGGCGGCGAAGATGTGGGCCGCCGGCGAGGCCGGCGACGAGGAGCGGTTCCTGCACCTCGACATCGAGTTTCACCGGCGCGTCCTGCTCGCCTCCGGCAACGAGATGTTCGTCCGGCTCCAGGAGCTGGTCGCGGAGGTGCTCACCGGCCGGCACAAGCACCACCTCATGCCGCACCACCCGCACGAGCAGGCTCTCCAGATGCACGCCGACGTCGCCCAGGCGATCCAGCGGCGCGACGGGGAACGGGCCCGGCAGGCGATGGTGCAGCTGATGGAGCAGGCCTTCGACGAGATGAAGTCGCTGTGGGAGCAGACCGCTCTACCCGACCGAAGCACGGATGGCGGTCCGACGACCAGCCGATGAGCGGGCCATGGATCACGTAGCCACAGGAGGGCCGGCTCATGGGGACCGCCGCGGCGACGAGGTGCAGCCCGAGGAGGGCGGTTAGGTGGCCGCGTTAGACGCCAGCGGCCCGTGCCAGTGCGGCGGCGAGGGTGGTGCTCATCACCGCCGCGAGCGTGGCTACCAAGCCGGTACCGGCGAGCCCGCCGAACCGGTGGTTGTGGCTGGGTCGGTCCGATGCCGGGCCGGCGACGATCTCGATGTCCTTCGTGCTGGTCATGTCGTCTCCCTCATCTGGAGCCTGGCGTACGGGATGTGTCGACTGGCGTGTGACGGCACCGGGCGTGAAGACACGCACTCTCGCCGTACGACGGCCGGGGTTGCGCAGCGCGCGGACGCCGGTGCCGCGCAACCAGAACCCGGCATCGCGTCCGAGGACCGGCCCGGGCTCTCCGTCGCGCAGCTCCAGCTGGACCCGCCCACTGGTGACGACACCGAACGCGTCGTACCACTCCGCCGTGACCACCGCAGCACGCGCGCCACCGCGCAGCGTGATCGTCCACACCGGACTACTCCGTGCCGTCCGCCGGCAGGCGCTCCGGCAGCCCGAGCCGCGGGAACTGGTCGTCGTGGAAGGTGAATATCTCGGTGATTCTGCCGCCGGTGACGCGCAGGACGTCGATCGTCAGCGGCAGGTACGCGCCCTCCTGCTTCCGCCAGTGGTAGAAGGCGACGGCGGGCTGACGGTTCACCGAGGTGGGAACCCCGCGCAGGCCCGTCATGCCGTCGAAGCCATCCTCGACCCAACTGTTCACCACCGCGTCTCGGCCGACGTGCAGGCCCGGCGTGGGCGGCATCGAGCAGCGGACGTCGTCGCGCAGCATGCCAGCGAGCACGTCGACGTTCGTGGCCACACTGGCGTCGGTGAAGCGGCGCACCAGCTCGCGCGTGCCGGCGTCCTCCTCGCCGCCGGTCCAGTCCTGCCGCTCGGCGGGCAGGTGCTCCCGCATGCCGGCGCGAGCCCGCTGCAAGGCACTGTTGACCGAGTTGACCGAGTCGCCGAGCAGGTCCGCGACGTCCTTCGCCGGCCAGCCGAGCACGTCCCGCAGGATCAGCACGGCCCGCGGACGCGGCGCGAGATGCTGGACCGCGACCAGGTACGCCAGCTCGATCGTCTCCCGCGCCACGGCGACGGTCTCCGGCTCGTCCGCGTCGCCCGCGGGCAGCTCGTCGAGCAGCCGGTCCGGGTAGGGCTGCAACCACAGCACCTCGCCGCCGGTCGCCGGCTGCGGGCGGCGCTTGGCGAGCAGGTCGAGGCAGGCGTTGGTGGCGATCCGGTACAGCCAGGCCCGGAACGTCGACCGCCCCTCGAACGTCTCCCGCCGCCGCCAGGCACGCAGGAACGTCTCCTGCACGGTGTCCTCGGCGTCCTCGAACGATCCGAGCATCCGGTAGCAGTGCACGTGCAGTTCCCGCCGGTGCCGCTGCGCCAGCCCCGAGAACGCCGGCTCGTCGACCTCGCTCAGACCGCTCACGCCCAGCTCCTCCAGCCGCGTGTCCGCACTCATCGCGTCATCCTTCCGCCTCGTCATGTCCTGTCCTAGGTATGACGGGCGCGGACGCGACAACTCATCACTCGGGTCTGATCGAGGTGGTGAGTGGTGCTGGAATCAGGCTCAGCGGAGCGAGGGGTCCTACTGGGCGGTGCCGCCACCCCGTCGGCCCGCGCCGGCGGAGGGCCGGTGCGCGATGCGGGGCGCCCGCACGGCGGAGGCGTTGCCGGCGCCGGGGCGGTAGTCCCGTGCCGCGCTTGCCACCATCTCGTCGGCATCGCGGCTGAGCGCCTGCCGGATGTGCGGCGGAACGAACTCGGACGTCGCCATCGCCAGTCGGACCTGCACCGCGCGGTCGTCGACCAGGCGGGCCAGGTCCGCCTCGTCCAGTTCGACGGCCCGCACCAGCGCGGCACGGACGTCGACCACCGGGTCCGCTGCGAGCGCGCTGCGCTGCTTGGCGGTGGTCCGCGGGTTGCGGGCAACCCCCTTGCGTACGCGTGCGGTGCGATCGGCCAGCAAGGCGGTGATCACGTCGGGGTCGTGGGTGTGCGTGGCGAGTCGTTCCCGTACCTCGGGTGACACGTCGTCGATCAGCTTGGCGGCCAGTTCCGGCTCCAGCTCACGGCTCTCCGCGAGGAGACCGCGAAGCTCCTTGTCCGAGGTTTCCACCATGACCCGGCGGATGGACTCGTCACAGGCCGGATTGCCGGCGACCGCCCAGCGGACCCACCGATCGGCGTCCTTCACCAGGCGCATGAGGTTGGCGATCGAGGTGGAGGGGTTCCGCGCCACGGCCTCCCGGACCTGACGATCATGGTCGCGGGTGAGCGGTCGCAGGGCCTGCGCTGGTGCGTCGGCCCGGGAGGCGACCGCCTTGCGGACCAGCTCCGATGGGTCGGACGCCAGGTCGATAAGGGTCATTTGTGGCGTTGTGGGGTCTTGGGCGAGGGCGAGCCGAGCGTCAGCGCTGCCACCGATCGGACGGTGGGCGGTGGTGCCGGACCCGCTGTGACTGTCGGCCTCGCCGACGTCCTGCTGTTTCCCCATGGCGCAATCATGTCACGCGCCCCGTTCGGCGGTACCGGCCGCGGGCGGGACCGGGGCGGGCAGGCGCAGGCCGGACATACCGCCGTCCACCGGCAGCGTCGAACCCGTCACCGACCCGGTCGCGGGCGAGGCGAGGTAGACGACGGCGGCGGCCACCTCGTCGGCTGTCACCAGGCGGCCGGTCGGCTGCCGGGACGCCAGCTGCCGCTTCTCGGCCGTCGGGTCGGCCGCGCCGGCGAGCAGGCGGGCCACCCAGGGCGTGTCGACGGTGCCGGGGGCGACACAGTTGACCCGCACGCCCTCAGTCACCAGGTCGGCGGCCATGGCGAGGGTGAGGGCGTGCACGGCACCCTTCGACGCCGAGTACAGGGCGCGTCGGGGCAGGCCGACGGTCGCCGCGATCGAGGAGATGTTGACGATCGCCGCTGACGACGACCGGCGCAGGTACGGCAGGGCGACGGCGCTGGTTCGGGCCACGCCGGAGACGTTGACGTCGAGTACCCGGCTCCACTGCTCGTCGTCGTCCTCCTCCACCGTGCCCACTGCCGAGATGCCGGCGTTGTTCACCAGGATGTCGATGCCGCCGAACGCCTCCGCGACCGAGGCGACGGCCGCGCTGAGGGAGGACCGGTCGGCCACGTCCGCCCGGACGCCGAGTACGCCAGGATCCTCCGGCAGCCCGGCCAGGTCCAGGTCCAGGACACCCACGCGGGCGCCGGCGGCGGCGAACGCCCGCACGCAGGCAAGGCCGATCCCCGATCCACCTCCGGTCACCACCGCCACGAGACCGTCACACCGCATCAGGCGTCCCGGAGCGTGTTGCGCTGCCGACCGAGGCCGTCGATCTCGACCTCCATCACATCGCCGACGGACAGGTACGGGAATCGGCCGGAGAGCGCCACCCCCTGCGGGGTGCCCGTGTTGATGACGTCGCCCGGGTCCAAAACGGTGTACTGGGACAGGTGCCAGACCAGGTACGCCACGTCGAAGATCATGTCCTTGGTGCTGGAGTCCTGGCGGGGCTCGCCGTTGACCCAGGAGCGCAGCCGCAGCGCCTGCGGGTCGCCGATCTCGTCGGCGGTGACCAGCCACGGGCCGAGCGGTTGGAACGTCTCGCAGGACTTGCCCTTCGACCACTGGCCGCCGGAGACCGCGAGTTGGAAGTCCCGCTCGGAGACGTCGTTGGAGAGCACGTACCCGGCGATGTGCCCGAGGGCGTCGGCCGGCGAGGCGAGGTAGCGGGCCGTCCGGCCGATCACCACCGCCAACTCCACCTCCCAGTCGGTCTTCGTCGATCCGCGCGGGATCAGGACCTCGTCGTACGGGCCGACGACGGTGTTGGGCGCCTTGTAGAAGATGATCGGGTCGGTCGGCGGCGCGGCACCCGACTCGGCGGCGTGCGCGGCGTAGTTCTGCCCCACGCAGAGCACCACCCCGGGTCGGGCGATCGGTGCGCCGACCCGCTGACCGGTGACGTCGATCTCGGGCAGGTCGGTGGCCTCGCGGACCCGCCGGATGCCGTCACCGGCGAGGAACTCGCCGTCGATGTCGGCGGTGAGCGACGAGAGGTCGAAGTGCCGCCCATCGACGTACAGCACGGGACGTTCCCGCCCCACGGGCCCGACGCGAATGAGTCTCACGAACCAACCTCCAGCGATGGGTCGCCAAACGCCCAATTTCCTATAGGATGTTGCTTCGCTCGTGTGTACTCGCTCACACCGGCACAGTCAAGGGGTCGCTGAGGAGACGAGATGGCCCAGCAGGAACCTCGCGAGGGTCGACTCCGTCCCGCCCGTCGACTCACCCTCACCGAGGACGTCTACGAGTCGATAAAGACGCTGGTCATGGACCACATCCTTCCGCCCGGCGAGCGCGTCAACATCGACGCGCTGGCCCGGGAGCTGGACGTCTCCCCCACCCCGGTCCGCGAGGCCCTCGCCCGGCTGGAGGCCGACGGCCTGGTCCGTAAACGCCCGCTCTCCGGCTACACCACCACGCCGCTGCTGAGCCGCGCCGAGTTCGACGACCTGTTCGACGTCCGCCAACTGCTGGAGGGCGCCACCGCCGGACGGGCCGCCACGCACGCCTCCGCCGAGGCCCGCCAACGGATCAGCGCCGAGGCGGCGGCAAGCATCGACGTGGAGGCCGGCGACGGCTATCGCCGACACGCCGCCTTCACCGCGCTGGACGCGAAGTTCCACGACCTGATCGCCGAGGTCTCCGGCAGCCCTCTGCTGCGGGACACCGTCACCCGGCTGCACTCACACCTGCACCTGCACCGGCTGTACTTCCCGATCGCCGGGGCACCGGACACCAACACCGAACACCAGCGCATCGCCGCCGCCATCGTCGCCGGCGACGCGGCAGCCGCTACCGAGGCGATGCGCGCCCACCTCAGCGCCGCCCGGGAACGTCACCTGCCCGCCTTCGACCAGCTCCCCACCCCCGGAACACCGCGCGACTCGGCGTGACCCACCCCCACACCTCCGAGGAGCCGCCATGCGCATCGCCCTCTTCATCACCTGCGTCAACGACCTCGCGTTCCCGGCCACCGGCATCGCGGTCACCCGCATCCTGCGGCGACTCGGCCACACCGTCGACTTCCCCGCCGACCAGACCTGCTGCGGGCAGATGCACGCCAACACGGGTTACCGGGCCGAAGCCCTGCCGATGGTGCGCAACTACGTCGACGTCTTCGACTCCTACGACGCCATCGTCGCGCCGTCCGGGTCGTGCACCGCGATGATCCGCGACCAGTACCCGCACCTGCACCCACCCGCCACCTCGGTGGCCGCCCGCACGTACGAGCTGTCCGAGTTGCTCGTCGACGTTCTCGGCGTCACCGACGTCGGCGCCGAGTTCCCGGAGACGGTCACCTACCACCCGACCTGCCACGGCCTGCGCATGTTGCGCCTCGGCGACCGGCCGCTGGCCCTGCTGCGCCAGGTGCGCGGGATCAAGCTGGTCGAGCTGGGCGACGCCGAGGAGTGCTGCGGTTTCGGCGGCACGTTCGCCCTGAAGAACCCGGACGTCTCCACCGCGATGCTCACCGACAAGTGCGCCCGGGTCCGTGACACCGGCGCGCGGGTGCTCGCCGCGGCCGACAACTCCTGCCTGGCGCACATCGGCGGTGGCCTCGACCGCCACCGCTCGGGCGTACGGGCCGTGCACTACGCCGAGATTCTCGCCGAGACGGGAGCCACCTCATGAACCCACCGGTAGCACCCGCCACCGGGACCGGGCGGATCCGCACGCCGCTGCCGTTCCCCACCGCCGCCAAGCCGGCCGTCGCCGACACGCAACTCCGGGCCAACCTGCACCGGGCCACCCGCACCATCCGGGCCAAGCGAGCCCGGGTCGTCGGCGAGGTACCCGACTGGGAGGCCCTGCGCGACGCCGGCTCGGCGATCAAGGCGGATGTCCAACGTCGCCTGCCGGAGCTGCTGGAGCAGTTCGAGGCGTCCGCCACCGCTGCCGGCGCCACAGTGCACTGGGCCCGCGACGCGGCCGAGGCATGCCGGATCGTTGTCGCGTTGACCCGGGCCACCGGGGCCGACGAGGTCGTGAAGGTCAAGTCGATGGCAACCCAGGAGATCGAGCTCAACGAGGCGCTGGAGGCCGCCGGGATCGCCGCGTACGAGACCGACCTGGCGGAACTGATCGTGCAGCTCGGCGACGACACCCCCTCGCACATCCTGGTGCCGGCGATCCACTACAACCGGGCCCAGATCCGGGAGATCTTCCAGCGTCGCATGGCCGACGCGCCGGCCGACCTGAGCGACGAACCCGCCGCGCTGGCCGAGGCGGCCCGCGCCCACCTGCGGCGGCGTTTCCTCTCGGCCCGGGTCGCCGTCTCCGGCGCCAACTTCGCCGTCGCCGACACCGGCACGCTCGTGGTGGTGGAGTCCGAGGGCAACGGCCGCATGTGCCTCACCCTCCCCGAGACGCTGATCAGCGTCGTCGGCGTCGAGAAGCTGCTGCCGACCTTCACCGACCTGGAAGTCTTCCTGCAGCTGCTGCCGCGATCCTCGACCGGCGAGCGGATGAACCCGTACACCTCGATGTGGACCGGGGTCACCCCCGGCGACGGCCCGCAGGACGTGCACGTCGTGCTCGTCGACAATGGCCGGTCCGCGGTGCTCGCCGACCCGGTCGGGCGGCCGGCGTTGTCGTGCATCCGCTGCTCCGCGTGTCTCAACGTCTGCCCGGTGTACGAGCGGGCCGGCGGGCACGCGTACGGCTCGGTGTACCCGGGGCCGATCGGGGCGATCCTGTCGCCGCAGCTGACCGGCGTGGCCGACAACGCCTCGCTGCCGTACGCGTCGACCCTCTGCGGCGCCTGCTACGACGTCTGCCCCGTGAAGATCAACATTCCGGAGATCCTGGTCCACCTCCGCCAGCAGGCACCGCACCCGCCCGTCGAACGGGCCACCATGCGCGTCCTGTCCTGGGTGATGCGCAGCCCTCGACGGTGGGCCGCCGCCCTGCGCCTGGCCCGGGCCGGCGCGGGGCCACTCGGGGCGTACCGTGAGCGGCGCACCGGCGCTCGGACGCTGCGGCGACTGCCCTGGCCCGCCTCGGCGTGGACCCGGTCGCGCGATCTGCCGCTGCCCGCGCCGCAGACCTTCCGGGAATGGTGGGGTAAGCAGTGAGCGCACGTGACGAGATCCTGGCGCGGCTCCGAACGGCCCTGGCCGACAACCCGCCGCCGGTGCAGGTGCCCCGCGGGTACCGCCGGGTCGACGACCGCTCCGACGTGATCGAGACCCTGGTCGATCGCCTGGAGGACTACCGGGCGGTCGTCCACCGTGGCATCGACGCCCTACCCCGGCTGCTCAGCGACGTCGACCGGCTCGCCGTCCCCACCGACGTCCCCGCCGCCTGGCTGGCCGGCTACGCCGGGGAGCTGCACCGCGACGCGCCCCCGCTGTCACCGGCCGCGCTCGACGACCTGGACGCGGTCCTGACCGGCTGCGCCGTCGTGGTCGCCGACACGGGCACCATCATCCTCGACGCCGGCCCGGCGCAGGGTCGACGCGCTCTCACCCTGGTGCCCGACCGGCACATCTGCGTCGTCCGCACCGACCAGGTGGTCGGTCTGCTGCCGGAGGCGCTCACCCGACTGGACCCGCGCGCCCCGCTGACCTGGATCTCCGGCCCGTCCGCCACCAGCGACATCGAGCTCAACCGTGTCGAGGGAGTGCACGGCCCGCGCCGACTGGAGGTCGTCCTGATCGGCCCAGACGACGAAGTCGTCCCAGTCAGCCCAGACGACGAAGTCGTCCCAGTCAGCCCAGACGACGAAGTCGTCCCAGTCAGCCCGGCGGGCGGCTCAGGAGCCTGACGACACCACCTGCTCGTCGCTGCGGGTCTCGCCCGCCGTCGCGCGCAGCGGAACGCCGCGCACGTTGAGCAGCATGACGATGCCCACGCCGACCACCAGGGCGATGTCGGCGACGTTGCCGACGAAGAACCCGGCGTAGTCGATGAAGTCCACCACGTGCCCGCGAGCGAACCCCGGCTCCCGGAAGAGGCGGTCCAGCAGGTGCGTCGTCGCGCCGCCGAGCACCAGGCCCAACGCCACCGCCCAGGCGCGCGAGGTGACCCGCCACGCGACGACCGTCACCGCGACCACCGCCGCCGCCGCGAACACCGCGAACATCCAGGTGTACGCGGAGCCGATCGAGAAGGCGGCGCCCGGGTTGTACAGGAGTCGCAGTTGCAGCAGGTCACCGACAACGGTGATGGTCTGCCCGCCGGAGAGCGCGGACTCGGCCCAGTACTTGGTGAGCTGATCCGCGGCGAGCACCACAGCAGCGATCAACACGACGGCGCGGAACATCCCGGAACCCTAGCCGGTCACTGGTGACCGTCACCACCGACGGACGACTCCTGATCAACCACATGATGCATAACTCTGGTAATTGCAAATGACTGGCAACTGTGCCACCGTGATGATCAACGGTTGCGGCGCCGCGCCCACCCGACAAACGATCCTCCCCACACCACAGGAGCCTTCTGTGACCCGGATGCGTCCGACCTTCCGACGCCTCGTGGCGTCGACCGCGGCGGCGGGGATGCTCGTCCTCGTCGGATGCTCGGCCCCAGCCGATCCCGACGGCTCATCCGGCGGCGCGACGCTTGTCGTCGCCACCTCCGACGAGCCGGACGCGTTGAACCCGGTGCTCAACTACGGCGTCGACGGCGCCTCGCTGATCTTCGACGGCCTCGTCAGCCGGGACGACGACAACCGCCTCGTCGCCGGTCTGGCCACGGCGTTGCCGGAGCTGTCCCCCGATGGACGCACGGTGACCGCGAAGCTCCGCGACGGCGTGCAGTTCCACGACGGCACCGCGCTGACCGCCCAGGACGTCGTCTTCACGTACCAGGCCGTGCTGGATCCGACTGTCGACTCGACGCTCCGCTCCGACCTGGACATGGTGGAGTCGGTGACCGCACCCGACGCGGCCACTGTGGTGTTCCGGCTGCGCTACCCGTACGCGCCGTTCGTGCAGCGGCTCACCCTCGGCATCGTGCCGGCCAAACTGCTCAGCGGGCAGGACATCAACACCGCCGGGTTCAACCGCAAGCCGATCGGGACCGGGCCGTACCGGATCGACTCCTGGACGCCGGGCGACCGCCTGGTGCTCACCGCCAACGAGCGCTACTTCGGTGGGCGGCCGAAGAACAACCGGGTAGTGGTCGCGTTCGTCGCCGACGACAACGTCCGCGCCCAGCGGATGCGCGCCGGCGAGTTCGACGCCGCCGAGTTGCCGCCGAAGCTGGCCTCCGGTTTCGACGCCGACACCACGTTCCGGGTGCAGCGGGTGCCGACCGCCGACTACCGGGGCGTGATGCTGCCGACGGGCAACCCGGTCCTCGCCGACCCGGCGGTCCGCCGGGCGCTCAACCTGGCCGTCGACCGGGCCGCGATGGTGACCGGGCTCCTCGGTGGCGCCGGCGAACCGGCGTTCGGCCCGATTCCGCCGACCTCCGAGTTCGCCGACCCGTCGATCATCGGCAAGCCGACCGCCGACCCGAGAGCGGCCGAAGGGCTGCTCGACGCGGCCGGCTGGACCCAGGGTCCCGGCGGGGTACGCGTCAAGGACGGCCGACCGGCCCGGTTCACGCTGATGTACCCGGCGAGCGACACGCTGCGCAAGGACCTGGCCCTCGCCGTCACCGCCGACGCGAAGAAGGTCGGCATCGAGGTCACTCCGGCGGGGCTGACCTGGGACGCCATCGACCCGCGGATGAAGTCCGACGCCCTGCTGATGGGCTACGGCACCCCGTACGACCCGGACTTCGTCTCGTACAAGCTGTTCGGCTCGCGGTTCGCGGGGCAGGGCTACTTCAACCCCGGCTCGTACCGCTCCGAGGTGACCGACCGGGCCCTGCAGGAGGGCCGCGACCAGATCGACCCCGCCCTCCGCAAGGCCGCGTACGCGCAGTTCCAGAAGCAGTTGGCCGCCGACGTACCGTGGTTGTTCCTCACCTACCTGCGGCACACCTACGTGCTGAAGTCCTCGGTTCAGGGCGTGGTGCCGCGGGTCGAGGCGCACGAGCACGGCGTGGCGAACAGCCTCTGGTGGAACATCGACACCTGGACGCGGTCGTGACCCGCTCCGGTCGACTGGCCGGGGCCGGTGCGGTGGTCCGGCGGCGGCTCCTCGTCGCCGTGCCGGTGCTCGCCGCTACCAGCGTCGGAATGTTCGCCCTCGGTGCCGCCTCGCCGGTCGACCCCGCGAAGCAGTACGCGGGTGCGGCGGCCTTCACCGCCAGCGAAGAGAACCTGGCCCAACTGCGCGCCAACTGGGGCGTCGACGACCCCCTGCCGGTGCAGTACCTGCGCTGGATCAGCAACCTGGTCCAGGGCGACCTGGGTTGGTCGACCAGCCGCCACGAGCCGGTCGCCTCGGTGCTCGCCGCCCGGGCCGGTTGGACGCTGCTCCTGATCGGTGTGTCCCTCGCCCTGGTCCTGGTCGCGAGCCTCCTGCTGGGCGCGCTGGCGGCGTACCGGCGGGGTGGGTTGTTCGACCGCGCGTTGCGGGCGGCCGCGTACGCGGTGCAGTCGATGCCGGTCTTCTGGCTGGGCCTGGCCGCGATCGCCGTGTTCGCGCTGGCCCTGGGCTGGTTGCCGGCGGGCGGGCTCACCGACGTCACAGCGACCAGCACGTCCTGGCCCGATGTGGCGCACCACCTGATCCTGCCGGTCGCGGTGTTGGCCGTGTCGCAGGCGCCGTGGTTCGTGCTGTTCGTCCGGGACGCGGTAGCGGAGAGCATGCGCGACGACCACGTGCTCGCGGCGCGGGCACGCGGGTTGCCCGGTCGGACGGTGCTGTTCGGGCACGCGCTGCGGACCGCGCTGCTGCCGTTCCTCACCCTGGTCGGCACCCACCTGCCCGAGCTGGTCGGCGGGGCGGTGCTGGTCGAGACGGTCTTCTCGCTGCCGGGCCTCGGCGCCGTCACTGTCGCCGCCGCACTGGGCAGCGACTTCCCGCTGCTGGCGGCCATCACTCTGGTCACCACAGCTGTGGTGCTGGCCGCGAACCTCGCGACCGACCTCGCCTACGCCGCCGCCGACCCGAGGGTACGACTCGATGGCTGACCTCGCTGCCCGACCGCCGCTGCTCCAGGTCGCCCGGTCGCGGCTGCGGCTGCGGCCCGGTCGGGCCGGTGCCGTCACGGCCGGCCTGGTCCTGCTCGTGGCCATCGCCGGCTCGCTGCTCGCTCCGCTGGTCTGGCCGCTGGACCAGAGCGCTGTCGCGCTGGACCAGACCCGGTTGGCACCGTCCTGGAGCCACCTCGCCGGCACCGACGACCTGGGCCGCGACGTGGCGCACCGCGCCGTCTACGGGCTGCGGGTCTCGCTGCTCGTGGGCGCTGTCGCCGCGCTCGTCGCCACCGTCCTCGGCGGCGTGGTCGGTGGGATCGCCGGCACGCTCGGCGGCCGGGTGGACCGGATCCTGATGCGGATCGTGGACACCATCGCCGCGATGCCGCACCTGCTGCTGGGCATCTTCATCGTCGCCATGCTGCGTCCCAGCCTCGGTGCCGTGATCGCCTCCGTCGGGCTCACCCACTGGCTCTCCACCGCCCGCATCGTCCGATCCGAGCTGTTGAGCCTTCGGACCCGACCGTTCATCGACGCCGCCATCAGCGGCGGAGCCGGCCGGCTCCGGGTCCTCACCCGGCACCTGCTGCCGCACGTCCTGCCCCGGCTGGCTTTGGCGACCACCCTGATGATCCCGCACGCGGTGTGGCACGAGACCGCCCTGTCGTTCCTCGGTCTGGGTCTGCCGCCGCACCTCGCCTCGCTGGGCAACATGATCAACGACGGGCAGGGGTCGCTGTTGACCGGCGCCTGGTGGGCCAGCCTGGCACCGGGCGGGGTCATCGTCGTCGTCACCCTCGCCATCGCGGTCCTCGCCGCCCGCTGGCGCGACCGCCTCGATCCCCGGGTCCGAGCGGAGCTGCACCTGTGACCACCACCGAATCCGTTTCCGCTTCGGTGCCTTCCCGCACCGTGGTGACTCGGCCGCTGCTCGCCGTGGACGGCCTCGGCGTCGAGTTCCGGCTCCGCGACGCGCGCGTGCGTGCCGTCAGCGAACTCAGCCTCACCGTCCGGGCCGGCGAACTGCTGGCCGTCGTGGGCGAGTCCGGCTGCGGCAAGTCCGTCCTGGCCCACGCCCTGCTCGGCCTCCTGCCGGGCAACGCCACGACCACCGGTCACGCCGTGCTGCACCACCCCGGCGCCGACCCGGTCGACCTGGTCACCTGCGGCCAACGCCAGCTGGCCCGCAGGGTACGCGGGCGCCGCGTCGGGTTGGTCCCGCAGAGCCCGGCCACCGCCCTGAACCCGGTCCGCACCGGACGGCGACTGCTCGCCGAGACGCTGCGGGCGCACGGCCGCGACCGCGCCGACGCCGACCAACTCGCTGTCGATGTCGGGCTCGACCCGGCGGACCTGGACCGTTACCCGCACGAGCTGTCCGGTGGCATGGCACAGCGTCTGGTCACCGCGCTCGCGCTGGCGCCCGACCCGTCGCTGCTCATCGCCGACGAGCCCACCACCGGCCTGGACCGGCCGCTGGTGGACCACACCCTCGACCTGCTGCGCCGTCGCTGCGAGAACGGCGCGGCCGTCGTGCTCATCACGCATGACCTGGCCGCCGCACGCCGGGTCGCCGACACCGTCGCCGTGATGTACGCCAGTCGCATCGTGGAACACCGCGACACCGACCAGCTCTTCACCGCGCCGGCCCACCCGTACGCCTCGGCGCTGCTCGACGCCCTGCCGGACCGGGCCTTCCGGCCGGTGCCGGGCGACCCGCCCATGCTCACCGCGCTGCCCCCCGGGTGCGCATTCGCGCCCCGCTGCCCACGCCGCACCGACACCTGCGCGGACCGACCACTGTCGACCCCGCTCACCGGTGGCGGCACTGTGGCCTGCCACCACCCGATCCCCACCGGAGCCACCACGTGACCAGCGCGCAACACCTGCTCGCCGACGAGGTGAGCGTCGGGTACGGCCGCCAGGTCGTCCTCGACGGCGTCACACTGCGGATCGGCCGCGGAGAGACGGTCGGGCTGCGCGGGCCGTCCGGCTGCGGAAAGTCGACACTGGTCCGGGTCCTGGCCCTGCTGCACCGCCCCGATCAGGGCCGGGTCAGCATCGACGGCACCGCTGTCGACGCCGTCCGGTATGCCGTTCCGGTCGCCCTGCGGACCCGCGTCGCCGCCCTCTTCCAGAGCCCGCGCGCCGCCGCCGATTCTCGACTGAGCCTCATCGATCTGATCGCCGAACCGCTACGCGCCACCCGGACGCCCGAGTCGGCGGTCCGGGAACGGGTGGCCGAACTCGCCGACCTCGTCGGCCTCACCGCGGATCTGCGCAGCCGGCGCCCCCACGCGGTGTCCGACGGGCAACTGCAACGCGCCTGCCTGGCCCGGGCCCTCGTACACCGCCCCGACTACCTGCTCTGCGACGAGGCCACCGCGATGCTCGACGCCTCGACCCAGGCGCACGTCGCCGCCGTCATCCGCGACTACCAGCGGACCCAGCGCGCCGGTGTCCTGGTCATCACCCACGACCAGACCCTGCTGGACCGCTGGAGCGACCGGATCGTCGACCTGGCCGCCACAGCGGGGGCACGCGCCTGACCCTCGGGCGCTCCTCGACCGCAGTGTCCCTCTCCTGGACAGTGACCGGATCTCCGCGCAGTCGCGGCAGGAACTAACCTCTATCGTCTACAGCCTGCGGGCGGACGGACTCACCGGCACAGGGACGGGCAGATGACCGACGACCACGACGCCGCCGGAGCGATGAACTTCATCTTCGAAGCCGGCGTCCTCAAACGCGCCGCCCGCACCGGCTGGTGGTTCGCCGGCGTCAAGCAACCCGAATCCATCGCCGAGCACTCCTTCCGAACAGCGCTCATCGGAATGATGCTCGCCGCCATGGAGGGCGCCGACCCAGCCCGAGTGTCAATGCTCTGCGCCCTGCACGACACCCAGGAAACCCGAATCACCGACATCCCACACATCGCCAAGCGCTACCTCACCGCCGTACCCAACACCGCCGTCACCGCCGACCAGGTCGCCGACTGTCCCCCAGCCGTCGCCGACGTCATCACCGCCGCAGTCGCCGAGTACGAAGCTGGCGAGACACTCGAAGCTGTCGTCGCCCGTGACGCCGACAAACTGGAGTGCCTCGTCCAAGCCGTCGAGTACCGCCACCAGGGCATCGACAACGTGCAGCGCTGGATCGACAGCTCACGAGCGGCTCTGAAGACCGCCAGCGCCCACCGCCTTGCCGACGCCGCCCTCAGCGGACAACCCCTGGCCTGGCTCACTCCCCCGCCGCAGGAGTAAGCGTCATCACTTGGCGTTGTATTGATCTCGGCGATGGGCGTAGTCGATCAAACTGGAGGAGACGCCCTGTGACCTGGGCTTGAAGAGGTCATAGACGGTCATCGGTGGTCACTGCTAGTTCACCTCAGACAGCCTGGAGACGGCCTGATCTTGACGCCATCTCCAAGGGCTCCGCTCTCCGCCGAGGGATGCAGAGGCGAGCTGCCGGCTCTTGCCACCTCGATGCCTGACGTGTCGCTCACAAGTCCTGCACGTTATCCGGTTGCTCAAGCGCGTTACCGTGTCCCGTGATCGTATGGCTCAACGGCACCCACGGCGTGGGCAAGACGACGACCAGCGCGCTCGTGCAGCATCTGATACCGGATTCACGGGTGTTCGACGCCGAGAAGGTCGGCGAGACACTCATGGACATCACACCCGGGCTACCCGCCACGGACAACTTCCAGCACTGGCCGCCATGGCGGCAACTCGTCGTCGAGACCGCCCGCCGCGTGCTCGACTACACCGGCGGCACTCTGGTGATGCCCATGACCGTCCTGGTCGAGCAGTACTGGCGCGAAATCAGCACAGGCCTTGCCCAACATGCCATCCCGGTAAGGCACTTCGTTCTCCACGCTGACGAAGACACCCTCCGCGGGCGTATCGAGGGGGAACACCCCGTCCACTCCCCGTTCCGCCTCAAGTACCTCAAGCCCTACGCCGAGGCGGCCCGCACGTGGCTACATGCCGAGGCCGAGGTCGTCGACACTACGAACCTGACTCCCGCCCAGGCCGCCGTGCAGATCGTCCGAGCTACCACGGAAGGCTCAGATGTCTAACCTGAGGAATGCGGTTGAGTCAGGGCGGACGAGCTTAGCGCCTGCTGGCGGTGGAGCGGCAGACGACCGAGTCAAATGGCGGGGCGGGCCACTGCTGGCCGATGTTGACCGCCGCATCGGGCGCGGATCGGGCACGCGCTCGTGAGTCGGAGGCTTGAACCCCTAATGAATGCCTTGCTCTCCCGCCTGAGACCTACCAGCCGTGGGTCCAACGCGAGATGTACGGCCAGGGCTGGAGCGTCTACGGACTCGTTGCCTTCGGGGAGCGGATCGAGGAGGCGCTCGAGGCATGCCCGAACACTGCCTCCGCGCTGACGAAGGTCCCTCACCTGACGACCGCTGGGTTCTCTCGGATGACTCCTGGCACCCAAATCAAGCCCCATCAGGGATGGGTCACCACCGTTTACGCGCGCATCTCGGACTCGTCGTGCCGCAGGACTGCGCGCTGCGAGTGGGCGACGAGACTCGACAGTGGCGCGAGGGCGAAACCCTCGTCTTCGACGACACCGTCACGCATGAGGCGTGGAACTACGGCACCCTTGACCGCGTTGTGCTCCTGGTCGACTTCGTCCGTCCCGGCTGCGAGGACAGGCCGCAGGATGAACTGCCGGCCTCAGTGGCCGGCTTCGTACGACGCGGCGGATGAGCCAGACCACACAAGAGCACTCCAAGGCCCGTCTCATCCTCCCGTCCCGAGAACCCCGCCAACCGCCGGCAGCGCCCCGAGGCATCACGCTCAATGCAGCGCGGTACGTGGCAAGTCCGGATGTCGGATCATGACGGTGCCAGGCATCATCATCGTGTGAACGCCCGCCGAACCGTCGTCTTGGTGGATGACCTACGTTCGTTTGTGGATGGCCGTATCGCCGAGGTGGCCCGCACCAGCGACGCCGGAGTTGAACTCCTCGGTCGGTACCGAGGCCGGCGCTTGGATGAACTGTGGCTGGACCATGACCTCGGCGGGGATGACACGATCTGGCCGGTCGTGGAGGTCCTGGAACGGGCGGCCTTCGACAAACGCCCCTTTGACGTCGGCGTCATCAACATCCACTCCGCCAATCCGGCCGGCGCCGCGAAGGTCGCCCTGGTCCTAAGACGCTGGGGGTATTACGTCCGTGTCGCGTCGTGCTCAACCGAGGTCGGCTATCTCGACGGCCACGCAGTGAACTGACCGGCTCAAAACGCGCCGCCAGCTGGTTGCCGCACTCGGACGGCGGCAGAAGAGGAAGCCGACGGCGCATCGATCCCATCAAAATTGGCCGTCCTCCGACTTTGCCTGACGGCGTGCGCGAGGCGGTAGGGACCAGCAGCCGCCGTCGGGCCGGTGACCAACAGTTGGCATGATGGGCTGGTGACCGAGCCGGTGTTTCGATACCATCCTGATCCCTTGGCCACGGGCTCGGCGGTGCCGATTCAGCACGAATGCAGCGTCTGCGGTCAACTTCGGCAAATTCGCTACCGGGGACCGGTCTACGGCAGACAACCCGAGAGTCTTTGCCTGCACTGTATCTACTCCGGAGCGGCTTCCAGCGCACTCGGCGTCGTCGCCGCCACGGATGGCAGCGACATCCTGGAGATGCCCGCTAACCTTAGCGACGCCGTCGACGTACCTGACGACGTGCCGCATCACGTCATCGAGGAGATCACTCGCCGGACCCCCGGCTTCACCGGTTGGCAGCAACAGTCATGGCTCTACCACTGCGGCGATGGCGCGGCCTTTCTCGGCCCAGTTGGCTACCGCGATCTCGAACCTCATCCGGACGCCCTGAACATGCTTCGCGCGGGCCACCGGCAACGCGGCTGGTCACCCGAGGAGACCGAAGAGTTCCTGCACCGGCTCGACCGTAACGGTGAGCCCACCGCGTATCTGTTCCAATGCCTGCATTGCGGAACTCACCTCTCGTCCTGGGACATCGGTTAACCGCGCCTTCACGCCGAGACGCAGACGCACTCCTCGGCAGATCCGGTCGCCACGCCGTCACGCCAGGATGGCAAGCCTGGCGAGCAGGCCGTCGATGACACCCCCGCTCATCGGCAGGGCCGGGTGTTCGCTGCGCGGACTGCTCGTGACGAACTGTGACGCCCGATCGGCGGCATGAGTGGATGTCTATTGACTTTGGCGGCCACCGGTCAGATGGATGTGACGTAACCAGGGACTGAAGGCGGCGACGTGGCCCGAGGCGCCGTGGTGCGCTTTCGATGGCGTGAACCGGCCTTCGCTGACTGCGGCGTCGTAGGCGCCCCCGATGGCGTACTCGGCCAGGATTCCAGACACTTGGCGCTCGGCAGCCCAAGCGAGTCCAGCGTCCAGGTTGTCGAACACTCCGGAGGCATATCGGGCGGAGTCACCGTGGAAGATCCAGACGGTTGACCTGAGCGGGCTCCGCTGATCAGAAGTATGGCCTGCGCCGCTGGCCCTCCGGCGTAATGGAGAACGAATCGGGAAACTTGCCCGATCGATGGCGTACGGCCAGAAGCGCCGGTTCGGGGTGTACGCCCCGCAGCCCCGTCTCGGCTGCAGAGTTCGCGAAGGCATTCCACCTATGGATGCAGATGAGGTCGCGGTCACGATCGGCCGTGGTGTAGGCAAGCGTCTTGGGGTAAAACGGGTTAGTTCCCCCGATCCAGAGCGACGGTGGCCCGAACGTCTCAATGACTTCGCGCAGCACCCGATCCCGCGACAGCCAGCTGCTAACGTCCGCGTGGAGCTGCTCATACTCTGCCTCGGACAGCGCCCGTTCCAGCTCAAGCCAACCGAGGCGATGCGCGATCTCGGCGTAGACGGACGCCGTGGCATCACGCACGGCCCCTGCCGGCAGAATGTTGCTGTAGGCGCCCCCGACACGGACGTGACCACCAACTGACGACGCGGACTCTGGGGGCGTGACGTCGCCCAGGCGCCTTGGGGCTCCGTATCGGCACGTTTCACCGAGCAGTGCGAGGCCGACGTTTGGCCAACGCGAGCGGGGGCGCCGAGGCGCAGCGCGCACGGTCGGCGGCAGAGGAGGATGACGGAAACGGCTTGCCGATAGGCGGCGCCAATGCCACGCTCCGCCCCGATGACTACACGGAGCGAGCTTCGGGCATTGCACGACCAGCGGGTGCGGGGCACCATCGCCTCGCGTCTGCCGAACAACTGGAAGCCGTCGTGGGATGGCCCTGTCCTGCAGATAGCCACCCGCGCGCGAGGATTTGCCTTCGTGCAGGATCTCGACGGCCTCAGCGTCGACTACCGCCGCGCCGGCCACACATTGGCCGACGCCGCTTCCGGCATCGCCAACCTCCACAACATCATCCTCACCGGCTGACCATCGGCCCGGTCCCGGGCAACACCTTGAACCTGTGTGCTCTGTCTGCGGCATGAGAGTCCGCGGCGTGGATGCGCCGCGGATGATTGCTTGCTGCCCCTAGCCGATCTCGGGAAGACTGACCTCATGACAAGTCAAGTCAATGCTGATGGGCATGATTATTTTGCATTGCGGACGTTCCGTCAGGATGGGTCATCGGTGTCGACGCCGGTCTGGCTGGCGTCAGCCGGAGGGAACCTGTACGCGTACACACCCGGCCGCTCCTGGAAAGTGAGGCGGATCCGGCGGAACTCGAAAGTCGAGGTGGCGCCGTCCAACTTTGCCGGTGAACCTCACGACCAGTGGCGACCGGGCCACGCGCGGGTACTCCCCGCGTCGGAGTTGCGCATCGCCAAGCGCGCGATGACCGCAAAGTACGGAAACAAATTCCGTTGGTTCACGATCGTGACGCTGGTCGGTCGCCTCCGCAAGCACGGCGGGCGGGCTGTCGGACTCGAGATTAGCCTCGACTCGGTGTAGCACCCCCGCCAGGCGACATAGAACGTTGTCGACCGCTGTGGAGAATTGCGGAGCACTCCGGTGTGAAGCAGGACGCCGCACCGACTCTGACCTACGGCAATGTGGAGCCGCAGGCAGGGGTGGGTGCGAGCGGCGTCCCCACCCGAAGGGTGAGGCTGCTGAGCGATCAGGTGGCTCGGCCTGTCGGGGCCGCCGGTCGCGGCTTTCGCCGAGGCCCCATTCGCCGGCCATGTCGTTGTACGTCATTGTTCACTGCTGCGGGGTGTCGGCGGGGTTCAGTGAGAAGTAGTCCTCCTCTTCCTGCAGGAGGTGCAACCGGAGCACGGCGTCCAGCCCGTACAGGACCGCGAGAAGGTCGGGCAGCTCGTCGGGGCGCAGCCGGCCGTCCGGGTGCTGGGCCAGGTGGCCGCCGATGCGGTCCACCAGACGGCTGATTTCTACGTGCCCCCGGCTCATGGTGGAGGTCGCCTCGTCGCTGCCCAGAGGATCGGCCAGCGCGGGGTAGAGCCGCTGCTCCTCGGCCGCCTCGTGTGGCAGCACCTCGTCGACCAGCCGGCGGTGCACCCCACGTAACGCCGGTACGCATTCCGGCGCGTCGGGGCGGGTCGCTACCAGGTCGGCGGTGTCCCGCAGCCGGGCCAGCACGTCCCGCACCCCGGCGTGCTGGCCGGCGTACCGGTCGAGCAGTTCCCGGGTCTCCGGTGAGACCTTGCGGCGGCGCAGGCCGCCGCGGAGGGCTCGCAGCGCGTTGACGATCACCAGCACGTCGATGCCCTCCTGGAGGAACGCGCCGGCGACCGGGGGTAGCCCGCCGGCGGCGGCGGCGACCATCGCAACCACCGCGAGACCCATGCCGACGGTGGCGCTCTGTACCGCGATGCGACGTGCGTACCGGGCGATCTCGACGGCGTCGGCGAGCCGATCCAGCCGGTCGACGGTGAGCACCGCGTCGGCCACGTCGGCGGAGGCGGTGGCCCCGGTTGCGCCCATCGCCACGCCGACGTGCGCCTCTGCCAGGGCCGGGGCGTCGTTGACGCCGTCGCCGACCATCACGGTGATCGCCCGAGCGGACTCCTCCCTAACCCGGTCGATCTTCTCCTGCGGCGAGCACTGGGCGATCACGTCGTCCACGCCGACGCTCTGCGCCACCTGCCGGGCGGTACGCGGCCGGTCGCCGGTGACCATGATCAGCCGGCTGAGGCCGGCCTCCCGAAGCCGCCGCACGGTGCGCCGAGCGTCGGGGCGTACCGGGTCCTCGAGAAGAATCGCGCCGAGCGGGCCGCGGTCATCGCTGACCCAGACGGTGGAGTGGCCGGCCAGTTCGGCGCGCTCACGTACCCGCTGCGCCCATTCGGGCGCCTCACCGGCGAGCTGGCCCACCCGCACCAAGCGCCCGTTCACCCGTCCGGTCACCCCGCGCCCCGGCTCCTCGGTGACATCCGTCGGCTCAACCAGCCGCAGCCCCCGCTCGTTGGCCTGCCGGACGAGGGCGGCGGCCAGCACGTGCGTGGAGAGCTGCTCGACGGAGGCGGCCAGGCGCAGCACGTCGTCCCGGTCGCCGCCCGGCGCGACCACCGTCTCGGTCGCGCGGGGGCGGCCTGCGGTGAGTGTGCCCGTCTTGTCCATCAGTACGGTGCGGGCCCGGCCCAGCAGCTCCAGCGACCCGCCGTCGCGGACCAGTACCCCGCGCCGGGCCACCCGGGACAGTCCAGAGACGATCGCGATCGGGGTGGCCAGCAGCAGCGGGCATGGGGTGGCTACCACCAGCACCGCCACCGCCCGCAGGAACTGGCCGGTGAGCAGCCAGGCGGTTCCGGCCAGCAGCAGGGTGAACGGCACGAACGCGGCAGCGTACCGGTCGGCGAGCCGGACCATCGGCGCCTTGTGCGCGGTGGCCTCTTCGGCCAGCCGGACGATTCCGGCGTATGTGCTCTCCGCCGCGTTCTTCGTCGCCCGCAGCCCGAACCCGGCGTCGGCGTTGACTACGCCGCTGGCGACCTGCTCGCCCGCGGCGCGGGTGACCAGCTGCGACTCGCCGGTCACCACCGACTCGTCCAGCGTCGCAGCCTTTTCGACCGTCCCGTCCACCGGCACCACGTCGCCGGGGCCAACCACCAGCTGGTCCCCCGTCGCAACCTGGTCCAGCGGCACCACCTCGATCGCGCCGTCCGGAGTGCGCCGCCGGGCCTGTCGAGGGGCCCTTTCCAGCAGGGCGCGCAGGTCACGGCTGGCCCGGCGCTGTGCGTAGCCTTCCAGCGCCTGCCCGGTGCCGACCATCACGGCGATCACCGCGCCAGCCAGGTACTCGCGGACCAGCAGCGTGCCGACCAGCGCCAGCACCGCGATGACGTCCACCCCGAACTGCCGGCGCCACAGCTGCCGTAGCGTCGCCCACGTGACCGGCACCAGCGCAACGAGGGTCACCGCCGCCCAGACCAGCTGGGCCGCCGTCCGCAACCCTGCCACCCACAGCCCGCCGCCCAGCAGGGCGGCCAGGGTGATCAGGGTCAGCGGCGCCCACTCCCGCCAGTCCACCCGCCGCCCCCGCACCGGCTGTTCCGGCACGCACTCGTCCGGTTCCGCTCCCACCTGCGGATCGTCTCAGCGCACCGGTCCCTGCAAGCGGGAACCGGCGTGATCCGTTGCGGGCCGGACGACCCCGAGGCGGGGAATCCGTATGCCGGCTGACCGGCATCCCGGAGGACGGAGCGGCAACACCGCCCGGAACAGGTCCGGAGTGGGGCACGATGTGGAAAACGAAAGGTCGTGACGATGAGCCACGAGACGCCGGCCAGGGACCGCCCGCTGACCACCGCACTCACGCAGGCCGCCGCGGCGGCCGGTCTCGCCCCGTCGGTGCACAACAGCCAGCCGTGGCGCTGGACGGTCCTCCCCGACGCGCTGGAGCTGCGGATGGTGCACGAGCCGCAACTCGCCGCAACCGATCCGGAGAATCGGCTGGTGACGTTGAGCTGCGGCCTGGCGCTGCACCACGCGCGCGTGGCGCTGGCCGCCGAGGGTTGGGCCGCAGAGGTGGAGCGGCTACCCGACCCGGGCCAGCCTGAGCTGCTCGCCCGATTCAGCCGGTTCGAGCAGACCGAGGCGGACGCGGACGCGACCCGCCTCGTGCCGTGCATGCGGACTCGGCAGACCGACCGGCGGCCGGTCAGTGACGAGCCGGTGCCCAACGGCACACTCGACGAGATCGTCAAGTCGACCGGCGCGCAGGGCGCCCGACTCCAACTGCTCGACTCCGACCAGGTGATGGAGTTGGCGGCCGCGGCGGCCCACGCTGCGGTGGTGGCGGCGGAGGAGCCGGAGCTGCGGGAGGAGCTCGCGTACTGGACCAGCCGGGCCGCCGCCGGCGCCGGATTGCCCCCCGAGGTGCTGCCCGAGCAGCCCCCGCAGACCACCGTGCCGGTACGGGACTTCGGCAAATCCGGAACCCTGCCGATCAGCCCCGGACACGACCGTGCGGCCGCCTATGCCATCCTCTGGAACATCGACGACGAGCCGGACAGCTGGCTGCGCGCCGGAGAGGGGCTCTCCGCCGCCTGGCTGACCGCCACCCGGCTCGGCGTCTCGATGGTGCCGCTCAGCGGCGTGGTCGAGACCGACGGCACCCGGCAGACACTGCGCCAGATGCTGGCCGGGCTCGGCTTTCCGTATCTGGCGATGCGGCTGGGGATCGCCGACCGGGCGCACGCCGCGCCACCCCACACTCCGCGCCTGCCCACTGAGCAGGTCGTCGACACCTCCGCGGTGGACTCCGGCACCAGGTAGCGTGCCCGTCCCCGGACGCTCACCGGGGGGGCCAAGCCCAGGAAACGAGCGTCTCGCGGAAGCCACCACGGGATGCGCGTGACAAAACCATGCCGGCCGGGCATGACCCACGACAGCCGATCGACCAACTCCTCAAAGACGTGAGGACAAGCCTCGATGGGCTGTCGTGGGCTGTGCCAAGGTGGCTTGCTGATCGACAACAGCGGCGCTTTGCGGGCCGCGCTCCGCGCTGTGCGGATGAGCTCTGCCTGGGATTGACAGCCACCACCAGACCGATGCCGACCTGTCACTGCGACGACCAGCGACCCGGGACCAGGAGCCACGAGCAACGCTGCAAGCAGCGAGCCCTGACCACTTCGGTGTCCACGAACGGCTCGGCTCAACCGGCGACGTCCACGACGACCTTGCCCTCGGCGGTGCCGTCGGCGACCAGCCGATGGGCGTCCATTACCGTGTCGAGCGTGAACCTGCGCTCGTCCAGTCGGGGGCGCAGCGCGCCGGCATCGGCCAGCGCCGCGATCTCGCGCAGGATGTCGCCGTGGTGTTCCCGGCCCCGCCCGGTGAGCATCGGCAGCAGGGTGAACACGCCGGAGTAGGTCGCACCCCGGAACGACAGCGGGGCGAGCGAGTGTGAGCCCCAGCCCAGTGCGCTGACGACGTGCCCGTGGTAGGTGCGTACCGCCGCGAACGAGGCGTCGAGCGTCGCGCCGCCGACGTTGTCGACGACGATGTCGAATCCCTCGCCGCCGGTGTACCTCTCGACGTACTCCTCGACCTTGCTCGCTGTGTAGTCGATCGGCACGGCACCCAGACTCTCGATCACCCGCAGGCTCGCCGGCCCGCCCGTGGCGTACGCCTCGGCGCCTCGCGCCTGGGCAAGTTGCACACCCACGTACCCGACACCTCCGGCGCCTCCGTGCACCAGGACCTTCTGCCCGGCGCGGACTCCGGCCCGGTCGACCAGCCCCTCCCAGGAGGTGACCGCCGCCAGGGGCAACGCGGCGGCCTCCCGCATCGAGAGGCTCCTCGGCTTGTGGGCCAGCAGTCGAGCGTCCACGGCGGCGTACTCGGCCAGCGAGCCCTGTAGGTCGCCGACGCCCCCGCACAGCCCGTGCACCTCGTCTCCCGGCTCGAAGCCGGCCACGTCCGCGCCGACCGCCGCGACGACGCCGGCAAGGTCCAGGCCGAGCACCGCGGGCAGCTCGACACGCGCGTGCGCGGCCTTACCTGCCTGGATCTTCGTGTCGAGCGGGTTGACCCCGCTGGCGACGATCCGCACCAGCACCTGCCCGCGCTCGGGGGCGGGTTGATCGATCTCCTCGACCGTCAGCGGAGCGTCGAACTCCCGCAACAACGCGGCGCGCATAACCATCCACACTCTCCGTGATCGAGGCTTCACGTGGACGCTATCCGACCGGATCGGCGGCGGGGCGGGTTCCTCGGACCGCGCCGGCGCCGCGACGGGCGGACCGAGTGTGGGTCAGTCGTCTTCGGCACCATCGAGTAGCGCGCGTCGCAACGCCAGTCGGTGCTTCCGGCGGATCTTCGCCTCCCGGTACCGTCGGCGGTCCCCGTCGGTCTCCGGTAGCAGCGGCGGCACGGTACGAGGCTGGCCGTCGTCGTCGATGGCGACCATGACCAGGTGGGCGGTTGCCACGTCGGTGGGAGGCACCGCCCGGTCCCACCGGTCGGCGGTCACCTTGACGGCCACCTCCATCGAGCTGCGGCCGGCCCAGGTGATCCGGGCGTCGACGTGCACGACGTCGCCGACCCGCACCGCGCGGAGGAACGCCGTCTCGTCGATGGCGGCGGTCACCGCCGGCCCGTCGGAGTGTCGGGCGGCGACCACACCGGCGACGGAGTCGATGAGGTTGAGGATCCGGCCGCCGTGCACCGTACCTATCAGGTTGGTGTGGTGCTGGTCGGGAAACCACACCGCCGGGTCGCGGACACACACTGGCGAGGACCTGGCCGTGCACCACACGCACGGCCCGTCACCCGCTCAGCCCACCCGCGAGGCCGACGGCAGCGCACACGGTTGTGTACGCGGCGCCGGCAGGTCTTCGGACTCGCGGGCCTGACCGGTCGCGCCGGTCCCCTACTGGCCGTCGCTTCCCAGGCCGTTGGCCCAGTGCTGATGACGGCGGTCGTTCCCACTCACCGCTGCGGGGCAGCCCCGGATTTCCACCGGGTTCCCTCTTACGACGCCCAGCCGGTCACGACGGGGCGAACCAGCGCCGTCGGCAGCATAGCTGGCCAGGGGATCTGTCCACCGAGGGCGTCCTGCCGCGGCGGCGGACGGCCTCATCGTCAACTTTTGTCGTCCGAGGAAGAAGATCGCCACCTATTGAAAAAAGTCTCGCGAGGGTGAGGATATCCAGATGCGTCGTCTCCCCCAGACTTGCGGGCGGGTGGTCTCGGGCCTCCTCGCGTTCCTCCTCGCCTCGGCTGTCGCCCTCCTCGCGTCCGCCCAGCCCGCCGCGGCGCACGGGACCCTCGCCACGTCCACACCGGCGAGCGGCGCCACCGTGCGCGAGCCGTTGACGGAGGTGCGGCTGTACTTCACCGAGAAGGCCGCCGCCAACGCGTTCTTCACTATCACCGCCCCGGGCGGCGCCCGTGTCGACAACGGCTGGTCGCAGGGGGAGCCGAAGCCGCTGGAGAAGCCGGTGCGGGAGTACTTCCTGGTCAACGGGCAGTTCGAGCCACGGGAGTACACGACGGGGTTCCCCGCGGTGGTGTCCGTCGCCCACCTGCCCGCAAAGGGCCAGTACTCGGTGAGCTACCTGTCGGTCGCCTCGGACGGCGACACCGTGCGGGGCACCCTGACCTTCCGCTACGACGGGCGGGTGACGGCAGCGCCGAAGGGGTGGAGCCCGCCATCGACCCAACCGGACCCGGCGCTGGTGGCCGCCACCGAGCAGCACAACACGTCCGGGCAGGCCTCGGCGGTGCCGACCACCGCGGACGATCCGTCGACCCCGCCGGCTGCGGCGGCCCCGTCGACCGGGTCGACCGAGGAGAGCGGTCCCGGGGCACCGGCCTGGGCCGGCTGGGCGGCGGCGGACGCGGCGGTCGGGGCGGTGGCCGGGTTCGTCGGCTGGCGTCGCCGATCCGCCGGCACACCCACCGGCCGGGGCCGTACCTCGGCGGCGACCTCCGGTCGACGCGGCGGTGGCGCCCGTGCCACGAACAGGGCCGGCACTGGCAAGACCGTCGGCGGCAAGGCTGCCGGGGACAAGACCGTCGGCGGCAAGGTCGGCGGGGGCAGGGCCGGCGCGGCGACGGGCGTCGTCGCGCGTACCGCGAGCGACAGGCAGCGGCCCGCCACCGTGCCGGCGGCGCGCAAGGGCGACACGGTCGTCACGGCCCGCACGGGCGTCACCGTCGAGCCGACGCCTACCGATCAGGTGACCGAGGCCCTCGCCAACGCGGACGGCGAACCGACGGTCGACCCCGGGCCACGGCCCGACACGGACCTCGCCGCCGCGACGCCTGGGTCCCGGCTGAGCAACACCCACCTGGCGCTGTTCGTCGGCGGGCTGGTGGTGGCCCTGTTGGCCGGGTTCGGGCTGGCCCGTATCGGCACCGCCGACGAGAGTCCGGCGACCGGCAACGCACGACCGTCGGCCGGTGGACCGTCCGACTCGGGGCAGGTGGGCTCCGCGACCGACGGGCACCAACACCCGGCTGGTACGGGGCCGCACACGCATCGGGGTGACGACGCGCCGGGCGCGACGCTGGCGACCGGGACGACGGTCAGCGCCGGTGGGTACACCCTGCAGCCGCTGGAGCGGTCCCAACCCCCTGGTGTACGCGCCGACTACCGGTTCCGCATCGTCGGGACCGACCGGCAGCCGGCAACGACCTTCCCGGTCGTCCACGACAAGCCGTTGCACATGATCGTGGTGGGCCGCGACCTGTCCGGCTACCAGCATTTGCACCCGACGATGGCACCCGACGGCACCTGGAGCGTCCCCCTGACGCTGGCCCGGCCCGGCGGCTACCGCGTCTACGCCGACTTCTCCGTCACCGCGGCCGACGGCAGGCAGCAGCCTCTCGTGCTGGGCGTCGACCACACGGTGCCCGGCGCGCACACCCCGACCGCACTGCCGCCGGCACAGGCGCAGGCGACAGCTGGTCCGTACGCGGTGTCGATGACCGGCACCCCGACGGTGGGGGTGACGGCGCCGATGCACTTCCAGGTCAGCGCCGACCCGACCGTACCGGCGCAGTTGGAGCGGTACCTGGGCGCGTACGGGCACCTGGTAGTGGTTCGTGAGGGCGACCTCGGCTACGTGCACGTCCACCCCGAGCAGGAGTTGGTCGACGGGACCGTCAAGTTCTGGCTGACCGCGCCGAGTTCAGGCCGGTACCGGGCCTTCTTCGACTTCCAGGTCGCCGGCAAGGTGCACACCGGGGAGTTCACGATCAACGTTCCCTGACTCCGGAACTTTCTCCGAGCTGCGGCCGACCAACCTCCCAGCAGCAACCATCGGAGGAAGAACACATGCGCACCACCAGCCCAAACGCTTCACGCCGCCATTCGGCCGCCATCTTCGCCGCCGCGATCCTGACGGTGGGCGTCGCCGGTTGCGGCTCGTCCGACTCTCCGTCGACAGCGCAGGCGGGCCCGCCCGCGTCGACCTCGGCCAACCCGGACGCTGGTGTGCTCGGCATTCGTGACCCGTGGGTGAAGGCGGCCGACAAGGGCATGACGGCGGCCTTCGGGACCCTGGTCAACGACGGCGACACCGATGTCACGGTGACGAGTGCCACGACCTCCCTGTCGCCGATGGAGTTGCACGAGATGGCCATGAAGGACGGCAAGATGGTCATGCGGCAAAAGCAGGGCGGCATCGTGATCAAGGCCAAGAGCACGCACGCCCTGGAGCCCGGGGGCGACCACCTCATGCTGATGAACCTCACCAAGCCCGTTCAGGCCGGCGACGAGTTGACCTTCACCCTGACCTTCGCCGACGGCAAGAACCAGCAGTTCCGCGCCATGGCCAAGCCGTTCACCGGCGCGCAGGAGAGCTACGCCCCCGGGCACGGCGAGCCGATGCCCAGCATGAGCGCCACGCCGGAGATGAGCATGAGCCCGGCATCGTGACGCGGACACCACAGGTCCGGCCGGTGAGCAGGCGCGGCCTGCTCACCGGCGGAGCACTGGCCGCCGGCGGAGCCCTGGCCGGTGGTGCCGCGATCGCCGGCACCCGCGCGGGGAGGACCGGGCCGCCGACGGCGACCGCCGCCGACACGACGCCCGTGGCGACCGTCGGAGGGCTGGTCGAGCCGTTCCACGGCGCCCGGCAGGCCGGGGTGGCCACCGAACCGCAGGCGCACGCGTCGTTCGTGGCACTCACAGTGCGGGCCGGCGTCGACCGGGCCGCGCTGGGCCGGATGTTGCGGTTGCTCACCGACGACGCCGCCCGGCTCACCCAGGGCCGACCCGCGCTGGCCGACACCGAGGCCGAACTCGGGCTGCTGCCGGCACGGTTGACAGTGACCTTCGGCTTCGGGCCGGGCCTGTACCGGGCGGCCGGCGTCGACGACCGCCGGCCGGCATCGGTCACCGACCTGCCGTCGTTCCGCATCGACCGGCTTCAGCCGGCCTGGTCCGGCGGCGACCTGCTGCTGCAGATCTGCGCGGACGACGCGATCTCCGTCGCCCACGCCCAGCGGGTCCTGGTCAAGGACAGCCGACCGTTCGCCACAGTGCGGTGGGCCCAGCAGGGCTTCCGGCGCAGCCCCGGTGTCGAGCCGGGCGGCCACACCCAACGCAACCTCTTCGGTCAGCTCGACGGCACCGCCAACCCCCGACCCGGCGCGCCCATGGACACCGCCCTCTGGGTCCCGGACGGCCCGGCATGGCTGCGCGACAGCACCACAGTGGTACTCCGGCGGATCAGCATGAACATGGAAACGTGGGACCTGCTCGGCCGGACCGACCGCGAACTCGCCGTCGGGCGACGGCTCGACACCGGCGCCCCGCTCACCGGCACCGCCGAACACGACGAACCCGACTTCGCCGCCACCGACGCCGACGGCCTCACCGTCATCCCCGACTTCTCGCACCTGACCCGCGCCCACGTCACCGACGACCGGCTGAAGATCCTGCGCCGGCCCTACAACTACGACGGGGTGCCGACGGCGGAGGGCCACGCGGACAGCGGCCTGATCTTCGCCTCGTACCAGGCCGACATCGCCCGACAGTTCCTGCCCATCCAGCGCCGGCTGGCCGATCGGGACCTGCTCAACGAGTGGACCACGCCGATCGGGTCCGCCGTCTTCGCCATCCCGCCCGGATGTCAACCGGGCGGGTGGATCGGCGAGCAGGTGCTCGGATGAGCACGTCAACCGTCATGACCGTACCGTCGTCCCGCCCCACCGCCGTCCGGCTCGGCGCGGCGGTGCTCGCCGCCCTCGTGGCGGTACTCATCCCGGCCAGCCCGGCCTGGGCGCACAACTCGCTCAAGACGGCCACGCCCGCTCGAGACGCGACAGTCCCGAGCGCACCGACCGAGGTCACGCTCGAATTCATGCAGCGACTCGACCCGGCGTTCACCACCATCGTGCTCACCGACGCCGCCAAGCGGAAGCTTCCCACCGGCGAACCGGTGGTCACCGGAGCAAAGAGCACCGTCCAGGTGACCGACACCCTGCCGAACGGGACGTACACGGTCGCCTACCGGGTCGTCTCCGTCGACGGGCACCCGGTGCAGGGTTCCTATCCGTTCACTGTGGCCGATCCGACGTCCAGCGCCGCGCCGGTTGCCGACGTGAGCGCGTCAGCGCCCGCCCCGTCCGCCGCTGCCACCAAGTCCGGCGGCGGTCCGAGCGCCGGCCTACTCGTCGCGGCTGCCGCGCTGGCCCTCCTCGTCCTGCTGACGGCCGGGCTGCTGTGGCGGCGGGCGGCCCGGCGCTGATCCGACCCGCCCGCGTGCGGTCGGCTCGCCCCATCACCTCACCGCACCTCGACCGGGCCGCCGACCGGGCCGACGCCACCGGCGCGGAGGACGACCTCTCCCGCTACAACGCGTTTCTCGCCGCGGCCGGACGGACCGACAGCGATTCGCGCCGCACGGTCCGGCCGGACCAGCCCTGACACCGGGAATCCGATTTTCGGGAACCACCGGCGTCTCTCCCCCGACTACCGGTCAGGGCCGACGCGACACCTCACCGGGCGACCAGACCAGTACGGGAAACACCTTCGTGCTTCCCGACTCTTCCGATCGGATCACCATGTCTCTCACCGAACTGTCCGGCACGCCGACGCCGGAGCCCGCCACTACCACCGAGAAACCGGCCCGACCCGCCCGGCGCGCGTCACCGTTCGGCGCGCTGCTGCTGCGGCTGCACTTCTACGCCGGCATCCTCGTCGCCCCGTTCCTGGTGGTCGCCGCACTGACTGGCCTGGCCTTCACCACCACCCCGCAACTCGACGCCGTCCTCTACGGCGACCAGCTGACCGTCGCCCAGGTGGGTGACCGTCAGCTCCCGCTGGCCGAGCAGATCGGGGCCGCGCGCAACGCGCACCCCGCCGGCAGCATCACCACAGTGCAACCCGGCGACGGCGACCGGACCACAAAGGTGGTGTTCTCCCTGCCCGAACTCGGCGAGAACCAGCACACCGTCTACATCAACCCGTACACCGGCGAGTCCCAGGGGCAGCTCACCACCTGGTTCGGGTCCACGCCGGCCACCACCTGGCTG
The DNA here is from genome assembly GCF_018070325.1 of Micromonospora sp. H61. Taxonomy (GTDB): domain Bacteria; phylum Actinomycetota; class Actinomycetes; order Mycobacteriales; family Micromonosporaceae; genus Micromonospora; species Micromonospora salmantinae. The sequence goes on from NZ_JAGPXY010000006.1 coordinate 93,868, forward strand.
GACGACCTGCACCGCCACCTGCACCTGGGCACCGTGGGCGAGCACTACTCCGAGCTGGCCGCGAGCTGGCTGTGGGTGATGGCGCTCGGCGGGGTCATCCTCTGGTGGCGTCGACGCGGCGCCGCCCGAGCCGCCGCTCGGCACCTGCTCGTGCCGGACCTGTCCACCGGTAAGGGTGTCCGCCGTACCCGGGGATGGCACGCCACCACCGGCATCTGGCTCACCGTCGGACTGCTCTTCCTCTCGATCACCGGCCTGACCTGGTCCCGCTACGCCGGCGCGAACTTCACCGCCGGCCTCGACGCGCTGAACGCCCGCACCCCGGAGATCTCCACCAGCCTCACCGCCGGTCCCCCCGCCCCTGCCGAGACCGGCGGGGGCCACGAGCACGGCGCCGCCGGGCCGGGCGGCGTCGTCGAGTCGGCGGCCTTCGATCGGGTCCTGACGGTCGCTCGCGGCGCGGGCCTCTCCGGGCCGGTCGAGATCAGCCCCGCGCCGGAGCCGGGCTCCGCCTGGACCGTCACGCAGGTCGACAACACCTGGCCGGTCAAGAAGGACCGCATCGCCGTCGACCCGGCCTCCGACACGGTCACCGCCCGCAGCGACTTCGCCGACTGGCCCCTGCTGGCCAAACTGAGCGGCCTCGGCATCCAGGCCCACATGGGGATCCTCTTCGGCCTGGTCAACCAGATCCTGCTCGCCGCGCTCGCCCTCGGCCTGCTCTGCGTCATCTTCTGGGGCTACCGCATGTGGTGGCAACGCCGGCCCACCCGCGCCGACCGCCGTGCCATCGCCGGCGCCCCGCCAGCCCGCGGCGGCGTACGCGGTCTGCCGCTCTGGGCGCTGCTGATCGGCGTACCGGTGACCGTGGCGATCGGCTGGACGCTGCCCCTGTTCGGGCTCACCCTGCTCGCTTTCCTCGTCATCGACGTGGTGGTGGGTGCGCTGTCTCGACGCCGGCGACCTGCCGTGGCTCCCACCTCCCCGGCCCCTGCGGGGAGCTGATCCAACGGACCGGCCGTCCGTGCTTGAACGGACGGCCGGACGCTTCGCTCAGATCACTACCTGTTTGGTGTTCGGCAGGCTGTCGACGATCGACTTCTGCACGTTGATCGTGTCGGCGATGATCTCGTGGGGCGTGTTGGCCATCCACTGCATCACCGAGATGTCCTCGAACCGGGGATGGCGGAACATCTCCAGGAACACCAGTGGCTCGTCGCCGGTGTTCTCGATGTAGTGGCCGTACGCGAACGGGACGTAACCCACGTCGCCGGCCTGGAAGTCGAACGTCCGGGCCGCGGCCTGGGATGCGAAGACGCCCATCCGCCCGGTGCCGGAGATGTAGTACTGCCACTCGTCGGTGGTGGGATGCCAGTGCAATTCGCGCATCCCTCCCGGCTCGACCTCGACCAGGGCCGCGGCGGTGGTGACGGAGGCGGCGAAGTTGGTCGAGTCGGTGATCCGGACCGTCCCGCCGCGGAATCGCTGCGGGGTCTGCGCGAGCATCCGGTGCTTGAAGCTTCGGGGGATGTCACCGGTCGGGCTGACCACCCGATCCTGCTGCAGGGGCGGTGGGACGTCGCCCTGGAAGATGTACTTCTCCCGCTCGGGCAGATTCTCCATCTGTTCCAGCGTCCAGCCGAAGTTCTTGGCCAGCACGTGTCGAGGGGTGTGGGCGAAGAAGTCGCTGAGCAGGAAGGTGTTGTTCTCCGAGAACGCCCCGTCGTCGAAGACCAGCAGGAACTGTGCGCCGTCTTCCAACGCCTGGATGTTGTGCGGCACGCCCTGCGGAAAGAACCACAGATCGCCGGCCTTCACGTCCTCGATGAAATTGCGGCCCTCGTGGTCGACGGCGCTGATCCGGCAGCTACCGCTGAGCATGTACGCCCACTCCGACTGCTGGTGCCAGTGGATCTCCCGGTACGCGCCCGGCTCGAGACCGAACTGGACGCCGGACAACTGACTGGCGATCGGGAGGTCCCGGTTGGTTACCTCGCGGGTCCAGCCGCCCTTCTCCACCCGGGTGTGCGCCTGCGAGAACGAGAACTTGAGGTTGGGCACCAGCCGGCTGTCGGTCGTCGGTGGAACCAGGAGGTCCGGGTTCTGCCGCTCGAGCTCGACGTTGCGGCCCGCGAAGGGCGGGGCGCCCTGGCCGCCGCGCCGAGGCTCGGGATCGCTGTTCGCCATGATCGCTGTCTCCTCACTCGGGTTGGATCGGACGGGGCGCGGGAACCGACCCGCCCCGCAGCCGTAGCCGGGACGAGATCCCCAGCAGGGCGCGCAGTCCGGGCCAGCCGTACTGGACCGTGATCGCGACCGGGATCGCCGCGGCGGTCGCCATCAGCACCAGGCGGGTCCACGCCGGAGCGTGACCACCCGCCCCGGTGCCGGCGTAGAGGACGAACATCAGCAGTACGACCCGGAGCCGATGCAGACCGGGAAGTTCGGTGAGCTGGGCCATGATTCGATGATCGGCGCCGAACGTCGCCCGTCGCATCACGTGATCGCGCCATTACCGCAGGTCAAATCCCGGACGGCGGGGGCCATTCGGCGCAATCCCACCGGTTCGTCGATCCGCTCGCCCGTACCTGGCGGCATGGCTAGGCTCGGTCGCAGGACGGCCTTTCGACGCGCCTGGTAACAACCGGGGAGAACGCCATTGTCCGAATCACCCTTCAACGCCGGAACGCTCCCGGCCGACGACATCGCCACCGATGCCGAGCAACGACGGCACCGGCTGTTCGCCACGGCGGACCAGCTCCGGCTGGCCGGACGCGGGATGGAGGCGCTGCACGTCCTGGCCGCGGAGATCGCCACGAGTCGCAGCGGCGAGCGCCACCGCGCCCACCTGCTCGGGCGAGTGGCGCAGATCGTGGCACTGGAGCAGCCGACCATCGCCCTCGCCGGTCTGCGGGAGGCGTTGAACCTCCGACTGGACGCCCGCAGCCGCGGCACCCTGCTCGCCCTGACCGCCACGATCGCGGCCCGCACGGGGCATCCGGACACCGATGCCCTACTGCGCGACGCGGGCACCGCGCACGCCGCGTCGGGTGACCAGGCGTCCGCTCGCCAGCTCGCGCTCGGCCGGGCCGCCCGCTCGCTCGCGCACGGTGATCTGCCCGGCGCCCAGGCCGTGCTGGCGGCCCTCGACCCGGACTCCTGGACGGCACGCGCCGACGCCCCGTCCATCCGGGCGGAACGGATCCTCGTGCAGCTCGGTCTGGGCCGCCACCAGGACGCGCGGGCCGCGACCCGCCAGGCGCCCGAGGCGACCGACGCCTCACTCACCGGGCTGACCGCGTTGGACTGCCTGCGCATGGTGGCAGTGGGAGAGCTGCCCGAGGCCGCCGCGCTGGCCGTCACGACGCTCAGCTCCGACTCTGCGGACCTCAGCAGGGAGGTGCGTGCCCTGTTGGTAGCGGTGATCGGCGAGGTCCGCTACCGACGGGGCGAACACGACGACGCCCGTGCCATCCTGCGCGCCTGCCTCGCCGAGGACCGCTGGCCCGACCGTACGATGTGGACGTTCGCGTTCTGTGTGGCGGTGCGCGACCCCGCCCTCAGCGCGCCGGCCGGCCTGCTCACCACTGTCGTCGCCGACCTGCACCGGTCGGTCCGGTCACTTCTGCCCGTGCCGCACTTCGGCCCCCGACTGGTACGCGCGGCGGTGGCGGCCGACGACACCCGGGCCGCCCGGCGGGTCACCGAACTGGTCGAGCTGGTCTCCACTCGTACCCCGGTGCCGCTGTGGCACGCGCTGGCCGACCAGAGCCGAGGGTTGCGCGACGGCGACCCGGACGCCCTCCGGTCGGCGGTGGACCGGCTGCGCACCACCGCCGCGCGGCCGGCGCTGGCCGACGCGTTGCTCGACCTCGCGAACAGCCCTCGGGCGCGATCCGGGGAGGCGCGCGATGCCGCGCACGAGGCTGCTGCCCTCTACGCCCGGATCGGCGCTCCTGGGGACCAGGCGATCGCGGACCGGCGCTGCGCCGATCTCGCCGCCACCCCGCGCCACCGGCCGCCGGTCGACGAGTCGCCAAGCCGGGGCATCGGCGCGCTCACCCCCGCCGAGGAGCGGGTGGCCGAGATGCTCGCCGCCGGCGTCACGAAGAAGGAGGCGGCCAGGAGCCTCTTCGTCTCCTTCCACACCGTGGACACCCAACTCCGCTCCATATACCACAAGCTGGGCATTCACAATCGGATGCAGTTGGTGCGGGCCTGGGAACGGACCAGACGATAATCAGCCGATGACAGCGCCAGCCGACCTGACCCCGCTCGCCGAGGCCGTGGAGTGCGAATTCATGCACTCCTACGAGTCGCAGGCGCCCGGGCCCACGTACACCGATCTCGGGATCGCGACCACCCGCATCGACGGCGGTGTCGCCCTCGCCATGCGCAACGATCCCTCCGGCGGGTACTGGAACAAGGCCCTCGGCTTCGGCACCACCGAGCCGTTCACAGTGCAGACCCTGGATCGCGTGCTCGACTTCTACCGGGAGCACGGCGTCGACCAGGCAGTCCTCCAGCTCGTTCCGTCGGTGCTGCCGGCGGGCTTCGACGAGGTCGCTGCCGCGCGCGGGCTCGAGCCGGGAAGCACCTGGGTCAAGCTCGCCGCCCGACCCGGCGACGTCGCCGCGGCGCAGACCCGTCTGCACGTCGCGCCGGTGCCGGCCGCCGAGGCGCGACGCTGGGCCGACGTGCTGCTCACCGGGTTCGGCATGCCGACCGGTGGGCTCACCGACATGCTGGCCGCGACGGTCGGCCAGCCGGCGTGGCGACCGTACGCCGCCTGGGACGACGGCGAACTGGTCGCGGGCGGCAACCTGTTCCTGCACGGCGAGGCCGCGTCGCTCAACGCCGCCGCGACGGCCACAGGGCACCGCGGGCTCGGGGCGCAGTCGGCGCTGATCGCCGCCCGCGCCCGAGCCGCGGCCGAGGCGGGATGTCGGTGGCTGTTCGCCGAGACCGGCAAGCCCGCGCCCGGTCAGCAGAACCCGTCGCTGAACAACATGCGCCGGGCCGGGCTGGTGCCGCTCTACGAACGCCGCAACTGGGTCTGGCGAGCAGCTTCCTGACCCCGCCCGCCGCTGTCACTTCTCGCTGTCGAGCAGCGCCATCATGGCGGTCGCGTACCGCTGGCCGGAGGCGGCGCCGGCCGGCACGGCACGCTCGATCTCGTCCAGCGCGTCCTGGTCGAGCACCAGGTCGACAGCGGCCAGCGACTCGGTCAGCCGGTCGCGTCGCCGCGCCCCGACCAACGGCACGATCTGTTCGCCCTGTGCCGCCACCCAGGCGATCGCCACCTGGCTGGTGGTCGCCCCCAGCCGCTGCGCGACCCGGCCGAGCGCGTCCACCAGGCGCAGGTTGGCGGCCAGGTGCTCGCCCTGGAACCGTGGGCTGTTGGCCCGGAAGTCCGTGCCGGTCAGCGCACGGTCCGCCGACCAGTGGCCGCTGAGCAGACCTCGGGACAGCACCCCGTAGGCGGTCAACCCGATGCCCAGCTCCCGCAGCGCCGGCAGGATGGTGGCCTCCGGGCCCCGGGAGAGCAGCGAGTACTCGATCTGCACGTCACTGATCGGCGCCACCGCCGCGGCCCTGCGGATGCTGTCCGCGCCCACCTCGGAGAGCCCGATGTGCCGGATGTAGCCGGCCTGCTGCATCTCCAGCAGCGCGCCCACTGTCTCCTCGACCGGCACCTGCGGGTTCAGCCGTGACGGCCGGTAGATGTCGAGGTAGTCGGTGCCCAACCGTCGCAGCGAGTACGCGAGCCGGTCCTTCACCGCCGCCGCCGACACGTCGTACGGTGCCGCCTGGAAGCCGCCGTCGGGTGTCCGGCGTGCGCCGAACTTCACGCTGAGCACCACCTCGTCCCGGCGGCGCTCCCGCAGCACGCGGCCGATCAGCATCTCGTTGTGACCTGACCCGTAGAAGTCCGCGGTGTCGATCAGGTTCACACCGGCGTCGATAGCCGCGTGCAGCGTCGCGACGCTCTCCGCCTCGTCGGCCGGCCCGTACAGGTCGGACATGCCCATCGCGCCGAGCCCGATGATCGACACCTCCGGCCCGGAGGCACCCAACCGTCGCCGTCGTAGACCCGCCATGTCCCTCGTCTCCTCCGGTCGTCGTCGCGGTGCGTCGCGGTGTGCGGGCACCGCTGTGTACGCTGTGTCCATATAACCAGCAAGTAGACAGCGTGTCCATATAACCGGGAGGACCAGTGGCCGAACTCACGCCGGATGCCCAGACGCCAGCACGCCGTGGTCGCGGCCGCCGCCCCACCGATCAGGTACGCGCGGAGATCCTCACGGCCGCCGGTGAACTCCTGCTCGCCGAGGGCATGGCCGGCTTCACCATCGAGAAGGTCGCGGCCCACGCCGGAGCCAGCCGGATGACCATCTACAAGTGGTGGCCCTCCAAGGGAGCGCTCGCCCTGGACGGCTACTTCACAGTCGTCGCGCCCACCCTGGCCTTCGCCGACACCGCCGACATCGTCGCCGACCTGACCAACCAACTCGTCGCCTTCGTCCACCTGGTGCGGGACACCACCGCCGGGCGGGTCATCAGCCAACTCATCGGGCAGGCGCAGACCGACCCGGAACTGGCCGCCGCCTACCGCGAGCGCTACTCCGCACCCCGTCGGGCCCTCGCCGTCGAAACCCTCACCCGGGCCATGGCCCGGGGGCAGCTACGCGCCGACATCGACCCCGAATCCGTCGTCGACCAACTCTGGGGCGCCTGCTACCACCGGCTTCTCATCGCCGACCTGCCGCTCACCGAGGACTTCGCCCGCACCCTGGTCGACAACCTCATCCGCGGACTGCGCTGACCGGCTCACTCGGGCGGCTTGGCCCCCGACTGCTCGCTGACCATGTACGCCGCGTACCAGTCGGGCCAGTTGTCGTCATGCTCGCCCGTACGTTTCTCGTGCTCGCCGTGCGCGGCGGCCGCGCGCCGAAGCGCGCTCGCCAGGTCGCTCGTGGAGCCGAACGACGTGAGGCCGCCCTCGATGCGTCCGGGAAGCCTGGTCGTGATCTCCTGCATCAGCCAGGTGTTGCCGTCCGGGTCGCGCAGCGTGGCGCGCGAGAAGTAGCTGCGTCGCTGCGGGTCCGGCCCGTCGACCGGGCCGTCCGGGCTGACGTGGAAGACGTCGCCGACCTCGACACCGGCGGCGGCGAGGGTGTCGTGGGCCGCCTCGATGTCGGACACGATCAGGTACGCCGTGGCCGAGCCGGGTGCCGCCGACGTGAGCCCGGGGCCGAACTGCACGGAACACGCGGAGCCGTGCGGCGTCAACTGGACGATGCCGGGCGGGGTCTGGTCGAGCCGCCACCCGAGCCGTTCGTAGAACGCCTTCGCCCGGTCGACGTCCGAGACCGGGATGACGACCACCTCAAGTTTGACGTCCAGGCTCTCGATGCGCGACGTCGCACTCGCGTCGCCCTGGGCAACCTTCGGGCTCATCGCCGCCCCCTTCCTGATCATCACGCTACTGCTTGCGCCCCTGTTCGGCGGCGGCTTTCCGGCATCAGCCCGGAGCCATCCTGGTGGCCCTGCGCACCCCAACAGGGCGATCATCGGCCGGCAGCCGCGGACCTTCGCCGAGTTCGTTCGCGATCACCGGGAGCACTTCGCCGGCGTCTGATCCGTCGACAACTCGGCGCGGTGCCCTCCGGCGCGACTCCGCCGGAGGGCCCCGCCGTGCGTGCCCGGCCGGCGCCCCTACAGCTCGGGGTGGCCGAAGAGTCCCGGCAGACCGCCGCTGTGCAGAAAGACGACCCGGTCGCCGTGCGGGAAGCTGCCAGCCAGCAGCGCCGCCATCGCCCGACCGGTGTACGTCGGGTCCAGGAAGACCCCCTCCGTACGCGCGGTCACCTCCAGCGCCGCCCGGACGGCGCCGGTCAGCGTGCGGTACCCCGCACCCACCTGAGTGCCGTCGATCCGCAGCGCGTCCGGTTCGACCTCGCCGCCGAGCAGCCGCGCAGGTGTGCCGGAGCTTGCGGATCTTGTTGCCGCCACCGCCGAGGCCGGTGAGATCGTCACGCTTGAACCAGAGCTCGGCCAGCCCCAGCCGGGCGGCGAGCCGGGGCGCGGCCTCCAACGGCGTCGGCCAGGTACCGAGGGGAACGGGTGTGATCATCCGTGCAGCTAAACACTCCCCGGCCACGCGCGCAGCTTCCTGGCTCTGAGGGCTCTTCCGCCGCTATGCCCGGCGTGCTGCTGCCCGGGGCAGCGGACCGACGTCCGAGTGGCGACCGGGACGCAGCGCGGCGTGCCGCTGCCCGGGACCCGCTCCGTCGCGGGCGGCGAGCGCGTCGGCCACCGCCCCGGTGGCGAACGCGTAGATGGACTTGTGCAACACGTCGATGGCGAGTTCGGGGCGGGGCCAGGTCGGTGGGGGCGCCCCCACGCCGGTGGCGTTCTCCAGGATCTGGTCGTTGGTCAGGCGCACCGCCGTGAACATCGTCGAGGCCCAGGCGCCGCGCAGCCCGGCCTGCGCCATGACGCTGCGCAGCACGCCGACCAGCGCGCCCTGGCCGTAGTGCATCGCCAGGTTCTGCCACCGCGGCTGCTGCCCGGAGGATTCCGGCAGGCCGGTCAACCTGGCCAGAACCCGGGCCGGCACGTAGGAGTCGGGCCGACCGGTCACCCGCTGTTCGATCTTCTCGGCGGCCGTCATCACCGCAGCCCCGGCCAGGCCCGCCACCAGCCCCTGCCCCACCGCTCGCTTCAGCATGGTTCAGCCCTACCCACCGCTCAGGCACCCACACCCGCGACTCGTCACCGGACTTCGCGCCGGACGACTGCCCGGTTGCCACCACCCGGCGTGGCTGCGGCGCCGGTCAGGTCCGGGCGAGACTCACCCTTGAGACTTTCCCACCGCCTGGGCGACCAGGGCCTCCGCGACCTCGCGCACCTTCCGGTTGGTGTCCTGGGAGATCTTCGACAGCAGCGCGAACGCCTCCTCCGACGAACACCGCCGGCCCCCTATGATGATCCCTTTGGCCTGCTCGATCACCGCCCGACTCCGCATCGCCTCCTGCATCTGCGCGGCCACCGTGGCGGCGTTCTCATACAGGTGCGCGTTGGCCAGTGCCACCGCCGCGTACGCGGCGAAGCCCTCCGCGCTGGCGATCGAGGACGGATCGAACGCGTCCGCCGCATCGCTGTAGACGTTGAGCGCACCGACAACCGAGCCTTGGATGGGAAGCCCGATGGAGAGGGAACTCTGCACGCCGGCGGCGCGCGCCCTCTCCGCCCATGCCGGCCAGCGCTCCTCGGTCTCCATGTCCGGCACGGAGATGGTGTCACCGCTGGCGGAGGCATCCAGGCAGGGGCCCCGGTGCTGCTCGTACTGCCACTCGTCCAACTGACGGGCCAGCTCGCCGGTGAATGCCCCGGTCCAACCGACCCGACCCCGCACCAGGGTGACAGTCACTTCCCTCGTCCCGGGAATGCTCCCCTTGGCGAGTTCAGCGACCCGGAGCAGCATGTCGTCAAGGCTGACCTCGTCGAGTCTGACCCGGCCCAGCTCGGCCAACGCGTCGGCGGGATCCATCCTCGGCTGCGTCATCGCAGGGTCGTACCCCTTGAATCACCCACTCACACCATGCCGAAGGTCGGACGCCTCCGCCACGCCGGCTGACCCCCGGTAGCGTCGACGGTCATGGCCACCAACGTCGACGTGCGTCGGGCACTCGCCAGCCTCGCCGATCCACGTCGAGCCGAGGCGTCGAGCCGGTTCCTCCGGATGGTCCCCGGTGGGTACGGCGAGGGCGACCGGGCCCTCGGTGTCTCAGTGCCCGACCAGCGCACTGTGGCCGCCCGGTTCTGGCTCGACCTCTCGCTGGCCGAGACGACGCAGTTGCTCACCGGCGGCGCCCACGAGGAACGGTTGACCGCGCTGCTCATCCTGGTGCGGAAGTTCGTCAAGGGCGACGAGCCGGAACGGGGTCGGATCTTCGACATCGTCCTGGCCAACACCGACCGCATCAACAACTGGGACCTGGTGGACTCGTCCGCGCCGTACATCGTCGGCCCCTGGCTGCTCGACAGGGACCGGAGCGTCCTGGACCGGTTGGCCGCGTCGAGCCTCGTGTGGGAGCGGCGCATCGCCATCATGGCGACCTTCGCCTTCATCAAGGCCGGTGACTTCGAGTGGACCTTCCGACTCGGCGACCGGCTCCTGCACGACCCGCACGACCTCGTTCGCAAGGCGGTGGGCTGGATGTTGCGCGAGGTGGGCAACCGGGACAGAGCGGCGGAGGAGGAGTTCCTCGCCCGCCGCTACCGGGTCATGCCACGGGTCATGCTGCGGTACGCGATCGAGAAGTTCGAACCGCAGCGTCGCCGCGACTACCTGTCCGGCGCCGTCTAGTCGACCGGCTCAGCCGGTGGGATGGGGAAGTTCCGGTTGAAGACGTTGTCCGGGTCGTAGCTGGCCTTGACGGCGCGCAGCCGGCCGAGCGTGGGCTCGGGCCAGGCATCCAGCAGTCGAGCCGGATCGGTGTCGCTCTCGAAGCTGAGATACAGGCCGTCGAGGTGCGGGTACAGCTCGGCCCACAGTTTGTCGAGTTGGGGCCGGCGGTCCGGGACGGTGGCGGCGAGTACCGAGAAGTTCTGCTCCCGGTGCGGGTAGGCGGTCGCGTCGCGGGCGACGTCGTTGACCGCCCCGCCGACGGACCGGACCTGCATGATCATCACGTCGCCGGAATGGAGCATGTGCTCCATGAGGTCGGCCGCCTGCGGTGTGACGTGGTGCAACAGGCCGCTGCGGGTGTCCCTCAGCCCCTGCCCCCGATGCTGGTTGCCCGGCGGTACGACGATCGCCGGGTACGGCACGAGCTGCGCCTGCTGGTCGAGGATCGGCCCGATCTCCAGGAACGGGCTGAGGGCGGACTGCGCCGCCTCGACGTCGTCACCGGCGTAGACGAGGGTGACCTGGGCGGCCGGGGGGTTGCCACGGCGGCCGGGGAAGAGGGAGAGGAAGCTCGTCAACTCCCGTGGCGCGTCCTCGACGAGTTGGCCCCACCGGTGCAGCAGTCGGGCGGTGTCTGTCGCGTCCGCGACGAGTTGGGCGTAGACGACCTTGTCGACCTCGTACGCCTCCAGCTCCAGCGCGGTGACCACACCGAAGTTCCCACCGGCGCCCCGGACGGCCCAGAACAGGTCGGGGTGATGCTCGTCGTCGACGCGGAGCAGACGGCCATCCGCGGTGACGATCTCGGCGGCGACGACGTGGTCGATGGTCAGGCCGTGCTTGCGCGCCAGGTACCCGACGCCGGCGGTGGTGGCGAGACCACCGACGCCCACGTCTCCGTAGTCGCCCGAGCTCATGGCCAGACCGTACGGAGCGAGCGCCTGGGCCACCTCGCCCCAGCGTGCACCCGGCTCCAGTCGCACCCGACGGGTCGCCCGGTCGAGCACCTCGACCCTGTTCATCCTCGACATGTCGATGACGACTCCCCCGTCGTTCGTCGACCGGCCGCTGATGCCGTGCCCGCCGCTGCGCACCGACAGCGGAACATCCTGCGTCCGGGCGTACGACACGGCGTCGACCACCTCGGCGGCGTTGCGCGGACGGATCACCAGGGCCGGCGAGCCGTGCCAGCTGTAGGTGTGGCGTACCCGTTCGTACTCCTGGTCACCGGGCTCGACGGACCTGGTGGCCAGCGACGGCGGCAGCGCGTCGTAGTCGAGGCCGGGGTGCCGCTCGGCCAGCGCGACGGTCGTGCGGACCGGCCCGGTGCCGACCTCACCCCCGATGCGCTCCTTGGCGACCGCCTCCCGCAGCGCGGGCGCGATCTCCTGCCCGAGGGTCTGGATGAGACGTGGGTCGTCGCGCCCGATCAGGAAGGTGCTGAACCCCTCCTCCACGACCAGCGGAAGGAGTTGGTCGACCCACTGCTCGACGGGCCCCTGGAGGAAGCCGCGGCTGCGCGACGAGACGTCGACAGTGAACAGGTTGAGCAGCCGCCGGATCTCCCGGGGGTCGCGGCCCGCGGCGATGGCCGCCTCGTCGATGAGCCGGTTGGCGGTCACCCGGTCCGGAGATCGCAGGTATTCCAGCGTCGGCAGCCAGCCGTTGGCCTTCTGACCGGTCAGGGCCAGCATCTTCGGCTGGTACGCGCCGAGCCAGATGTCGATGTCATGTGCCGGCTTCGGGCCGCGCTGCATGCCGGGTACGGGGTAGTACTCCCCGTCCAGCCGCAGCGGCCCAGTGGCGGTGTCGTCCCAGACGCCGCGAAGGACGTCGATAGCCTCCCGCAGGGCCGCGACTCCCTGCCCCGCTGTCAGCCGACGTGCGCCCATGCCCTCGATCCCGTCCCAGAACGCGCCGGCGCCCAGGCCCAGTTCGAAACGGCCGTGCGACAACCGGTCCAGGCTCGCCGCGGCCCGGGCCAGCACTGCCGGCGGGCGCAGCGGCAGGCTGAGGACGTTCCCGGAGATCCGGAGCCGCTCCGTGCGGGCGGCGACCCAGCTCAGCAGCGTCCAGGTGTCGAGGAACTCCGCGTTGTACGGGTGGTCCTGGAAGGTGACCAGGTCCAGCCCCGCCGCCTCGGTCAACTCGGCCAGCGCCACCACCTGATCCGGGTCGTGCACGCTGGGTATCAGGAACGACCCAAACCGGAGTTCGTGCCCGTAATCCGACATTGCTTCACCATCCACGCGATCGTTTGATCAACCCACGATGTTCTACATCTATCGTTTGTCAGGCAACCTATCTTAGCTGCCAATCATTCCGGGGCTGCCGCGATGTCGGATCATGATCAACGCACCGGCCACTAGCATCGGGACATGTCCGTGACCGACCCGTGCGAGCTGCCGGCCGACCGCGAGCGCGGCTCGAACTTCGGTTGGTCGCTGGGCATGGTGCTGCGCCGCTGGCACGAGCGCGTCGAGGAGTTACTGAAGGACCTGCCGCACGGCAGTCGGGGCTACCACATCCTGGCCGTCGTCGTGCACGAAGATGTGCCCACGCAGGGCGCCCTGGCCGATCGCCTGGCCATCGACCGCAGCGTACTGACCTACGTCATCGACGACCTGGCGAACGCCGGTCTCATCGAGCGCAGACCCGACCCCCAGGACCGGCGGGCCCGACGCGTCGTGGGCACCGAACGCGGACGCCAGACGCTCGCCGAGGCCGAACGGCGGGTCGCCCACGCCGAGGACCACGTGCTGGGCGGGTTACCCGAGGAGCAGCGCGAGGTCTTTCGCGACCTCGCCGCCCGGGCCGCCGAAGCGATCCACGCCGCCGCACCCGCCACGGACCCCTGCGTGGCCGTGCAGAGCGTCCTTCCGCCAGCCGACCAGTCCGGCTGACCGTCCTTACCGCGCGGCGGCGTAGCCACCAGGAACGACCCACAGTGGTGCCGACCGCCGCCGCACGACAGTGTCAGCGCTTGCGGCCCACCCCGCCGAAGGCGTCGATGTCGGCCGGCGTGTCGACCGCGTCGTCCGGCCGCCACTGCGGGCACGGCACGACGCCGGGCTCGACCAGCTCCAGGCCGTCGAAGAAGCCGGCGATCTCGTCGGGAGAGCGCAGGGTGTACGGAGTAGCGCCGCTGTCGTTGTAGTCGTCCTGCGCCTGCTGCATCTCGGCGCTGATCAGGCTCGTGCCGTCGTTCAGCGAGAGGTAACTGCCGCTCGGCAGCGCCGCCACCAACTGCCGGGTGATCGAGCGGGCGGCCTCGTAGTCGGGCACGTGGCCCATAACGCCGCTGAGGATGAGACCGATCGGCTGCGCGAAGTCGAGCGTCTTGCCGGCCTCGGCGATGATCGCGGCCGGGTCGTGCAGATCACCGTCGATGTAGGCCGTCCTGCCCTCGGCCGTGCCCACCAGCAACGCGCGAGCGTGCACCAGCACCAGCGGGTCGCTGTCGACGTAGACGATCCGCGCGTCCGGGACGATCCGTTGGGCCACCTCGTGCGTGTTGTTGGCGGTCGGCAGCCCGGTGCCGACGTCGAGGAACTGACGGATGCCCGCGTCGGCGGTGAGGAACATGATCGAGCGGACCAGGAACTGCCGAGAGGCCCGGGCCACGTCGACGACGCCGGGGAAGACCTGGCGATACTGGTCCCCGGCCTCGCGGTCGACGGCGAAGTTGTCCTTGCCACCGAGCCAGTAGTTCCAGATCCGCGCCGAATGCGGCACCGACGTGTCGATCTTCTGCTGCACGTCGGCCTCACCGGCCTCGTGCCGGCCGGTCGTCGGCGATTCCATGCTCACGACGAATCCCCCATGTCGAACGCGTACGCGACGTCGTCGCGGGCGGCCCGGTCGAGGAAGTGGCCACCCGTGATCGTGCCACGGTATAGAAGGCCGAGGATTCGCACCACACCCGGCCACTCCACAGGAGACCCACACTGCTTGACGCGCCCCGTTCGGCGTACCCACTGTCCGGCCGGTCCCTCCCGCGAGGGAGCGACGTCCCCTGTCAGCGGGGTCCGCCCACCAGGGGACGCCGGCAGGATCGGTTCATGACGACATCGACACGGATCGTCGGGCGGGGCGTCCATGGCCTGACGTACGCAGTGCTCGGCTGGGCCGTGGCATACGGGGGCGTGCGTCTGGCCTGGACGGTCGGCGAGGCTCCGGAGTTCGGGCGGCTCGGGCTGGACCTGCTCGGCTTCACCGGCTGGTGGTCGGTGGCGTTGTGCGCGGCCGCGGGCGGGGTGGCGGTTGCCCTGGACAGGGTGGCGACCTGGCGGCCGACGCTTGCGGGACTCGCCTGGACGGTCGCCGCAGCGCTGGTCGCGGCAGCCGCGATCCTGCTGCCGGAGCTGGTGGGCTTCCTGCTGTTCACCGTCGGCCCGTTCTTCGACCCGCTGGCGTTCGTCAGTCGGCTGACCTGTGCCACCGGAGCGGCACTGCTCGCTCTGGCCACCGCGCGCTATCAGCGGCGCACCCGGGGCGACTGCCCAGCCTGCTGCCGGACGGTCCGACCGGGTACGCGGCGCTCGGCACCCACGCAGTGGGCGCGCTGGGCGGCGTGGGCCACTGTGGGCGGTCTCGTGACCCGCTTCGCGGCCCAGTTCGCGGTGGGGTTCGACCGCGTCGACCAGAGCGCCTCCCTGCTCGGGTTGGAGATCGGCCTGGTGCTGGCAGGAGTGCTGTTGCCACTGGCGCTGGTGTACCACTGGGGTGAGGTCTGGCCGGGGTGGGTGCCGCTGCTCGCCGGGCGCACCATTCCTCGTCTGCTGCTGCTGGTGCCCGGCTTCGGGCTCGGCGCGGGCATCGTGGCCTACTTCGGCATGGGGATGGTGCAGGTGACGTCGGGCTCGCACAGCGAGTTCTCCGACGCGTTCCTGTGGGTGGCGATGTCGGCGTACCTCGTCATGGGGGTGGGCCTGGTGATCGCGTCCACCGACTACCACCTGCGCACTCGCAGGCAGTGCGGCGCCTGCGGCCGGTGACGGCACCACTGCGCCCAGGCCGATTGCATTGACAGGATTCGTTATACGAATTAGCTTTCTGAGTCACCACCTGGGAGCGCTCCCAATTTTTCCGCCGCTCACACCGTCGCTGAATCTCACCGCAGACGAGCCCTCCCGAGGCGTGGAAGCCACCACCACTTCAGGAGGAGTTTCATGAGAAGAAGCAGAGTGACAAACGCCGCCCTGGTGTCGGCCGGCGCCGTCCTGCTGGCGTCGGCGGCGGTCGCCGTGGCGATGCCGGCGGGGGCCGCAGCCGCCGGCTGTTCGGTGAACTACAGCGTGTCGTCGCAGTGGCAGGGCGGCTTCGGCGCCAACGTCACCATCACCAACCTCGGTGACGCGCTGACGAGTTGGACGTTGACCTGGAACTACAACGCCGGTCAGACCGTCACGCAGGCCTGGAACACGACGTTGACGCAGAGCGGCACCGCCGTCACCGCCAAGAACGTCAGCTACAACGGGGCCATCCCGACCAACGGGACCGTCTCGTTCGGTTTCAACGGCTCGTGGACCGGCAGCAACCCCGATCCGACCATCTTCGCGTTGAACGGCGTGGGCTGCACCGGTGGCACCGAGCCAACCCCGCCACCGACGGACCCGCCGCCCACCACCACCCCGCCGCCGACCGGGCCGGCGGACATCACTGTGAACAGCGCGACCAAATACCAGACTGTCGACGGGTTCGGGGCCGCGCAGTCCATCTGGGGTAGCGCCTGGTCGACGACGGACACCCAGACGCTGGTCGGGATGGGTGCCAACCAGCTGGGGCTCTCCATCGTGCGGACCGGCCTGTCGCCGGAATCCAACGAGTGGGCGACGCACGTGAACTCGTTGAAGACCGCGAAGTCGTACGGGTCCAACGTGAAGATCCTCGCCTCGCCCTGGACCGCGCCGGCAGCGTGGAAGACCAACAACAGCCGGGTCAACGGCGGCAAACTGAGGACCGACTACTACGACGACTACGCCAACCATCTGAACAGCTACGTGCAGTACATGCGTGGCCAGGGCGTACCCGTCGATGTCACGTCGGTGCAGAACGAGCCGGACTGGCACCCGGACTACGACTCGATGGACTGGAGCGGCACCGAGCTGCGCACCTTCGTCCGCGACCAGGGCACCAAGGTGCAGAACACCAAGCTGATGGTGGCCGAGGCGGTCAACATGAACTACGGCTACACCGATCCGACCCTCAACGACGCGACCGCCCGCAACAACATCGGCTACGTCGGCGGGCACCTGTACGGCACCGAGGAGTCGGGCCGACTGCGGCCGTACTCCCTGGCGGAGCAGCACAACAAGCCGGTGTGGATGACCGAGTGGAACCTGCACGCCGCCGACGGTGGCGGCTCCAACATCTGGGGCAACCCCGCCAACGCGGCGGTCTGGAACGAGACCCTCGACGACATCATGCGCACCGTGCACAAGTCGATGGAGGCCAACTGGAACGCCTACATCTGGTGGTACGGCAAGCGCTACTACTCCTTCATCGGTGACGGCGAGTCGGCGTTCGGCACCGTCGCGGGCGCTCCGCTCAAGCGCGGGTACGCCTTCTCGCAGTACGCGAAGTACGTCCGCCCCGGCTACCAGCGGGTTGCCCTGACGAAGAGCTCGAAGGCCTCGCCGCTGGAGGTGACCGCCTACCAGGGGGACGGGAAGATCACCCTGGTGATCCTCAACCGCTCGAACAGCGCGGTCAACAACGCCGTGATCCAGGCCCCGCAGAACGTCAGCCGGGCCGAGCACTATCTCACCTCACAGAACGCCAACGCGGCCAGCCAGCCGACCAGCGTGAACGGCGGCCAGGCCACCATCAACGTCGGCGCCCGCAGCATCTCCACGCTCGTCTTCACCCTCTGAACACCTCGTTCGCCCCGAGCACCATCGACGTCGCGGGGGTCCCGGTCACACGCCTGGGGCTCCCGCCCGTCGGCGGGCGGCCGCTCCAGGTCGTCGGCTGTTCAGGTAGCGGTCGGCGGCGCCGTGCTCTGTCGCACCACGAGCTTGGGAACGACCAGCGGCAGACGCTGCGGCACCGTGTCGTCGATGGCCTGGGTGACGGCCGTGATGGCCCGCCGACCGACCGCGTCGAAATCCTGCTGAATCGTCGTCAACGGCGGGATCAGGAAGGGCGCCTCGGGCACGTCGTCGAATCCGACGACGGAGACGTCGTGTGGCACCCGCCGGCCACGCTCGTGCAACGCGCGCAGTACACCGATGGCCATCTGGTCGTTGGCGGCGAACACCGCAGTGGTTGCGCGCATCGCACCGATCCGCAGCCCGGCGGCGTAGCCGCTGTGCGCCCTCCAGTCCCCCTCGACCGGCTCCGGCGGGCGTAGGCCCGCGGCACTCATCGCCCGACGCCACCCTTCGAGGCGAGCGCGGGCCTCCGCCCAGTTGAGCGGGCCGCTCACATGCACGATCTCTCGATGCCCGAGGTCGAGGAGGTGCTCGGTGGCCATCCGGGCGCCGAGCACCTGGTCGACACCGACTGTCACGCTGGCCCTGGACAGGTCGCCCTCCACGACGACGAAGGGGACACCCGAGCGCGTCATCCGCACCACCTCGAGGGCCTCGTCGTTGCCGGCGATCATCACGACGCCCTCCACGCCGACGCGCATGAGGTGTTCGGTGGCGTCGCTGAGCGCCCGTACCGTCACCTCGGAGAGGCTCACCGAGGTGGCGAAGTAGCCGGCCGCGCGGGCGGCGTCCTCGACGCTGCGATGGATGCTCGTCGGACCGAACAGCGTCCTGGCCGTGCCGATGATGCCGATCATCCCGGACCGTCCGCGCACCAGCGCACGGGCGGCCGTGTTGGGGCGGTAGTCGAGTCGTCGGATGGCCTCGAGGACCCGCTCCCGCGTCTCGCGCCTGATGCTGGGTGCCCCGTTGATGACCCGGGACACCGTCTGGTGTGACACGCCCGCCAGGCGAGCGACGTCGGCCATGACCGGGGGCCGGTCGGCCGCTGTCACAGCGGCCTTTGCGTGAACTCGCACTGGCGGGCCGTCCGTTCTTCCATGGAATCAGTTCCTCGTGGGCCTCGTCCGATCGTGGCCGTCAGTGTGAGTGACGGGGCACCGCGCTGCCGCTGCCCCCGACGAGGAAGTCGAGGTCCGCGCCGCTGTCTGCCTGTAGGACGTGCTCGCTGTAGAGCCGTACCCAACCCCGGTCGGCCACCGGCTGCGGAGGCTGCCAGGCGGTGCGGCGTCGGGCGAGTTCGGCGTCGTCGACCAGGAGGTCCAGCCGGCGCGTCGTAACGTCGACGGAGACCAGGTCGCCGGTGCGTACCAACGCGAGCGGGCCACCCACTGACGCTTCCGGTGCCACGTGCAGGATGCAGGTGCCGTAGCCGGTGCCGCTCATCCGAGCGTCGGAGATCCGCACCATGTCCGTGATGCCGTCGGCGAGCAACCGTCGTGGCATGGGCACGTTGCCCACCTCCGGGAAGCCGGGGTAGCCCCGCGGCCCGGCGTTGCGCACGACGATCACCGTGTCGGGGGTGACCTCGAGGTCCGGGTCGTCGGCGGCGACGACGTACTCCTCGATCCGGTCGAAGACGAGCGCCGGGCCGGTGTGCGTGAGGAGGTGGGCGGAGGCGGCGGAGACCTTCAACACCGCCCCGGACGGCGCGAGCGAGCCGCGCAGCACCACCGTGCCCGAGCCGGCGGGCTGGAACGGCTCCTCCAGGGTGGCGATGACATCCCGGTTCCAGCACTGGGCGCCGTCGACGTTCTCCGCCACGCTCCTGCCGCTGACAGTGATGTGGTCCATGTGCAGCAGCGGGGCGAGCTCCTTCATCACCACCGGAAGGCCGCCGGCGTAGGCGAAGTCCTCCATCAGGTACGTCCCGGACGGCATGAGGTTGACGAGCATGGGCACGTCGGCGGTGAGGGTGTCGAAGTCCTCCAGCGACAGGGGGACGCCGAGGCGTCCGGCGATCGCGAGCAGGTGTACGACGGCATTGGTGGAGCCGCCGATGGCGGCGTTCACCCGGACGGCGTTCTCGAACGCCTGCCTGGTGAGCACCGAGGACAACCGTTGGTCCTGTTCGACCATGGCGACGATCCGGCGTCCGGCGGCGTGCGCGAGCGCGTACCGCCGGGAGTCGACAGCCGGCACGGCGGCCGCCCCCGGCAGCTGCACGCCCAGCGCCTCGGTCACACAGGCCATCGTGGACGCGGTACCCATTGTCATGCAGTGGCCTCGGCTGCGGGACATGCCG
The DNA here is from genome assembly GCF_018070325.1 of Micromonospora sp. H61. Classification (GTDB taxonomy): domain Bacteria; phylum Actinomycetota; class Actinomycetes; order Mycobacteriales; family Micromonosporaceae; genus Micromonospora; species Micromonospora salmantinae. The sequence goes on from NZ_JAGPXY010000006.1 coordinate 113,525, forward strand.
ACCTCAGCCTCGGAGCAGTCGGCCGCGGTCATCCGGCCGGCCCGCATCTCCTCGGTGAAGCGCCAGACGACGGTGCCGGAGCCGATGTCCTGGCCGCGGAACTTGCCGTTGAGCATGGGGCCGCCGGTCAGCATCAGGGTCGGCAGGTCGACGCTCGCCGCTCCCATCAGCAGGCCGGGGGTGGTCTTGTCGCAGCCGGAGAGCAGGACCACCCCGTCGAGCGGGTTGGCGCGGACCGACTCCTCCAGCTCCATCGCCAGCAGGTTGCGGTAGAGCATGGTCGTGGGTCGCATCAGCGGCTCGCCCAGGCTCATCGCCGGGAACTCCAGCGGCAGGCCCCCGCTCTCCCACACGCCCCGCTTCACCGACTCGGCCAGGTCGCGCAGGTGGGCGTTGCAGGGCGTCAGCTCCGACCAGGTGGTGGCGATGCCGATCACCGGGCGACCGTCGAAGACGTCGTCCGCGAACCCCTGGTTGCGCATCCAGGACCGATGGATGAACCCGTTGCGGCCTTCCGCACCGAACCACTCCCCGCTGCGCAGCGGTCGATTCGTCGTCGACATCAGCACACCTCTCTGTCATCCGTCCGGCCGCGTCCTGCGCGGCGATCAATGCGCCTGTGGTGGATTGGCTGGTGACGTCGGTGCGGCCTACCGGAGACCTCCGACGGAGAGGCCGCCGCGCCAGTGTCGTTGCAGACTGAAGAACGCGATGATCAGCGGGATCACTGACACCAGGGAACCCAGGATGATGAGGCTCCACAGCGAGGTGGTTCCCGCGTTGTTCGCGGACGCGATTCCCTGCCAGAGGCCGAGGCCGACGGTGACCGGGAAGAGCCGGTTGTCGGAGAGCATGGCCAGCGGCAGGAAGTAGTTGTTCCAGGACGCCACGGCCGACAGGAGCAGCACGGTGACCACCGCGGGACGCATCAGCGGAAGAGCGATCTGAAGGAACGTCCGTACCTCTCCCGCGCCGTCGACCCGTGCCGCGTCCAGGAGTTCGTCGGGCACCGCGTCGCGCGCGTACACGTGCATCAGGTAGACGCCGAACGGGTTGAGCAGCGACGGGAGGATCACCGCCCAGACCGTGTTCGTCAGGCCGAGCCGGGAGAACATGATGAAGGTCGGGATGACCAGAGCGGTGGCGGGCACCATCAGCGCGCCGAGCACGATGGCGAAGCTGAAGCGCCGGGCGGCGAACCGGTACTTGGCGAACCCGTAGCCGGCCATGACCGCCAGGACGGTGGCGCCGATTCCGCCGGCGATGGCGTAGAGCGTGGAGTTGAGCATCCACCGCAGGTAGATGCCACCGTCGTAGGTGAAGAGCTGCCGCAGGTTCCCGAGGTAGTCGATCTGGTCGGTGAACCAGAGGGTGTTGCCGCCGCCGAACAGGCCGGGCGCGTCCTTGGAGCTGTTGACGATGACCCACCAGAACGGTACGAGGAAGTAGATCACCAGGAAGCCGAGGAGGATCTGAAGGGGAAGATAGCGCTGCGGTCGGCGGGCGCCGGCGCGAACGCTGGTGTGGTCGGTCATCAGAGGAAGCTCCTCCGCTTGCGGGTGAAGAACAGGAAGGCGTACACGCAGATGAACACGAGCCCGCCGAGGGCGAAGGAGATCGCCGACCCGTAGTTGAAGTTGGCGAGCGAGAACGCCTGTTGGTACGCGTACATGTTCGGGGTGAAGTCCGCGCCGATCGTGCCCGCGGCGAGGTAGCGCAGGATCTGCGGTTCGTTGAAGAACTGCAGGGTGCCGATGAGCGAGAAGACCAGGATGAGGATCAGGGCGGGCGCGATCAGCGGAATCTTGATCCGCGTCGCGATCTGCCACCGCCCGGCGCCGTCCATCCGGGCCGCCTCGTAGAGCGTCGGGTCGACGCCCTGCAACGCCGCGTACAAAATGATCATGTAGTAGCCGGCCCACTGCCAGGTGACGACGTTGAGCAGCCCGTAGAAGATCAGGTCGCTGCTCAGGAAGTCGGGTGCGGTGGCGCCGAACAGCCCGAAGATGTCGGTGAGCGGGCCGAAGCCCCGGCTGTAGAGGAACCCCCACATCACGGCCCCGATCACGGTGGGGATCGCGTACGGCAGAAAGATCATGAGGCGGGAGAAGCGAGCGAACAGGGTGGTCACCGAGTCCAGGATGAGGGCCAGCGCGAGCGCGATGACGATCTGCAGCGGGATCGAGACCAGCGAGAAGCGGATGACGAACCACGCCCCGGACAGGAAGCTCGGGTCGGTGAACGCCTTCACGTAGTTGTCGAAGAGAACGAAGCTGGTGCCGCCGATCAGCTTCTTCTGAAAGAGACTGAGGTACAGCGCGTACCCCAGCGGTGCGATGAGGAACGCCAGGAACACGACCCCGAACGGCCCGACGAAGAGCCACCCCATCAGGTGTTCGCGGAGGTGCACCTTGCCACGGATCTTGCGCGCCTCAGGCTGAGGACGCGGTGCTCGCTTCTCGGTCAGGGATGTCATCTTGGTCTCCGGGACGTGGACGCTGAGGGGGGCGGGTGGGCCGGCCGGCCAGTGCCGGCGCGGCCCACCCGTCCGGTCACTGAACGGTGAAGCCTTGTTCCTTGGCGTACTTCGCCACGTCCTCCTGGAGCCGGTCGGCAGCCTGCGAACCGGTGACGGAGCCCTTGATGATCTCGCTGACCTGTTTGGTCATGGCATCGAGGTAGTACTGACCGAAGGGGGCGTACGCGACACCCTTGTAGGCCTCGGCGGCGGGAAGGTAAACCTCCTTGTTCGCCTGCTGGCCGTTGAAGAACGCCACCTTCAGGTCGGCGAACGCGGGGTCCTTGAGCGCCGTGAGGTTCAGCGGGAAGATGATCTGGTTGGTCCAGCCGTCGGTGAGCGACTCCTTGTCGGCGTAGAGCCCGTAGGCGACCTTCGCGGCCAGCTCCGGCTTCTTCGCCTGCTTGGTCACCGAGAAGGCCGACCCACCCCAGTTGACCTGCACCGGGTTGGCCGGGTCCCACTGCGGCAGCGGCGCCACCGCGAACTTGCCGGTGTCCTGCCCCTTACCGACGCCGGCGCCGGTGAGGTAGCCGGGCGCCCAGGCCGCCGAGATGTACGTCGCGTAGTTGCCGTTGATCACGCCGGAGATGTACTCCGGGGTGAACTGGTCCTGCGTACCGACCAGGCCCTTCTTGGCGAGGCCGCCCCAGTAGTCCAACACGTCCTTGGACGCCTGGTCGTTGAGCTTCACACCGATAGCGTTCGGCTGCGCCGGATCGGAGGTGAAGGGCGTGGCGCCCTTCTGGATCTGGAGCGCCATCAGGACCGCCGGGACGTTCGCGCCGAGGTCCCCGAAGAGCGGACCGCCGGCGTCCTTGACCTTCTGGGCGGCCTGCTCGTACTCGGCCCAGGTCTTCGGCGGGGTGATCTTGTACTTGTCGAAGATGTCCTTCCGGTAGATCATGCCCATCGGGCCACCGTCGACCGGTACGCCGTAGACCGCGTCGCCTACCGACACGTCCTTCCAGGCGCCCTCGCTGTAGTTGGCCTTGACCGCGTCGTAGCCGTACTGCTTGATGTCGACGAGCGCGCCCTGGATCTGGAACGTCGGGATCCGGTCCGCCTCGACCATGATCACGTCAGGTGCGCCGGTGCCCGCCGAGATGGCGGTCTGGAACTTGTCGTACTCGTCGCTGCCCTGGCCGACGTTGGTCCAGCAGACCTGCACGTCGTCGTGCTGCTTGTTGAAGTTGTCGACGACGAGTTGGGTGTTGGGGTACCAGCCCCACATCGTCACGACCGGCACGTTCTGCTTGGTGATGGTGTTCGTGCAATTGCTCGCGTCGCTGCCGCCCTCGTCGGAGGAGCAGGCGACGAGGCCGGTCCCCGCCGCGAGCATGGCTACCGTGGCGAGTATTCGTCTTCTCTTCATTGAGATGGTTCCCTTCGGCGATGGCGGTGCACTGCATCCGTGCGCTGGCGGGCGCCACCGGGGGCAGGAAGCCCTGCTCCCGGTGGCGTCGCCGGCGAAGGCTCCTAGCGCTTGAACAGACGGGGCGCCAGGTCGATGAGGTTCTTCTGCCACACGTCCCAGCCGTGCGGCCCGGGGGTGACCCCGTCGAACTCGTAGCGGATACCGAGGTTGTCCAACGTGGTCAGCGATGCCATGAAGCTCGGGTACACGAAGTCGGTCTGGTCACCGACGTACAGGCGCAGCATCTTGGTGCCGTTGTTGATCGCCGCCACGTCGACGCCGGTGCCGCTGCCGAAACCGGCCGAGAACGCGGCGACGTAGGCGAACTCGCCCGGGTAGGCCCGCAGCACCCCGAACGCCTGCCCGCCGCCCATCGACAGGCCGGCGAGGGCCTGCTGCGACGGATCGCTGGAGATGTGGTAGCGGGCACGGGCCGTCGGAACGATGTTCTGCCGCAACTCGCTGTTGAAGTTCGACGAGTTGCCGTTGCCCATCACGACGACCATCGGCGTGAGGTCGCCGTCGAGGAACTGGTGGTCGAGGATCTGCTTGGCGCGGCCCATCTCGACCCAGTCCGTGTAGTTCTGGCCGCCGCCGTGCTGGAGGTAGAGGACGGGGTACGGCTGCGTCCGGTTCGGGTCGTACCCCGGTGGGGTCCACACCAGCGCGGTGCGGTCCTGGCCGGCCACCGTGCTGGGATAGGTCATGCTCTCGACCTTGCCGCCGCGACCGGCGGGCACGTCCGACAGCAGTCGGGCACCCGGCCCCGGGATGAAGAAGGTGCTCCACATCGGCTCGGTGGTGACAGTCGTCGGGTTGGAGGCGTCCTTGACCGCGACCCGGTCCACGATCAGCCGGTAGTAGTAGAACCAGGGCTTCAGCGGACCCACTGTTGCCCGCCACCGGTCACCGTCGCGCGTCAGTGGCAGTCGCAGCCAACTGCCGCCCGGCGCGACGTTCGCCCAGACCGTGACGTGCTGGGCGTCAGTGAAGTCCGTGGTCGTCTCGAAGGTGACGAACCCGTCCTCACTGATGAAGGGTGTCGGGGTGGTGCCGGCCGGCGGCGGGGCGAACTCCCGCTTGAGCGGCTGGTGACCGGGGCTCGGCCCGTGGTCCGCCACGTGCCGGAACAACCGCGGCACGAAATCGACGAGGTTCTCCTGCCAGGTGGTCCAGGTCGCGCCGCCGTCCGGGTTGACCCCGTCGAACTCGAACCGGACGTCAGCTCGGGTCAACGCCTTCGTCAGCCGGTAGGTGGGGTTGTACGCGGGATCGGTGACGTTGCCGGTGTAGAGGCGGAGCAGCTTGACGCCGCGGTTGATCGCCTTGGCGTCCTTCCGGTCGATCTGCGGGGCCGACGTGCCCGAGAACGAACCGACGTGCCCGAACTGACCCGGCTTGGTGAGCGCTGCCCGCAACGCCTGCGTGCCGCCGTCGGACACACCCGCGATCGCCTGGTGCGCCGGATCGCGAAGGACCCGGTAGGTGTCGGTGACCGCCTTCCGGAGGTCCTTCAACTCCCTGTCGTCCGAGGCGTCGGCGTCGTTGATCACCACCACCATCGGGCTCATGGCACGCGCGGCCGAGAGGTTGTCGAGGATCTGCTTGGATCGGCCGAGGTCGAGCCAGTCGGTGGCGGCCACATCGTCACCCGACTGCAGGAAGAGCGCCGGGTATCCCTTGGAGCCCTTGGCCGCGTAACCCGGTGGCGTCCAGACCAGGGCGGAGCGCTGTGCGTTCCTGGTCCGATAGGTCAGCGTCTCGATCTTCCCGCCGGTGCCGGCTGGCGCGTCGACCAGCCACCGGGCCGAGTCACCCGCGATGAAGAAGGTGCTCAGGAGCGGGTTGGACGCGACACCGGTGCTGTTCGTCGGGTCCTTGATGGTCAAGGTGTCGTCGGCGGTGAGCTGGTAGTTGTACAGCCCGGGCTCCAGCGCGCCGAGAACACCCGACCACACGTCACCCCGGCGGGTCAGACCGAACTCCGCCCAGCTGGCCGACGGGCCGAAGTTTCCCTCGACGACGACCTGCGAGACGGTGCCCAGGTTCTCCTGGACGTACGCCGCGGGAACGGCGAACGTGGCGTAGCGGTCCGCGGAGACGTCCAGCCACGGCGTGTCCGCCGCTGCCGGTTGCGGCGCGAGGAGCACCGCCGCGGTGGCGATGACCCCGGCGGTGAACGCCGCCGAGAGCCGCCGACGTACGCCCAGACGGCGTAAACGCCCGTGATACTGTTCGGTAGCCACACTCCACTCCTTTCACGTGCCGGCAGCGGATGCGACCCGACTGGCCGGCTCAACTCAACGGTGGATCTGCCGTGTGGTGCGTGCACCTCCTTCAGGCCGCTGCCGCGCTCTTCGGCGGTGCTGTCGAGTCGCGCACGACGAGGCTGGTCGGAAGCACGATCTGGCTCGGCTCGTCCCACTCCCCGGTCACCAGTGACTTCAGCATCCGCGCGGCTTCGTACCCGAGCTGATACATCGACTGGTCCACAGTGGTCAGACCCGGCTGGGTCAACGCCGACTCGGGGATGTTGTCGAACCCCACGACGGACAGGTCCCCCGGCACCGAGAACCCCAGCTCCCTGGCGACCTCCAGGACCTTGAGGGCCATCCCGTCGCTCGCCGCGAAGATCGCCGATGGCGGGTCCGGTCGTTGCAGCAGGACGCGCGCCAGCGGAGTCGCCGACTCCGGGTTGAAATCTCCTCGGCCGATCAGTGTCGGGTCGACCGGAACCCCGGCGGTGGTCAGCGCGGCCCGGTAGCCCTCCTCCCGGGACCAGGCCGAGGCCAGGCTGTCCCGGCCGGCGATGAACCCGATGCGTCGATGGCCCAGGCCGAGCAGGTGCTGGACCGCCGTGGTGGCGCCAGCGAAGTTGTCGGAAATCACCGAGGGTGCCGTCGAGCCCCGCACCGGGTCGATGGCCACGACCGGCGTCCGGGTCCGGAAATCACCCCAGGGCGTGACGACGATGCACCCGTCGGTGAGGGTGCCCGACAGTCGGGTCAGGTGGCGCTGCTCCCAACCCTCCGAATACGACCCGTAGAGGTCGCTGTTGGCATAGATGATCAGATCGAAGCCCGATCGGCTCAGCGCCTTCATCACGCCCTTGAGCACTTCCGCCGTGTACGACTGGAAGCTGTGCGCCACGAGACCCAGAACGTTGGTGCGGCTGCGCCGAAGGCTGGTGGCCACCAGACTCGACTCGTAGCCGAGCTGCTCGATGGCGGAGCGCACCTGAGCGACAGTGCGAGCGCTGACGCCGTAATGCCCGTTGACGACGCGCGAGACGGTGGCGGTGGAAACGCCAGCAGCTCGGGCGACATCACTCATTGTTACCGGCGCATTGACTTCAATCATGCCGCTCTCTCTGGACTGCAATCGTTATCGGTTACGTTTCCAGGATGTTGCCAACGTAACTGAGAACGATTACGAACACAAGACCTCTTCGTCCTTGACCGACCGTCGAGAACAAGGTCCTAACCGGACGCCCGCAAGGGCGCGATGACCTTCGGACGCCGTTGCGGATAACGCAATCGGCATCCTCTGCCGGGGGTCGGATTGGGCCCGATTTCCGCGTTGGTGCCACCCGTTGACAACAGGACGGCACGCTCCGTCAAGAACCATTCCCCGTCCCCGGGTGAACGATCACAGTTGCCGAACTTCGACGGCCCCGGTAAAGACCTTCGACGTCGGCCGGTCCGGGTCCGCACTGATGACAAAGGTGCCGGCATGAGTGTGGTCGGCAGCCGAGAAGCCGACGTACACCTCGATCTGCCCGGCCTCCACCGCGTAGGCCATGCTCCGGTCGTAGAAACCGAGCTGGCCGGTGGGGAGCGCGAACCGCACCGCCACCCGCTGGCCGGCGGCGGCCTCGACGCGGGCGAAGGCCTTCAGCTCCAGCACCGGCCGGGTGACAGTGGCCTGTGGGTCGCGGACGTAGAGCTGCACCACCTGCTCCCCCGCCCGGTGTCCGGTGTTGGTGAGCGTGACCTCGACACCGACGGTGTCCCCGGCGCGAACCTCGGCGCTCTCCACCGTGGCGTCCTCGATCACGAACGAGGTGTACCCGAGGCCGTGGCCGAAGACGTACCGCGGGGCGACCGGCGAATCCACGTAGTCGCCGTGCCAGTGTGACCGCCCGCCGGACACCTTGTGGCCGTAGAAGACGGGGATCTGGCCCACGCCGCGGGGGTACGAGATCGGCAGCTTCCCGCTCGGGTCGACCTCACCGAGGAGCACCTCGGCGATCGCCTGCGCCCCGGTCTCCCCCGGCAACCAGGCCATCAGCACCGCGGCGCACTCCTCGTGCAGGAAGTCGCTGCCCACCGGTCGGCCGGCGACGAGCACCGCCACGACGGGCGTGCCGGTGGCGACGACGGCACGGACAAGCGCTTCCTGCACGCCCGGCAGATCCAGACTGGACCGGTCCCGCGACTCGCCAGTGGTGGCCCCGGGCGTCACGCCCGAGCGATCACCCAGGACCAGCACCGCGACGTCGGCCGCCGAGGCGACGGCGACCGCCTCGGCGAACCCCTCGTTCGACGGGTCGAGCACGTCGCAGCCCCGGGCGAAGCGCAGCCGGTCGCCCAGCCGCGCCGCGAGTTCGTCCCGCACCGTGGGCACACCCTCGGTACTCTCGTCGATCTCCAGATCGTCGGGGATCGTCATCATCTCGCCGAGCAGGCCGCGCCGCTTGCGCGCCTGGACCAACGCCTCGATGTGGGCCACGAACGAGTAGTCACCGAGCAGGTGTCGGGCGTCGTCGGCGTTCGGGCCGATGAGAGCGACGGTTCCGACGCCGGCGAGCAGCGGCAGGACGCCGTCATTCTTGAGCAGGACGAGGCTGCGGCGGGCGATCTCCAGCGCCACGTCCCGGTGCCGCTCGGCGTTCGCCGACGTCGAGGCCGCATCCTCGTCGACGTACGGGTTCTCGAAGAGCCCGAGTTCGACCTTGTGCCGAAGGATCCGTGCGACCGCCTCGTCCAGCCGGGCCTGGCTGACCTCGCCGGCGTTCAGGGCGCGGGTGAGGGCGTCCGCGTACGCGTCCGTCGCCGGAAGCTCGACGTCCACGCCCGCGCCGAGGCCCACAGTCGCGGCCTGCTGCTTGTCCTGGGCGAAGTGGTGGTACGAGTGGAGGTCGTTGACGGCGAAGTAGTCGGAGACCACGGTTCCGGTGAAGCCCCACTGCCCACGCAGGACGTCGGCGAGGAGTTCCTGGTTGGCATGGCACGGGACGCCGTCGAGCTCGTGGTAGCCGGCCATCACCGACTGGAGCCCGCCGTCACGGACCGCCGCCTCGAACGGATACAGGTACACCTCGCGCAGCAGACGCGGCGGCAGGTGGGCCGGCGCCCAGTTCAGCCCACCCTCGGACGCCCCGTAGCCGACGAAGTGCTTGGCGGTGGCGAGGACGCCGTCGGCCAGCTCGGCGCCCTGCAGGCCCCTGACGAACGCCACCCCCATCCGGGACACCAGGTACGGGTCCTCGCCGTAGGTCTCCTCCGTCCGGCCCCACCGTGGGTCGCGCACCACGTCCAACACCGGCGAGAGCCCCTGATGACTTCCCATGGCGCGCATCTGTGCGCGAACAACGTCCGCCAGCTGCCGGTTCAGCTCCGGTGCCCAGGTGCTCGCGACGCCGATCGCCTGCGGGAAGATGGTCGCCTCGCGGGCCATGACCCCCGAGCAGACCTCCTCGTGCACGATCGCCGGAATCCCCAGCCGGGTCTCGCTGACCAGGAAGCGCTGGATCGCGTTGGCGGCCCGCGCCACCTGCGCCGCCTTCAGACTGGTCGCGCCCGCGATGCGGGTGACGTGCCCCAGGCCGTGTCGAAGGATCGGCCGGGCCCGCTCGGCCGCGAACCGTCCGCCCTCCAGCAGTGTGAACGCCCACGTGCTGCCCAGTTGCGCGAGCTTCTCCTCGCGGGTCATCCGGGCCAACAGGTCCGACACCCGTTCGTCGACCGGTGCCGTCGCATCCCTGTAGGTCGCTTCGATCTCCGGCTCAACAGTGGTCACCCGGTCACCCCAATCACCGCGACAAGCTGGTCTTTCGGCCGGGGCGGCAGGACCCGCGGGGGGATGCCGGCCAGACATTGGTCCAGGCGTCGTGTTCCCTTACGTAAACGTAATCGGTAACGTTTACATAGATCGAGAACGTAATCGAAGACGATCACGTTGTCCAGAGCTCACAGTGCCTCCACCACCCCTCGGTCCCGGCGCTCGGGCAGTGCTGCCGGCGTCGGACCTGCACGAAGGGAGCCAGCCCTGAACACCCACCTCGACAGCGCGCCGGAGAACGGCGTGAACACGGCCCGCCTGACCCTGGACCCCCGCCGACGCGTCGCGCCGGTGCCACGTCGACTCTTCGGCTCGTTCGTCGAGCACCTGGGTCGCTGCGTCTACACCGGAATCTACGAGCCGGGGCACCCGACGGCCGACGCCGACGGCTTCCGGGGCGACGTCCTCGCGCTGGTGCGTGAGTTGGGCGTCACCACGGTCCGCTATCCCGGCGGCAACTTCGTCTCCTCCTACCGCTGGGAGGACGGCGTAGGCCCGGTCGACAAACGACCGGCGAGGCTCGACCTCGCCTGGCACAGCCTGGAGACCAACGCGTTCGGGCTCGACGAGTTCATGCGGTGGGTCGGCAAGGCCGAGGTGGATCCGATCATGGCGGTCAACCTGGGCACCCGTGGCACCGCCGAGGCCGTCGACCTGCTCGAGTACGCCAATCACCGCGGCGGGAGCCACCTCGCCGACCAGCGCCGCGACAACGGCGCCGTCGATCCGTACGGAATCAAGCTGTGGTGCCTGGGAAACGAGATGGACGGCCCGTGGCAGGTGGGCCAGCGCAGCGCGACCGAGTACGGGCGGCTGGCGGCGCAGACCGCGAAGGCCATGCGCCGCTTCGATCCCGATCTCGAACTCGTCGCCTGCGGCTCCTCACACCTCGGTATGCCGACCTTCGGCAGCTGGGAGCGTGACGTGCTGACCGAGGCGTACGACGACGTGGACCTGATCTCGCTGCACGCGTACTACCAGCCGGTCGACGACGACCTGGCCAGCTTCCTCGCCTCGGCCGAGGACATGGACAGGTACATCGACGCCGTCACCGCCATCGCCGACTCGGTCGGAGCGATCCGTCGGTCCACCAAGAAGATCATGATCGCGTTCGACGAGTGGAACGTCTGGTACCAGTCCGCCGCCCCGTCCACGCCGCCGAGCGGCGAGGACTGGCCGGTCGCACCGCCGCTGCTGGAGGACCACTACAGCGTGGCCGACGCGGTCGTCGTCGGCGGCCTGCTCATCAGCCTGCTGCGGCACAGCGACCGGGTGAGCGCGGCGTGCCAGGCCCAACTGGTAAACGTCATCGCACCGATCATGACCGAGACGGGCGGCTCGGCCTGGCGGCAGACCATCTTCCACCCCTTCGCCCGCACCGCCCGGCACGCTCAGGGCACGGTGCTGGACGTGCTGCGCGAGGGCAGCACGACGACCACCGACCGCTACGGTGAGATCAACGCGGTCGACGCGGTCTCCACCTGGGACGACACCACCGGGGAGATGACCGTCTTCCTCGTCAACCGCGTCCTCGACACCCCGGCCGAGGTGACCATCGACGTCGCCGGCGCGCAGGTCAGCGACATCATCGAGTGCGTCACCGTCGGCGGCACCGACCTGCACGCCAAGAACACGGCCGACGGTCCGGACCACGCCGCGCCGCGCCCCAACGACACGGCACGCGGCGCCGACGCCAGCGTCCAGCTGACTCTTCCGCCGGCGTCCTGGACCATGCTGCGCCTGCGTGCCGCCGACACGACCCCGTGATCGGCTGACGAACGGTCCCGGACATGCCCCGGCCGCGCACACCCTGGCAATCACCAGGGGTGCGCGGCCGGGGGCTTCCCCACCACAGGGAGTACGGGATCCAGCCTGTTGTTACCGGGCGTCGACGGGATCGCTGTCAGAGTCGTTGAAGAGCTTGTCGCCCCGGTAGCGGGCGACCACCGGCGCGTTCAGCTCACCACTGACGGTCTTCTTCAGCCGGGCGACGCCGTGGCGCACCGGGGCCGACCCGAGGTGCCTGTCACCCGCGTAGAAGTCGACAGTCGTGGGTGAACGCTTGACGTCCTCTCTGCCCTGGAGGGCGGAGATTCCGGTCTGCTACGCCCCCGAAGGGGCAAGCTCTCGGCGGGTTACCGCTTCGCCGCGCGGTGCCGGCACGGGTGCCGGTCTTACCTGCGCTCCACGGTCGTTGAGGTCCGCCCGTCCGGCGGCCCTGATGTTCTTGGCGGCGTTCACGTCTCGGTCGTGCAGGCTGCCGCATGGGCAGCCCCACGTCCGGACGTTGAGCGCCATCTTATCGTTGATCCGGCCGCAGTCCGAGCACATGCGCGTCGACGGAAAGAACCGACCTACCCGAGCGAAGGTGCGCCCGCGCCGGGCGGCCTTGTACTCCAGCATGGCCGCGAACTGCGACCACCCAGCGTCGTGCACCGACTTCGCCAACCGTGTCCGGGCGAGACCAGCCACGCACAGGTCCTCGACGAACACCGCTTGGTTGTCGCGGATGATCTGCGTCGAAAGCTTGTGCTGCCAGTCCCGCCGGGTGTCGGCCACCTTCGCGTGCGCGCGGGCGACCTTCCGGACAGCCTTCTTGCGGTTGTTGCTGCCCCGCTGCTTGCGGGACAAGCCCTGCTGCAACCGGCGCAGCTTGCGGGCTGCACGGCGCAGGAACTTCGGCGCGCTCACCTTCGTCCCGTCGGACATCACTGCGAAGTGCGTCAACCCCAGGTCGATGCCGACCTCCGAGTCCAGCTCGGGCAACGGCTGGTCGGCGGTCTGCACCACGAACGAGGCGAAGTGCCGACCGGCGGCGTCCCGGACCACCGTCACCGACGTCGGCGCAGCCGGCAGCTCCCGCGACCAACGGACTTCCAGATCGCCGATCTTCGGCAGCCGCAGTCGACCGTTGTCGAGGATCTTGAACCGGGCGTTGGCGGTGAACCGGACGGCCTGCCGGCTGTCCTTGCGGGACCGGAACCGGGGAGCGGCGACCTTGCGACCCTTGCGCATGCCCGACAGCGAGGCGAAGAAGGCGCGGTACGCAGTGTTCAGGTCAGCGAGGGCCTGCTGCAACACCACCGATGACACCTCACCCAGCCACGCACGCTCCGGGGTCAACTTGGCCACGGTAACCCGCTTGGACAACTCGGCGTCCGTCGGATACGGCAGGCCAGCCTCGTGTGCTTCCTGTCGCACGCGCAGCCCGTCGTTGAACACCACCCGCGCGCACCCGAACGCCTTCGCCAGCGCCTCACGCTGGGCGGCGTCCGGGTAGAGCCGGTAGTTGCACCGAAGCTGCACGCATCGATTCTAGCGTTGGTCTATGGCTGATCTCGGAGACGTCCGCACTGGTAGACGGTCGGGCGCAGGAGCGCGGGGGGTGCGGCCGAGGCGGGCGGGGCGGTGACGGCGGCGAGCAACGCGAGCATCAGCCGGCGCGTCGGTGCCGGCATCAGGGGACGGGGAGGTGCGACGGGCATGTTCCTGCTCCCTCTTCGGCGTGTGGGTCAGACCGCACCGAGCGGCCGACCGACCATTCGATGGTGAGGTGAAGGGATACCAGTAACGAGCGATGCAGCTATGCGAGCGCTAACATCGTTCCCTGCCGAAAACACAACCATGAATTGCATTGACGGTGAAGACGGAAATCGGAACAGAGAATCGCGTCCAAACAATTCGGGCGCGCTTCAGCGGCACCAGGACAACTGGCGCGCGAATTCGCTGTCGGGTCGATGTCGTCGAGGAATTCGCGCGCCAGTCGCAGGTGGGCCGGAAACGCGCCCAAAAGAAACCGGCAGACCCGGTTATTCGACCGCTGGCTGCAACCTCCCGTCGATTCGCCGGGAGATGGCGGTGTACTCGTCGCGCAACTCCTCGGGGAGGACCCAGGCCGGGGCGTCCTGCCACGCCAGTGGGCGGAGGAACCGTCGGATCGACGTGGCGCCCACCGACGTGTGCACGGCGTTTGTCGACGGCCACGGGCCACCGTGGTGCTGGGCCCACGACACCCGGACACCGGTGGGGTAGCCGTCGAAGACGATGCGACCCGCGCGGGCGGCGAGCACGTCGACCAGTCGGCGTACGACGTCGGCGTCGTCGCCCGGTCCGCTGTGGAGCGAACCGGTCAGCGACGGCGGGACGGAGGCCAGCGCGGCGTCGAGGTCGGCGGCGTCGTCGTAGCGGACCACTACCAAAAGCGGGCCGAAGCACTCGTCGGCGATCTCGGCGGTCAGGCCGGCGAGGTCGACCTCCAGGAGGGTCGGTGCCACCGTGAAGCCCGCCCCGGGTTCGACAGTGGGCCGCGCCGACAGCCGGGCGCCGGCCCGTTCGAACTCCGTGGACCGGTCCTCGAACGCGTCCCGGATGCGCTCGTTGAGCAGGAGCGTGCCGCCCGACGCGTCGACTCTGGCCCGCAGCGCGTCGACCAGGCCGTCACCACCCGGATCCGACGGAACGAACGCCAGGCCGGGCTTGGTGCACAACTGACCGCCCGAGTTCGTGAAGGAGCCGAACAGCCCCTCGGCGATCTGGTCGGCTCGGGCGGCGGCCGCGTCGGGCAGGACGACGATCGGGTTCACGCTGCTCAGTTCGGCGTACAGGGGAATGGGGTCGGGCCGTTCGTCGATGGCCGCCTGGATGGCGCGGGCGGCGTTGACCGAGCCGGTCAGGGCGGCTGCGCGGATCGCCGGGTGGCGCACCAGCGCGCGACCGGCCTGCTCCCCGTACACGGTCGCGACGACACCCTCGGGCCCGCCGAGGTCGCGGACCGCCGACTCGATCGCGGCGGCGGAGGCGTGCGAGGTCAGCGGGTGCGACGGGTGGGCCTTCAGGATCGTCGGACACCCGGCGGCGAGCGCCGCGGCCGTGTCACCGCCGGCGACCGAGAAGGCGAACGGGAAGTTGCTGGCCCCGAAGACCGCGACCGGCCCGAGGGGTACCAGCATCCGCCGCAGGTCCGGGCCTCGGCCGAGCGGGGTGTCGGCGGCGTGGTCGATGGTGGCCTCGACGTACGCGCCGTCGCGCAGCACCTCGCCGAACATCCGGAACTGGAGCGCCGCCCGGGTGAGTTCCCCGTCGAGTCGCGCGTGGCTCAGCCCGGTCTCCGCCTCGGCGGCAGCGACCAGATCCACCCGACGGGACTCCAGCGACGCGGCGATCGCGTCCAGCAACTCCGCGCGGCCGAGCCTCCCGCGCGCGGCCAGCCACTGCGCCGCCGGGGACGTCTGACCGGCGATCACCTCCAGTCGAGACTCGTCGGTCTCGGTGAGCTCCGTCGCGCGACGCTGACCGTCGCGCGGATCGACAGTGCTGACCACGTTCACAGCAGTCCTCTCCTTACCAGATTGCCCATGAGATCGCGGACGCCGAAGTGCCAGGGCTCGCACTCCTCCGCGTGCCACACCCGATTGACCAGGGTGCCGAGCGCCGGGCAGCTGATCCGTACCACGTCGTCGACCTTGTGGGTGAAGCCCTCACCGGGGCGGTCCCGGTCCTGGATGGGCGCGAACATGGTGCCGAGCATCAGGGCGGCGCCGTCGGGATAGTGGTGGTGCGGCCCGATCAGCTGCCGGACCAGTTCCTCGGGATCGCGTGACATCTGGGTCATCTCCGAGACCGCCTCCAGGTGGAAGCCGTCCTCGCCGCGAACCTGCAGGCGCACCTCGAGTTCGCGTATCCGATCCATGCCGAACCGGTCGTCGAAGAGCCGGATCAGGGGGCCGAGGGCGCAGGAGGCGTTGTTGTCCTTCGCCAGGGGAAGCAGGAGCGCCGAGCGGCCCTCGATGTCACGCAGGTTGACGTCGTTGCCGAGGGTGGCGCCGACGATCCGGCCACTGGACTGGACGATGAGCGTGACCTCGGGTTCCGGGTTGTTCCAGGTCGACGCGGCGAGCACGCCGACCGGAACGGCGGTGCCGACGGCGGAGAGGATCTGTCCCTTGGTGAAGATCTCGGCGTCCGGGCCGATGCCCACCTCCAGGTACTGGCTCCACATGCCCTCGGCGACCAGCAGACTCTTGAGCCGATCCGCCTCCGGTGAGCCCGCCTCCAGGTTGTGCAGGTCGACACCGACGTCGGCGAGCATGCGGTGCCGGATGTCCGCCGCCAGTGCCAGGTCTCCCCGCGCCCGTTCCTCGATCACCCGCTCGATCATGGAGATCGGGAAGGTCACGCCAGCGGCCTTGAGCGCCTGGAGGTCGACCGGGGTGAGCAACCAGGGCGTGCCACGGTCCCGGGTCGCGGCCCCCGTGTTGGCCAGTATCTCCCCGAAGTCGCCCACCCTCGGCCCGTCGAGCCCGGCCACCGTCGCGGCGGGATCGGGCAGCTCGCAGATGTCGCGGACGGTCGGGAACCGGTGGCTGATGTCGATGACCTCGCCGTCGCGGACGGTCACCGGTGAGGGGCCGTCGCCGGACGGGTCCCAGATGCGGCCGATGAGGACGCTGTCGGCATCGTCCGGCAACGCTTCGGCGGCGGTACCGACCCAGTCCGCGGCCGCGGCCGACCCCCGGGGCCGTGGCAGCGTCATGAGTCGCTCTCCAGGTTGAAGAAGGACCGCTCGTCGCGGGGACGGATGTCGAAGACGGCGTCCTGGAACATCCGCAGCGGGTGCGGTGTGAACGGATGCTGCTCGATCGCTGTGAGATCCACCTCGATGCCCAGGCCGATCCCGGTCGGGATGAGGATGTCTCCGTCGTCGGTCAGCACCAGCCGCTCGTTGGTGATCTCGGGACGCCAGGGCACGTCGGTCGCCATGATCTCCAGGTACCGGAAGTTGGGCAACGTCGCCCCGAGTTGCAGCGTCGCTGCGGTGCTGAGTGGACCGCTCGGGTTGTGCGGCGCGAAGCCCACGTAGCTGGTCGCGGCGAGCGTGGAGATGAAGGCCAGCTCGGCGATCCCGCCGGCGTGCGTCACGTCGGGCTGGACGAAGTCGACCGCCTGGCGGGCCAGCGCCGGCGCGAAGCCCTGCCGCCCGTACCACCGCTCCCCCGCGGCGATCGGCACCGGCGACGCGCGACGGATGTCGACGAGCGCGTCGAGGTTGTCCGGTGGGCAGGGTTCCTCGAACCACACCGGGTCGAACTGGGCGATCTCCTTCGCCACCTTGATGGCGTGGCGGACGTCGAAGCGGCCGTGCCCCTCGACGAACAGCTCCACCTCGCGGCCCACCGCCTGACGGACGGCGTCGATCTGGGCCAGCACCCGGTCCAGCTGCGCGGTGGTGATGGTCAGGTCGTAGTTCTCGAACGGGTCCCACTTGAGGCCCCGGAAGCCCGACTCCACGGTCCGGCGCGCGGCGGCCGCGTAGTCCTCCGGAGTGACGGCGCCGGAGAACCAACCATTGGCGTACGCGCGGACCCGGTCGCGGGTCGCGCCGCCGAGAAGCCGGGAGACCGGCACGCCGAGCTCGCGCGCCGAGATGTCCCACAGGGCCATCTCCAGCGAGCTCAACGCCGTCATGATCACCGGCCCGCCGCGCCAGTACCAGTCCCGCGCGGTCTCGTAGAGGATCTTCGAGATGCTTGTGGGATCCAGGCCCACCACCGCCTCGGCCAGCTCGGCGATGGCACCCTGGACGGCACGTTCCTTGCCCTCCAGGGTGGCCTCACCGAGCCCGACGATCCCCTCGTCGGTGTGGACCCGCACGATGACGAGGTTCGTACGGTAGAAGTCGACGACCAGTGTGTCGACAGAGACGATCTTCATCTTTCGGCTCAACCCTTCACCGCACCGGCGGTCATGCCGGACACCACGTACTTCTGGACCAACAGGTAGAAGGCGACGGCGGGCAGTGTGAACAGGAAGGCGACAGCCATCACCGTCTGGATCGGTGTACCCAGCTCGCCGATGAAGTTCGCGATGCCGACGGAGGCGGGTTGCAGATCGGGGTTGAAGATGAACGTCACCGCGAACACGTACTCGTTCCAGGCGTGGAAGAAGGCGATGACCGCGGTGGCCGCGATCGACGGTGCGATGAGCGGCACGTTGATGCGGGTCAGGGTGGTGAAGGGCCGGGCGCCGTCGGCGCGCGCCGCCTCCTCCAGTTCCTTCGGGATGCCGTCGATGGCGCCCTTGAGGATCAGCGCGACGATCGGCAGGACGAAGGCGGAGTTCACCAGGACGAGGCCGGTCAGCGAGTCGAGCAGTTCGAAGCGGCGGAACAGCGCGAACAGCGGGACGACCATGAGCGCCTCGGGAAGCATCTGCGTGAACAGCAGCACGACGGTCAGCACGGCCTTGCCCCAGAACGAGAACCGGGACAGCGCGTACCCGAGCGGAATGCCCAGGCCGACGGAGAGAACCATCGTGCCGACGGCGATGATCAGGCTGTTGAGCAGCCACCCGGCCGCCTTGCCCTCGGCGAGCGCGTCCACGAAGACCCCGAACTGGCCGAGGTCGGGCGTGAGCCGGGGCTTGTCGGCGAAGAGGTCGCTGTTGCTGGACAGCGCCGTGACGAACATCCAGTACAGCGGGAACACCGCGACACCCAGCACGACGAGCACGGCGATGATCCGTGCGGTGACACCGAATCGGAAGCGCCTCATCGGACGTCCCCCTTCTCCACGGCACGGGCGACCAGGCGGCTGCCGATGATGACGATGAGCGAGATGACGACGCCGACCATTCCGATGGCCGCCGCCGATCCGAGTTCCTTCGAGTCGAACGCCTGCGAGTAGAGGTCGATGACGAGCGTCTCGGTGGCACCGACCGGTCCGCCCTTGGTCATCAGCCAGATCAGCTCGAACCGCCGCAGCGACCAGATCGTCATCAGCAGGGCCAGCAGGCCCACTGTCGGCTTGATGACCTGCCAGGTGACCGCGCGGAAGGTGGCCCATCGTCCGGCGCCGTCCACCGTCGCGGCCTCGTTGAGGTCCTGCGGAACGGACTGCAGGGCGGAGAGCAGCACCACGGAGGTGAACGGGAACAGCTGCCAGATGGTCGTGGCGAGCACTGCCGGGAGCGCGTAGCGCGAGCTGTCCAGGATGGCGCCACCCGGGACGCCGAGCCCGACCGCGTCGAGGAAGCGGTTGACGATGCCGTACTGCGCGTTGAGCATCCAGGTGGCGATGAGCGCGACCGCGATGCCCGGAGCGGCCCAGGGGACGGTCACCAGCGCCCGTGCCACGCCCCGGCCGCGAAACTTCTTGTTGAGCAGGAGCGCGACGGCGAGCCCGGCGCCGATCGCGACGACCACACAGGTGATCACGTAGACGAAGGTGATCAGCAGCGTGCGGTGGAATTCGGGGTCACCGAAGATCCGGTTGAAGTTGTCGAGCCCGACCCACTCGCTGCGGGTGGGGTTGAGCAGCCTCGTCCTGGTGAAGCTGAGGTACACCTCCTGAACGAGGGGTACCACCTGGAAGACGAGGATGAACAGGGCGGCGGGTGCCAGGAAGAGGTACGGCGTCCACTTGCTGCCCAGTGGGCTGGGCCGACGCCGGGGCCGGCCTGGGGTTGGTGTCTTCGGTGCTCCGGTCTGCTCGACCACAGTCATCGGGTTCGATCCTTCTGGGGGAAGGACGCTGCCGGCGCACGGATCGTTGCGCCGGCAGCGTCGCCGTGTCGAGCGGTCAGCGGACCAGTTCGCTCGCCTGCTGCTGGGCGCGATCCAGTGCCGACTTGAGGTCGGCCTTGCCCTGCAGTGCCGCGACCACGTTCTGCACGACCACCTTGCGGATGTCCGGCGTCTTGGCCTCGAACCCCAGGACGATCTGCGGCAGGCTGGTCTCGGTGAGCCCGTCGAAGACGGGGAGGAACGGGGTCGCCTTGAGCGCCTCCGCGCTGCGCTGCGTGGTGGTGGCCACGCTGCTCGCGCCGAGGATCTCCTGAAGCTTGACCTGGTTCTGCGGCTCCAGCGCCCACTTGATGAAGGTGCCGGCCTCGTCCTTGCCCTCGCTCGCCTCGTTGATCACGATCGGTGCGAGGATCGCGCCCTGCTTGCGGACCGGGAACGGGATGGGCGCGACGTTGAAGTTCAGCTTCGCGTTCTGGCCGCGGGTGGCGGTCACGTAGCCGCCGTTGTTCAGCTCCATCCCGACCTTGCCCTCGGCGAACATCCGCCGGAAGGTGGCCGCGTCCGCTCCGCGCGGGATCACGTTCGCGTCGTACAGGTCCTTGAACGCCTGCAGGCCCTTGAGGTTCTCGGGCGAGTTGATCGTCAGGTTCTTGCCGTCGGACCACGCGCCGCCGAAGCCGTAGACGTAGTTGAAGATGTCCTGCCAGACACCGGCCTCCTCGGCCTCCGTCTGACGGAACGCCAGGCCGAAGACGTCACCCTTGGTCAGCGACTTCGCGGTGGAGGTGAACTGCTCGTAGGTGGTCGGCGGCGTCGGGATCAGGTCCGCGTTGTAGAACATCGCGTAGTTCGACGCCTCGAAGATGACGCCGTGCCGGACACCGTCGTGGACCATGAACTGGTCCGGCTGCTTGAGCAGGTCGTACTTGCTGGCGTCGATCACCTTGTCCAGCGGCGCGACGAGGCCGGCGTCGGAGGCCGCCTCGAACTCGGGCATGTCGAAGCGGATCAGGTCGGGGCCCTTGCCGCTGCCCATCTGCGTGAGCACGGTCTGGCCGAAGGTCGGGTACGGCACCGCGGCGGCGGACACCTGGACCTTGGTCTGGCTCTGGTTGAACTCGTCGAGCCACTTCGTCAGCAGGGGCCCGCGGCCCGGGTCGCCGAAGGTCGAGGCGGCGAAGGTCAGTTTGGTGACGCCGTCGCCGGAATCGCCGTCCGAGCCGCAACCGGTCAGGAGGGTGGCGACCAGGCCGAGGGCACATGTCGCCCTGGCGATGCCGAAATGAGCGCGCTTATTACCCATCGTTACTCCACTGTTACGAGTTGGCGTCAAGCCGATGAAATTGCAACGATCGTAGCGCCATGTGCAACGGTGTCAAGTGGCGATTGCGCATCGCGTCATCTATATTGCATAATGTGCAATGAGAGCGACGGCGTTGCCCGTCGCGCGAGGGGAGACACAGCCTTGGCGCAATCAATCCGCCGCGCGATCGACCTCATCCGTCGATCCGCGGAGCACCCGCTGTCCCTTACGGAGGCTGCGGACGTGCTCGGCGTCCACAAGTCCACAGCCCTGCGCATCCTGCAGACACTGGAGTCCGCGCGCTTCGTCCGCCGCACCGGCGCGGGCACCTACGTGCTCGGCAGCGGCCTGATCGAGCTGTCCGAGCTCGCGCTCGGCTCGATGGACCTCCGCCAGCCCGCGGCCGCACACCTGCGTGCGCTGCAACGCGCGACCGGCCACACCGTACACCTGGCGCAACTGACCGGCGACGAGATCATCTATATCGACAAGGTGGACAGCCCGGCCTTCGACGCCGTCAAGCTGCCCTCGCGGGTGGGACGCGCGGTGTCCATCTACGCGAGCGCTGTGGGCAAGACGATCCTGGCCTACCTCCCCCGGCAGGAACGCGACCGCCTTCTCTCCCACGTCGTCTTCGAGAAATTCACCGACACCACCTTCACCGACCACGACGCCCTGGAAGCCGAACTCGCCCGCATCCACGACTGCGGCTGGGCCATGGACAACGGCGAGCACGACGCCTACGTGATGTGCGTGGCCGCGCCGATCAGGGACTCGCGGGGACAGGTCATCGCCGCCGCCTCGATCACGGCGATCGAGGTCATCGCAAGCCTCGACCAGCTCAAGAGCAACCTTCCGCTGCTCCTGGAGACCGCCAACAAGATCTCGTACGAACTCGGCTACGCGCCGCCCGCCCTGGCGAGCCCGGACGGTGAGAGCCGCTCCGCGATCTGAGCGCGCCCGTCCCGGGCGATCACCGCACTCTCGACGCCTACCCGCCGGTGACGCGACGGTGCTCGTCGGTCTCCATGGCGATGAAGGCCTGGATCATGCCCCGGTAGATCCGTTCGATCAGATCCGGGTCGGCGCCGGCCTCGCTGGCCAACGTGCGGACCCGGGCCACCACCTGCGCCACCCGGTCCGGCGCACGGACCGCCTGAGCGTCGCTCTTGAGCGGGGCGGCCTGCCGGACCAGCGCCTCCCGCCGGGCGAGCAGCCCGACCAACTCCCGATCCAGCTCGTCGATCCGTGCGCGGATCTCGGTCAGCGTCGCCGCAGTCTCTGCCACGCCGGAATCGTCCCATGACGGCGACGCGATCAGGTGACCCGCTCGCCTGCCCGTTTCGGCCGGTCAACCCGGCAGCACGGGCACGGACGACTTCCTGCCCGCCTACGCCTGAGCCGTCCGGTCAGCGCAGCAGCGTCATCCGGTCGATGATGGAGTCGAGCAGCCCCGGCGGCCACGGGAACAACGGCGCCGCCACCTGGAGCTGGGCGAATCCGTGCAGCCCGACCCAGAGCGCCGCCGCGTCGCCGAAGGGGTCCACACTCGTCGATCGTCCCGCCGCGACGCAGTCGGCGAGCGTACGCCGGAAGACCTCGAAGGCTCCCATCCCGAGCACTGTGAGATCGTCCGCCATGGCCGGGACCCGCTCAAGGGCCTGCCCGGCGTCCCAGACGGCACCGAACATCACCCGGTACTGGTGGGGCCGGCGTTCGGCGAAGGTCAGGTAGGCAGCGCAGATCGCGCGCAGGCGCTCGACCGGATCCGCGTCATCGGGCGCGCTCAGCTCCTGCTCCAGGATTCCGAACGCGCGTTGCGCGACAGCGAGCAGGATCGAGTCCAGGTCCGGAAAGTGCGGATAGATCGATGGCGCGGAGATGCCGGCCTGTCGGGCGATCCCCCGCAGGGTCACGTTCTGCGGCGTGCCGTCCTGCAGGAGCTCCATCGCGGCGTCGACGATCTCGTCGCGCAGCTGAGCACCTTCGCCGCGCTTGTTGCGGGCCCGTGTTCTCGGTGAGGTCACGCCATGACTTTACAGGCGTTAGGCGAGAGCGTAAGTTAACGCCTGTAAGTTCACATCCGTTTCCTGGAGATGAGGCTCCTCATGACCACCGCAACAGCTACCCGAATCGGCCTCGCCGCCCCCGCCCGCCGCGCAGACCTCGTCGGCCGTGGGCTGGCGGCCCTCGCGTCCCTCGCCACCGGCGTCGCGTTCGTCAACGGCGTGCTCCTGACCATCAACGCCAGCGACGACCGCCTGTTCGTCGAAGGCTGGCGAGTTTCCAGCTTCGGCATCTTCGCCGCGCTCTTCGCCCTGCTCGCGGTCAGGCCCCGTCAGGCGGCCGGTGTCTGGGAGATCGTGCTCGTCGGCAAGGCCGCGCTCGTCGTGTTCGGCGCGCTGATCGGAGACGTCCCCGAGGCGCGCCTCTCCGCCATCATCGACTTCGGGCTCGTCGCCGTCGTCGCGGCTGCCTACGTGCTGTGCCGCGGCTGGTCGGCGT
The DNA here is from genome assembly GCF_018070325.1 of Micromonospora sp. H61. GTDB lineage: Bacteria > Actinomycetota > Actinomycetes > Mycobacteriales > Micromonosporaceae > Micromonospora > Micromonospora salmantinae. Next base: position 136,851 of record NZ_JAGPXY010000006.1, read on the forward strand.
GGCGTCCCGCCACCACCAACCCGACCCGATGACGGAGGCGACGATGCCCCCCACCTCGCCTCGCCGGCGCGTCGACCGGACCGTCATCATCTCGATCTGGGCGGTCCCGGTCCTGGTCGTCGGCCAGTTCGCCATGCTGGCCATCGTCCCGGTGGTCCTTGCGCTGACCGTCAGCCTGCGGCATGCCCACCTACGCGGGCTACGCCGCTGGACCATCGCTCTCACCACCGCGTACGCCACGCCGCTGATCCTCTGGGCCATCGGGCCCGACCGCGCCCCGAGCCTTTCCAAGGACATGCACCCGCTCTTCGCCGCGCTGATCGTAGTGGCCGCGCTGGCCGCGGCAACTGCCTTCCACCTCTGCCATCGACGCCCGAGCAGGCCCGACGGGACGTCGAGCGAACGGCCGCACTTCCGGGCCGCGCCGTGACCGATGCGCTTCTCCCCCGCCTGGGCGGGAGCGCCGGATCGCCCGTCGCCGTCATCCGACGGTGGCGGGCGATCCAAGCGCTCAGTATCGAGGGAACGTGGCCTCACTGCTCCACAAAGGAGTGGTGGGTCAGCGGAGCGGCAGGGTGGCCAGCACCAGGTTGGGGTCGACGCCGGTGGCGTACGCGGCACTGAGCACGTAGACGGTGCGGCCCCGCACGGCCACCGAGGTCGGGTTCTGCAACCCGTCGGCGGCGGTCATCAGCGTTCGGGAACGGCCGGCCGCGTCGATGCTCACCACTGCGTTCGGTCCGTTCAGTGTGGCGACGACCTGGTGGTCACCGACGAAGGCGAAGTCGTCGATGCCGACCAGCCCGGTCGCCGCCACCCGGACCGGCCCGGGTCGGCCGTGCCGCAACGGAATGCGCAGCAGCGTGCCCTGGTCGAGGTTGGTCGCCCAGAGCGCACCGGCACGTACCTTGATGCCGTTGGCACCGAGGAAGCCCGCCGCGGCGAGCTCGGGTGCCGAGGACCAAACCTCGGCACTGCCGCCTTCCAGGGGAACGGTCGAGATCGTGCCGAGCACCGAGTCCGTGAGGTAGAACCTCTTCGTGTCCGCCTCGAACGCCAGACCGTTGGGGAGCCCGTCTGACGGCAGGGCCGCGATGCGGTGCGGGGACCGGCCGGGACGCAGCCGGTACAGCCCCGTGGTGGCGGCATCGCCGCTCGCGTAGAGGAAGTAGAGGGTGCCGTCATTCATTCGGACGATGCCCGTGGTCAGCGCGAACGCGAGCACCGGCGTGTTGACGCCGCCATCGGCCGGGGCCGGCAGAGTCGCCAGGATCCGCGTCCCGCCGGACGGGCTGACCGCGGCGACCTGCCGGGCGGCCGCGAAGGTGACGTAGGCGGTGCCGTCCGGGCCGAGCGCGACGTTCTCCGGCAACTGCCCCTTCGACAGGTCGAAGTGGACCGCGATCCGTGCGGGCACCGGCGCGGCCGACGCTCGGGGCGCCCCGACGGTGAGGGGCCTGGCGGTGGCGGCCGGTGCGGCGCCTGACGGTACGACCGTCACGACGCCGATCCCCGCTGCTGCGACAGCGACTGCGAGGGTCATCGTTCTCTTGCGCATTTCTGTCCTTACTCACTGTGTTGTTGGTGGGCTTGAAAAGGGCGCGACGGGTCCGGCGCTCCTTGCGGAGCACCTCGTGTCGAGCCGATGGGGACGGCGCTATTCGCGCCTGACGAACGGCTGCGGAGCACCAGCACGGGTGGTGACGACGCCGTGTACGAGCAACGTCATCGCGGCGTGAGATGCCGAGCCGGGTTCGGTGGTGGCGACGACAACGGTCTGGCCGTCCTCGATACGCAGGGTCTGCTGTGTCACGTCCATCGCACCGACCAGCGGGTGACACATCCGGTAGACGGTGTCGCCGCCGGCCTTCACCCGGTGATCGGCCCACATGGCGGCGAACTGCGGACTCCGCATCGTCAGCTCACCGACCAGCGCGGCCATCAGCGGGTCGTCCGGGTGCTGCCCGGACGCCATCCGCAGCGTCGCCACCACCGCGCGGGCCTTGGCGGGCCAGTCCGCGTACAGGTCACGGGTGTGCGCGTCCAGGAACACCAGTCGTGCCATGTTCGGGTACTGGTTCGGCCGCTGCGGGATCTCCGGGTTCAGGTGGCCGGCGAACAGGGCGTGACCGGCGGTGTTCCAGGCCAGCACGTCGGCGCGGCGACCGAGCACCACCACGGGTACGTCACCAAGCGTCGCGAGGAGCTGGCGTACCGCCGGGCTCACCCGTTCCGGGGCCGGACGACGGACGGCGGGCCGACGGCGGGTTCCGGCCGCCAGCTCGCCCAGATGGCGGCGTTCCGCGTCGTCGAGTCGCAGTGCCCTGGCAAGCGCGTCGAGCACCTCGGGTGAGGCGTTCACGGCCTGCCCCTGCTCCAACCGGGTGTAGTACGAGACGCTCACCCCGGCCAGCAGGGCCAACTCCTCCCGGCGCAGCCCTCGAACCCGGCGCCGCTCACCGTACGTCGCCACGCCGGTGTCCTCCGGCCGCAGCTGGGAGCGCCGGGCCTGGAGGAAGTCGCCGAGTTGTCCTCTCGCGTTCATGCCTCGAAGTATTGCGAGCCCTGCCGGCCCCAACCACTCCCTGCCAGGGGTAGGCACCGCAGGGTGGGGCGGCCGGTACGGGTCGAGGCGACCCGGTTTCAGCGGGCGGCGTCGCTGCCGCTGGCGGGACCGGCGCGAAGGCCCTGATCGATGAAGTTGACCAACCAGGTGAAGCTGTCGTCGACGGACGCGTCGATCTGGAACCCACCAGCCGTCTCCAGGGTGGCGAACCCGTGCAGGACGCTGCGCAGCGTCCGCATGGCGTGGATCTTTTGGCCGGGGTCCAGGTCGTACCCGCTCAGCATGGCCGCCCAGGAGGCCATCACCCGCTCGCTGGCCGGGATGAACGGGTCGTCGGGGCCGGTCGGGCGGGTGGCGTTGGCGGCCGCGTACCGGCCGGGGTGTTCCCGCACGTACGTCCGCATCGCCTGCGCGCCCGCGGCGAGGGCATCGCTGCCGGACCGGCCCTGAATGGCGTCGCGGATGGCATCGCCGGCCTCGGTCATGGCCAGGACGGCGATCCGGTGCGCCAGCTCGGCCTGGCTGGCGACGTGCTTGTAGAGCGAGGGGGTCTTGACCCCCAGCCGTTCGGCGAGCAGACCCATGCTGAGGTTGTCGAAGCCGACCTCGTCGACCAGCTCGGCCCCGGCCTCGGTGACCGACGCCGGCGTGAGCCGGGCCTTAGGCATTGGTCAGCGTCCGGGCGAGGAAGGGCAGGGCCAGGGCGACGACCTGGTCGGGCGTCTGGACGTGCGGGTAGTGGCCGGCGCCCTCGATGACAGCCAGCTCGCCGAGCCCTCGCGGCAGGTCGGCGATGATGCGCTCACCCTCGGCCCGCGGGTCGGCCCAGTCCGGGTCGGCGCTGCCCTGAATCACCAGGACCGGGCAGGTGACGTTGGGCAGTTGCCGCCCGGCGTCGCCCGGGCTGGTCTTGGCCATGGCCTGGAGGACCTTCATCCGGCCGGGCTCACTCATCGTGGCCTCGATACGTGCCAGCTCGCTGTGCCAGTCGGCGGGCTTGGTGGGGATCGCCACGTCGAGGTACCTACGCCAGTTCGCCAGGCTGCCCCGCAGGAGTACCTGCGCCAGTTGGAGGTAGCCGGCCCGGAAGCGCTTCACCCGCACCAACCCGCCAAGGTCGAAGGACTGTGCGCGGGTGAACGGCGCCAGCTCGATGGCGCCGACGATCAGCTCGGGCGCGGTGGCGGCCGCGATGGTCGCGGCACCCCCGCTGATCGACTGGCCGATGATCACGGCCGGCCCGCCGAGGTGGCGCACGACGGCGACGAGATCACCAGCGATGTCGGTGCGGCTGTAGCCGTCCCAGCCCAGGCTGGAGTCGCCGCAGCCACGGATGTCGACGTTGGCGACCCGGTATCCGGCCGCGACCAGGGCCGGAGCGACGAACCGGTAGGAGTGTCGGCTGTCGCCCATGCCGTGCGCCAGGACGACCAGTGGGCCCTGTCCGGTCACCTCGTAGGCGATGGTGTTGCCGGCAATGTCCAGGTATTCGGTCATGACGTCCTCCATGGAAGCTAACGTGATTAGCTAAAGGCTAACCGCATTAGCCACAGCTGGCAAACGCCGGTCGCCGCTACGTCCCTCCGCCCAGGCCGAGCTGGGGATAGAGGGCGTCAGGGGCGGAGGCCGCCTCGGCAAGGCCTGGTGACCCGTATAGTGCCGCGATGGAAACGGACACGGTGCGGCAGGCTTACACGTCCGTCGCGGAGCTCTACATCGAGCTGTTCGGCACGAGCCAGCAGGTGGACACCGACGACCTCGCCCTCATCAGGCGACACCTGGGCAGCCGGCCCGGCCGGGTGCTCGATCTGGGGTGCGGGCCTGGCCACCTCACCGGCTACCTTCGTGAGCTGGGCGTCGACGCAGCGGGGATCGACCTGGTCCCCGAGTTCATCGCGCATGCGCGGGCGTCCCACCCGGGCGTCGAGTTCCACATCGGTTCGATGGAACGCCTCGACGTGGCCGACGACTCGATCGACGGCATCCTGGCCTGGTACTCGTTGATTCACCTTCCGCCGCCGGAGTTCGACGGCATGCTCAAGGAGTTCCGGCGGGTGCTGGTCCCGGACGGACGGTTGGTCCTGGGCGTCTTCGACGCCGAGGAGGTCGGCGCCTTCGACCACAAGGTCCTGACCGCCTACCGCTGGCCGGTCGACGAGATCTCCGAACGACTCGGCCGGGCCGGTTTCCGGGAGGTCGAACGCCTCCGGCGGCCCGGCACCGACGAACATCGGCTGCTTGCCGCCGTCGCGGCGATCGCGGTGTGAGGACGCCGAGGGCCGGCCTCCCGTGGTGGGAGGCCGGCCCTCGCCCAGCTGAGCACCCGCGTCGACGCGGGCGTCCGTTACGGCGCCAGCGCGATCAGGCGCTGAGCTTGCCGGCGATCTTGACGACCCGCTCGGCCAGGTGGTCGAGGGCAGCGAACTGGGCGTCGCCCAGCGGGGCGTCGTTGCTTCCGCCGGTGACGTGCGAGACGCCGTACGGGTTGCCGTCGGCGAACTTCAGCGGGTCGGTGTAGCCCGGGGCGACGACCAGACCGCCGAAGTGGTGGACGGTGTTGTAGAGCGCGAGAAGCGTCGACTCCTGGCCGCCGTGCGCGGTCATGGAGGCGGTGAAGCCGGCGTACACCTTGTCGGCGAGCAGGCCCTGCGCCCACTGCGGGCCGAGGGTGTCGATGAACTGCTTGAGCTGGCTGGCCACGTTGCCGTAACGGGTGGGCGTGCCGAACAGCACCGCATCCGCCCAGACGACGTCGTCGGCGGTCGCCTTCGGCTCGTTCTTCGTGGAGTCGAAGTGCTGGCTCCAGGCGGCGTTGGAGGCGATGGCCTCGGCCGGGGCGAGCTCCGGAACCTGACGCAGCCGCACCTCGGCGCCCGCCTTCTCGCCGGCCTCGGCGAGGCGCTTGGCCATGGCGTGGAGGGTTCCGGTGGACGAGTAGTAGATGACGGAGAGCTTGGTCATCGGAGGTATCCTTCCCAAAGTAGTTGCCGCTGATAAATTTGCGGCCGCAACAATCTCGACTGTAGCAGCCGCCCCCGCGGCGCCCCAACGTCCTGACCATGCCCACCTGCGTGACGGAGCACACCAGGCGGAGCGGGAACTGTTGCCGCCGGCGGGTTCCTCGGGTCACGACCCGTCCGGGGGGTCGGCGGGCTGCTGCCCCGGCCAGAACGGCCACTCCTCGAATGAGCGGCACCGTCCGTCGTCGGCGAATCGCATGACCCACAGGTCGCGGTACTCCTGGTCGACCGGGTCGCCGTAGCGGACCTCCTGGCGCGACACGGCGGTGTCGCCCTCGACCGCGACGATCTCCGTGGTCAGCTGGAACACCTCGTCGGGGCCCTTGCGCTGCTTCTCCCACATCCGGGCGATGGCCGGCAGGCCGACGACGGGGGTCCAGTACGGGCCCTGCTGATAGCTCGCGTCCTCGGTGAAGAGCGTGACCAGCGCGTCAGTGCCCGGGGTCCGCCAAAGCCGCTCGTAGGTGGCCAGCCAATCCTCGACGTGCTTCCTGTCCATGGCCAACACCCTGCCATCCGAGCGGCGCCCAGCTGGGAAAACCCGCAGGCCGCAGGTGGTGCGCCCATTGATGCGCTGGCCGGCCTCGGCTCCGGACACCCTTGACATCGAAAGGTGTAGCCAGCCACACTCCCGATGCTAATTCGATTTAGCGACCATCGAAGCCCTCAACTCCCACACTGGACCAGACCGCGACGAGCGACCACCACAAAGGAGTCTTCGCGCATGAGGGAAACGACCGGAAGACGCAGGCTCCGGCTTGCGATCTCGATTCTCGCGCTCACGGCGCTCGGTGCGGGGGCCGTCGTCCCCGCGCCGGCTGCCGCCGCCGGCCGGCCCGTGCCGGGTGCGACGGTCAAGGCGGACCGCACCTCACCGACCGGGTACACAGTCACGTTCGTCTACCGCAATCCCCACGCCACCCAGGTCCGCCTCGCCGGGGACCTGACCCTGCTCGACGTCGCCACCGGCACCACGCGCTACCAGCCGGAAGAGTGGCAACCGGGGCGCTACCACGCGGGCGGCACCGAGTTCCTGCGGGACATGACCAGGGACCCGAAGGGAAACTGGTCGGTCTCGGTCCCGCTGCACGCCGGAGGTCTCAGCTACTGGTACCGGGTCTGGGACCCGACCCAGGGCTGGGAGAACAAGCGCATCTGGGACCCCGCCTCGACGAACCCTCGGCCGCCAGGCGAGTCCTCGTTCCGGGTCAGGAACAACGACGTGCTCGACGCCGTGCACGTGCCGTACGCCAAGAAGCAGAACGACCCGGTGCTGAAGGCACGTGCGGACTACGAGTTGCCGGTGGCCGACCGCGCGAAGCGGGGAACCGTCCGGTACGTCCCGTACACCACGATCCTGGGCGACAGCGGCCACTACCTCGGCGTCTACCTGCCGGCCAACTACGACGCCAACCGGGCGGAGCCGTACAAGGTCGCGTACCTCGCGCACGGCATCTTCGGCGACGAGACCGACTTCATGGTCCCCGCGAACGTCCCGAACATCCTGGACAACATGACGGCCAGGGGTGAGATCGAGCCGACGGTGGTCGTCACCATGGGCAACCACTTCACGGGCACCAGCCTCGGCTTCGCCTCCTACAACCAGACCAACGCGGCCAACAACCTGGTCCAGACGATCCTGCCCCTCATCGAGCGCAGCTACAACGTCTCGACCGAGCGCTCCGGGCGGGCCTACGCCGGGTTCTCGTACGGCGGGATGACGGGCGGCGTCGTCATCAAGAACTACCCGAGCACCTTCGCGTTCTACGGACACTTCTCCGGCAACCCGTCGCTCACCAGCCAGGACTACGACACCATCGCGAACGCGGTCGGGGACGACGACCTCTCCGTCTTCCTCGGCAATGGCATCTTCGAGGGCAGCCTCAACGCCCAGAACGCCATCGCGGACAACTTCCGGGCCCGGGGATACGCCGCCGCGACGACCCAGGTCCCCGGCGCGCACGACGGAATGACGGCGGGCCAGCTGTTCACGATCTTCGCCCGGGACCACCTGTGGTCGGGGGTCGACTCCGTGTCGGTGATGCCCGCGACGGTTAACCTGACGAAGGGCTGGAACTGGGCCAGGCGGTTCACCGCCCAGGTGACGGCCAACGAGGGTGTGAGCCCGGCGGTGACGTGGTCGGTCCAGGGAGCGACCTCCACCGGCACCAGCATCTCCGCGGAGGGCCTGCTCTCGGTCGCCGCCGCGGAGACCGCGTCGTCGCTCACCGTCGTGGTGACGTCGGTGGTCGATCCGAGCAAGTCACGCTCCGCCCAGGTCACCCTGACGCCTCCGGGCCCGGCCCGGGTCGCGGTGAAGGCGAAGGCCACGCCAGCCTCGGTCGTCAGCGGTGGCACGTTCACGCTGACCGTCGGCGTACGGGCACAGTCTCCGCACCGGAAGGCTCCGAAGGTGACCGGCGAGGTCGCCGTCACCTTCGGCGGTACCACCCAGGTGGTTCCGCTCCGTGGTGGCGCGACCGTCGTCGAGCTGCCGACCGGCGGGCTGCCCGCGGGGGTGTACCCGGTGCACGTCGCCTACTCCGGTGACCCGGTCCACGCCCCCACCGCTGCGGTCCACCAGCGGCTGCGGGTTCGGTAGCCAGCAGACAGGGGTGGGCCGGCGACCTCTCGTCGTCGGCCCACCGCCAGGTGTCCGTCCGGACCGTCAGCTCACGCCCCGAACCGCCTCGATGATCGTCTCGGCGACCTCGCTCGGCCGGGCCACCGCCATCGCGTGCGAGCCGCCGACCACCTCGCGCTGCCCCCGGGGGTTGGCCCGTTCGGCCATGAACCGGTGCACCTCGGCGGGGATGTTCTTGTCAGCGTCCCCGAACACGAACCAACTGGGCAGCGACCGCCAGGCGGGGTCGCCGGTGAGCTTGTCGCCCAGGCCCTGTTCGGTGATCGGCCGCTGGGTCCGGGCCATCAGCGCGGCCATGTCGTCCGTCGCGTCCGCGCAGAACTGCGCGTGGTACTGGTCCTGGCCGATCGCCACCTCGTTCCCACCGCTCGACACCGGGTACTGCACCAGCGTGTCGGCGAGGGTACTGCCGGGGAACTTCGCGGACAGCGTCAGCGCCGACTCACCGGTGTCCGGGGCGAAGGCGTTCACGTACACGAGGGCCCGCACCGAGGTGTCGCCGGCTGCGGCCTGCGTGATCACCATGCCGCCGTACGAGTGGCCGACGAGGACGACAGGACCGCCGATCCCGCGCACGACATCCCGCACGTACGCGGCGTCGCCCGCCACGCTCCGCAGCGGGTTCGCGACGGCCACCGAGTCGTACCCGGCGCCCAGCCGCTCGAGGACACCGTTCCAGCTCGCCGACTCGGCGAACGCGCCGTGCACGAGCACGATGGTGGGCTGTGGATCAGGCATGACAGGTGCCCCCTCACTCCGTGAAGCTGTTCACCGCCGGTCGCGCTGGTACGCCTGGATACCCGTTACGCGAGTGTGAAACGTCCGACCCGATGAGCAGGAGGCTGCGATGGCTACGACGACGCTGGCCGAGGTGACGGCCGAACTGGCCGCGCTGGAGGACCCGAAGGCACTGGAGGTGAACGCCAGACACGGCGACGATCATGGTGTGCACCTCGGTGCGCTTCGGGCGCTGGCGAAGCGACTGAAGACGCAGCACGATCTCGCGCGCCAGCTCTGGGCGACGGGCGGGGCCTCGGCGCGGCTGCTGGCAATCCTGATCTGCCGTCCCAGGGCGTTCGAGCGGGACGAGTTGGACGTCATGGTGCGCGAGGCGCGCGCCCCTAAGGTGCACGACTGGCTCGTGAACTACGTGGTGAAGAAGAGTCCGCACTCCGAGGAGCTGCGGTTGGCCTGGTTCGCCGACCCGGATCCCGTGGTCGCGAGTGCCGGCTGGGCGCTGACCACCGAACGCGTGACGAAGAAGCCCGAGAGTCTCGACCTCCCGGGACTGCTCGATGTGATCGAGACCGAGATGAGGGACGCGCCGGATCGCCTGCAGTGGGCGATGAACCACTGCCTGGCGCAGATCGGCATCGAGCACGCCGAGCACCGCGAACGGGCGATCGACATCGGCGAACGCCTTGAGGTGCTCAAGGACTACCCCACCTCCCCTGGCTGCACGTCTCCGTTCGCGCCCACCTGGATCGGCGAAATGGTGCGCCGAGCGGGATAGGCAGCCGGTTCTCGGTCGAGCCCGCACCGGCGGGGTCGACGCCCTCTCCCGCGCGCCCCTATAGTGAGTTCCATTATGGGACTTACTACGTTCTGGCGGTGGTGGGTCGCCGGCACGACCAGCCAACTCGGGTCGGCGGTCGGCGCGCTGGCCCTACCGTTGACCGCGCTGACCGTGCTTCACGCGTCGGCCTTCGAGCTGGGTCTGGTCACGGCGGCGGGCTATCTGGCGTACCTTCTGATCAGCCTGCCGGCGGGCGTGATCGTGCAGCGCCTGCCGCTGCGCGGCATGCAGGTCGCCCTGGATCTGGTCCGGGCCCTCGCCATCGCGTCGGTCCCGCTGGCCTGGTGGTTCGACATGCTGACGGTGGCCCAGCTGATCGCGGTCGCCCTGGTCGTGAGCTTCGCCAACGTGCTGTTCGACGTGGCGAACCAGACCTTCCTGCCGGAGATCGTGCCGGCCGCGCAGTTGCAGGCCCGCAACAGCCTCACCTCCGGCACGCACGCCGCCACCGCGCTGGGCGGGCCATCCCTGGGCGGTCTCGCGGTGCAGTTGCTGGGTGCGGTGCCGACGCTGTTCGTGGACGCCGTCAGCTACCTGCTCTCCGCCACGCTGCTGCGCACCCTTCCGGCCCGGCGGGTGCAGCGACCGGCCGAACGGCCACCGATGATCACGATGATCCGCGAGGGCTGGCACTTCGTGCTCCGGCACCCGATCATCGGACCGGCCATGTGGGACGCCACCGCGACGAACTTCGTCAACGGCGCCATGCTCGCCCTGTTCCCCTTCTACCTGGTGCGTGAGCTGCACGCGTCGCCGCTCATGGTCGGGCTGCTGATCGCCACCGACGGCCTCGGCACGCTCATCGGCGCGGCGTTGACGACCCGGTTCACCGACCGGTTCGGCACCGCACGCGGGCTGATCATCGCGGCCTTCGTCGGTGTGGCCGGCGCGCTCATCATCCCGTTGGGCACCGGCACCGCCGCGTTTCTGGCCTTCGCCATCGGAAACATCATCTTCGCCGGCTCCACTGTGGTGCTCAGCGTGACCACCCGCACCTACCGGATGCTCGCCAGCCCACCGGAGCTGCTGTCCCGGGTGATCGCCACGGTCAAGTTCGTCTCCTGGGGCGCCATCCCGGTCGGCGGCCTGCTCGCCGGCATCCTGGCCGGGCCCCTCGGCGCCCGTACCACACTGCTGGTCTTCGGAGCGCTCACCGTACTGTCCCCGATCATCTACCTGTCGACGCCGATCCGCCGGCTGCGCGACCTGCCGCTCGATCCCACGCCGACACCCACCGAGGCGAGGGTGTGACCCGGTCGGGTGTGCTCCCGATCTGTCCACATCGCTCAGCGGAGATATCGACAGAAGGTGTAGCTCCCGGTCCCCCGGGGCAAGAACCCGCACATGGAGGGAACGGCAGGCTACGAGGGGCAACAGCTCGGCCGACGGCACCGCACCGGTGAGCCGGACCGGGCCGGCCTGGCGTCCGCGCTGCCGGCGGCCTCCGTCTGATGCGGCTGAGGCACAGCCTCCCCCCGGTGGCGCTCGGCGCGGTGGCGCTCGGCGCGGCTCTGGGTGCCAACCCCGCCCACGCCGACACCCCGTCGCCGTCGCGTATCCCGCTGGTGGAGGTCGCCACCTCGCCGGAGGCCATCAAGGTTTCGGTGGCCGAGGTGGTCGAGGTGCAACTGACCGTCCCCCTGCCCCTGCCGACCGCTGTCGTCTCGCTGCCCCTGCCTCTACCGTCGACGGACCCGCTGCCCTTACCGTCGACGGCCCCCCTGCCGTCGGCCGTTCCGCTGCCGACGCCGCCGGCTAAGCCCTCCACCGCCCGGCCGAGTCGGCCGGCTGGCACCCCGTCGTCGTCGCCGCAGGCAACACGGGCACCGTCCGCCTCGGCATCCCCGGTGGCACGGGTCGCCTCGCGGCCGTGGCCGGCGCCCGCGACGCGTGTACCGGCGACGGTGACCCGAAGCGGCGCTCGCGACACGTCCGATGGCCGGGCGTCGGCCCAGGCGACGATGACCGCCGTCACCGGACAGCGGCCCAACCCGCCCGCCCGTCGCGCACCCGGGCCACCGGCGGTCGTGCTGGCGCTCGCGTCCGCACCGACCGGCGGCGGCGCCGGCGGCGCAGAGCCACCCACG
>NZ_JAGPXY010000060.1 GCF_018070325.1 Micromonospora sp. H61
GACGGCGCGGTGCAGCCGGATCCGGCCGGCCGTGACGTCGCCGCCGGCCTCGCCGTCGCCCCCACCGAGCAGCGGGGCGAGCGCCGGTGTGAGATCGCCCGGGGGCGCCTGCTCGGCGAGTTGCCGCAGCGCCTCGACCCTGGCCCAGGCCGGCGGGGCGCCCTCGACCTCGGGGCTGCGGCCGACAGCGACCAGCCAGCCGTTGGCGGTGAGCTCGTCCCGAAACCGGGTGAGCAGGCTCGTCTTGCCGGCCCCGGCCTCACCGCTGAGCAGAGCGACTCGCGGCCCGCTCGCCACCGCCTCGGCGGCTGCCTGCCGAAGCGCCTCCAGCTCTGCCTCCCGGCCGACGAAGACCTCCACCGGCCCCTGCCGCTGGACGCGTAGCGCTGTCGCCGCCGCCGGTGGCAGCAGGTCGAGTCGTTGGCCCAGGATGGCGGACTCCACCTCGACCAGCGCCGGGCCCGGGTCCAGTCCGAGCTGGTCCGCCAGGGTCGTCCGGGCCCGGCGCAGCGCGGCGAGCGCGTCGCCCTGCCGACCGGTACGCCACAACGCCAGCGCCAGCAGCCGCCAGCTCTCCTCCCGCAGCGGCGCCTGCCGGGTCAACAGCTCCGCCTCCGGCACCGCCTCGGCCGCGTCGCCGCAGCGCATCGTCACGTCGAGCAGCAGCTCCCGGGCGCCGAGCCGCAGTTCCTCCAGCCGCAGCACCTCCGGCTGCGCCCACGGCTCACCGGCGAATTCGGCGTACGCCCGACCGCGCCACAGCTCGAGCCCGACGCTGAGCAACCGACGTGCCCGGTCCGGGTCGGCGGGGCCGACCGCACGCGCCTCGGCGAGCAACGTCTCGAACCGACCGGCGTCGACGGCGTCCACAGGCAGCCGCAGCGCGTAGCCCGGTGGCGCGGTGACCAGGACCCGGGCCGGCGCCCGGCGCTCACGGGCCGGCTCCAGAAGGCGACGCAGATGCGAGACGTATGCCTGGAGGGAGGCGATCGCCCGGGGCGGCGGGTCACCCCGCCATAGATCCTCGATCATCTGCCCGACGGAGACGACCTCGCCGCGGGCCGCGAGCAGCAGCGCGAGCACAGCGCGTTGGCGGGGGCCGCCGAGGTCGACCGGCCCGCCTGTGTCGACCTCGACCTCAAGCGGCCCGAGCACCCGTAGCAGCATGACGGACCAATCCTAGTCGCGCTGGTGAGCGGCTCGACCGCTGCCACGGGACACCGGGCATCCAGATCACGGCAGGCGCGCGCTGCTGGCCTCGGCGTCCGTACCGTAGCGGCCACTGCGGCACCCGGCCCGCCGCCGACGAGGGGCACCCGGCGAGAATGCGGCGTGGAGTTTCTCTGTTACCACAGTGACCGGCCCGGCTCGGCGGCCTTGCGCGACGACCTGTTGCCCGAGCACTGGTCGTACATGGACCGGTACGCGGCGGGAATGATCGCCCGTGGCCCGACCTTCGTCGGCGACACGCCCACCGGCAGCGTGCACATCGTCGACGTGCCCGACCCGGCCGCCGCGCGGGCGTTCGCGTTCGAGGAACCGAACTACCAGGCCGGCGTGTACCGGGACGTGCTGCTGCGCCGGTGGCGCAACACGCTGGGCCGCACCATGTGGGACTTCCCTGGCGGCCGGACCGGCGGCACCCGTTATCTGGTGCTCGGCCTCGGCGCCGGGCAGGCCGCCGACCTGGCCGTGCCGCCCGACCCGCACGAGCTGGTCGCGTACGGGCCCCTGCTGGCCGACGACGGCGTCACCTGGCTCGGCACCGCCGCGCTGCTGCGGGCGCCGAACCCGGACGCGGCGCGCGCCATATTGACCGTGGACCGGTACGCCGACATCGAGGTGCACAACTGGCAGTTCGGAGGGCGACCGTCCTGACCTGCCCTGAACCGCCCCGATGCCCCATGGTCAGGCGGTGGCGGGCAGGCCGTCCAGTGGGCGGATCAACGGTGGGCGAGGTATTGCCCGCACCACGCCCGGCGCAGTGCCGGCGTCGGCGAGTGTCCGGTGCCCAGCCGAACCCGCCGGCGTGGGGCGGATCGGCGCTGCGGGGCGTCCGATGTCCCGGAACGGGTCACCGCCCGCACTGCGCCGAGGTCGGGACGCCGCCGTGGCAGGCGTCGGCGGTACGTCGCCCGCCGAGGCGACGGCTCGGAGCCGGCGTGAGCCCGCCGTACGGTTGGCGTCGGAACCCGACGCGGCGGGACGGGTGGCCATCGTCGGGGTGGGACTGCCTCGCCTCAGCGCGGTCGGGCCGGTGCCACCGCCCGGCCCTGCCGGGGCCAGCGCCGCGAAGACGGCGTCGAGGCGGCCGGTCCGAGCGCCGACGGTGTCGAGGCGCACGATCTCCGCACTCCTCGCCGCCGAGCCGTTGACGCCACGAGCGCGCGGGTCGGGCGGGGTGGCATCCAGGTGCCCGGCGTCGCCGCTCGGCACGTCGACGGCCCGGCGTTGGAAGACGACCCGCAGGGCGCGGGGCAACCGTTCGACGGCGACCTGGCGCAGCGCGGGAGCGGCGAACGCGTACCCGTCGACGTGGTGGGGGAGGAGCAGCCCGGCGGCGACCAGCTTGCGGAGCGCGGATGCGGACCGACCGGGCGTCCAGCCGAGTGCCCGGTCCACGGCCGCCCCGGAGATCAGACCACCGAGGGTGCCGGCGGCCATCAGGACCGCCCGCCGCTCACCGTCGAGCTGGTCCAGCTCCGCGCCGACGGCTCGACGTACCGCCTCGGGCAGCGGGAGGGCCGCCGGATCGGCACCGTCCACCAGCGACGTGACGTACGCCGCCGCGTGCCCGGGGCGGCCTCCCACCAGCGGCAGCAGCCGGTCGACCAGGGCCACCGGCTGCCCGGCCCGGGTGAGCAGGTGGCGCAGCAGCCGTCCGGACTGCACAGTGGCCAGTGGTCCGATCGTCATCTGGCGTGCCGGGCCGGGCCGGGTGTCGGCCCACTGCGGCTGGTGCACTGTGAGCAGGGCCAGCGGCAGCCCGCGCTCCGTCGCCGCGCCGAACAGCGCGTGCAGGAAGCGGCTCACCGGGGGCGCGGCCCGGTCCAGGTCGTCGACTGCCACGATCAGTGGCCGGTGGGCGGCCAGCCGCAGCAGGACCTCGCGGCAGATCGCCGCGCCGGCGAGGGCGGCGGCCGAGCCGTCCGGGGTGGTCAGCATCCGCTGGAGCGCCGGAACGGCGGTGGCCACCCGGGTCGGCGGGAACAGCGGCGTCAGGGCGGCGACGAGCCGGTCGTGGACCGCCGCCGGGCCGTCGCTGTGCCGGATCCCGGCGAGGCTGCGGAGCAGGTGCGCGACCGGCGCCAACACCTGATCGGGGTACGGCTGACAGTGCGCCACGCACCAGCGGACCGCCAATCCGTCCACCGTGGTCAGCCCACGGGTCAGCTCGTGCAGCAGCCGGCTGCGGCCACTGCCGGTGGGGCCGACCAGTGAGATCCAGCGTGGCGTCCGGTCTCGGATGGCCGCGCCCAACTGGTCGTGGATGGTGGCCAGTTCGCGGCGTCGACCGATCAACGGGCCGTCGTGCCGGTCGGCGCCGGGGCGTACCGGACCGACGGCGTGCCAGACCGGCACCGGCGGCACCCGACCGGCGACCGGCACCGGCGTGAGCTGACGCTGGGTGATCAGGCCGGCGGTGGCGCGCGCGGTGGCCGCGCAGAGCGCGACGGCACCGGGCGCGGCGTACTCCTGCAGGCGGGCCGCTGTGGTGATCACCGCGCCGCTGGCCACGCCGTGCCCACCGGTGACGACGTCGCCCAGGTCGGCCACGACCTCGCCGGTGGCGACACCGACCCGGACACGCAGCCTGATGCCGTCGACCATGGGCCGTCGGTCCAGCGCGGCCTGGATCTCGAGCCCGGCGCGCACCGCCCGGTACGCGTCGAAGCCGTCGGAGTGCCGAGCGCCGAAGAGCGCCATCACGGCGTCGCCGATGTACTTCTCCACCACCCCGTGCCAGCGGTGCAGCACACCTGCCACGGTGTCGAAGTAGGCCCGTTGCAACGCTCGGACGTCCTCGGGGTCGAGCCGGTCCACCAGGGCCGTGGAGCCGACGATGTCCGCGAAGAGGACGGTGACGACGCGCCTCTCCTGAGGTACCGGC
Source organism: Micromonospora sp. H61 (assembly GCF_018070325.1). Classification (GTDB taxonomy): domain Bacteria; phylum Actinomycetota; class Actinomycetes; order Mycobacteriales; family Micromonosporaceae; genus Micromonospora; species Micromonospora salmantinae. The sequence goes on from NZ_JAGPXY010000060.1 coordinate 4,112, forward strand.
CAGAGCGGGGTGACGGTCCGTTGTGTGTCGACGATGATGCTGGTGGTCATGGGTGTCGCACCGGCCTTTCTCCCCGCTGTTGCCTGATCACCTCCGGAGATTGGCATTAGTGGGCCGACGGGGGATCTGCCGAACGACGTATGTCGGCCACCTGCAACCTTTAGTCGCAAAGTCGACGCGAGGAGTACCACAAGCGGTGGGCGGCCGTAGAACGGTGAGGGGCACTGTGATTAGGCTGCGTGGCATGGCCAGCGATGTGGACACCGCACCGCTCGTGGGCCGGGCCGAGCTGGTGCAGACGGTTCGGTCCGCGTTGCTCGGCGACGCCGCGCACGGGCAGACCGCGGCGGTCTTCCTGACCGGCGAGAGCGGTGTGGGAAAGACCCGGCTCTTGGGCGAGATCGGCGACCGCCTACGGGAGCGCGGCGCCGTGGTGCTCACCGGCAGCTGCCTCGACATCGGCGACGCCTCCCCGCTGCACCCGCTGCTGCAGGCGCTGCGCCGGTTCGACACCGAGGTGTCCGCCTCGCCCGCGCGCACCTCCTCGGCGGTGCGGGGGCTGCTGCAGATGTTCGCCGACGAGACCGCCGGCCCGGACGGCGCCGGCGCGTTGCTGGAGCGGGTCTCCCGTGGCCTGCACCTGATCGCCGAGGGCCGCCCGCTGGTGCTGATCCTCGACGACCTCCAGTGGGTCGACCGCAGCACCCGGCAGCTCCTGCTCTACCTGCTCGCCGGCCTGGGTGATCTTCAGTTGTCGGTGCTGGCGGCGGTGCGCGCCGAGTCGTTGCAGGGCGTGCACCCGTTGCGCCGGGTGCTCACCGAGCTGCGTCGGCTCCGCACGGTGCGGGTGCTCGACCTGGCGCCGCTGGGCCGCGCCGACACCGAGACGCTCGCCGCCGCTGTGGTCGGCCGGACGCTGACCGCGGACGCGGCCGAGCAGGTGTGGCAGCGCAGCGGTGGCAACCCGTTCGTCATCGAGGAGTTGGCCCGGGATCTGCGCGACGGCCGCGACGGCCTGTCCGAGACCCTGCGGGAGATCTTCCTCGACCGGGTCGACGCGCTGCCCCAACACGCGCACGCCGTGGTGCACGCGGTGGCCGCCGGGGTCGAGCCGGTGCAGCACTGGCTGCTGGCCGAGGTGCTACGGATGCCGGAGGACGAGTTGATCGCCGCGGCCCGGGCCGCGGTGGCGCACCGGCTGCTGGTCGGCGCCGACGAGGGCTACCGGCTGCGGCACCGCCTCGTGGCCGAGGTGCTGGCGCACGAGCTGCTGCCGGCCGAACGCTCCGGGCTGCACCGCCGCTACGCCGAGGCGCTGACCACGGCGCCGGGTGAGCTGCACCAGGCCCGGTTGGCGCACCACTGGCGGCTGGCCGGCGAGCCGGCGCGGGCCCTGCCGGCGGCGGTGGCCGCCGCCCAGGAGGCCGAGCGGCTGCACGGTTACGCCGAGGCGCACCGACACTGGTCGGCGGCGTTGCAGTTGGCCGCCGAGCCGGGCCCGCTGACGGTGGACCGGGTCGAGTTGCTCGAGAACGCCGCCGAGGCGGCCCACCACTGTGGGGAGCATGCCCGCGCGTTGGCCCTGCTGGAGGAGCTCGCCACGCTGCGGGGTGGCGAGCCGAGCTGCGCGCTGCACATCCGCCGGGCCCGCTACCTGGCCGCCGCCGGTCGCTCCGCGCTGGCCGAGGAGGAGTACCAGCGGGCGCTCAAGGCGGAGGACTGCTCCCCTCGGGACCGGGCGAGCGCCGCCGCCCGCCTGGCCGAGCTGTTGCTGCACCTGGGCCGCTACGCCGACGCCGGTGAGCGGGCCCGCGAGGCGTTGGCGTTGGCCGAGAACGTGGCGGGCTCGGCCACGGAGGTGGTGCTGGCCAGTTCGGCGTTGGGCTTCAGCGACGCCTGTCTGGAAGACCCGGACGCCGGTCTGGCGGTCATGCGCGACGCCCTCGACACCGCCGAGCGTGCCGGTCAACCCGAGGACGTGGCCTGCGCGTACCTGCACCTGGCGGAGCTGCTGACCGGGCCGCTGAACGTCCTCGAAGAGGGCGTGGTGGTGGCCCGGCGGGGCGCCGAACGGGTGGCCGAGCTGGGGCTGGGCCGCACCTGGGGCACCCGGCTGCTGGCCATCGCCATCAACGGGCTGTTCCGGGTGGGCCAGTGGGCCGAGGCGGAGAAGGTGGTGGCCGCGGCCCTGCGGCACCGACCGTCCGGTGCGGACGCCGTGGAGCTGCTGTTGGCCCGGTGTCGGCTGTCGGTGGGCTACGGCGACATCGAGGCCGCCGGTCGGGACCTCGACGCGGTGGCGACCCTGCTCGCCGGCGGCGGGGCGCGACACGTCATTCCGCTGCTCACCCTGCGCTCCGGGCTCGCCATGTGGGAGGGCCGGCACGACGTGGCCCGGCAGGCGGTGCAGCGCGGCCTCACCGAGAGCCGTTCCGACGACGTGATGATCCTCTCCGCGCTGGTCTGGCACGGACTGCGTGCCGAGGCTGAGGCGCACGCCAGCCGCACGGTGGAGGTGGACCCGACGGCGGTGCGCCGGCTGCGGGACGTGGCCGAGCGGGTGGCCCGCAAGAGCGCCGGTGCCGCCCGGCCGGTGCGCTCGGTGGTGGAGGGCTTCCTCGCGCTGTGCGCCGCCGAGGTGAGCCGCCTCGACGGCAGCGATCCGGAGCTGTGGGCCGTGTCGGCCGCCGAGTGGGATCGACGCAATCATCCCTATCCGGCGGCCTACTCGCGGCTGCGGCAGGCCGAGGCGCTGCTGGCTCGGCGCAGCCGGGTGGCGACCGCCGGCAAGCTCCTGCGGGAGGCGTACCGGGTGGCGCAGGGGTTGGGCGCGGTGCCGTTGACCTCGGAGATCCGCGAGCTGGCCGGGCGGGCCCGGGTGTCGCTGGACGAGCGCGACAGCACCACCGGTGCGCGCAGCGTCCCGGTCGAGGCGTCCGACGACGAGTTGGCGGCGCTCACCGCCCGGGAGCGGGAAGTGCTCGCCCTGGTCGCCGAGGGGTTGACCAACAGGGAGATCGGGCAGCGGCTGTTCATCAGCGAGCGGACCATCGGGGTGCACGTGTCGCACATCTTCGACAAGCTCCAGGTGCGTACCCGCGTGCAGGCCAGCGCGATCCAGTTGCGCAACCAACGGGGCTGACCGACCCGACCACTGAAGTACGTATCCCGGCGCGTGTGCGCGCCGGGATACGTCGTTCTACTGATCCGGTGCCCCGGTGTCGGCTGAGAGGCTGGGCCGCGTCGACGACGGCACGGGGGATGCCGCCGACCACAATGGAGGAAAAATGATCGAACCGGTCTGGGGGCCCGTGCACCGGGACATCGTCGACCTGCTCGCCGATCATCCCGCGGACGTGCCGGCCGTGGTCGATCACCTGACCAAGCTCCAGGACATGCTGGTCCGGCTGCCACCGTTGGAAGCCAGTTGCCCCCTCGCTGACTTCAACAAGCTCTACCTGACCATCACCAGCAGCGTGCTGGACGGGCTGTACGACGACCGCTTCGTCGATCCGGTCTTCCTCTCCCGGCTCGACGTCGAGTTCGCCGCCCGGTACTTCGACGCGATGCGACTGTGGACCGACTCCAGCCCCGGCACCCCGAAGGCGTGGTCGTGCCTCTTCGAGCGGATGCGGGGGCCCGATGCCCGCCCGCTGCCGTCGGCGGCGGCCGGGGTGAACGCGCACATCAACTTCGACCTGCCGTTCGCACTGGTGACCACGTTCGACCACCTGGAGTCGGAGCCGGTCGACGGCAGCGACCAGCACCACGACTACCTCGAGATCAACAACATCTTCGCGGACAAGATCCCCGGCTTGCGCCGGGGTTACCTGGAGCGGTGGCAGCTGCTCATCGACATGCTCAACGGCGACATCGACGACTGGTACCAGGGGGAACTGGTCGAGTACACCCGCGATGTCGCCTGGCGCAACGCGCAGAAGATCTGGCGGTGCCGGCACGATCCGGACGCCCGCGAGTGTGAGCGCACACGGTTGGACGACAACGCCGCGGCGCTCGGCCGGTTGCTGCTCTCGCCCCTCGGGGCGTTCCTGCAGTAGCCGGGACGGGGGGCCTCCGCGCTCCGCCCCGTGGGGGGCGGCGGAGCGCGGGGGCGCGTCCCACCAGTTCCACCCCGCGTGGCCGCCCGAGGTCGGGTCGGTCACGCCGGGGGACAGCCGGTCGGCCCGGGGGGTGTCGACCGTCTGCCACCGTCGGCCGGCCCGGGGGGTGTCGGCCGGCGGTGGGGGAGCACCGAACGGGGGTCAGTTCGACCGGCGTGCGGATCCGGGGGTGTCGGCGGGCCCGGATCGGGTACGCCCGCGCCATGACCGTCCTGGCCCGGCGCCGGCCCGCCGCCCGCCCCCGGCCCGCGCGGCCCGGCCCCCTGCGGCCGGGCGGCCCGGTGTCGCGGCCCACCGCTCGGCCCGGCGCCCGATGACCGGCGTGGTGGCCCGGTTTCCGTTCCGCTTCGACCCGGTGTTCCGCCCGGTGCTGGCGCTGCTGGGGGTCCGCCCGGCGACGGCCTGGGTCGTCGTCACCGAACGGGACCTGATGATCCGGTACGGGCCGTGGCGGCTGCGGACCGAGCGGGACAACGTCACCGCCGTCGAGCTGAGCGGGCCGTACCGATGGTGGCGGGCGATCGGCCCGCACCTGTCGCTGGCCGACGGCGGTGCGACCTTCGGCAGCAGTGCGGCCGGCGGGATCTGCCTGCGCTTCGCCGTACCGGTGCCGGCGCTGCTGCCTGGCGGGCGGCCCCGGCACCCGGCGGCCACGGTGACCGTCGCCGACCCACCCGCGCTGGCCCGGCTGTTCACCGTCACGGACCTGTCCTGAGCAGGCCGAACAGGTGCCCGGTTCCGCCGATCGGGCGCCGGGTCACCGCCTACCGTCAGATCAGGACCTGTGAGGGTGGGACTGGCGATGGCTGACGAGCACCGGGCGAAACCAGGGCGCTGGACCGGGCGCCGCCACGCGCCGAGCGGCCCGGACCCGGCGCTGCGGGCGGCCCGCGATCCGGCCCGCCCACACCGGGGCGGCCGGCACGGCGTCGTGGTGCCCGAACGCGTGGCCACCCCGGCCCGCTCGGCGCCGCCGGCCAGCCCGTTGCGCCGGTGGCTCTTCCAGCACCAGGTGCAGCCGCCCGGCCCCGAGGCGACCGAGGGGCAGAACCGTCGGCACGCCTGGTGGCAGGTGATGTGCCTGACCGGCGTGGACTACTTCTCCACGCTGTCGTACCTGCCGGGAATCGCGGCGGTGGCGGCCGGGGCGCTTTCCCCGCTGGCGACCCTGTTGATCGTCGTGCTCACGCTGTTCGGCATGCTGCCGATGTACCGGCGGGTGGCCCACGAGAGCCCGCACGGTCAGGGTTCGGTGGCGATGTTGGAGCGGTTGTTGCCGTTCTGGCGGGGCAAGATTTTCGTCCTCGTGCTGCTCGGCTTCGTGGCCACCTCCTGGATCATCACGATCACCCTCTCCTCGGCCGACGCCACAGTGCACCTGCTGGAGAACCCGTACCTGCCGGACGTCCTGCACGGGTCCGTGGTGCCGGTCGTGGTGACGGTGGTGCTGCTGCTCATCCTCGGCGGGGTGTTCCTGCTCGGGTTCCGCGAGGCGGTGGTGGTGGCCATCCCGCTGGTCGCGGTCTTCCTTGTGCTCAACGCGGTGATCGTCGTGGTCGCGGTGGCCCGGATCGTCGAGGACCCGGGCATCGTGTCGAACTGGACGGCCGCGGTGACCTCGACCGGTGGCGGCCCGGGCGGGGTGCTGGTCACCGCCGTGTTGGCGTTCCCGCTGCTGGTGCTGGGGCTGTCGGGTTTCGAGACCGGGGTCAGCATGATGCCCCTGGTTTCGGCCGACGGAGCGGACAAGCAGGCCCGGCTCGCCGCCCGGATCCGCAACACTCGTCGGCTGCTCACCACCGCCGCGTTGATCATGTCGGTGTACCTGATCTCGACGACCTTCGTGACCACGGCGCTCATTCCGGCGGAGGAGTTCCGGCCGGGTGGCGGCGCGAACGGGCGGGCGCTGGCGTTCCTGGCGCACACCTACCTGGGGGAGGTGTTCGGCAGCGTCTACGACGTGAGCAGCGTGCTCATCCTCTGGTTCGCCGGCGCCTCGGCGATGGCCGGGCTGATCAACATCGTGCCGCGCTACCTGCCGTCGTACGGCATGGCACCCGAGTGGGCGCGGGCGGTACGCCCCGTGGTGATCGTCTACACCGTCGTCAGCGTCGCCATCACGATCGCCTTTCGCGCCGACGTCAACGCCCAGGCCGGGGCGTACGCCACCGGGATCCTGGCCATGATGGTCTCCGGCGCGGTGGCGGTGACGATCTCCGCGGCCCGTCATCACCGGCGTGGCTCCGCGATCGGCTTCACAGTGCTGACCCTGGTGCTGCTGTACGCGCTGCTGGAGAACGTCATCGAACAGCCGGACGGCATCACGATCTCCGCGCTGTTCATCCTCGGCATCATCGTGGTCTCGTTGGTCTCCCGGGTCACCCGGACCACCGAGCTGCGCGCCGAGCGGATCGAGTTCGACGAGGCGGCCCGTCGGTTCATCACCGAGTCGCTGGCGCACGACGGGCAGCTGCACCTGATCGCGAACAAGCGGCAGAAGGGGTCGGTGAAGGAGTACACGATCAAGGAGCGTGCGCAGCGCGGGATGAATCCGGTGCCCGGGGCCGCGGACGTGCTGTTCCTGGAGATCGACGTGGTCGATCCGTCGGAGTTCAGTCAGGTGTTGCGCGTGCACGGGATGGAGGTGGGCGGCTTCCGGGTGCTGCGGGCCAACAGCCCGGCCGCGCCGAACGCGATCGCCGCGATCCTGCTGGCCCTGCGGGACGCCACCGGCGTCCGGCCGCACGCGCACTTCGAGTGGTCGGAGGGCAGCCCGATCGCGCATCTGGCGCGCTACCTCATCCTGGGCCGGGGGGACACCCCGCCGGTCGTGCGGGAGATCATCCGCCGGACCGAACGGGACCCGCTGCGTCGACCCGGCATCCACGTCGGCGGGTGAGTTCGGCGCTGACGTGGCCGCCATTGGGGCCGGCCCCTGGCACTGGAGCGGCCCCGAGCCGGTGTTTCGGAGGGATTCGGCCCTGTTGTGCCGGTCGGGTGCCGGACGGGGCACCCAAGCGCAATCGCAAGCTTATTCACGTTCGCCTGCCTTGTCACATTTGACCGTCGTATCGTCATTTCGGTGGCGGTAGGGACGTTAGCCACCCCGCGCCTGTTTTGGGGGCGGCCGTGTTCAGATGCACGAGGGGCAGGGAAGTTCTATGTTCACGTACCGAGCGAGTCGACGCCCAGCGCGGCCCAGGCGGCGGTCCCGGTGGTTCTTAACCGGTGGTCTGGTGGCTGGCGGCATGGTGGTGGCGACGACGGGTCTGACCGGCGTGGCGGCTGCGGCGGCCGACCGGGTGACGGTGCCCTGCGACTCCGACCGGCTCATCGCGGCGCTCGTCCGTGCCAACGCCGAGGGTGGCGGCGAGCTTCGCCTGGCGCGCAAGTGCACCTACACCCTCACCGAGGCTTTCCAGCAACCCGACGATTACGACGGCGGCATCCGGGACGCCCGCGAGGCTGCCGACACCGCCGAGAACCCCGGGGACGCCGAGACGCCCCCGCGCGATCCGAAGGACGACAAGGCCGGTCTGCCTGTCATCTACCACGCCATCACCATCCGGGGGGAGGGCGCCACCATCCGGCGCGACCCGGACGCCGAGGAGTTCCGGTTCTTCACCGTCCGCGATGGTGGTGAGTTGGACCTGAGTGACGTCGTCCTCAAGAACGGCCGGTCGGCAGCCGAGGGGGGCAGCATCCACGTGGTCCATGGAGCCGCCGCCGCCGTGCGGCGCACGACGATCATCGGAAGCACCTCCCGCTCCGCCGAGGGAGGCGGTGGCGCGGTCTTCAACGACGGCAACATGGTGATCAGCGACAGCACCTTCGTCGGCAACCGCGCCATCGGCAAGGAGGGCAAGGGCGGAGGGCTGCTCAACGGTGGCGTGCTCACCCTGGACAAGTCGAAGTTCTTCGAGAACACCGCCGCCAGCTATGGCGGTGGGCTCGGCAACTACCGGGGAGCGGCCGAGGTCCACCGGAGCACGTTCGCCGACAACAAGGCGGCGCAGGGCGGGGGCTTCGCCAGTTTCTCGGCGCGCAGCAAGGTCTCGGACGTCCGGGTGATCGGCAACACCGCCGAGGTCGGCGGGGGCATCGCGAACTCGGACGCGGTGCTCTACCTGCGGGGCATGACGATCCGTGACAACACCGCCACGGTCAAGGGCGGCGGCATCTCCACCTTCCAGGGCCTGCTTCCGCTGGACGAGAGCACCATCACGGACAACATGTCCGAAGGCGACGGTGGTGGGATCTACTCGGAGAAGTCCAACCTGCTGGTGCGCCGTAGCGACGTCAGCCGCAACGACGCCGACAAGAAGGCGGGCGGCATCTTCGTCACCATGGGCCAGATTTCGCTGTTCAAGAGCCGAGTGGCCGACAATGTCTCCGACGTTCGGCCGGGCGGCCTCTTCGTGGACAAAGCCCAGGCCAAGGTCGATGACGAGACCGAGATCAGCGGCAACGAGCCCAGCAACTGCCTGGACAGCACGGCGCCGGTTCCCAACTGTTTCCGCTGACCATCAGTGGGGTGGCCCGCCGGGTGGCGGACACCGGTCCAAAACGCACCCGACCCGCAGGAGCGATCGACCGATCGCCGGTGGGCCGGGTGCGCCGGCTGTACCCCTGGCGTAGCTGATGGTCATGCGGGCGACACCTCCGGCGGCGAATGCTCCGAACCAGCCTCCTGGCCTGCCGTCGGCGAGCGGATGGGTGCGCCCTCAGCCCATCGCGCGCAGACGGCCGGAGAGGTCGCCGGCGAAGAAGTCGAGGAAGCCGTCCGGGTCGGGGCCGGCGTTCTGCAGGACGATGTGGTCGAAGCCGGCCTCGACGTACGACCGGACCTTCGCGACGTGCGGTTCCGGGTCCGGGCCGATGGCGAAGAGCTGCCGGATGTGCTTCTCCTCGACGTACGCGCTGGCCGCGTCGAAGTTGACCGGGTTCGGCAGTTCGCTCATCACCTTCCAGCCGGTGACCATCCATCGGCTCGTCTGCAACACCGCCTGCACCGCCTGTTGCTCGTCGGTGGCCCAGGCCAGTGGCACCTCGGCGTAGCGCGGGCCCGAACCCTGGGCGCGGCGGTAGTGCTCGACGATCGACGCGTCCGGCTCGGTGGCGAACAGGCCGTCGCCCAACTCGGCGGCGAGCCGCGCCGACACCTCACCGCTGGCCGCCACCGCGATCACGGGCAGGGTGTCCGGCAGATCGAAGATCCGGGCGTCCTCCAGTTGCAGGTGCCGGCCCTCGTATGACTGGTAGCCGCCCTGCCAGAGCAGTCGGATGATCTCCAGCGCCTCGCGTAGTCGCTCGTGTCGCCCTCGCACGCTGGGGAAGCCCTGCCCGACCACGTGCTCGTTGAGCCGCTCTCCGGCGCCCACCCCGAGGGTGAACCGGCCGTCGGAGATCAGCGCCATTGTCGCAGCGGCCTGCGCGATGATCGCCGGGTGGTATCGGACGGTCGGGCAGGTGACCCCGGTGGCCAGGCGCAGGGTGCTGGTCCTGGCCGCGATGGCGCCGAGCACGCTCCAGGTGAAGGACGAGTGCCCCTGAGCGTCCAGCCACGGGTGGAAGTGGTCGCTCATCTCGACGAAGTCGAAGCCGGCCCGCTCGGCCCGCTCGGCCTGCCGGATGATCTCCTGCGGGCCGTATCCCTCCGCGGCCAGCTTGTAGCCGATCTGCATGCCCACACTCCCGATCCCGTTCGCCGACTGAGACATCGGCGGTTCCCGGTCTCGGCGCGGACAAACGCCGGCGAGCTGCAAACCAGCCTCCTAGGATGCCCTAGCCGGTGTGCGGTGGGCGACGTCAGGCACCAAGGAACCGCCTCCAGCCACCGGACATCGTCACCGCACCAGCAGATCGATCACGCCAGTCAGGTCCTCCTCGCCACCGCCCTCCGCCAGGCGGCGGCGCATCAGGTCGAAGTAGGGAAGGAGCAGTTCGGGGCTGACGCCCTGCTGCTCGGCGGTGCGCAGAAAGGTCGAGGTGCCGGCCACCTGCATGGCGAGAGGGGAGACGACTCCAGTGGTGTAGTCCCCGCCGCGCAGCTGGTCGGCGGTCTGGTGCACCGCCGGGACCATCGCGACGAGCCAGTCGGCGAGCAGTGGCGCGAACGCCGCCGGGTCGATGTCCTCCCGACGGATCAGGGCGAAGGCGTGCGCGGCCCCGGCGAACATTCCGTACATGGCGCTGAGCAGAGCCACGTCGTGCAGGGCCGCGAAGCCGGCGTCCTCGCCGACGTAGGTGGTGCCGACGGGGACGCCCAGCGTCTCCCGGTGCCGTTCGAACAGCGCTCGCGAGCCGCTGTAGAAGGCGTAGCCGCCGGCCTCCGGGACGCCGACCATCGGCGGGACAGCCATGATTCCACCGTCCAGGTAGCGCGCGCCGCGGCTGCGGGCCCAGGCCGCGCGGGCGCGGGCCTGGGCAGGGGTGCTGGTGGTCAGGTTGACCAGGTCCCGGCCGACCAGGTCCACGCCAGCCAGCACCTCGTCGACCGAGCTGTCGTCCAACAGGCAGACGACCACCAGGGTGCTCGCCGCGACCGCCTGAGCGGCGCTGCCCGCGATCCTTGCCCCGTCGGGCGCGAGCGCTGCGGCGCGGGCCGGGGTGCGGTTCCAGACGGTGAGCGGGTAGCCGGCGGCAAGCCAGGCGTGGGCCAGCGCGGTACCCATCGCACCGAGTCCCAGCATCGTGACGGAGGGCTTCTCCACAGTGTTCGGTTCCATGCCGATTAGGCTGGTCATCGGTCCCCAGATGATCAAGTACGCACTTCGGAGTGCGTGGTTACCCGGGGGTGAGCGAGCACGTCGGAGGGGTGGGTATGGCGACGGTGAACCGGCCGGGCACCGCGGACGGACACACCTGCGGTATCGACACCGCGATGGAGGTGATCGGCGGCAAGTGGAAGGTGCTGATCCTCTGGGCGCTCCACGAGCACCCCCTGCGTCGCTTCGGCGAGCTGCGTCGACTGCTTCCGGGGATCACCGAGAAGGTGCTGGCCTCCCACCTACGGGAGATGGAGGCGGACGGCGTGGTGCACCGCGTCTCCTACGACGAGGTGCCGCCCCGCGTCGAGTACTCGTTGACCGAGGACGGCACGCGCCTCAACGAGGCCCTGGAGCCACTGGCCGCCTGGGGACGCGACCGGTCGACCGGTCGACGGTCGGGGGAGGAGACGGCCTAGTGATCCTGCGCGACCTCGTCGAAACCGCGCCGGCCCGTGCCCCCGCAGTGGGGACACGGGCCGGGGTACGTCTGTCGTCTACTTGGAAGGCTCGGGCAGCTTGCAGTCGACCTTCGGGTTGGCGCCGATGTAGTTCAACGGCCCGGCCACGATGGTGACCAGGATGGTGCCGGCCTCGGCGCAGTTGGTGTCGTCGCCGCTGTAGTAACCGCGCTGGCCACCGGCGATGGCGCCGATCACCAACCAGATCACGACGATGACTCCGAGAATCGAGGTGCCGCGCATCGCTGCCTCCTGAGGTATGTGGTGGATCTGAGGTGCAGCCGTTGTACCCAATCGGGTCGCGCGGCTAACGGTTGCGTGCTACGGACCCCCGCCGGATCCCCCATCCGGCCGATGCCGTCCGTCGTTGTGTACCGCCCGGGTATCCGCCGCCCGCACCGGGTAGCGCCTGTCGGCTATCGGATCCGCGACCGACCTCGCCGTCATCCGGGTGAGGGGACGTAGAACTGCCTCACGGCCCCGCCGAGGAGGACTCATGGACGCCCCGACACCGCCCCTCTATATCGACCGCCCCGAGGACGTCGCGGTCGCGGCCCGCGCGCTTGCTGGCGGCGCGATCGTCGCGGCGGCGTTCGCCAACTTCTACGTCATCGTGACGCGTCCCGACGCGGCCACCGTACGCCGGGTCAACCTGGCCAAGGGCCGTCCGGTCCACCAGGTCGGCAGCATCACCACCGCGATCGGCCGGATCCCCGGGATGTTCGACTGGACGCGGATCTCGCCGCGGTTGCCTGTCGGTCGGGTGCGGGCGCTGATGGACGCCCTCTACGGGGCCGGGCCGTTCGGCTTCCGCGGGCCCGCGGCGGATCGGCTCCCCGAGCACCTCACCCAGATCGACCAGGGGATGCGGACCACCCAGGTGATCGCACCAGGGCTGACCTGCCCGTCCAACGCCTTCTTCGAGCGGGCGCTCGCCGAGACCGGAACGGATCACCTCTACATCACCTCGGCGAACCGCTCCCGGCATCTCACCGGCGCGGCGGAGGAACCGGCGCACTGGAAGGCGGGCGCCCTCGCCGCCGACTTCGCCCACCTCGATGATCTGGTGGTGCTGGTCCACCGGGACGAGGCCGCGGCCCGCGCCGCGTACCCGGGCTACCTCACCACCTCGGTCACGCTGCTCTCGTTCCACGCGCCGGAGGGTGACCTCGAAGAACCGCCGGTGCTCACCGTGGACCGGCACGGATCGCTGCACCTGGACGACGTCCGCCGCGCCGCCGCGCCGCTCGGCCTACAGGTACGCCTGGCCGGAGGTGCCCGGGAACGATTGCGGGTCCGGGGGTACGCCGGGGCACTGGTGTGAGCGGCTACCGCATCGGCCTGGTGGTGCCCAGTTCCAACACCACGATGGAAACCGAGATCCCGGCGATGCTGCGCCGACGCGAGGTCGTCGATCCGACGGTCCGCTTCACCACCCACGCCAGTCGGGTACGGCTGCGTCAGGTGACGGCCGACGAGTTGGCCCGGATGAACCGCTCCGCCCTGCGCTGCGTCGCGGAGCTGGCCGATGCCCGCTGCGATGTGCTCGCGTACGCCTGTCTGGTGGCGGTGATGTGCGAGGGCGCCGGCGCGCACGAGCGGGCCGAGCGGCGGTTGGGTCGCGCGGCCGTTCGCGCCGGGCACGACATGCCGGTGGTGACCAGTGCCGGCGCGCTGGTCGCCGGGCTGCGGGCGCTGGGTGCCCGCCGGGTGGCCCTGATCGCGCCGTACCTGCCGCCGTTGACAGCGACTGTCGCCGCCTACCTCGCCGCGTACGGCGTGCAGGTGACCGACTCGGTGAGCCTCTGCGAGCCGGACAACGTGGCGGTCGGGCGCATCCCCGCGGCGCGGCTGGTCGAGCTGGCCGGTCGTCTGGACGTGACCGGCGTGGACGCGGTGGTCCTCTCCGCCTGCGTGCAGCTGCCGTCGTTGGCGGCCGTGCCGCAGGTGGAGGCCCGTCTCGGGCGCCCGGTGCTCACCGCGGCGACGGCGACAGTGCATCAACTGCTCACCGGTCTGGGTGTCGAACCGTACGTGCCCGACGCGGGCCGGCTGCTGGCCGGCCCGATTCCGCGGTGAAGGGCGGGTTTGGTTCAGTGCGGCGGTGACGGGGCCTCCGGCGGCTTGCCGTGGCTACGCCGGAAGTCCGCGTAGGCCACGCCGACCAGGACCAGCAGCCCGCCGAGGGAGGCGAAGACCGGCGGCAGGTACAGCAGGGCGGGGGCGATGGTCAGCAGCGCCAGCACCCCACCGGGTCGGGACCACGACACCCGGCTGAACACCTCGTACTCGAACGAGGCCCGGCCGGCCAGGAACAGCGCCGGGCCGCCGAGGATCACCGCCAGCCAGGCCGGCGGCGTCCGCCCGGTCGGCTCGTGCAGCACCAGGTGGAAGCCGGCCGCCGTGGTGACCACGCCGGCGATCATCAACAGGTGGGTGTACGGCGCGCTGAACAGGAACTTGCTGGGCGACTGGGCCGCCTGGATGGCGGTCGGCAGCAGCTCGCCGGACTTGTGCACGTAGATCCGCCAGAGCAGCAGCGTGGTCAGGAACGCCACCGCGAAGGCCCCGATGTTCTCGGCCTCGTTGTGTTTAATGCTGAACATGGTGCCGATCGTCAGGATGGCGTCGCCGAGCGCGATGATGAAGAACTGCTGGTAGCGCTCAGAGAGATGCTCCGCGGTGACGTTGCGTTGCTTCTCGGGCACCACCCCGAGCCCCGGCACCGGGTACGCGAGCCGGAAGCCGAGGTAGTCGATGGCGAGCGCGACGGCCCAGCACGCGATCCGGGCGTCCCCGCTGACGAACGCGCCGATGAGCCATGGAATCGCCGACACCGTGAACCAGACGAAGATGCGGGCCGCCCGACGCTGGGTCTGCGGTTCGCGGCGTACGGCCGGCATCAGGAACAGGCCACGCCCCAGGTGGATCGCCACGTAGGTGCCGGCGAAGACGAGCCCCCGATCGTTGAACGCCTGCGGGATCGCCGTGGTCATCAGCAGCGCGCCGAACATCACGGCGCTGATCAGCAGCTTGATCTCGGTGCGTTCCGGGTTGTACAGGTCGGTGACCAGTGTGGTGATCGCCCAGGTCCACCAGACGGCGGCCAGCATGATCAGTGCCTCGGCGGCACGGTGCCAGTCGAGCTGGTCGACCATTCCCCGTGAGATGAGCGCCAGTGCGACCACGTACACCAGGTCGAAGAAGAGTTCGAGGAGGGTGACCCGGCGTGGGGCCTCCGGGTCGCGCACCGGCGGACCGCTGGCCCGTGGCGATCCGGGCTCCGGCGCGGCGAGGTGCACGGGATACTCCTGCGGAACCGCTCGACTCGATGGACCTGTCCGGTCCACCTCTACGGACGGTAACGAGCGGGCGAGCGCGGGATCCGGCGTTCGCCCGCTCGTCCCCCGACCGGGTCGTGTCGGGTGGTTACCCCGCTTGCGGGGGCGTCGACGGCTTCGCGCCGCCGCGAGGGGCGGCGAGGGCGTCGACCAGGCGGCGGGCCGAGCCGGCCAGGTTCCATCGTTGGGCGAGCTCGAGCAGCCGGTCCGGGTCGGCCGGCGCGCTCGGCAGCGCGGTGGGCAGCTCCGGCAGTGGCACGTCCAGGGCGACCCGGACCACCGTCGGCGCGACGCCCAGGTAGTCGCGCGCCGCGACCAGCTTGGCGCGCAGGCCCGGTGCGAAGGACGAGTCGGAGTCGTCGAGCGCGGCCAGGATGCCGGCGATGCTGCCGTACCGCTCGATCAGCCGGGCGGCGGTCTTGTCGCCGACGCCGGCCACCCCGGGCAGCCCGTCGCTCGGGTCGCCGCGTAGCGCGGCGAAGTCGGCGTACCGGTCGGCGGGCACACCGTAGCGGGCCCGTACGGCGGCGTCGTCGCAGTCGTCGAGCTTGGCGACGCCGCGCCCGACGTAGAGCAGCCGGACCGGTCGCGCATCGTCGACGAGTTGGAACAGGTCCCGGTCGCCGGAGACCACCTCGACCGGGCCGGGCTGGGTCACTGAGAGGGTGCCGAGCACGTCGTCCGCCTCGTAGCCGGTCGCGCCGACAGCGGTGATGCCCACCGCGGTCAGCACCTCCAGGATCATCGGCACCTGCGGGGAGAGGGTGTCCGGAACGATCTCGCCGCCCTGCGGGGCGACCCGGTGCGCCTTGTACGACGGCAGCAGGTCGACCCGCCACGCCGGGCGCCAGTCGTAGTCGAGTGCGCAGACCATCCGGTCGGCGCCCCGCACCCGGATCAGGGTGGCGAGCATGTCGAGGAAGCCGCGCACCGCGTTGACCGGGGTGCCGTCCTCGGCCTTGGCGGCGGACTCCGGTATGCCGAAGTAGGCCCGGAAGTAGAGGCTGGCTGCGTCGATCAGCAGGATCGGGGGTCGGTGTGCCACGCCGGACAGCCTGGCACAACCGTCCGACGATCTGGCGTACGCCCGGCCGCCGGTGATGTCAGCGTCGCTCGTCGGGCCGGTAGACGGTCTCGCGTCGGGCCAGGCGCTGCACGACGTAGCTGGTCACCAGCAGCAGGATCGCGACCACCACCTCGACCCAGGCCGCGACGCCGTCGGCGACGGTGACCCCGATGACCAGCAGGACCAGGCCGACGAGTGCGAGGACCCCGGCCCACAGTTGCCGGCGACGGCGGGTCGCCGCCCTGCTCGCCTGGTTCGCTGCCACGTGGTCCTCCCGGTGGGGAGTCCGGGCTGCTCCCCGATCCCAGACTATGGCTCCCGGTGGCGTTCGGTCGGGGAAACCGACGCGCGGACCGCTGCCGGCCGTCGACGCAGAGCATTCCAATCTGAAACGGACTATAGTCGGGACGGAACCAATGGAGGTAGCCGGTGCGGCGAGAGGATCTTGCCGATGCGGACTGCGGCATCGCACAGGCGCTCGGCGTGCTGGGGGACTGGTGGACGTTCCTCATCGTGCGTGACGTCGCCGGCGGGACGACCCGCTTCGACGCGCTGCAACGCGAGCTGGGCGTCAGCCGGCGGGCGCTGACCGAGCGCCTCGCCGCCCTGGTCGAGCACGGTGTGTTGGAGCGCCGACCGTATTCGCGACACCCACCCCGGTACGACTATCTGCTCACCGCGAGGGGCGAGGGGCTGTTGCCGGTGCTGATCGCGCTGCAGGACTGGGGGACGAGGCATCTGATGGGCGACGGTGACGTGACCGCGACGGCCGGCGCGGGCTCGGCCGAGGCGCGCCGCGCGCAGGACCTGGTCGGCCGACGGTTGCCCGCTGTCGTCCTGCCCACCGCCGACGGGCAACCGGTGGCGGTGGCCGCGACGGACGCGTGGACGGTCCTCTACCTGTTCCCCGGGGCGTACGCGCCGGGGACGCACGGCTATCCGCCCGGCTGGGCGGAGATTCCCGGCGCCCGTGGTTGCACCCTGGAGTCGACCACGTACGCCAAGCGTCATCCGGACTTCGTGAGAGCCGGTGTCCGGGTGTACGGCATCAGCACCCAGCGGCCCGACCAGCTCGCCGACTTCGCCGCGTACGCCGAACTGCCGTTTCCGCTGCTGTCGGATGAGGACGGTCGGCTGGGGGCGGGGTTGCTGCTGCCGGTGTTCCGCGCGGGCGGGATGACCCGGTTCAAGCGACTGACCCTGCTGGTCGACCCGACGGCGGTGGTGCGGGCCGTGCAGTTCCCGGTCACCGACCCGGCCGGCTCGGTGCAGGAGATGCTCGCCCTGGTCGGTGAGCACGTAGGGGCCCCCGGCTGACGCCTTTCGCGTCGACCGGGGGCACCTGCGAGCCAGCTGGTCCGGGGACCCTGCGGGCGGGGCGTCAGGCCGGGAGCGTCCAGCGCTGGTTGGCACCGGCGAAGCAGTCCCAGATCTGCAACCGGGTGCCGTCGGCGGAGCTGTTGTCACTGGCGTCGAGGCACTTGTTCGACTGCGGGTTGCGCAGCGTGCCGTTGGACTGCGCCTGCCAGACCTGCGCGCCGCTGCCGTTGCAGTCCCAGAGTTGGACCTTCGCGCCGTTGGCGGTGGAGCCGCTGGTGATGTCGGCGCACTTGCCGAGGGCGCGCAGCGTGCTGTCGCTGGCCACGGTCCAGGTCTGGGCGTTGGTGCCGTTGCAACCCCAGAGCTGGACGGCGGCGCCGTTGGCGGTGCTCGCCGAGGCCACGTCGACGCACTTGCCGGCGATCCCGGTGATCTGACCGGTGCGGCCGGTCGGCGGCGGGGTGGTGCCGCCCATGATGGTGTCGTACATGGCGCTGAGCAGTGAGGTCGAGCCGCTGGTGTCCTGCGACAGCTCCCAGTTCATCACGCCGCCGGCGTTGGCCAGGGCCCACTGCGTCTTGCGCTTGACGGTCGGAATGCCGTTCCAGCACTGCTGGCTGCCGCCGATGGTGGCGCAGTCCCGGTTGGCGTTCGCCGGGTCGAGTCCGACCAGGTAGGAGTAGTTGTAGTAGACGGGGCGGCTGTAGAACGGGATGCCGAGGACAGCCTTGCTGGCCGGCAGGCCGCGGGCCTTCCACAGGTTGATGCTGTTGATCGACCAGTCGTAGTTGGCGTGCGGGCTGCCGCCGTCGTACGCCATGATGTTGAGCCAGTCGACCTGGTTGAACACTGCCGTCTGGACGCCCTGGACGCTGCCGCCCTCGCTGACCACGGCGGCGGTGAGCAGCTTGCCGCGACTGTGCAGGGCGCTGCTGAGCTGCGTCATGAGGGCCGTGTAGTTGTTGGCCGAGGCGCCCGGGTCGGGGTACTCCCAGTCCATGTCGACGCCGTCGAGGTTGTACTGGTTGACGAAGTTGATCAGGTTGTTGACGAAGTTGGTGCGGCTGGTGGCGTTGGCGGCGAGCGTCTCGAAGGCCGAGTCGTTGCCGTCGTTCCAGCCGCCGACGGCGATGGAGACCTTGACGTTGTTGGCGTGCCCCTGCGAGACCAGCGAGGAGAGCCGGGCCCCGTCCACCCCTTGCAGAGTGCCGTTGCTGTTGGGCAGGACGAAGGCGTAGTTGATGTGGGTGAGCTTGTTGTACTGGATGGTGTTGATGTTGCCGGCCCAGGAGGGCATGTAGCCGACGCTCTTGAAGTTGTTCGGCAGCACCACGGCCTGCGCGGCGGTGGGAATGACGGTGAGGGTGGCGCCGGCCGTGGCGAGCGCGAGCAGGCCGGCGGCGAGGGCGCGGCGCAGTGGTGAGGACATCGGGGGCCTTCCCGTGGGCGGGGGACGACACCCGCCCGCGCAGGTTTGTCGCGGGCGGGGGGTGCGGGGACGCAGGGACGGGTGGGCCTCGAGGCAGCCAAATCTTAAAGAGTGTTAACTGTCCGCGTCAATCAACGTCGATGGATTTTCCGACGATCGGTGTCGATATGGGGTTTGCCCAAACGACCGTTAAGCTGACGGGGTGGGAATCGACGAGCTGTATCCGCCGGATCGGTTGATCGCCGCGCAGCGCGCGACGGCCGCCGCGGGCCTGGACGCCCTGCTGCTCACGCCCGGCTCCGACCTGCGGTATCTGACCGGGTACGACGCCCACGCGGGGGAGCGGCTGACCTGCCTGGTGCTGCCCGCCGAGGGCGAGGCGACCCTCGTCGTGCCCCGGCTCGAACGCCCGGCCGCCGAGGCGTCCCCCGCGCCGGCGACCGGGGTGCGCATCGTCGACCACGTCGACGGCACCGACCCGTACCCCCTGGTCGTCGCCGCCCTCGACGGCCCGGTCGCGGCGGTCGGGCTCGCCGACCGGATGTGGGCCGAGCAGGTCCTCGGCCTGCGCGCGGCGCTGCCCGACGCCGCGCAACGGCTCGCCGGAGAGGTACTGCGCGAGTTGCGGATCCGCAAGTCCCCGGCGGAGGTCGCGGCGCTCACCGAGGCCGGCGCGGCGATCGACGAGGTGCACCTGCGGATGGGCGAGTGGCTGCGCCCCGGTCGCACCGAGGCCGAGGTCGCCACCGACATCGCCGCGGCGATCCGCGCCGCCGGGCACGTCACCGTCGACTTCGTCATCGTGGCGGCCGGGCCCAACGGAGCCAGCCCGCACCACGGCACCTCCGACCGTCCGATCGGCCTCGGCGAGCCGGTGGTTGTCGACATCGGCGGCACCATGGCGTCGGGCTACCGCTCCGACTGCACCCGCACCTACCTGGCGGGCGGGTCGGCGCCGGCCGACTTCCTGGACTACTACGAGGTGCTGCGCGACGCCCAACGCGCCGCCGTCGAGGCGGTGCGCCCCGGGATCACCGCCGCGGCGGGCGACGCCGCTGCCCGAGCGCCGATCGCCGCCGCCGGCTACGGTCCCGCGTTCCTGCACCGCACCGGCCACGGCATCGGCCTGGACGGGCACGAGGAGCCCTACCTGGTGGCCGGCAACGACCGACCCCTCGACGCCGGCATGGCGTTCTCCATCGAACCGGGCATCTACCTGGCGGGCCGGCACGGCGCCCGCATCGAGGACATCGTCGTCTGCACGACGGACGGCGTGCAACGGCTCAACACCACCCCCACGGAGCTCATCGCGCTATGACTGTCGACCGGATCCTCCCCACCGACGAGGCCCACGACCTGCTGGGTCTCGCCACCGAGCTCGCCGACGGCGAGCTCGCGCCGAAGGCCGCGGCCTTCGAGGAACGCGCCGAGTTCCCCCGCGAGGTGCTGCGCACGCTGGGCCGCGCCGGCCTGCTCGGCCTGCCCTACCCCGAGGAGTACGGCGGCGCGGCGCAGCCGTACGAGGTGTACCTGCAGGTGCTGGAGATCCTGGCCAGCCGTTGGCTCGCTGTCGCCGAGGCGGTCAGCGTGCACACCCTGTCCTGCTACCCGGTGGCGGCGTTCGGCAGCGACGAGCAGCGCAAGCTTCTGCCGGACATGCTCGGTGGCGAGTTGCTGGGCGCGTACTGCCTCTCCGAGCCGCAGGGTGGCTCGGACGCGGCGGCGCTGACCACCCGGGCGGATCGCGACGGCGACGCGTACCTGGTCTCCGGCACCAAGGCGTGGATCACCCACGCCCGCACTGCCGACTTCTACAACGTCTTCTGCCGCACAGGCGGGCCCGGTCCGAAGGGGATCTCCTGCCTGCTCGCCGACGCGGGCACGGCCGGTATCACCCCGCAGGCGGCCGAGCGGACGATGGGGCTGCGCGCCTCCCCGGTGGCGCAGGTCGCCTTCGACGAGGCGCGGGTGCCGGCCGACCGGTTGATCGGCGGCGAGGGGATGGGCTTCACCATCGCGATGTCCGCGCTGGACTCCGGCCGGCTGGGCATCGCGGCGTGCGCGGTCGGGCTGGCCCAGGCCGCCCTGGACTACGCGGTCTCCTACGCCCGGGAGCGGCAGCAGTTCGGGCGCTCCATCATCGACTTCCAGGGGCTGGGGTTCCTCCTCGCCGACGCGGCCACCCAGATCTCCGCCGCTCGCGCGCTGACCCTGGCGGCGGCCCGGCTGCGCGACGCCGGCCGCCCGTACGCCATCGAGGCGGCCAAGGCGAAGCTGTTCGCCACCGACATGGCGATGCGGGTGACGACCGACGCGGTGCAGGTGCTCGGCGGCGCGGGTTATGTGGCCGACCACCCGGTGGAGCGGTACATGCGTGAGGCGAAGGTGTTGCAGATCGTGGAGGGCACCAACCAGATCCAGCGGATGGTGATCTCGCGGGCGCTGGCCAAGGGCTGACGGCGGTACGTGGCGGTGGGGCTGCGGTGGGGGTGTCACGGCCCACCGCGGTCCGCCACTCGGGTACCTCGTCGCCGTGCGACGGTTTTCCCGGTAGGTTGCACGCCGTGGAGGAGATCGACCGCGCTATCGTCGCCGCGCTGACCGCCGACGGCCGTCTGTCGTACACCGACCTGGCCGAGCGGGTGGGGCTGTCGGTGTCCGCCGTGCACCAGCGGGTCCGTCGGCTGGAGCAGCGCGGGGTGATCAAGGGGTACGCCGCCCGGGTGTCGTTCGAGGCGCTGGACCTGCCGCTGACCGCGTTCGTGGCGATCCGGCCGTTCGATCCGTCGCAGCCGGACGACGCCCCGGAGCGGCTGGCCCACCTGCCGGAGATCGACTCCTGCTATTCGGTGGCGGGGGAGGACTTCTACCTGCTGCTGGTGCGGGTGGCCAGCCCCACCGACCTGGAGCGGGTGCTCCAGGAGATCCGTACCTCGGCGAACGTCACGACCCGGACGACTGTGGTGTTGTCCACGCCGTACGAGAACCGGCCGCCGAAGATCAGCTCTGCGGCACCGAGTCGGTCGCGGTCCCGGGCGCCGGAGGAGCCGGCTGGTTCCACCGCAGGATGACCTGCCGGCCGTGTTCGTGACCGAGCGCGCTGACCGTGGCGGTGTCCAGGCGTAAGCGCCCACCGGCGGACGGGGGCAGGCCGATCCAGCGGGCACCGAGCACCCGCAGGCTGTGCGCGTGCCCGACCAGTGCGACGGTGCCGCGGTCGAGCAGCGGGGTGACGCGGGCCAGCACCCGGTCGAGCCGTTCGCCCACCTGCGCGGGGGACTCCCCGCCGGGGCAGCCGTCGGTCCAGATGTTCCAGTGCGGATCGTCGTCGTGGATGTCGACGGTGGTGCGGCCCTCGTACTCGCCGTAGTTCCACTCGCTGAGGTCTTCGTCGACGGCGTCGACGGTGAGCCCGGCCAGCTGCGCGGTGCGCAGCGCCCGGGAGCGGGGGCTGGTCAGCACGGTGACGAAGCGCCGGCCGGCCAGGAACGCGGCCAGGGTGCGGGCCTGTCGCTCGCCGTCGGGGGTCAGCTCCAGGTCAGTGTACGAGGTGTGCCGCAGGCTGGCGCTCCAGGTGGTCTCGCCGTGCCGGATCAGCAGGAGCTCTCCCATGCGGTCAGTTAACCATCGCGAGGTGGCGCCGACAGGAGACCCTCCCACTACCCATCTTCCTAGGATGCCTTAGCGGGTGTGCCGACCGGCACTGCCGGTTTCGGCACCCGGAGACCGGGCAAGCGAGCCAGGACAACCGCCAGACCGAGGAGGCGCGATGAGCTTCACCGAGAAGGCAAAGAACAAGGTTGAGCAGATGGCCGGCGCCGCGAGGGAGCGCGTCGGCGACATGACCGACAACGAGCGGATGCGTGGCGAGGGCGCCAGCCAGCAGAGCGACGCGCGCGCCAAGCAGGCCGGTCAGAACGTTAAGGACGCTGGTCGAAACGTGAAGGACTCGTTCACGAAGTGACCTGAGCGGTCCACGGGTCCCCGGGCGCACCGTCGCCCGGGGACCCGTCGTGCTGCGTTCCCTGGTGCTGGCCGCGTTGGCCCTTTTTCCTGCTCGGCGTGGCGGTCACCATGTACGCCCCGCGGCCCTGCGTGGCCAACTGCGGTGGCGGCCTCGGCACCATCTCGGGCGGGAGAATCCTTGGTGAGCCATATACCTGGGAGTCATATTGATGCCTCTGAGGGATATCGCCGACCGGAGTGGCACCGCCCCGACGCTCCACGCGCGCAATGCCCGCGTCGCCGGGGGGCCACTGCCTCTCGGGGGCGAGGTGGGCGAGGTGCGTCCGCCGGCGTTCGAGACGGTCCGCGCGGGTCAGTGAGGCGCTTTCGCGTCTGCGATGATCTGCGGCGTGATCCGACCCCGCCTCCGCCCATTGTGGTGTGGCGTACTGGTTGCGGCGGCCGTTGTCGGCAGTGTCGCGTGCACGGCGTCCCGGGTGCCACCACCGGAGGGGCCGGTCTTCGTCGGCTCGTCCACGTCTGCGCCCGCGCCGCCGGCCGGCGCATCGCAGGCGGTTCCGACGCCAACGGCTCCCGCCACCCCACAGAGTGTCCCGACACCGACGGTTCCGGCTGTTCCGGCTTTCCCGGGCGCGACGCGGGTGGGGAGCAGGGCGCCGGTGGTGGATCACGGCCCGCGCACCGGTGCCAAGGTTGCGCTGACCTTCGACGCGGACATGACCGATGGGATGTTGGCCAGTCTGCGGGCCGGCCGGGTGAAGTCGTACGCGAACCTGCGCATTCTCGACCTGCTGGAGCGGGAGCAGGTGCCGGCGACGTTCTTCCTGACCGGCAAGTGGGTCAAGCGGTATCCGGACGTGACCCGGCGGATCGCCGGCAACCCGCGCTTCGAGTTGGCCAATCACACCTATGGGCACGCGGCGTTCACCGCCGACTGTTACGACCTGCCCCGGCTGCCGGTTGACGAGCTGGCCGGCGATGTGGCGAAGACGTTCGAGGTGATCGCGCCGTACGGGGGTCGGCAGACCCGGTACTTCCGGTTTCCGGGCTTGTGCCACGACGCGGCGGCGTTGGACGCGTTGGCACCGCTGGGTGTGACTGTGGTCGACGGGGACGTGGTCAGCGGCGATCCGTTCGCGACGGCGTGGAAGCCGTTGGTGCGGGCGGTGTTGGACCACGTTCGCCCCGGATCAGTCGTGATCATGCATGTGACCGAGGCGAACGCGGCGATGACCGATGAGGCGTTGCCGCACATCCTGGCCGGATTGCGGGAGCGGGGGCTGGTGCCGGCGCCGTTGTCCGAGGTGTTGACCGCCTGACGGCCCGTCGCGCCAGGTGCGGCACTGTGCACGCCAGGGGAGCGGCCGGGTTGAGGTAGGGGAAACGGGCTGGCGCGACCTGTCACGGTTGAGGTCCCACCGGACATGGAGTGAACGTGAGCTCCGGCATTGAGTACTACGAGGACCGCTTCCAGCGCGTCTACCTTGAGCACTTCGAGCCGTTGTTGGCGTACGCGCTGCGGCGCGTCGCGCATCCCGAGGACGCGGCCGACGTCGTCGCGGAGACCTTCCTGGTCGCCTGGCGGCGCAGGCATGACATTCCGGCCGACGGTGAAGCTCGGCTCTGGCTGTACGGGGTGGCCCGGCGGGTGCTGGCCAACCATCACCGGGGTGGGGTTCGCCGGCAGCGGCTGGGTGAACGGCTACGTGAGCAGATCGCCGCCGCGGTCGCCGCCGATCCGGGCAGTGAGGTGCCCGAGCGGCTCGCTGTCCGGGCGGCGTTGGCGGGTCTGGGTGAGCTGGACCGCGAGGTGTTGATGCTCACCGTGTGGGAGGGCTTGCAGCCGCGCGAGGTGGCTGCGGTTCTCGGGGTCGGTCCCGCAGTGGTGCGGACACGGCTCTCGCGTGCGCGAGCCAGGCTGCGCGAATTGGTCGGTGACGGCCCTGGCCCGCCTGGACATGTACTCGACGTGCTGACCGCAGCCACCCGGAAGGAGCAGAGATGACCGAGGAACACCTTGACCTGCTGGTTCGGGAAGCTGACCCCGCTCGGCGGGACCTCGTCGGACAGTTCGACGGGGTGAAGCAGGCCCTCCTGGGGGAGATCATGTCGGAGTCGACGCTCGGTCGGTTCGTGGAACCACCCCGACGGCAACCGAGAGTGCGTCGCTTTGCTGGCGTGGCGACGGCGGCGGCCGTGGTCCTCGCCAGCGTCCTGTCCGTCTCTGTTCTGCCGCGCGGGTCCGAAGAGGTCGGGGAGGTGGCTTCCGCTCCCAGCGCCGGTGCTCCGGTCGTCTACTCGCCGGTGGCGATGCGGGCTGCGGAGAAGAATCCGCGGTTGCTGATCAACCGGCCCGGCTGGAAGGCGACAGTCGTGTACGGGTTCACCCAGGAGGCGGGCACCATCGTGTTTCGCAACGGTGGGCGCGAGTTGGAGTTCGACTGGTATCCGGCTGACGGTTACGCCGACCGTTACGCCGACCGGCTCAACGTCAGTCGTCCGAAGGCTGTGCAGGTCGATGGCTGGCCGGGGGACCTGTTCGAGTATTCCGCCAGCGACTTCGAGGTGTTGCTCCGTCCCCGTGACGGGGTCTTCGTCGAGTTGCGCACCGGGGGTGACTGGTCCCGGAAAGGGTTCGCCCGGGTCCTCGCGAATGTGGTCCGGGCGGATGCGCGTACGTGGTTGGGTGCGCTTCCGCCGGAGATCGTCACTTCCGAGCGGGCGCTGGCGCGGGCGGCCGAGGTGCTCGCGGACGTGCCGCTCCCGCCGGGCTTCGATGTGGCGGCACTGGTTGACGTCGGCGTCAACGATCCCTATCAGTTCGGCGCCGCTGTGACGTCGCGGGTCGGTTGCGGGTGGATCGCGGAGTGGCAGCGCGCGAGGACGAGCGGGGATGAGGCCGGGGTGCGGCGGGCCGCCGAGGCGCTGCGGAGCAGCCACGGGTGGCGGGTGTTGCGGGACATGGACAAGACGGGCGACTGGCCGGAGGTGTTCTGGGAGTACGCCGACGAGATCGCAGCCGGGACGCTGCGGCCCGGATACGTCCAGGGCCTGGGCTGCCGGTGACGGAGGACGGCGGCGCCCCCGGGGTGATCACCTCGGGGGCGCCGCCGTCGGTGGGTCAGTCGTCGCGGTGGTCGTGCCACCACTGCTGGCCGTCGGCGGGCAGGGTGTCGATCGGGTCGTAGTAGGCGTAGCGCTTGTTGAGCGCCTCCAGGTCGGCGGATTCGATGGAGGTGCGGTAGTTCTTCGTCCAGTAGGAGATGCCGCGCTCACGGTCGTAGTCGGTGAGCATGTGCACCCAGCGCTTACCGACGAAGGGGACGTCGCAGACGATGCGGGGGGTGGCGTAGCCGGGAAGGTAGCCCATGATGTCGTGTTGGAGTTGCTGGGCGTGCCAGACCGGGACCCGCCAGTGTTCGGCGTTGGGGATCATGTCGCACATGTAGAAGTAGTACGGCAGGATCCCGGCTTCGCCTTGGAGGGCGAAGCAGAGGTCGAGCAGTTCCGGGGTGGTGGCGTTGACGCCGCGCATGAGGACGCCCTGGTTGCGGACGTCGCGGACGCCGACGTCGAGGGCGGTCTGGGCGGCCTTGGCGACCAGTGGGGTGAGCGACTGGGCGTGGTTGACGTGGGTGTGGATGGCGAGGTTGACGCCGCGGCGGGCGGCGGTGCGGGCGACGCGTTCCAGGCCCTCGACGACGTCGGGCTGCAGCCAGTGTTGGGGTAGGCCCATGAGGGCCTTGGTGGCGAGCCGGATGTCGCGGACCGTATCCAGTTCCAGCAGGCGCATGAGGTACGACTCGAGGTTGCGCCAGGGGACGTTGGCCACGTCGCCGCCGGAGACGACCACGTCGCGGACGCCGGGGTGGGCCTTGAGGTAGGCGATGTGGGCGTCGTAGCGGTCGACGGGCTTGAGGGTGAGTTTGAGTTTGTCGACGGCGGGGGTGGAGTTGCCGACGAGGTCCATGCGGGTGCAGTGTCCGCAGTACTGGGGGCAGGTGGAGAGCAGTTCGGCGAGGACCTTGGTGGGGTAGCGGTGGGTGAGCCCTTCGGCGACCCACATGTCGTGCTCGTGGAGGCTGTCGCGGCTGGCGTAGGGGTGTGAGGGCCAGTCGGTGCGTCGGTCGGAGGCGACCGGGATCATGTAGCGGCGGATGGGGTCGGCGAGCAGCGCCTCGGTGGTGAGGGTCGCGAACGGCACCATCGTGTTGATCATTTGTGGTGGCACCAGCATGGACATGGTGGCCAGGGCCAACTGGTCGGCCTCGAGGTCGGCGTAGAAGGTTTCGTCGATCAGGTCACCGAAGACGGCGCGGAGCTGCTTGATGTTCTTGACGCAGTTGACGCGCTGCCACTGGGCGGATTCCCACTGGTCGCGGGTGACGTGGCGCCAGCCGGGGAAGCGGGTCCAGTCGGGTTCGACCAGGGGGCGGCGGTGGTATTCGTAGGGCTGCCCGGCGGTCGGTGTGGCGGCCGGGACGTGACGGGGGTGCGGGATGGTCTGGGTCACGGCCCCTCCTCGGTGTTACGGCTGATCATCGAAGCCCGAAGGCTACTGGAAAATATTCGGTACAGAAACTAGTCTGCCGTAAGTTTTCCCGTTACGCGAGCCTTGACCGGGGCTTCGGACGGCTGGCAGGGGGAGGTTGGCGTGACGTCACCGGTGGGACTGCACCGCGTCGTGCAACCGGCGGGGGTGTTGCCGCAGGCGGCCTGGCGCCTGGACACGTCGGCGGCGATCGCGCCGAACGAGGTGCGGATCCGGGTGCAGCGGCTCAACCTGGACGCGGCGAGCTTCCGGCAGTTGTCGGAGAAGCACGGCGGCAACGGTGACGCGGTCCGCGCCGAGGTGCTGGAGATCATCGCGACCCGGGGGAAGATGCAGAACCCGGTGACCGGTTCGGGCGGGATGTTGATCGGCACGGTCGAGGAGGCCGGTCGGCGGTCCCCGCTGGGGCTCAGGGCGGGGGAGCGGGTCGCGACCCTGGTGTCGTTGACGTTGACGCCTCTGGTGATCACCGATGGGTTGGCCCGGTGGGACGGGCGCAGCGAGCAGGTGCCCTGTGACGGGTGGGCGATCCTGTTCGCGCGTTCCATCGCCGCGGTGCTGCCCGACGACGAGGACCCGCAGTTGTCCCTCGCCGTGCTGGACGTGTGCGGGGCGCCCGCGTTGACCGCCCGGGTGGTGTCGCGTTACGTCGAGGAGCGTCGGCGTAGCGGTGATCCGACGCCGGTGCGGGTCGCGGTGATCGGTGGGGCGGGTAAGAGCGGGTCGTTGTCTCTCGCCGCGGCGCGACGGGCGGGCGCCGCGCGTACCGTCGGGGTGGTGCCGGTGGCGGCGGAGCGTGACGCGCTGACGGCCGCCGGTCTGGCGTCGGTGGTGGCGTTGGCCGACGCGCGCGACCCGGTGGGGTTGTCCACGGCGGTGACCACCGCGCTCGGGGTGCCGGCGGACGTGACTGTGGTCTGCGTGGACGTGCCGGGGTGTGAGCACGGGGCGGTGCTGGCCACCGCTGACGGCGGCACGGTGATCTTTTTCTCGATGGCGACGAGCTTCTCGGCTGCCGCGTTGGGCGCGGAGGGGTTGGCGGCGGACGTGACGATGCTGGTGGGCAACGGGTACGTGCCGGGGCACGCGGAGTTGGCGTTGGGGTTGCTGCGGGCCGAGCCTGGGGTGCGTCAGCTGTTCGCGGCGCGGGTCGCGGCAGACTGAAGGTCATGACGAACCCCTCGACGTTGTATCGCGGTGGAGTGCTGCACTGCCCCGCCGACCCGAGCGCCACCGCGCTGCTGGTGTCCGGTGGGCGGATTGCCTGGTTGGGGACCGACGGTGACGCGCCGTCGGCCGATCGGGTGGTGGACCTGGGCGGGGCGTTGGTGACGCCGGCGTTCGTCGACGCGCATGTGCACGCCACCGACACCGGGTTGGCGTTGTCCGGGTTGGCGTTGTCCGGGGTGCGCTCGGCGGGGCAGTTGCTCGACGCGGTGGCGGGGTTCGCGGCGGGTCTGCCGGCGGACGCTGTGGTGCTGGGGCATGGCTGGGACGAGTCGGGTTGGTCGGATCCGACGTTGCCGGACGCGGCGGCGCTGGGCCGGGCGGCCGGTGGTCGGCGGGTGTACCTGTCGCAGGCGTCGATCCATTCGGCGTTGGTGTCGTCGGCGTTGCTGGCGGCGTGCCCGCAGGCGGTGCAGGCGGCCGGGTACGACGCGTCGGGCTGGTTGCGGCGCGACGCGCACCACGTGGTGCGGGCGGCGGCGCAGGCTTCGGTGAGTCGGGCGCAGCGGGTCGCGGCGCAGCGGGTGGCGCTGGCCCACGCGGCGTCGTTGGGGATCGCGGCGGTGCACGAGTGTGGTGGCCCGGAGATCTCCGACGAGGAGGACTTCACCGGTTTGCTGGGCATCTCCGGTGCGGGGTTGCCGGAGGTGTACGGGTACTGGGGTGAGTTGGGTGGTGCGGCGCGGGCCCGGGAGTTGGGCGCTGTCGGCGCCGGTGGGGACCTGTTCGCCGACGGGGCGTTGGGCTCGCGCACGGCGCACGTGTCGCGGCCGTACGGCGACGGTGACGGCTGCGGGCACGGGTACCTGTCGGTCGAGCAGGTGCGCGATCACCTGTTGGACTGCGCGGCGCACGGTATGCAGGGCGGGTTCCACGCCATCGGTGACGCGGCGATCGGCACCGTCCTGGACGGGTTCGCGGCGGCGGCGCGGACGGTGGGGGTGGAGCGGTTGCGCGCGGCCCGGCACCGCATCGAACACGCGGAGATCATGAATAAGGCGTTGATCGCGCGGTTCGTGGAGTACGGGGTGGTGGCGAGCATGCAGCCGGCGTTCGACAGGTTGTGGGGTGGCGCGGGCCGGATGTACGAGACGCGGTTGGGGTTGGACCGGTCGTTGGAGTCGAACCCGATGGGTGCGATGCACTCGGTGGGGGTGGCGTTGGCGTTCGGGTCGGATTCGCCGGTGACGCCGCTGGACCCGTGGGGGTCGGTGCGGGCGGCGGTGGCGCACCACAACCCGGCGCACCGGATGGGTGTGCGCTCGGCGTTCGCGGCGCACACCCGGGGCGGGTGGCGGGCGGTGCACCTGGACGTCGAGGGGGTCCTGGCGTTGGGTGCGCCGGCGACGTTCGCGGTGTGGTCGACGCCGGCGGGGGTGGAGCGGGGTCTGCCGGTGTTGCAGGCCGAGGACCCGGAGGCGCGGGGTCCGGACGATCCGACGCCGTTGCCGGTGTGCCGGCGTCTGGTGCTGCGCGGTGAGGTCATCTACGAGGAAGGGTCGTCATGACCGGGAAGCTTGATCTTGATCCGGTGCTGGTGGCGCGGGCGCGGGAGTTGGCGCGTCGGGCCGGGCAGCCGGTGGTGGACCTGGCGCGCAGCCACACCACGGTGTCGGTGGAGCGGGCGGTCCTGCGGTTGGCCGGGGTGACCGGCGCCGACCCGGACGGCATCCCGTGGGTGAACCGGCTCGTCGACGCGGTGGCCGCGGACGTGGGGTTGGGTCACGGGGTGGCGGTGCCGGTGTTCGACGCCCTGGTCCGCGAGGGCAGCACCGACGTGACGTTGCTGGCGCAGAAGGCCGCAGCCGGGTCGGTGCGGTTCACCCAGCCCACCGGGCGGGCGGCCACGGCGGCCCGGTCGGCGGCGCGTAAGGCGGTCGGCGCGGGCATTCGGCGCATCGACCGGCGGCGCGCCGAGCGGGACCGCCTCGTGAAGCGCCATGGCGACCCGGCGCAGCGGCCGTGGATCTACCTGATCGTCGCCACCGGTGACATCTACGAGGACATTCCGCAGGCGCAGGCGGCGGCGCGCGCCGGCGCGGACGTGATCGCGGTGATCCGTTCCACCGGGCAGTCGTTGCTGGACTACGTGCCCGAGGGCGCGACCCGGGAGGGCTTCGCGGGCACGTACGCCACCCAGGAGAACTTCCGGCTGATGCGTGCGGCGTTGGACGAGTCGTCGAAGGAGGTGGGCCGCTACGTGCGGTTGACCAACTACGCGTCCGGGCTGTGCATGCCGGAGATCGCGACCCTGGCCGGGTTGGAACGCCTCGACATGATGTTGAACGACTCGATGTACGGGATCCTGTTCCGCGACATCAACCCGGTGCGTACGTTCGTCGACCAGCGGTTCTCCCGGCAGGTGCACGCCCGCGCCGGGATCATCATCAACACCGGTGAGGACAACTACCTGACCACCGCCGACGCTGTCGACGAGGCGCACACGGTGACGGTGTCGCAGCTGCTCAACGAGTTCTTCGCGCACGAGGCGGGGTTGGCGGACTGGCAGTTGGGGTTGGGGCACGCGTTCGAGATCAATCCGGAGGTGCCGGAGTCGTTCCGGTTGGAGTTGGCGCACGCGTTGCTGGCCCGGGAGTTGTTCCCCAACGCGCCGTTGAAGTGGATGCCGCCGACGAAGCACATGACCGGTGACGTGTTCCGGGGCAATCTGCTCGACGGGTTCTTCAACCTGGCCGGTGCGCTGACCGGTCAGGGCATTCTGCTTGTGGGGATGATGACCGAGGCGGTGGTGACGCCGTGGTTGTCCGACCGGGACATCGCCCTGCAGAACGTGCGTTACGTCCTCGGCGCGGCCGGTGGGTTGCACGAGGACTTCGTGCCGGCGCCGGGCGGGTTCATCCGCCGTCGTGCCAACCAGGTCCTCGGTGAGGCACTGGACCTGCTGGACCGCATCGGGGAGCAGACGCTGCTGACGGCGATCGCCGAGGGCACCTTCGGGATCATGAAGCGGCCCGCGGATCGCGGCAAGGGCCTGTCCGGGGTGGCCGCGCACGAGGCCGACTACTGCAACCCGGCCACCGACATCCTGGAGGCCGCGGCGTGAGCGGGGAGAAGCAGATCGTGCGCCCGTACGGGGACACCACCGGTGACGGGATGGTGCAGGTGTCGTTCACCCTGCCGGTGACCCACGACAAGCGCGCCGAGGGCGCGGCGGTGCAGTTGGCCAACAAGATGGGCATCGACCCGGCGATGGTGGTGCACGCCAAGCCGATGGGCGACGGGTTCACGTTCTTCGTCGTCTACGGGCGGGTCAACCACCTGGTCGACCTGGGCGCCGTGCAGGTGGTGGAACGTGACTTCGCGCTGCTGTCGGCGAAGGACGTCAACACGGTGATCAAGCAGCGGTTGCGGCGCAAGTTGTCGGTGGTCGGGGCGTGCATCGGCACCGACGCGCACACGGTGGGCATCGACGCGATCCTCAACGTCAAGGGCATCGCGGGGGAGAAGGGCCTGGAGTACTACCGGGAGTTGAAGGTCACCAACATGGGCGCGCAGGTCAGCGTGCCGGAGCTGGTGGAGACCGCCCGGGCGGAGAAGGCCGACGCGGTGCTCGTGTCGCAGGTGGTCACCCAACGCGACGCGCACCTGCACAACACCCGGGAGATGTCGGCGGCGTTCCGGGAGGCGATGCCGGCGGGGCGGCGGCCGCTGCTGATCGTCGGTGGTCCCCGCTTCGACGAGACGATGACCGACGAGTTGGGCGTGGACCGGATCTTCGGTCGGGGCACCACGCCCGGTGAGGTGGCCAGCTACCTCGTGCACGCCCTGATCACGCAACGGAAGGCGATGGCATGACCGACGCACGGCTCGGGTTGACGGTGACGCACCGGCGGTATGTGCCGTACTCGCACGCCCACTACGCCGGCAACCTCGTCGACGGGGCGTACGCGCTGGGGTTGTTCGGCGATGTCGCCACTGAGGTGTGCATCCGCACCGACGGCGACGAGGGCCTGTTCGCCGGGTACGCCGACGTGCGGTTCCACGCGCCCGTCCATGCCGGGGACGTGGTCGAGGTGACCGCGCGGGTGGCGCGGCTGGGTACCCGCAGCCGCACCCTGGAGTTGAGTTGCGCGGTCGTGTGTAGGGGTCGCCCGGACCGCTCCGCGTCCGCCGCGGAGGTCCTCGACCCGCCGATCGTGGCGGTCACCGCGACCGGCACCGTGGTCGTCCCCGCCGCCAGCGTGAGTCGCGAGGAGTGAGCCGGGGTTGCGAGCCCCGCAGTCGCGAACAGGGAAACTCGTGACCCTGGCGGTCTGCGCCGACGTCGGTTCCACGTACACGAAGGTGGCGGTGGTGGACCTGGCCGCCGGTGTGCTGGCCGGCGCGGCGTCGGCGCCCACCACTGTGGGCACCGACGTGCTGCACGGCCTGGACGCCGCGGTCGCGGCGGCCACCGCCGGGCTCGGCGTGCGCGACGTTCCCTGGTACGTGTGCTCGTCGGCCGGCGGTGGGCTGCGCCTGGCCGTGATCGGCTACGAGCCGCTGGTCACCGCTCAGGCCGGCCGGCGGGTCGGGTTGTCCGCCGGCGCGCACGTGGTGCAAGTCGCGGCCGGGCGGCTCGACGCCGCCGACCTGACGGCGTTGCGGGCGGCCACCCCCGACGCGGTGCTCACCGGTGTGGAGGTGCTCGCCGACACCCTCGGCGGCGACCTGGCCGTTGTCGACGTGGGTGGGGCCACCACCGACGTGTACTCGGTGCTCACGCCCGACGAGCGGGCCACCGGGCCGGGCCGGGAGGACGCCGGCAGCCTGGGGCGGGCCCGCACCGTGGAGGGCGACCTGGGCTTGCGGAGGAGCGCCCCCGGGGTGGTGCGGGCCGCCGCGGAGGAGCGGCTGCTCACCGCCGGTGAGGCCGACGACCTGGGTGCTGCCGCGGCGCGCCGGGCGGCCGACCCGGCGTTGCTGGCCGTCGACGACGTCGAGCGGGCCGTGGACCGGCGCCTCGCCACCCTCGCCGCGACGGTGGCGCTGCGCCGGCACGCCCGGGGCGCCGCCACCGGTGAGCGGGCCGGGCGGGACCTGCGCGACGTGCGGATGCTGGTGGGCTCCGGTGGGGTGTTGCGGCACTCGTCGGCGGACGTGTCCGGGCAGGTGCTGACGGCGGTATTGGCCGACCACGCCGGCGGGTGGGCGCTGCCGCGCGCCGCCGCGGCGGTGGTCGACGCCGACTACGTGTTGGCCGCCGCAGGGCTGCTCGCCGAGGAGCACCGGGGCACCGCGCAGGCGCTGCTGCGTCAGCATCTGCGGACGCATTGAGACTCGCCGACCCGACACGCCGTGTCGCAACACACGACAGGCCGGCTGCGGGTTGACAACCGACGGGGGTCGGCACGTACCGTCTTTGAGTCCTACCACGGGAAGCGGCTGTTGTTCGCTTCGTCCCTTCGTCCGCTGGCCGAGTGACATGTTTGAGCGTCATCGTCGCGGCGGCCAGGTCCAGCGGGCGGGGGTCGGCGGGGCGGCGCGAACCGGCCGCGGTTACCGGTGTACGGGCAGGGTGAGGTGCACGGCCAGTAGACAACGGCCCGGCGGGGGCAGCCAGTCCACGTCCGGTCGGTCCGAAGGTCGTCGTGCCCCATTCTCGCCACACCGGCCGGGAAGGGCCTGGGAGCATCGGGGCGCGGCGCGAGCCGCGCCCCGATTTCATGTCCACCGGGCGGTTCGTCCCCGACGGCCCGACGCGGCCGGTGCACCCGCCAGCCAGGTAACCTTCGCCCCGTGATCGAGGTGAAGCGGTGACGACCCTGGACCGGGACGAGACGCACACCCCGGCGGCGCTGCCCCGGCCGGTCGTTCCCGGTCGGCCGCTGCCGCTGCGGGTCGCCGTGCCCCTGGCCGTGGCCGCCGGGCTGGCGCTGCTGGTGGCGTTCCCCCCGTACGGGGTGTGGCCGCTCGCGCCGGTCGGGGTGGCATTGCTGGCCGCCGCCGCGCACCGGCGGCGGTTGCGCGCCGGCGCCGGCCTGGGCTTCCTGACCGGGGTGGCGTTGTTCGCCCCGCTGCTGGCCTGGACGAACCTGCACACCGGCTACCTGCCGTGGGTGCTGCTGTCGCTGCTTCAGGCCGGCTACCTGGCGTTGCTGGGCGCGGCCACCGCCTGGGTGTCGCCGCTGGTCGACCGCGCCCGCTGGGCGTGGCCGGCGCTGACCGGGCTGCTCTGGGTCGGGCAGGAGGCGCTGCGCGACCGCACCCCGTTCGGCGGGTTCCCGTGGGGGCGGTTGGCGTTCAGCCAGGACAGCTCGCCGCTGCTGCGCCTGGCCGCGCTGGGCGGCGCCCCGCTGGTCACCTTCGTCGTGGCCCTCATCGGCGGGTTGCTGGTCACCGCCGTCTGGCGGGGCTGGGTCACCGCCCAGCGCCCCGCACCTGAGCCCACCACCACGGCGAGCGACGCCGTGCCGGGCGCTGAGGGCCCGCTGGAGGACCCTGCACGCGCCGGGGGTGCGCCGGGGCGGCGGTGGACGCCGGTGGTCGTACCGGCCGTCGTGGCCGTCGCGCTGACCGCCGGGGGTCTGCTGGTTCCGGTAGCCACCGCCGGGTCCGGCGCCACCGTCACCGTGGCGATCGTGCAGGGCAACGTGCCCCGGCTGGGCCTGGACTTCAACGCCCAACGGCAGGCGGTGCTCAACAACCACGTCGACGCCACCATCGAACTGGCCGAGCGGGTCGCCGCCGGGCAACAGCGGCGACCCGACCTGGTGGTGTGGCCGGAGAACTCCAGCGACATCGACCCGCTGCGCAACCCCACCGCCGGTGCGCGCATCTCCCAGGCCGCCGACACCATCGGCGCCCCGATCCTGGTCGGCGCGGTCCTGCTGGGCCCCGACGCCGGGCAGGTCCGCAACGCGGGCATCCTGTGGCGCCCCGGCACCGGCGCGGACCTCGAGCAGTTGTACACGAAACGCCACCCGGTGCCGTTCGCCGAGTACGTGCCGCTGCGCGACGTGGCCCGCATGGTCAGCAAGCAGGTCGACCTGATCCGCAACGACTTCGTGCCCGGAAGCACCCCGGGCGTGGTACGCGCCGGCCCCGCCGTGCTCGGTGACGTGATCTGCTTCGAGGTCGCCTACGACGAGGTGGTCCGCGACACCGTCACCGGCGGCGCGCAACTGCTGGTGGTGCAGACCAACAACGCCACCTTCAACGTGGCGGAGGCCCGCCAGCAGATGGCCATGGTGCGGTTGCGGGCAGTGGAGCACGGACGGCCGGCGTTGATGGCCTCCACGGTCGGGGTGTCCGGGTTCGTCGCACCCGACGGGCGGGTAAGCGATGCCACCGGGTTCAACACCCGGGAGGTCGTGGTGCGGCAGTTGCGGCTCGACGACGGACGCACCCTCGCCACCCGCCTCGGCTGGTGGCCCGAGGTGGCGCTCGCCGCGCTGGCCGCGGCGGCCCTGGTCGGCGCGGCGGTGCTGCGCCGGCGGCAGCGGGTCAGGCCCGGATAGCAACAGCCGGTACGCCGGCGGGAGCGGAGGAACCGTGATCCAGGCGACCGATACGATCCGACGCGCGGACGAGGTGCCCGGGGTGGGCCGGGTGCTGGTGGTGATCCCCACCTACAACGAGGCCGACAACATCGCCGTGATCGTGGGCCGGGTCCGGCGGGCCGCCCCGGCGGTGCAGATCCTCATCGCCGACGACAACAGCCCCGACGGCACCGGCGCGATCGCCGACGCCCTCGCCGACGGCGACGCGCACGTACAGGTGATGCACCGCCACGACAAGCAGGGCCTGGGTGCGGCGTACCTGGCCGGGTTCGGGTGGGCGCGCGAGCGTGGCTACCAGGCGGTCGTGGAGATGGACGCGGACGGCTCGCACGCCCCGGAGGACCTGCCGGCGCTGCTGGACGCCGCCCGTGACGCCGACGTGGTGATCGGGTCCCGGTGGACCAGCGGCGCGCGGGTGCTCAACTGGCCGCTGCGGCGGCTGTTGCTGTCGCGTGGCGGCAACCTGTACGCGCGCCTGGCGTTGGGAATGCCCGTCTCGGACGCCACCGGCGGTTACCGGGTGTACCGGATCAGCGCGTTGGACGCCATCGACCTGGAGTCGGTGACGTCGCAGGGCTACTCGTTCCAGGTGGAGCTGTCGCGGCTGGCGCACCGGGCCGGGGTGCGCATCGTGGAGGTGCCGATCACCTTCGCCGAGCGGGAACGCGGCGACAGCAAGATGAGCCCGAAGATCGTGGCCGAGGCGTTGTGGCGGATCACCGCGTGGGGGGTGCGCGACCGGCGCCAGGCGGTACGCCGGGGCCTGCACGGCACCGCCACCGGCCAGGCACGGTGGCCGTGAGCGCGGCCGTGTCATGCTGGATGAGCGGAACACGTCCGTGGTGTCCGCAGGAATGGCGATGAGGTGAGATGCGCCGAGGACTGAGGTTCGTGCCGTTGGCCCTGTTGCTGGCGGTGGTGCTGGAGCTGGCGGTGTTCGTCGGCGTGGGACGGGCGCTGGGGTTCGGCGCGGCGGTGTTGCTGGTGTTCGCCGCGTCCCTGCTGGGGTTGGTGCTGCTGCGCCGCGAGGGGATGCGCGCCTGGCGTGGTTTCCGCGCCGCCGCGGCCGCCGGGCAGCCCCCGGGCGGGCAGGTGACCGACGGGCTCGTCGGGTTGGCCGGCGCGCTGTTGCTGGCGGTGCCCGGCCTGGTCAGCGGGCTGGTCGGGTTGCTGCTGCTGGTGCCGCCGGTGCGTCGACTGGCCCGCGCCGGGGTGCGCCGCGCCACCGAGCGGCGGGTGTCGTCGATGGTCGCCGGTGACCTGTTCGGGCCCCGCACGGTGCGGGTGCGCCAAGGTGCGCCGCAACACACCCCGCAACCGACTCCACAGCCGGAACAGCCGGTGGTCGACGGCGGTCGGGCCATCGAGGGCGAGATCGTCGAGCCCGGCCGGCACTGAAGACCGGGCCACCTACCGCGCTGAGGACAGACATGACGGCGCCCCCGGGGAAAACCCCGGGGGCGCCGTCATCGTGCGTCGTGCGGCTCAGGCGCGGCCGCGGCGGGTCCGAACCTCCTGCAGGCGCTCCTCCAGGATGTCCTCCAGCTCGGCGATGGAACGCCGCTCCAGAAGCATGTCCCAGTGGGTACGCGGCGGCTTGGCCTTCTTCTGCTCCGGCTCGTTGCCGTCGACGAGTCGGGCGACGCTGCCGTCGAACTTGCATTCCCAGGTCGTCGGGACCTCGGCGTCGACGGCGAACGGCACCTCGAACTGGTGGCCCTTGGCGCAGAGGTACTCGCGGGTCTGACGCGGCGCGAGCTCCGTGTTGCGGTCGGATTCATAGCTCACCGCGCCAAGGCGGCTTCCGCGCAGCATACGCTCGCCCATGATCGACTTCCCCTCGTTCGTGGTGCTGGTCTTCTGGGTGTAACGGTGCGTCCCCGTCGAGCCATTCCCGCCCGAGGGCGTGAGGCGTCCACGGGTGGGCCGGGACCAAGGGTAGCCGGCCGGGACGCTCACCCGGTGAGGTGATCCCCAGGCGGGTCGGGACAACGGGGTGTGTCCGCTGCCCCCGGGGAGGTTTTCCGCCCGAGCCTACCGACGGTTGCGCCCCGAGCGTCAGGCGGCGTCCCCGGGAGTGGCGGCGCCGCGGCGGGCCAGCGGCAC
>NZ_JAGPXY010000061.1 GCF_018070325.1 Micromonospora sp. H61
GGGGGGGGGGGGGGGGGGGGGGTGGGACCAGGACCGCTCAGGCTGGGGGTGTGGTGGGGGTTTCGCTGATCGCCAGGTCGTCGACCCGGATGTTGACCTCGTCGACCCGCAGCCCGAAGGTCTCGACCGCCTCGGTCACTCGAGCGCGCACCTGACCGCTGACCTCTGTCACCTGTCGACCGGCCTGGATCACCAACACCAGGTTGACCACGGCGGCGTCCCCGGTCACGTGGGCCGAGCAACCCCGCCGGGCGTCACCCACCTGGTCCAGCCCGACCCGGTCGAGAACCGCGTTGAAGAACCGGGCGACGTCCCCGCCCAGGTCGGCCACGCCGGGCACCGCGCGGGCCGCCGCGACGGCGATCTTCTCGATCACCTCGTCGGCGACCTGCGTCGTCCCGCCGGCCGGCACCGACGCCCTGGTCAGCTCCCGCGTTGCTTCCAGGTCCACAGTCGCTCCCTGCTCCTCACACCACCGAGTCAGCCGTCAGATTGTCGGGCAGCCACGCGTCAGGCTCCGGCTGCCGCCCCCGGCTGGTTCAGCTCGATGTCGTCCACAGTGACGTTGACCTGGGTGACAGTCAGGCCGTACTTCTCCACCGCTTCGATCACCGCGGCCCGCACCGCCTCGGTCACGTCGGCCACGACGTGCCCGGCGTCGATCACCAGGACCACGTTGATGACGGCCGAACTGCCCTTCACGTCGGCCGACACGCCCCGCCGAGCGTCGCCCACCTCGTCCAGGCCGATCTTGTCCAGCACGCTGTTGAAGAACCGGGAAACATCGCCGCCGAGATCGGCGACACCGGGCACGGCACGAGCGGCCGTACCGGCGATCTTCTCCACGACCTCGTCGGAAACCGACGTGACACCCCGGGCCGCGCCCGTCGCGGGCTGCACTGCACCGGCGTTCTCCACCGCGTCCGTCATGATCACATCTCCCCTGGTCCCGGTGAATTGTGGACCGACCGGCTCGTCAGCCCGCTTCGCGGAAGCCCCGCTTGCGGCCACGCGCGGCGAGCCTACTAAAACCAGAGGGACCTTCGCTTGCAGGCGTGCAGCGCGCCCGACCGGCCGCACGGGCGACGGCGTCCGTCCGCACCGGACGGTGCCGATCGGGTTCCACCATGTGGACGCGCCGGCCGGCAGGTCGCCGGGTCAGCGTGCGAGCTGGGCGAGCAACTCGTCCGCCGCCGTGTACGGGTCGGTAGCGCCCTCGGCAACCTTGGTGGCGAGCGTGGCCAACTCCGTACCGTCGCGCAGTGAGCCGATCCGGGAACGGAGGGTGCCGAGCGCAATCGCCTCGATCTCGGCGGCGGCCCGCGCCTCCTGGCGGCGGCGCAGCTCGCCGTGCTCGATTAGCCAGCCCCGGTGCTTGTCGATGGCGGCGGCGATGTCGTCGATGCCCTCGCCGCGCGCGGCGACCGACCGGACCACCTGGGGCCGCCACTGCCCCGGTCCGCGCTCACCGAGCGCGATCATGCCCTGGATGTCACGGACGGTGGCGTCGACGCCGTCCCGGTCCGCCTTGTTGACCACGAACACGTCGGCGATCTCCAGGATGCCGGCCTTGACCGCCTGGATCGCGTCGCCCATCCCGGGTGCGAGCAGCACCAGCGTCGTGTCGGCGAGCGAGGCGACCTCCACCTCGGCCTGCCCGACGCCGACCGTCTCCACCAGCACCACGTCGCAGCCGGCGCCCTCCAGCACCCGGACCGCCTGCGGTGTGGCCGCGGCCAGCCCGCCGAGGTGGCCCCGGCTGGACATCGACCGGATGTAGACGCCCGGATCGGTGGCGTGGTCCTGCATCCGCACCCGGTCACCGAGGATCGCTCCGCCGGTGAACGGGCTGGACGGGTCGACAGCCAGCACGCCCACCCGGTGCCCGCGCGCCCGCAGCGCGCGGACCAGCTCGTTCGTGGTGGTCGACTTGCCCACCCCGGGCGAACCGGTCAGCCCGACCACCTGGGCCTGCCCGGCGTACGGCGCCAGCGCCGCGGCGATCTCCGGCAACAGCGCGTCACCGTTCTCCACCAACGTGATCAGGCGAGCCACCGCGCGGGGGTCGCCCGTGCGGGCCCGCTCGACCAGCAGCGGTACGTCCCGGCTGCGGCGCACCGACGTGGTGCCCGCTGCCGGGACGTGCTCAGCCTCGCTCACCGCGTCACCCCCGTTCGCGACCGCGGGGCTCGCGGGACCGGCTCGCTCCTGGTGCTCACTGGCTGGTCTCGGCCTTGCCCGGCACGTGGATGATCAGCGCGTCGCCCTGGCCACCGCCGCCACACAGCGCGGCCGCGCCGGTGCCACCGCCGCGCCGCTTCAGCTCCAGGGCGAGGGTCAGTACGAGACGCGCGCCGGACATGCCGATCGGGTGCCCCAGCGCGATCGCGCCGCCGTTGACGTTGACCTTGTCCGGGCTGATCCCGAGGTCCCGGGTGGACTGGACACCGACCTGCGCGAACGCCTCGTTGATCTCGATGAGGTCCAGGTCCGCCACGCTCAGGCCACCCTTCTTCAGGGCGTGGTTGATGGCGTTGGACGGCTGCGAGTGCAGGGAGTTGTCCGGGCCGGCCACGTTGCCGTGCGCACCGATCTCGGCCAGCCAGGTCAGCCCCAGCTCCTTCGCCTTGGCCTTGCTCATCACGAGCACCGCGGCGGCGCCGTCGGAGATCGGCGACGAGCTGCCGGCGGTGATGGTGCCGTCCTTGGCGAAGGCGGGACGCAGCTTGGCCAGCGACTCGACAGTGGTGTCCGGGCGGATGCCCTCGTCCTCGGTGATCACCAGCGGGTCACCCTTGCGCTGCGGGATGACCACCGGAGCGATCTCGTCGGCGAAGTGGCCGTTCTTCTGCGCGGCGGCGGCCCGCTGGTGGCTGGCGGCGGCGAAGGCGTCCTGCTCCGCGCGGGAGATGCCGTGCCTGGCACCGAGTCGCTCGGTCGACTCGCCCATCGAGCAGCAGTCCCAGGCGTCGCTGAGCCCGTCGTGCGCCATGTGGTCCTTGACCACCACGTCGCCGTACTTGTAGCCGGTGCGCTGGCCCATCAGCAGGTGCGGGGCGTTGGTCATCGACTCCATGCCGCCGGCCACCACGATGTCGAACTCGCCGGCGCGGATCAGCTGGTCGGCCAGGGCGATCGCGTCCAGGCCGGAGAGGCAGACCTTGTTGATGGTCAGCGCCGGCACGGACATCGGCACGCCGGCCTCGACCGCCGCCTGCCGAGCCGGGATCTGACCGGTGCCGGCCTGCAACACCTGGCCCATGATCACGTACTGGACCTGGTCCGGGCTGACGCCGGCACGTTCCAGCGCCGCCTTGATGGCGATCCCGCCGAGCTTCGTGGCCGGGAGGTCCTTGAGGTTGCCCAGCAGCCGGCCCATCGGGGTCCGCGCGCCGCTGACGATCACCGAAGCCATGCCTGCCTCCGAGGGGGTGCCGAGCTGTACGCCTTAACGATTGTTCGGCCAGACTAGCGCCATGGCAGAGAACTCCCCCGTCGAGCCCGGTGCGGACTACGTCACAGACATCGGGCTTCGCAAGATTGACCACGTCGGGATCGCCGTGGCCGACCTGGACGCCGCGATCGACTTCTACCAGCGGACGTTCGGGATGCGCTGCGTCCACGTGGAGACCAACACCGAGCAGGGCGTCCGGGAAGCGATGCTGGCCGTCGGGCCGACCACCGAGGGCGGCTGCGTGCAGTTGCTCGCCCCGCTCACCCCGGAGTCGACGATCGCGAAGTTCCTGGACCGCAACGGGCCGGGCGTGCAGCAGGTCGCGTACACCGTGGTGGACATCGACGCGGCCTGCGCGGCGCTGCGCGAGCGTGGCGTGCGCCTGCTCTACGACGCTCCGAGGCGTGGCACCGCGGACAGCCGGATCAACTTCGTCCACCCCAAGGACGCCGGAGGCGTCCTCGTCGAACTGGTCCAACCCGCCCCCACCCCCCACTGACCGACCCCCCTGCCCCGCCCTCACCCCCTGCCCCGCCCTCACCCCCTGTTGATCAAGAGGTTTGCGTCATCCTGCGCCGCGCAGATGACCGAAAACTCTTGATCAGCGAGGGGTAACGGCCGTCGGACGCCGGGTGCGCGCACGTCAGTGCGCGGTTGGCGCTGTGGTCGGACACCTTCACGCATCGGCGGATGCAGTTTTTCACAGAGGACTTCCCGGCCTAGCTACCGTTCAGTAACGTCCGGCCCCACAGGAGCGCGACCGGTGCCGGATGTGTCGAATGCCGACATGGCGGTCGTGCCCACCGGCGCCGACGATGGCAGCACCCGGGCCCGTGCGGGTGCGGATGAACCGGAGGTCACCGTGCAGGACATCCTCGAAGCGATCATGGCGGCGGAGGAATCGAACGATCCGGACCGCGAACTCGCCGGCCTCGCCGGGCTGCCCGTACCGGAGAGCTACCGGGGCGTGGTGGTCCGCGCCGAGGAAGCCCGGATGTTCGACGGCATGGCCACCCGGGACAAGGACCCGCGCAAGGCCCTGCACGTGCAGGAGGTGCCGACGCCGGAGCTGGCGCCGGGCGAGGCGCTGGTCGCGGTGATGGCCAGCGCGATCAACTACAACACGGTGTGGACCAGCATCTTCGAGCCGCTGCCCACCTTCAAGTTCCTGGAGCGCTACGGCCGCGTCTCCGAGCTGACCCGCCGGCACGACCTGCCGTACCACGTGGTCGGCTCGGACGCGGCGGGCGTGGTGCTGCGCACCGGCCCCGGGGTGACCCGCTGGGCCCCCGGCGACGAGGTGGTCGCGCACTGCCTCTCCGTCGAGTTGGAGGACGCGGCCGGTCATGACGACACGATGCTCGACCCGCAACAGCGGATCTGGGGCTTCGAGACCAACTTCGGCGGACTGGCCGAGCTGGCGGTGGTCAAGGCCAACCAGCTGATGCCCAAGCCGCGGCACCTGAGCTGGGAGGAGGCGGCCAGTCCCGGGCTGGTCAACTCCACCGCGTACCGGCAGCTCGTCTCGCACCACGGCGCCAACATGAAGCAGGGCGACGTCGTGCTGATCTGGGGCGCCTCCGGCGGCCTCGGTGGGTACGCCACCCAGATGGCGCTCAACGGCGGCGCGATTCCGGTCTGCGTGGTGTCCTCACCGGAGAAGGCCGAGCTGTGCCGCAAGATGGGCGCGGAGCTGGTCATCGACCGGGCCGCGGAGGGCTTCCGCTTCTGGAAGGACGAGGAGACCCAGGACCCGGACGAGTGGCGGCGCTTCGGCGAACGGATTCGCGAGCTGACCAGCGGCGAGGACCCGGACATCGTGTTCGAGCACCCGGGCCGGGAGACGTTCGGCGCCAGCGTCTACGTGGCCCGGCGCGGCGGGACCATCGTCACCTGCGCCTCCACGAGCGGCTTCCTGCACCAGTACGACAACCGCTACCTGTGGATGCACCTCAAGCGGATCGTGGGCAGCCACTTCGCCAACTACCACGAGGCGTGGCAGGCCAACCGCCTGGTGGCGCTCGGCAAGGTGCACCCGACGGTGTCCCGCACCTACCCGCTGGAGCAGACCGGCCAGGCCGCGTACGAGGTGCACCGCAACGCCCACCAGGGCAAGGTCGGCGTACGCTGCCTCGCACCCACCGACGGGCTGGGCGTGCGCGACGGAGAGTTGCGGGCCCGGCACGAGGACGCGATCAACCGGTTCCGGGGTCACTGACCGGCGCCGCCGGCCCGGGGTCGGCGCCGCCGGCCCGGGGTCACTGACCGGCGCCGCCGGCCTCGGGGGCGTCGACCGGCATCCGGAGCGCCGAGGCGGGCCCCGGCCGGACGGTGGAACGCCGGATGACCATTGCGCTGATCGCTCATTGTTCTTCCGCCCCCATTAGCGGATAAGCCACCCGGATCGAACAAAGGGCCTCGGGGTAACCCCGGGGCCCTTTTCCGCGTCACGCTGCGTGGCGTCCGACCCGCCGGGACCTGCCAAGATCGCCGATTGGTCCAACCTCGCCGATCGCGGGAGTTGACC
Source organism: Micromonospora sp. H61 (assembly GCF_018070325.1). GTDB lineage: Bacteria > Actinomycetota > Actinomycetes > Mycobacteriales > Micromonosporaceae > Micromonospora > Micromonospora salmantinae. Next base: position 5,982 of record NZ_JAGPXY010000061.1, read on the forward strand.
ATGTAAAGAGGGCACGAAAGCTTCGCACCGCTCTTGCGAAGCACCCTGGGGCGTCTGCCAGTATGTCCCAATGCCCCAGCAGCAGTCCTCCCCTCTCGCGTTCTTCGATAACGCGAACTCGCAGCCAGATTTCACCGTTGGCCTGCGCGGATACAACACCCATCAGGTCGACGACTTCCTCGGCCGGATGACCGCCGCGCTGACCCAGTCCGAGCAGGCCCGTGCCGAGGCCGAGCAGCGGATGAACGACGCCCAGCGTCGGCTCCGCCAGGCCGAGCAGCGCATGAGTGCGCTGGAGCAGAAGCTCACCGACACGAACAAGCAGCTCGAAGAGAACAGCCGACCCACCCTCTCCGGGCTCGGCACGCGCGTCGAGCAGATCCTCCGGCTCGCCGAGGAGCAGGCCAACGACCACCGCAACGAGGCCAAGCGCGAGTCGGAGGGCATTCTCTCCGCCGCCCGCCTCGAGGCCCGCGAGATCACCGACAAGGCCCGCGCCGAGGCCGCCGCCATGAAGGCGAGCGCCGAGCGCGAGGCGGGCAACCTGCGCACGGCCGCCGAGCGCGAGGCCGCCGAGGTCCGGGTGCAGGCTCGCCGCGAGGCCGACACGCTGCGCGCCGACGCCGACCGGGAGACCAAGCAGCTGCGTACGGTCACCGCGCACGAGGTGGCCGAGCTGAAGTCGACAGTCGAGCGGGAGGTCGCCACCCTGCGGGCCACCGCAGAGCGGGAGATCACCCAGCAGCGGGCGAAGGCCGCCCGCGAGGCTGAGGAGAAGCGCGCCGAGGCGACCAAGCTGCTCACCGATGCGCGGGACAAGCGCGACAAGGACCTGCAGGCCCTGGAGCTCCAGCTGGCCGAGCGGCGGGAGAAGGCCGAGCGCGAGGAGTCCGAGCGGCACGCCGCCCAGGTCGCGCAGACCCAGAAGATGGTCAGCGAGGCCGAGCAGCGTGCCCGGGCCGCGCAGGAGCGGGCCAAGGAGATCGAGCAGCGCGCCGAGGCGCGGCGGGTCGAGTCGGAGCGCAACGCCGCCGAGACGGTCGACAAGGCCAAGGCCCACTCGGAGAAGACCCTCAACGAGGCGAAGGCCGAGTCGCAGCGCCTGCTCACCGAGGCTCGCACCGAGGCGGAGCTGACCACGCAGGCCGCCCGCCGCGAGGTCGAGGACCTCACCCGGCAGAAGGACGCTGTCACGTCGCAGCTGGGTCAGATGCTCTCCGGCCTCGCCGGCATCGTTCCGGGAATGCCGGCGCAGGCCGCTCCGGCTGCCAAGCCGGAAGCAGCCAAGAAGACCGATGGCGGTCAGGAGCGGGTGCCCGCGGAGACCGCCGGCTGACGCGAGGCGTCAGGTCGGGGCATCGACGGCGCGAGGTGACACCGGGTAACCGGTGCCACCTCGCGCCGTATGCGTTTCCTAACCCCGGGTATCCGTTGACCGCAACGGAGTGAAGTAGCTCCCACAAGGCCCGTCCGTATCGCCCCAGCAGGGCCCGTTGCGTGTGAGGATGGGGGCATGTCGCACGGCGAGGAACTGTTCGCTCTCGGCGGGGACGTGACGACGGAGCCCAGCTTCGAGTCCGCTCTGCGGGGGTACGAGAAGAAACAGGTCGACCGTTATGTCGCACGTGCTGAGCACGAGATCGCGACCCTCGCCTCCGAACGGGAACAGGCGTATACACAGATCCACAAGCTCGCCGGCCAGGTCGAGGTTCTCCAGCGCGACCTGACCCAGGTGCGCAAGCAGATGAACGTCGTCGACCGGGCGTCGTTCCGGCACCTCGGCCCGCGGGTCGAGTCGATCCTCACTCTCGCCGAGGAACAGGCGGAGCAGATCCTCGGCGACGCGAACGGGGAGATCGAGGCCCGTCGTGCCGCGGCCGAGCACATCATCGAGGAGGCCCGCGAGCAGGCCGCGCGGGCGCTGAAGGACTTCGAGATCGCCCTCGCCGCCCGACGCGCGGAGGAGGAGCGGCACAGCGCCGCGCAGCGGGCCGAGGCGAACGCGGCCCTGCGGTCGGCCAAGGACGAGTCGGCGCAGTTGCGCAAGGCCGCGCAGGACGCTCTGGCGAAGGCCCAGCAGGAGGCCACCCAGCTACGGGATTCCGCCAAGGAGATCCACACCCGGGCCCAGCAGGAGGCCACCAAGCTGCGCGAGACGGCCCGCGAGACGCTGGCCAACGCCCGGCAGGAGGCCAGCGACCTGCGCGATGCCGCCAAGGAGGTGCATGCCAAGGCGCTCCAGGAGGCCAAGCGGCTCACCGACACCGCGACCGAAGCCGGGCGGGCCACCCACGCCAAGGCGCAGCAGGAGGCCAAGCAGATCATCGACGACGCGTCGATGGCCGGGCGGGCCACCCGCGCCAAGGCGCAGCAGGAGGCCGAGCGGCTGACGACGCAGGCAACCGAGTCGGCGAAGCGCAGCCGGGCCGAGACCGAGGCGTACGTGCAGCGCATGCGCACCGAGACCGAGGCGTACGTGCAGCACACCCGGGCGCAGACCCAGCAGGAGCTGGGCGCGTGGCGGGCCGGGGTGGAGCAGGAGGTCAACTCCCGTCGGGAGGCGGCCGACCGGGAGTTGGCGCAGCGGCGGTCCGCGGCCGAGCAGGAGTTCGCCAAGCGCCGCGACGAGCTGGACAAGCAACACGCGGCGCGCCAGCAGGAGTTGGAGGCCGGACTCGCCAGCCGTCAGCAGGAGCTGGAGAGCGGGTTCACCACCCGTCGGGACGAGCTGGAAACCGAATACTCCACCCGGAAGAACGAGCTGGAGACCGAGTACACGGCTCGCAAGAACGAGATCGAGCAGGGCGCGGCCGGCGTCCGTCAGGCAGCCGAGCGGGACGCGGCGGCGCTGCGCCAGCGGTCCGAGGCGGAGGCCGCCGATCTGCTGAGCCGGGCCGAGGCCGAGGCCAGCGACAAGCGCCGCAAGGCCGACGAGCATGTCGCGGGGTCCCGACGGCAGTTCGAGGAGTACGCGGCCACCACGCAGCAGCACCTGGCCACCACCCAGCAGCACCTGGCGGCGACCCAGCAGGAGTCGGCGGCGGGCCGTCAGCAGTTGGCCCAGGTGATGTTGGAGATCGCCCAGGCCCAACAGCAGTTGGCGGATCTTCGGCAGGAGACCTGGAAGGCCCGGCAGGAGTCCGACGAGCTTCAGCGTCAGATGTCCGAGCTGCGGTTGCAGAGTGTCGCCGGTCCGATCGACGGCCCGACCGCGCCGGCCGGCGACGCCGGCGCGAGCGAAGGCGTGTCCGGTGGTGGGGACGACGGCGTGAGCGTTGCCGCCGGCGCGACCTCCGGATCGGGTGCGGGCGCCGGGCTGAAGACGGAGCCCGCCGACACCAGGCAGCCGGTGAACGCCGCTGCGGAGGAGTCCGGGCAGTCCACGACGCGGCCGGTGGCCGAGCCGATGACCACAGTGGACGGTGGCACGGCGAGCGCCGGGGTGGACGGGGAGCCGACAGTGGCCGCCGTTCCGGGCGAGGGTGGTCGGGGCGCCAAGCCCACCAAGATCACTAGCACCGGTGAGAACGGCAAGCGACCCACCAAGCCGACCACCGACGAGCGCAGCGCCAAGCCCAGCAAGGTCACCATCGAGAAGGAGTGACGGGCACCCGCCCGTCGAAGCTTCGAAATCTTGGACACTTTCCGTCATCGGTTGACGGAAAGTGTCCAAGATTCACTTTTGCGTCGGGTGGCGTAGGGGCGTGGTGGGGGTCCAGCCGGCCGCGATGAGGGCGCGCCGGACGGTGTCGGCGACCTCGTCCGGGCGGGCGCGGACCAGCCAGGCCGGGAAGCGCAGAATCCGGTCGCCGCTGGTCCAGACGTCGTTCTGCCGACGCATGTCGGCCGCCCACTGCTTGGCGTCCATGTGGTGCGCGCCGTCGATCTCCACCTGCACCCGCCACTCCCGCCAGTACGCGTCCAGCCAGCGGTTCCGGCCGGCCGCGTCGACCCGGTGTTCCTGCAGGTCCGGGGCGGGCAGCAGGTGCCTGCGGCACAGCCGCAGGAAGTCGATCTCCGAGAGCGCCTGTGCGCCGCCCGCGATGTCGCTGACGGTCTGCCCGATCAGCCGCCGACGGGGGGCCCGAGGGAGGACGTCGAGCACCGCCTGCAACTCCTCGGGCAGCACCCGGCGTTGCTGGCAACCGGCAGCCAGCACCGACTGCGCCTCGTCCACGCCGGCCGCCCAACCCGCCGCGTCCACCAGGGCCCGCGCCGTCGTGGTACGCGGTGGGCGGGCACGTTGAACATGGGCCTCGGGGAGAACCGTCGTGCGGTGGACCAGGACGGCGGGCATGTCGATCGGAAGTCGACGCAGGCTGGCCCGCGCGGCACGGCGGGCTGCCGGCACCAGCACGTGCACCGGCTCGCGTCGCAGTCCTCGTACCCCGGCTTCGGCGGCGGCGGACACCCCGGCCAGCACCGCCCCCGGCCCGGCCGCCAGCACCGCCACCCAGAGTTGTTGGTCGCGGGTGAGCCGACCGTTTCCGGCCAGCAGGATCCCGCGGCAGATCGACCGCCACCGACCGGAGCGAATCCGGCCCCGCACCCGCCCCTCGCTGAGCAACCCGGCGACCTGCGCGGTCGTCAGCACGCCCGCCTGCTCGAAGGCGAGCCAGTCGAGTGCGTCGGCGTCATCGGCGGGCAGCATCCGGACAGCTTTCGCCCTTGAGCGCCGCCCCACCACCAGATCTTGGACAGTTCCCGTCACGGCCTAACGGAACTGTCCAAGATCTGCACGGATTCGGCGCGCCTGGACGACGTCCGGGGTGGGTGGGGTCCTCGCCGAACTCCGCTTGCAGCAGCCGGGCGTTCTTGCGGGGCCACGGCCGGCCGTCGGCCCGGCAGCACCACATGGGTCGCAGCGGAGTGTGCGGCGTCCGCGCGCCGCAGGGGCGGGGATACGCCGGGGGTACGGCCCAAGCCGCTGGGGCCGTGGGGCCGACTTTCCGGACCGTTCAATCTGGCCCGAGGCGCCGACGGTGGTTGGGTGGGGCACATGGAGCATCAGATTGACGGTCTCGTGGTCGATGGCGACCATGAGGTGGCTACGCTGCTGGCGCGTTGGGAGATGATCAGAAACGGTGCGTTCTCTCGCCGCCAGTCGATCGAGCTGATGAAGGAAGTTGTGACCTCATGGACCTGACCGGCGCGCTCTGGCGCACGTCCAGCCGTAGCGGCAACGGAGAGTGTGTCGAGGTGGCGGACAACCTGGCCGAGGTCGTGGGGGTGCGGGACAGTAAGGACCCGGCCGGCCCGGTGCTGGTGTTCGTGCCCGCCGCGTGGCGGGCGTTCGTGGCCGTCGCCCGTCGTCCGACGGTCTGAGCCGGGAGGTCCCTGGTGCCACAGCACGACCCGTCCGGCGACGAGCCGAACGTGACCCCCGGTCCCCCGCCAGCCGAAACCCCACAGCCGGCGGAGACGCCACCGTCGGCGGAAGCGCAGCCGACGGAGGCGCGGGCGGCATCGTCGGCGGAGACGCCACCCCCGGTGCCGGTCCCCGCCCCCGGGGTCGACCCGGATGAGCCACCGGCGGTCCCGTCCGGAAAGTTCGGCACACCGGGGCGGCCACTGCGCCGCAGCAGTTTCCTGCTCGGCTTCACCGGTGCGCTGGGCGTGCTGCTGGCGTACACCCTCTATCTGGGGATTCGCAATGCCGGCGGCATCCTCGTGCTGGTGGTGATCGCGCTCTTCCTCGCGATCGGCCTCAACCCGGCGGTGGTCCGACTGGGCCGCTGGGGTGTGCCGCACGGCCTGGCGGTGGCGGGGGTCGCCCTGACCGTGGTGCTGCTGCTCTGCGGCGGGGTGGTGGCGCTGGTTCCGCCGATCGTCACCCAGTCGGGGCAGTTCATCGACCAGATCCCGAGCTTGCTCGACCAGTTGCGCCGCAACCCGACGGTCAATGACCTGGTGGAGCGGTACGACGTGGTGGAGCGGGTGCAGGGCGCGGCCAACGCGGAGACGGTCGGACGGGCGCTCGGCGGGGTGCTGGGCGGCGCACAACTGATCTTCGGCACGGTGTTTCGGACGCTGACCGTGCTGGTCCTGACCATCTACTTCCTGGCGTACTTCGACAAGCTGCGTTCGCTGGGCTACTCGTTGGTGCCCCGGTCGCGGCGGCAGCGGGTGCAGCTGATCGGTGACGAAATATTGGCCAAGGTTGGCTCCTACATGGTCGGCGCGCTGAGCATCGCGGTGCTGGCCGGCGCGACCACCTTCGTCTTCGCCCTGATCGTCGACCTGCCGTACCCGTTCGCGCTGGCCGTGGTGGTCGCGGTGACCGACCTGATCCCGCAGATCGGCGCCACCCTGGGCGCGGTGATCGTGAGTCTGGTCGGCTTCGCCGCCGACCTGCCGACCGGCATCGCCTGCGCGGTCTTCTTCCTGATCTACCAGCAGGTGGAGAACTACCTCATCTACCCGAAGGTGATGCGGCGTTCGGTGGAGGTCAACGAGGTGGCCGCCCTGTTGGCCGCGCTGCTCGGGGTGGCGCTGCTGGGTGTGGTGGGCGCGCTGATCGCCATCCCCACTGTGGCCGCGCTGCAACTGATCCTGCGCGAGGTGGTGCTGCCCCGCCAGGAGCGCCGCTGAGCGTCAGCCGGGCCGGGAACGGGCGGGTCAGTCCGCCTTGGTGGCGGCCGGGCCGGGGACGGGGGTGTCGGCGAAGGCGGCCACCGTGCGGTCGGCGTACGCGCTGACGTCGCCGGCCTCCATCGGGCCGTCCCAGGTCGTCGGAAGCGGCACCTCGACGGCCGGGTTGACCCGCCGGACGATCTGGTCGAGCACCGTCTCCGCGTCGCCCACCCACAGGTGCTTGGCGCCCGGCACCCCGACCACCTCGGCCTGCGGTACGGCGGCGAACCGCTCCCGCGCTTCGGTGGGGCGTAGGTAGTCGTCGAACTCCGGCACCAGCGCCACCAGCGGCCGCCCCGAGTTGGCCCAGGTGGCCAGGTCCTCGGGGGCGGAGAAGCGCAGCGGCGGGGAGAGCAGGATCGCCCCGGCGATCGTCGGGTCGCAGCCGTACTTCAGCGCCAGGTCGGTGCCGAACGACCAGCCGACGAGCCAGATGTTGGGCAGCTCGGCGAACTCCGCGTACTCGATGGCGGCGGCCACGTCGTACCGCTCGCCCACCGCGCCGTCGAAGGCTCCCTCGCTGGTGCCGCGCACGCTGCTGGTGCCCCGGGTGTTGAACCGCAGCACCGCCAGGTCGGCCAGCGCGGGCAGCCGCCAGGCCGCCTTGCGGAACACATGGCTGTCCATCATTCCGCCGTGGGTGGGCAGCGGGTGCAGGCAGACCAGGGTGGCCACCGGCGGCCGGTCGGCCGGCAGGGCCAGCTCACCGACCAGCCGCAGACCGTCGGCGGTGTGCAGCTCGATGTCCTCCCGGCGGCCGGGCAGGATCGACGACGCGCGGATCGCTGTGCTCACCACCCAAGTCTGTCGCGAAGTCGCCGCCACCGCCCGCCCAGGCACGAACAGGGTGACCCAGGTCGCTCAGTAGCGCGGGGAGCCCCGGCCACGCTGCACCGCCGGGCCGCGCCGCTCCCGGGCCCGCCAGCAGCCGCTGTGCCAGTGCCGCCGGTCGGTCAGGTCACCCAGGCCGTCCGCCGGCCAGGCCACCAGGTGGGCCACCCCAGGTGGGATCTCCTGGTTACAACCGGGGCAGCGGTACGTCTTGACCGACGCGCCCGCGCCGATGCCGCGTACCTGCCAGGCGCCGTCGGTCCACTGCTGCACCGAGGCGACGCCCTGGCGGACCCGGTCGGCGTCCAGGTTGGCGTTCTCGTCCCGGCGAGGGCGGTTGCGACGGGGGCTCACAGTCACCAAGGTTACGGTCACTCCCAGCTGGCCGGCTCGCCACGGTCGTCGGCGACCCGGAGCCCCGCCGAAACCGTGCTGACCTCCGCATCGTGGGCGACCGGTCAGCGGTGCGAGTGGTCGCGGAAGCCGCGGCGGGTCTTGCGGCCCAGGTAGCCGGCGGTGACCAGGTGCTCCAGCAGCGGCGCGGGCGCGAAACCCGGCTCTCGCAGTTCCAGGTACAGCTCGCGCTGGATGGCCAGGGAAACGTCCAACCCGACCACGTCGAGCAGCTCGAACGGGCCCATCGGGTAGCCGCAGCCCAACTTCATGGCGTGGTCGATGTCGTCGGCCGTCGAGTAGCTGGCCTCCAGCATCTTCACCGCGTCGTTCAGGTACGGGAAGAGCAGCGCGTTGACGATGAAGCCGGACCGGTCGCCGCAGACCACGCCGGTCTTGCCGAGCGCGGCGCAGACGGCGCGGGCGGTGGCGGTGGCCTCCGGGGAGGTGCGGATGGTGCGGACGACCTCGACCAGCGGCATCACCGGGGCCGGGTTGAAGAAGTGCAGCCCCACCACGTCGGCCGGCCGCTGGGTGGCCATCGCCACGTCGATCACCGGCAGCGACGAGGTGGTGGTGGCCAGCACCACACCCGGCTTGCAGATCTCGTCGAGGCTGGCGAAGAGAGCCTTCTTGACGCTCAACTCCTCGACGACCGCCTCGACCACCAGGTCGACGTCGGCGAGATGGTCGAGCGTGGCGGACCAGCTGATCCGGCCCAGGGCGGCGTCCCGGTCGGCCTCGGCGAGCTTGCCGCGCACCACGCCCTTGTTCAGCGAGGTCTTGACCGCCTCGCAGACCTTCGCGGACTTCTCCATGCCGCGGGTCACCGAGACGACCTCGTAGCCGGCCTTCGCGAAGACCTCGATGATCCCGGTGGCCATGGTTCCGGAGCCGACCACGCCGACCTTCGCGATGGCGCGCGCGCCGTCGGCGAGCGCGGCGTCCGTGGCGAGCGGCGTCGCCTCGTCCGGTACGACCACCGGGGAGCCGGGCCGCTCGTAGGTGTAGAACCCCCGGCCCGACTTCCGGCCGAGCAGCCCTGCCGTCACCATCTGCTTGAGCAGCGGCACCGGGGCGTGCCGGCGGTCCCGCCCGCCGCGCCGGTACATGGTGTCCAGGATCTCGTACGCGGTGTCCAGGCCGATCAGGTCCATCAACGCCAGCGGGCCCATCGGCAGGCCGCAGCCGAGCTTCATGGCGGCGTCGATGTCCTCCCGGGTCGCGTAGTGCGACTCGAACATGGCGACCGCGTGGTTGAGGTAGCCGAAGAGCAGCGCGTTGGCGATGAAGCCGGCCCGGTCGTTGATGGTGACGTCGACCTTGCCGAGCCGGGCGCAGAGCGCCTCCACGTCGGCGACCACCTCGGGTGCGGTGACTACCGTGCGGACCACCTCGACCAGCTTCATCACCGGGGCCGGGTTGAAGAAGTGGATGCCGATCACCTGGTTGGGGCGGCTGGTGGCGACGGAGATCTCGGTGACGCTCAACGACGAGGTGTTGGTGGCGAGGATCGTCTCCGGTCGGCAGACCCGGTCCAGCTCCGCGAAGATCCGCTGCTTGAGGTCCAGGTGCTCGGGCACCGCCTCGATGACCAGGTCGACGGAGTGCAGCGCGTCCAGCCCGACCGCGAAGTGCACCCGCTCGTGCAGGGCGTCGCGGTCCGCCTCGGCGAGCTTGCCCTTGGCGACCGCCCGGTCGGTGGAGCCCTTCAGGGTGGCCTGGCCGCGCTCCAGCGCCGGCGCGGAGATTTCCACTGCCACCACGTCGATGCCGTTGCGGGCGAAGACCTCGACGATGCCGGCACCCATGGTGCCCAGCCCCACCACACCAACGGTGCTGAACTCGCGCGCCACGACCGGCCTCCCCAGAGACTCCGCACGACCACTGAACGGCCGCTAAGGTTATGCGCGCGAGTCTGCCACGTGACGGTGAGTTGTCGAGACGCCGTGGCATATTTCACCCACGGCCCAGCGGCGCCGCTACCCGGCCGCCACGCTGGTCAGGGCCAACAACTCCGCGACGAACTCCGCCGGGCGCTCCAGGTGCGGGCTGTGCCCGCAACCGGGCAGCACCACCTCGTGGTACGCGCCGCCGGCCGCCGCGTACCGGTCGAGCACCGCCCGGGTCTGGCCGACCATCGGCTGCGGTGGGCAGGCGTCCGCGCCGGGCCAGCCGGGCACGAGATCCAGCGAACCCAGGTACGCCAGGTCGAAGAGCGAGGTGTCCGAGACGATGACGTCGACGTCTCCACGTACCCAGGTGACCGGCGGTTTCTCGGCGACGGCCACCAGCTCGTCGGCGAGCCGGAACCAGGTCGGCGCGAGCGCGTTGAGCACCCCGCGCTCCCCCGGCGCGGTGCCCGGCCAGTTCTCCGACGGCACCGCCGTGCCCGGGTAGTTGTCGTCCCCGGTGGCGGTGGAGAGCACTGTGTCCAGCAGCAGTTCCTCGTCAGTGCCCAGCGAGGCGGGATCGGCGACATAGGTGGCTCGCAGCACGGCGCGCGGGCTGGCCGGCGCGTCAGTGCTCCGGTCACCGGCCGCGAGGCGGGCCACGAAGTCCGGGTTCGCCGTGCCGGCGCCGGTGCCGGCGAAGTCGGCTGTGGTCGGCGTACCGGTCAGGTCGCGGGTGCCGCCGAAGCCGTACGGGGAGACCGGTGCGGCGAGCAGCAACGCCCCCACCCGGTGCGGATGGTCGACCAGCAGGCGCATCGCCACCCCGCCGCCGAGGGAGTGCCCGACCACCACCGGGCGCGCCTCGGCGTCGAAGAGCGTCGGGTCGTCCAGCAGTGCGGCCACGTCGTCGGCGAAGTCCCGCAGGCCCCGGGTGGCGTCCACCGGGGCGGTCGCGGAGTCGCCGTACCCCCGCAGGTCGGGGGCGACCACCCGCAGCATCGGTGGCAGACGGCGGACCAGCGGCTCCCAGAACAGCGCTGACGAGCAGTTGCCGTGGATCAGCAGCACCGGTGTGCCGTCCGGCGAGCCGGCCACCCGTACCGCCTGGGTGATGCCGTTCGCCGTCACGATCCGCTGCTCGGTCTCCATCCGCGGCATGGTGCCACGGGTGTCCCCGCCGGTCCAGGTGTCGGACCGCCACCCAACGGAGCTACCCGGTGTGGCGGACCGCCAGGCGATCAGCGACGCGAGCCCGGTGGCGCGGCCAGCGGCAGCGGCAGCGTCGGTCGGACGTCGCGCCGGGACGGGCCGAAGCTGAGCCCCACCGGGTCGGTGAGCGCCACCCCGGGGTCGAACAGGCGCAGTTCGGTGCGGCCCAGCCGGATCACGTCACCGTCGGAGAGTCGTTCCACCTCGGTGATCCGCCGGTCGTTGAGCCAGGTGCCGTTGGTGGAGCCCAGGTCCCGCAGGGACGGGCCCTCCGGTGCCAGCCACACCTCGGCGTGGCGACGGCTCAGGTGCGGGTCGTTGATGACCACCTGACCGGTCGGCGCTCGGCCGATCACCTGTATCTCGGCTCGCATACGAAAGCTCGCGCCGCGCATCGGTCCACCCGCGACCGTCAACAGCGGCATCAGTTCCGGAAGTTCCTCCATGGACAGTCAGCCCTCCACCCCACACCGTCACTCCGCGCGTCAGCTTGCCATCAGACGGTAGTCGTCAATACCGACCGGCCGGTCAGCCTCTCGTCACCTCCCGGCCACCTGCCGTTCGACGATTCGGGCGGGCCGCATCCGTCACCAACGCCCTGACCTGCACTGATCAACGATCGGCCGGGTTGGTGCGACGCCGCTCCCCCGCCCCGAATCGGGGACCCTACCGGCGAGTAATCCTCGGGTCTAGACTTCCGCCATGACGGCAGTGCATATCCCGGGCGTTCCGGTCATCGACGCGGGCCACTTGGTTTCCACCAGCCCGGCGACCGGCGCCGAGGCCGGTCGCCTCCCGGTCGCCACCGACGCCGACGTACGGCAGGCCGTCGACAGCGCCCGCGCCGCCGGCGAGTGGTGGGCGGGCCTCGGTTTCACCGGCCGCCGCCAGCGGATGCTGCGGTGGCGTGCGCTGCTCGCCAAGCGCATCGAGCAGTTGGCCGAGTTGGTGCACGTCGAGGGCGGCAAGCCGGTCGCCGACGCCATCGTCGAGATCGTCACGGCGATCGAGCACATCGACTGGGCCGCCCGCAACGCCGGCCGCGTGCTCGGTCCACGCCGGGTGCGGTCCCGGCTCATCCTGGCCGAGTTCTCCGGGCACCTCGAATACCAGCCGTACGGGGTGGTCGGCGTGATCGGGCCGTGGAACTATCCGGTCTTCACGCCGATCGGCTCCGCCGCGTACGCCCTCGCCGCCGGCAACGCCGTGGTGCTCAAGCCGAGCGAGTACACGCCCGCCGTCGGCCAGTGGCTGGTGGACAGCTTCGCCGAGGTGGTGCCCGAGCAGCCGGTGTTCACCGCCGTGCACGGGCTGGGCGACGTGGGCGCGGCGCTGTGCCGCTCCGGCGTCAACAAGTTGGCCTTCACCGGCTCCACCGCCACCGCCCGAAAGGTGATGGCCGCCTGCGCCGAGACGCTGACCCCGGTGCTCATCGAGGGTGGCGGCAAGGACGCCATGATCGTGGACAGCGACGCCGACCTGGACGCGGCCGCCGAGGCGTGTGTCTGGGGCGGTATGACCAACGCCGGCCAGACCTGCATCGGCATCGAGCGGGTGTACGCGGTCGACGCCGTCTTCGACGCCTTCGTCGACAAGGTGGTGACCCGCGCCGGTCGGTTGACGGTCGGGCCGGAGGGCACCGACATCGGCCCGATCACCATGCCCAAGCAGATCGACGTGATCCGCCGACACATCGACGCCGCCATCACGTCCGGCGGGCGCGCCGTGCTCGGCGGCCCGAGCGCCGTGCAACCGCCGTACGTCCACCCCACAGTGCTGGTGGACGTACCGGAGGAGTCCGCTGCCGTCCGCGAGGAGACCTTCGGTCCCACGCTGACCATCAGCCGGGTCCGCGACGCCGACGAGGCCGTCACCCGCGCCAACGCCCTGTCGTACGGCCTCGGGGGTTCGGTCTTCGGCCGACGGCGTGCGGTGACCATCGCCCGGCGACTGCGCTCCGGGATGGCGTCGATCAACTCCACGCTGACCTTCGCCGGCATGTCCACCCTGCCGTTCGGCGGTGTCGGCGACTCCGGCTTCGGACGGATCCACGGGGAGGACGGCCTGCGTGAGTTCGGTCGGTCCAAGGCGATCACCCGACGTCGTGCCCGGTCGCTGCTGCCGTCGATGACCTTCGAGCGCACCCCCGCCGACGTGGCCCGACTCGTCAAGGCCATCAAGGTCATGTACGGGAGGTAAGTGTCGGATAACCGATCATCAACAAGGATCGGCGTATCCACATGTTTATACACCGTGGTCACGGCGGTACATTGCGTTAAATGGGCCCCAATCGATTGCGTTACCGCCTTGTCGACAGTGACCAGTCGTGGAGCGCCCGACGGCGTCGGCACCGCTCGGACTGGCTGGCGCGCACCTTTCCCGACATCGGCGACATGCACGTGGTCGACCTCGGTGGCCGGCTCGGCACCTGGCACCGCGCCACCGTCCGACCGGCCCGGGTGACAGTCGTCAACCTGGAGCAGCCGCCCGCCGTCGTCCCGGATTGGGCCCACGTCGAGCAGGCCGACGCCTGCGACCTGCCCCCGCACCTCACCAAGGGCAGCTTCGACCTGGTCTTCTCGAACTCGGTGCTGGAGCACGTGGGCGGGCACGAACGGCGGATCCGCTTCGCCGCCGCCGCCCGCTCACTGGCCGACCGGCACTGGGTCCAGACGCCCTACCGCTACTTCCCCATCGAGCCACACTGGATCGCGCCCGGCATGCAGTTCCTGCCGGTACGACTGCGCACCGCGTTCGCCCGACGGTGGCCGCTGGGGCACAAGCCGACCCGCAGCCACGACGCCGCCATCCACCAGGTGCTCTGGACCGAGTTGTTGGACCGCTCGCAGATGCGTCACTACTTCCCCGACTCGACGATGCTGGTGGAGCGGGTGTTCGGTCTGCCGAAGTCACTGATCGCGGTGCGCACCGGGTAGGACGCCGGTCAGAAAAGGGTCAGCTCGTCCTTCACGATGCCGCGCAGCTTGTCGTAGTCCACCACCACACACCGGATGCCCCGGTCGGTGGCGAGCACCCGGGCCTGCGGCTTGATCTCCTGGGCAGCGAAGACCCCGACGACGGGGCTGAGCAGCGGGTCACGGTTCATCAGCTCGAGATAGCGGGTCAACTGCTCCACGCCGTCGATGTCGCCACGTCGCTTGACCTCGACGGCGACCGAGCCCGAGTTGGCATCCCGGCACAGCAGGTCGACCGGGCCGATCGCCGTCATGTACTCGCGGCGGACCAGCGTGAACCCCTCACCCAGGGCACCCGGGTTGGCGGCCAGCAACTCCTGGAGGTGCGCCTCCACTCCGTCCTTGCGCAGGCCCGGATCCACACCCAACTCGTACGAGGTGTCCTGGAAGATCTCCTCCAGGGTGATCCGCAGCTCCTCGCCAGCCTTGTTGACGACCCGCCACACGCCGGGGGCCTCCTCCAACCGGCACGGCGGGCTCATCCAGTTCAACGGCTTGTACGCCCGGTCGTCGGCGTGAATAGACACCGACCCGTCCGCCTTCACCATCAGCAACCGGGTGGCCAGCGGCAGGTGAGCCGAGAGCCGTCCGACATAGTCCACCGAGCACTTCGCAATGACCAACCGCACCCGACGAGGGTAGCCGAGCACCCACCGGTCGCCAGCGAGCGGCACTGGCGCGTCGGTGCGATGCTGAGACCGTGTTCGAAGTCCTCACCGGCACCGGTCTCGCCGCCTCGGCGGGGCTGAACGCCTACATACCCCTGCTCATCCTCGGCCTGCTCGGCCGTTACACCGACCTGATCGACCTGCCCAGCGGCTGGACCTGGCTCGGCAACGGCTGGGTCATCGCCATCATGGCCGTGCTGCTCGCCGTGGAGATGGTGGCGGACAAGGTGCCGGTGGTCGACCACATCAACGACGTGGTGCAGACAGTGGTCCGACCCACCGCCGGTGGCCTGGCCTTCGGCGCCGGCTCCTCGTCGGAGACGGTGACGGTCAGCGACCCAGGGAGCTTCTTCTCGTCCCACCAGTGGGTGCCGGTCGTCACCGGCGTACTGCTGGCGTTGGGCGTGCACCTGCTCAAGTCCGCGGCCCGCCCGGTGATCAACGCGACCACCGCCGGAATCGGCGCCCCGGTCGCCAGCACCGCCGAGGACGCCACCAGCGTGGTGGTCTCCCTGGTGGCGATCATCCTGCCGGTGCTGGTGCTCGTCGTCCTGGTCGGCCTGGCGTTCTTCACCTTCTGGTTCTTCCGTCGTCGATCCGAACGACGCCGCGAACGAGAGGCCGCCCGCGTCGCCGGCTTCCGCGTCTGACGCGGCGGATCGGCGGCCCGCGATACCGGGGCTCCACGGGTCGACAAAAGCCTAGTATCGGGGCAAGAGCCTAGAGGAGGTCGGCATGACCGCAGCGTTGGAGATGCCCCGAGTCCAGGAATGTGTGGTCGCCGCGTGCGCGTACAACCAGGCAGGTGACTGCCACGCCTTCGCGATCACCATCGGCAGCATGGATCACGCCCACTGCCACACCTTCGTCGAGTCGCCCGTCCGGGGCGGCGTGGAGAGCCTGATCGCGCAGGTGGGCGCCTGCCAGCGCGCCGACTGCCGGCACAACGAGCAGCTGGAGTGCCACGCGGCGTCGATCAGGGTCGGCCCGGACAACGACATGGCCGACTGCATGACCTACGCCGGCCGCTGACCCACACTGGCCGCTGACCCACGCCGGCCGGCGACCTGCCGGGACAGCGCTCGATCAGGGCAGGTCGTTGGCGTGACGGATGACCGTCACCAGGTCGTCGATGATGCCGGTGAGGGCGAAGTCCTTCGGGGTGAAGACCCGGGCGACCCCGGCCGCCCGGAGGGTGTCCGCGTCACTGGCCGGGATGATGCCGCCCACCACCACCGGCAGGTCGGCCCGGCCGGCGGCGCGCAGCCCGTCGAGCACCGCGGGCACGGCGGCCAGGTGCGACCCGGAGAGCACGGAGAGCCCGACCAGGTCGACGTCCTCCTCGACGGCGGCGGCGACAATCTGCCCCGCGGTCAACCGGATGCCCTGGTAGACGACCTCGAAGCCGGCGTCGCGGGCGCGTACCGCGATCTGCTCCGCGCCGTTGGAGTGCCCGTCCAGGCCGGGTTTGCCGACCAGCAGCCGCAGCCGGCCGCTGCCCAGCTCCCGCGCGGTGGCGGTGACCCGCTCGCGGACCGCCACGAGGCCCGGCTCCCCACCACCGCCGGTGGCACCGGCCAGGCCGGTCGGTGCCCGGTACTCGCCGAAGACCTGGCGCAGCGCGCCGGCCCACTCGCCGGTGGTCACCCCGGCCCGCACACACTCCAGGGTGGCCGGCATCAGATTGGTGGTGGTCGCGGCGTCCGCGCGCAGCCGGGCCAGCGCCGCGTCGACGCCGGCCGCGTCCCGGTCGGCCCGCCACCGGCGTACGCCGTCCACGGCGGCCGCCTCGACCGCGGGATCGACCTGCTCGACCGCGTCCGCGCCTGCGGCGGTCAGCGGGGAGGGTTCGGTGGCGGTGTACCGGTTGACCCCGACCACCACGTCGGCACCGGACTCCATCCGGCGACGGCGCTCGGCCAGCGACGCGACAAGCGCGCTCTTGAGGTAGCCGGTCTCCACTGCGGCGACGACGCCGCCCAGCTCCAGCACCTTGTCCAGCTCGACCCGCGCCCCGGTGACGACCTCGTCGACGAGCGCGGTCATCACGTGCGAGCCGGCGAAGAGGTCGGGATATTCGAGCAGATCCGACTCGTACGCCAGGACCTGCTGCATCCGCAGCGACCACTGCTGGTCCCACGGGCGGGGCAGGCCGAGCGCCTCGTTCCAGGCGGGCAGCTGGACCGCGCGGGCCCGGGCGTCGCGGGACATCGTCACGCCGAGCATCTCCAGCACGATGCGCTGGATGTTGTTCTCCGGCTGCGCCTCGGTGAGGCCGAGCGAGTTGACCTGCACCCCGTAGCGGAACCGCCGTTGTCTGGCGTCGGTGACCCCGTACCGGTTCCGGGTGATCTCGTCCCAGAGCGCGCCGAACGCGCGCATCTTGGCGATCTCCTCGACGAAGCGCACCCCGGCGTTGACGAAGAACGAGATCCGCTGGACCACGTCGCCCATCCGCTCGGCCGGGACCTGGCCGGAGTCCCGGACCGCGTCGAGCACGGCGACCGCTGTGGCCAGCGCGAAGCCGACCTCCTGCACGGGCGTGGCGCCGGCCTCCTGGAGGTGGTACGAGCAGATGTTGACCGGGTTCCACCGGGGCATCTCGCGCAGCGTGTACGCCACCACGTCGGCGGTGAGCCGCAGCGACGCCGCCGGCGGAAAGATGTAGGTGCCCCGGGACAGGTACTCCTTGATGATGTCGTTCTGGGTGGTGCCGGCGCAGCGGGCCAGGTCGGCGCCCTGCTCCAGCCCGACGGTGCCGTACAGGGCGAGCAGCCACATCGCCGGGGCGTTGATGGTCATCGAGGTGTTCGTGTCGGCGAGCGGGAGACCGTCGAAAAGCGCCCGCATGTCGCCGAGGTGGGCCACCGGCACGCCGACCCGCCCGACCTCGCCGGCGGCGAGTTCGTGGTCCGGGTCGTACCCGGTCTGGGTGGGCAGGTCGAAGGCGACCGACAGGCCGGTCTGCCCCTTCGCCAGGTTGCGGCGGAAGAGGGCGTTGGTCGCCGCGGCCGACGAGTGGCCGGCGTAGGTGCGCATCACCCACGGGCGGTCCCGCTCGGGCAGCCGCCCCGGGAATGCCGTCTCATCCATGGCCGGAGTCTAAGTTACCGTTCAGTAAAAGGAGCTGTGGAAAACCACACAGGTCCATGTCGGGGACGACCGGGTGGCAAGCGCCCGCAGTGGCGTGGACCGCCACACCCCGGGCACCACCCGGCCCAGGCCAGGACGCACACTGGACGGCATGGATGACGAGCTGGCCATCTCCGTCCGAGGGCTGCGCAAGGCGTACGGCGACAACGTGGCGGTGGCGGGCGTGGACCTGGACGTCCACCGGGGCGAGGTGTTCGCGTTGCTCGGCCCGAACGGCGCCGGCAAGACCACCACGGTGGAGATCCTGGAGGGCTACCGCCGCCGGGACGCCGGCGAGGTCACAGTCCTCGGCGTCGATCCGGCCCAACCGGATGCCGACTGGCGCTCCCGGGTCGGCATCGTGCTCCAGGGCACCGGCGAGTTCGACGAGCTGACAGTGGCCGAGGTGATCCGGCACTTCTCCGGCTTCTACCCCGACGCGGACGACCCGGACAAGGTGATCGAGCGGGTCGGGCTGGCCGACAAGGCGAAGGCCCGGACGCACACCCTCTCCGGCGGGCAGAAGCGCCGCCTGGACGTGGCCCTGGGCATCGTCGGCCGTCCCGAGCTGCTCTTCCTCGACGAGCCGACCACCGGCTTCGACCCGGAGGCCCGCCGCGAGTTCTGGGAGCTGATCCGCGATCTCGCCGCGGCCGGCACCACAATCGTGCTCACCACCCACTACCTGGACGAGGCCGAGGCCCTCGCCGACCGGGTCGGCGTGATCGCCGGCGGCCGGCTGGTCGAGGTCGCCGCCCCCAACCGGCTGGGCAATCGGCAGGAGGCCCTCGCGACGGTCTCCTGGCGTACCCCGGAAGGGACGCGGGAAAGCGCGCAGAGCGCGACGCCGACGGCCTTCGTGGCCGACCTCGCCGCGCGCTACGGCGGCGAGGTCCCCGGGCTCACGGTGACCCGGCCGACCCTGGAGGACGTCTACCTCACCATGATCGGACACGCGCGATGACGACCACGACGAAGCCGGCGACGCCGGTCACCGCGACTCGCGGCCGGCGGCCGGGTGCCGGCGCGCTCGCCCTGCGCCAGGGCCGACTGGAGATCACCCAGTTCCTGCGCAGTCGGGAGTCGGTCGTCTTCACGATGGGCTTCCCCATCATCATGATCCTGATCTTCGCGTCGATCTTCGACGGCACGATCGGCGGCGGGGTCAAGTTCACCCAGTACTTCATCACCGGCATGATCGCGACCGGCCTGATGACTGTGAGCTTCCAGAACCTCGGCATCTGGATCCCGATCGAGCGGGACCGGGGCGTGCTCAAGCGCTACCGGGGCACGCCGATGCCGAAGTGGGTCTGGTTCGCCGGCAAAGTGATCATGGTGGTGGCGATCGGCATCGCCGAGACGGTCCTGCTGTTGGCCGTCGCGGTGGCGCTGTTCGACCTCGACCTGCCGGGCACCGCCGCGAAGTGGTTCACCTTCGGCTGGGTCGCCGTGCTCGGGGTGACCGCGTGCACCCTGTGCGGCATCGCGATCTCGTCGCTGGCCCGCACCGCCCGCAGCGGCTCGGCGGTGGTCACCCCCGTCGCCCTGGTGCTCCAGTTCATCTCCGGGGTGTTCTTCGTCTTCACCGACCTGCCCACCTGGATGCAGCAGGTGGCGGCGCTGTTCCCGCTCAAGTGGATGTGCCAGGGGCTGCGGTCGGTGTTCCTGCCGGAGAGCTTCGGCGCCCAGGAGCCGGGCGGCTCGTTCGAGCTGGGCCGGGTGGCGGTGGTGCTGGCCCTGTGGTGCGTGATCGGTGTGGTGCTCTGCCTGACCACCTTCCGCTGGACCACCAAGCGCGACGGCTGAGCGGCCGACCGGGGCGGACGCCCGCCCCGGTCGCCACGACTCAGTACGTGTAGAAGCCCTTGCCGGTCTTGCGGCCCAGGTCGCCGGCGGTGACCATCCGCTGGAGCAGCTCCGGCGGGAAGAACTTCTCGTCGGCGGTGTCGGTGTAGATGTTCTTCGAGGCGTGCAGCAGCACGTCCACGCCGGTCAGGTCGGTGGTGGCCAGCGGGCCCATCGCGTGCCCGAAGCCCAGCCGGCAGGCGGTGTCCAGGTCCTCCGCGGACACCACCCCGGACTCGACCAGCTTGACCGCCTCCATCACCAGGGCGGAGATCAGCCGGGTGGTGACGAAGCCGGCGATGTCCCGGTTGACCACGACGACCGTCTTACCGATCTCCTCGGCGAAGGCCCGCGCGGTGTCCAGCGTGGCGTCGGTGGTCTTGTAACCGCGCACCAGCTCGCAGAGCTGCATCATCGGCACCGGGGAGAAGAAGTGGGTGCCGACCACCGCCTCGGGCCGCTCGGTCACCGCGGCGATCTGGGTGACCGGGATCGCCGAGGTGTTGGTGGCGAGCACCGCGTCCGACTTGCAGATCTTGTCCAGGGCGCGGAACACCTCGTGCTTGATCTCCAGGCGCTCGAAGACCGCCTCGACCACGATGTCCGCGTCGGCCGCCGCCTCCAGGTCGGTGGTCGGGGTGATCCGAGCCAGCGTCGCCTCGACCTCGGACGCCTCGATCTTGCCCTTCTCGGCGAACTTCTCCAGTGACTTCCGAATACCGCCGAGACCCCGGGTGGTGGCCGCGTCGTCCAGGTCGCGCAGCGTCACCTGCCAGCCCGCCTGCGCCGCCACCTGGGCGATGCCGGAGCCCATCAACCCGGCCCCGACGACCGCGAGTCGACCCGCCATCTGCTTCTCCCTCGCTGCGATTGAGTGCCTGCCTGCACCCTAGTCGGCGAGCCTGAACGATGGCTAAGTGGCGGTCGGGCCGGGGTCGTGGGGGCCTCAGATCTCCAGTGCCGGCTCCTCCGGCGTGGTGCCCCGCTCGACCGCCACCCCGAGCGCACGCAGGTCGGCGACGAAGTCCGGGTAGCCCCGGTCGACGTGGTGCACGTGGGAGACCTCGGTGACCCCCTCCGCGCAGAGTCCGGCAATGATCAACCCTGCTCCGGCCCGGATGTCGGTGGCCCGCACCGGGGCACCGGAGAGCCGATCCCGGCCCCGGACCACAGCGTGGTGCCCGTCGGTCTTGATGTCCGCGCCGAGCCGCATCATCTCGTTGGCGAACATGAACCGGCCGTCGAAGATGTTCTCGGTGATCAGGGAGGCGCCGTCACTGACGGCCGCCAGCCCGATCGCCATCGGCAGCAGGTCGGTGGCGAAGCCGGGGTACGGCAGCGTCACCACGTCCACCGCCCGGGGCCGCTCGTCCATCCGTACGCGGAAGCCGTCTGCCCGGGTCTCCACCAGCCCGCCGGCGGCCACCACCTTGTCCAGGGCGACCTCCAGGAAGGCCGGGTCCAGCCCGGTCACCGTCACGTCGCCCCGGGTCATCGCCGCGCCGAACGCCCAGGTGCCGGCGACGATCCGGTCCCCCACAGTGGCGTGGCGCACCGGACGCAGACCGGGCACACCGGTGATGCGCAACGTCGACGTGCCCGCGCCGACGATGCGCGCGCCCATCTGGTTGAGCATCGTGCAGATGTCGACGATCTCCGGCTCCCGGGCGGCGTTGTCAATCATCGTGGTGCCCTGGGCCAGCACCGCCGCCATCACCAGGTTCTCGGTCGCGCCGACGCTGGGGAAATCCAGCACGATGTCCGCGCCGCGCAGCCCGTGCGGGGCGGAGGCGATGACGAACCCGTGCTCACCGGAGATCTCCGCGCCCATCCGGGTCAGCCCGGAGATGTGCATGTCCAACCCCCGCGAGCCGATCGCGTCGCCGCCGGGATGGGCCACCCGCACGTACCCCCGGCGGGCCAGCAACGGGCCGAGCACGCAGATCGACGCACGCAACCGGCGGACCAGGTCGTAGTCGGCCTCCGCGCCCGGCTGCTCGGGTACGTCGATCGTCACCGACCGGGACCGGGCCACGCCGCCACGGGCGACCATCGGGTCGACCGGGTCGTCCGCGTCGAACTGGACGTCGCAGCCCAGCCGACGCAGCACCTCCCCCATGATCGCGATGTCGGTGATCCGGGGGACGTTGGTGATCACACTGCGGCCCGGCGCGAGCAGCGCGGCGGCCATCAGCTTCAACGCCGAGTTCTTGGCACCGACCACGTGCACGGTGCCGGACAGTCGGGCGTCACCGCGTACCCGGATGACGTCGACGTCGTTGACCGCCGAATCGCCGGCGTCGCCGGGGCCCACCACCACCGGCCAGCCGGCGGTGCTGTCCGGCCGCGCCGGGATCGTCAGGTCGGGAATCCGTAGGCTGTGCGTCATGGCCGTCCACCTCACGCGCATCTACACCAAGGCCGGCGACGCCGGCATGACCAGGCTGAGCAACAACGAGCAGGTGCCGAAGACCGATCCACGGATCGCCGCGTACGCGGATGTCGACGAGTGCAACGCGGCGATCGGCGTCGCGCTCGCGCTGGGAAACCTCGACGAGGAGCTTCGCGGCGTGCTGGGGTCGGTGCAGAACGACCTGTTCGACGTCGGCGCCGACCTGTCCACCCCGGTCGAGCCGGAGCCGAAGTACCCACCGCTGCGGGTCACCGAGGAGTACGTCGAGCGCCTGGAGGGCTGGTGCGACGAGTACAACGCACGCCTGAGCAAGCTCGACTCCTTCATCCTCCCCGGCGGCACCGCGGGTGCGGCGCTGCTGCACGTGGCGCGGACCGTCGCCCGGCGTGCCGAACGGGCAGCGTGGGCGCTGGTCAGCCACGATCCGGAACGAACCAGCACGCTCCCGGCAAAGTATCTCAACCGGCTCTCCGATCTGCTCTTTATCCTGTCAAGAACGGCAAATCCGGCAGGAGACGTGCTATGGGTGCCGGGCGGCAAGCGCTGAACGTCGGGCTCCGCACCACGTCGAGGTCTGGTTTCCCACTCTGCCCGCCACCACGCGTAGCCAAGCGGGCCCATCCCAGCCACCAGAACACCCCGACATCAAGAAAACCGAGTCGATCAACCAGCCCAACGCGCCCGCCGCGCAGCCCGACGCGCTCCCCGGGGCCGGCTCGCTGCGCGCACCGAGGAGGCGAGACTCAGCCGCATCGGTAACGGCAGGTGATCAAAGCCCGCGCCGAGCCGGCGGACAGTGCCCAACGAAGGGTTTCCGGGGGAGCCCGCCCGGCGCAGGGATCAAGCCTGACCGCCCGGAGCCGGGCGGGCTCCCCCGGAAACCCAGAAGAGCAACTACAGAAGAGCCGATCAGGCAGCCGGCCAGTCCTGGGAGGCCATACGCGGCGAGACCGCCCCCGGAGGGGCGGCCTCGAGCCAGGAGAGAAAACCAGTCACTGTCGATCGCGCCATGGCGATCTCCACCGGTGCGTGGTCACTGGTACAGCGGAGGATCACCCAGTCGGCCGGCATGGAGAAGCGTTCCTGACCTTCGGGCAACCGGCGGCGCTCCACAGCCAGCCCCTTGCGGGAGAGAACCCGCTTGGGCCGGATCGCGAAGCTGAACATCCGGTACCAGCGCAGCTCGTCACCCGCGAACCGGCCGAAGCCGGGCGACCAGCCGCGGCCGTCGAGCATGGTGGAGACCCGGACGCTGAGCCGGATGATGCCACCGCTGCGGGTGACCAGAGCTCGCCGGACGAAGAGGATCAGAAGCGCGCCGAGGATGACGACAACGCCGATTCCGAATCCTTCGACGATCTCCATCCCCGGTGTGGCTCAGCGGCTCTGCGCGGAGACCGGGGTTGCGCTCTCGGCCAGCACGGTGACCCCGTCGGCGCTCACCGAGAGGAAGCCGCCGGCCACCTCGTAGGCGACCTGCTCGCCGCCGGCGAGCTTGATGCGTACCTGGCCGGGCTCGGCGAGTTGGCCGAGCAGCGGCGCGTGCCCCGGCAGGACACCGAGCTCGCCTTCGGTCGTCCGGGCGACGACCATCTCGGCGTCACCGGACCAGACCTTCTCCTCGACGGCGACGAGCTCGACGTGAAGCTGCTGTGCCACGCTGTCTCCTTGCTGCGGCTACGGATTGCCGAAAGTCTAGCCTGACGACGCGGCGCGCCCAACGCGGGTGGGGACAACGCCGACCTGACTACTTGGCCTTGTTGACGAATTCCGGGTGCTCCAGCAGGAACGGGTCGAGTTGCTCGTTGTGCAGAGCGGTGAAGAAGTCCGGAACACCCTCCTGGAACTGCTCGCCCAGGTACTTACTGCCCTCGAAGACCCCGCCGCCGGGCAGCTTGATCATCTCGATGGTGTTCGGGCGGATGTCCTTCAGGGCTAGCCCGAAGTCGACAACGCTGTTGCCTCGACCGCTGAAGATCAACGACTGGCCGGCGGCGCGGAGCACCTTGTCCAGCTTGATCGGGTTGGACACCACGTCGGCGCTGAACGCCTGGCCCACCATGGCCTTGACGAACTGCTGCTGGTGGCGCTGCCGACCGTAGTCGGAATCCGGAACGCCGTTCTTCGGGTAGCGCTGCCGGACGTAGTCCAGCGCCTGCCACCCACTCAGGTGCCGGTTGCCCTTCTTGTAGATCGCCTGCGGGCCGACGTAGCCCTCACCACGGGTGTTGCCCGGCCGCGGCTTGCCGTCCGGCTGCTTGTGCTCGGACTTCACGTCGCGCTCGATGTACATGTCGACGCCGCCCATGGCGTCGACGATCTTCTGGAAACCGGTGAAGTTGATGATCGCGCCGGCGTCGAAGCGCTTGATGCCCGTGACGTTCTGCACTGTGGCGGCCAGCAACTCGAAGCCCCGCGCCGCGTCGGGGTTGGCCCCCGGCACCTTGCTGCCGAAGGACATCGCGGCGTTGATCTTCGTGGTCTCACCCGGGAAGTCGGCCTTCTTGAACGCCGGGATCCGCACGTAGAGGTCACGAGGCAGCGAGAACAGGTAGGCCCGGTCCATCGAGGCCGGCACGTGCAACACCATGATCGAGTCGGCCAGCGGCGCGGCCGTCGGCGTACGCGGGTCGATGCCGACGAGCAGGATGTTCAGCGGACCCTTGATGTCGCTCTTCTTCGCCTGGGCGCCCGCCGCCTGGTCGCCGAAGAGGTCGGCCTTGCCGACGGACCCCTCGTAGCGGGCCATGAGCACCTCGGTGCCGACCAGCACGGCGCCGCTGAGCACGGTCAGCACGGTGCCGAACACCGTGCAGATCCTGGCCCATCGCGGCACACCTCGCCAGATGGACGGCTTGCGGCCACTCTTGCCGGCCTTACCCACGAGCAGCTCCGTTCGTTACGCCCACGACGAGGAAGACGGGCGCACGTCGTCGAAAGGTTGCAGAGATCAACGCTCGTTCAGGTGAGCGCGGAACGAACCGTAGCTCGGGAGCCGCGGAAGTGACGACCACGAGTAACGGACCGCGACGATGGTAAGACGCGAACATGAACAAAAGACTGCCCCGGCATTGCCGGGGCAGTCTTTTTGCTACGAATCGGATGAGAGCTGGGTCAGCTCTTCATCAGCTCCTCAGCCTTGCGCTCCAGGTCCTCGAGACCGCCGCACATGAAGAACGCCTGCTCGGGGAAGTGGTCGTACTCACCCTCGCTGATCTTGCGGAACGCCTCGATGGTCTCCTTGATCGGGACCGTCGAGCCCGGCACGCCGGTGAACTGCTCCGCCGCGTAGGTGTTCTGCGAGAGGAAGCGCTCGATCCGCCGGGCGCGAGCCACGGTGATCTTGTCTTCCTCGGAGAGCTCCTCGATACCGAGGATGGCGATGATGTCCTGCAGGTCGCGGTAGCGCTGCAGGATCCGCTTCACCTCGGTGGCTACCTGGAAGTGCTCGGCGCCGACGAACTCCGGGGCGAGGATCCGGGACGAGGACGCCAGCGGGTCCACGGCCGGGTAGATGCCCTTGTCGGAGATCGACCGCTCCAGGTTGGTGGTCGCGTCCAGGTGGGCGAACGTGGTGGCCGGGGCGGGGTCGGTGTAGTCGTCCGCCGGCACGTAGATCGCCTGCATGGAGGTGATGGCCTGGCCCCGGACGGAGGTGATCCGCTCCTGGAGCTCGCCCATCTCGTCGGCCAGGGTCGGCTGGTAACCCACGGCGCTCGGCATACGGCCGAGCAGGGTGGACACCTCCGAACCGGCCTGCGTGAAGCGGAAGATGTTGTCGATGAAGAGCAGCACCTCCTGCTTCTTCACGTCCCGGAAGTACTCGGCCATGGTCAGCGCGGAGAGCGCCACCCGCAGCCGGGTGCCCGGCGGCTCGTCCATCTGGCCGTAGACCAGCGCGGTCTTGTCGATGACGCCGGACTCGGTCATCTCGGCGATGAGGTCGTTGCCCTCACGGGTGCGCTCACCCACGCCGGCGAACACCGAGGTGCCACCGAAGTTGCGGGCGACCCGGGTGATCATCTCCTGGATGAGCACCGTCTTGCCCACGCCCGCGCCGCCGAACAGGCCGATCTTGCCGCCCTTGACGTACGGGGCGAGCAGGTCGATGACCTTGATGCCGGTCTCCAGCATCTCGGTCTTCGGCTCGAGGTCCGCGAAGGCCGGGGCCTTGCGGTGGATGCCCCACCGGTCGTCGGCCTCGAACGTCTCGCCCTCTTTGAGGTTGAGCACCTCGCCGATCGCGTTGAACACCTTGCCCTTGACCGCGTCGCCCACCGGCACCGTGATCGGCTCGCCGCGGTCGCGCACCTCGGCGCCACGGACCAGGCCGTCGGTCGGCTGCATCGAGATGGCACGGACCAGGTTGTCACCCAGGTGCTGGGCAACCTCCAGGGTCAGCGTCTTCTCACCGCCGGACAGGTTCACCTTCACGTTCAAGGCGTTGAACAGGGGCGGCATGGCGTCGCGCGGGAACTCGGCGTCGACGACCGGGCCGATGACCCGGACCACGCGACCCGTGGCCGTCTTGGTCTCTACTGGTGCAGTCATCACACTTCACTTCCCGACGCGGCCAGCGCGTTGGCGCCGCCGACGATCTCGCTGATCTCCTGGGTGATCCCGGCCTGGCGAGCCGAGTTCATCTCGCGCGTGTACTTCTCGATCATCTCTTCGGCGTTGTCGGTGGCGCTCTTCATCGCCCGCCGCCGTGCCGCCGACTCACTCGCCGCCGACTCGATCAACGCCGCGTAGATCCGCGTGTTGATGTACCTCGGCAGGAGCGCGTCGAGCAGCGCCTCCGCCTCCGGCTCGAACTCGTACGCCGGCAGCAACCCCTCGGAGCGCGGCCGGTCCTCCACCTGCATCGGACCGATGACCTTGGTCACCGGGTTCTGCGTCATGAGCGAGTGGAACTCGGTGTAGACGATGTGCAACTCGTCGACCCCGAGCACCCCGTCCGCTCCGGCGCCGCCGTCGACGTCGTCCGCACCGGCAGTGAACGCCTTGATCAGCGTCTCACCAACGGTACGGGCGTCCTCGAACGACGGCTGCTCGCTGAAGCCGGTCCAGTTCGCCTCGATCGGCCGCTCGCGGAACCGGTAGAACCCGACGCCCTTACGCCCGATGACGTAGAGCACCGGCTCCTTGCCGTCCGCCTTGAGCCGCGCGATCAGCGACTCCGCCATCCTGATCGCGTTGGAGCTGTAGCCGCCGGCCAGGCCACGGTCGCTGGTGACCAACAGGACGCCGGCCCGCCGCACCCGCTCACGCGGGGTGAGCAGCGGGTGGTCGATCCGCGCGTTGGACGCCAGCGCCGTGAGCACACCGGTGATGGCCTGGGCGTACGGCAGGGACGCCTGCACCCGGGCCTGAGCCTTGGCGATCCGGCTCGTCGCCACGAGCTCCATCGCCTTGGTGATCTTCTTCATCGACTTCGCCGAGCGGATCCGTTGACGAAGAACGCGTACCTGGGCCGCCATGGGATCAGCTCTCGGCCGGGCGGTCGGTCGCGCCGTCGCGGAAGCGGGTCACCGTCTCGCGGTTCTCGTCGCCCTCAAGCGGCGCGGCCGGCGCGTCGTTGACCTTGCGCTCGTCCTCCTTGCCGAGGAAGACCTGCTTGAACTCGGCGATCGCGCTGTCCAGCGAGCCGATGATGTCATCGTTCCACTGGTTGTCGGCGATGCCGGCCAGCACACCCTGGTGCTTGTGCCGCAGGTACTGGAGGAACTCGGCCTCGAAGCGCCGAACCTCGCCCACCGGGATGTCGTCCAGCTTGCCCTCGGTGCCGGCCCAGACCGAGACGACCTGCTCCTGCACCGGGAACGGCGAGTAGTTCGGCTGCTTGAGCAGCTCGACCAGGCGCGAACCGCGGTCCAGCTGGGCCCGGGAGGCCCGGTCCAGGTCGGAGGCGAAGGCGGCGAACGCCTCCAGCTCGCGGTACTGGGCCAGGTTGAGCCGCAGCGAACCGGCGACCTTCTTCATCGGCTTCACCTGCGCGGCGCCACCGACTCGGGAGACCGAGGTACCGACGTTGATCGCCGGACGAACGCCCTGGTTGAACAGGTCGGTCTCCAGGAAGATCTGGCCGTCGGTGATCGAGATGACGTTGGTCGGGATGAAGGCCGAGATGTCGTTGGCCTTCGTCTCGATGATCGGCAGACCGGTCATCGAGCCGCCACCCAGCTCGTCGGAGAGCTTCGCGCAGCGCTCCAGCAGGCGGGAGTGCAGGTAGAAGACGTCACCCGGGTACGCCTCACGGCCCGGCGGGCGACGCAGCAGCAGCGACACGGCGCGGTACGCCTCGGCCTGCTTGCTCAGGTCGTCGAAGACGATCAGGACGTGCTTGCCGCCGTACATCCAGTGCTGCCCGATGGACGAGCCGGTGTACGGGGCGAGGTACTTGAAGCCGGCCGGGTCGGAGGCCGGGGAGGCGACGATGGTGGTGTACTCCATCGCGCCCGCCTCCTCGAGCTGCCCCTTGATGGAGGCGATCGTGGAGGCCTTCTGGCCGATGGCGACGTAGATGCAGCGAACCTGCTTCTTCGGGTCGCCGGTGCGCCAGTTGTCCCGCTGGTTGAGGATGGCGTCCAGGGCGACAGTGGTCTTACCGGTCTTCCGGTCACCGATGATCAGCTGCCGCTGGCCCCGACCGATCGGGGTCATCGCGTCGATGGCCTTGATGCCGGTCTGCAGCGGCTCGTCGACGGACTGCCGGGACATCACGTTCGGAGCCTGCAGCTCCAGCTCGCGGAAGCCCTCGTTGGCGATGTCGCCGAGCGCGTCGATCGGCTCACCGAGCGCGTTGACCACGCGGCCGAGGAAGGCGTCGCCGACCGGAACGGAGAGAACCCGCTCGGTGCGCTTGACGCGCTGCCCTTCCTCCAGCTTGGCGGAGTCACCGAGAACGACGACGCCGATCTCCCGGACGTCGAGGTTCAACGCCACGCCGAGCGTGCCGTCCTCGAACTCCAGGAGCTCGTTGGTCATGGTCGAGGGCAGGCCCTCGACGTGGGCGATACCGTCGCCGGTGTCGGCGACGGTGCCGACCTCCTCGCGGGAGACGTCGGACGAGTAGGAAGAGACGTAGCGCTCCAGGGCGCCGCGGATCTCCTCCGTCGAGATGGTCAGCTCGGCCATCCTCTGCTTCCTTAAAATTCAGGGGCCCGGGATACCTAGTACCGACCGGTCCGAATGGCGTCTGTCATTCCGGGCACTGAGCGATCCAGTCACCCCGATGCTGGGCGGCGGAGCCGCTCAGCGCCGGGGCGGCGAAGCCACCGCATTGCTGGGCGGCGGAGCCGCTCAGCGCTTCGCGAGCGCGTTGCGGGTCTCGTTGAGGCGGCGCAAAATGGTGCCGTCGTACAGGTCGGAGCCGACCCGCACGCTCACGCCACCCAGGACGTGGGGGTCCACCGTCTGCTTGACGGAGACCTCTCGACCGTATATCGCGCTGAGGCTCGCACCCAGCCGGCGCTCGTCCTCGTCACTCAACGGGGCCGCGACGGTCACGTACGCCACCTGCCGGTCGCGTCGCTCGGCGGCGAGTTCCACCAGCCGGGTGAGCGCGCCGGTGAAGGAGCGCCCGCCGTACCCGCCGAGTGCGACCTCGACGAGGCGGACGGTGACCGGACGGGCCTTGTCGGCGAGCAGTTCGCGAGCCAGGGTGGCCCGCTGCTCGACCGGGGCGACCGGGTCGGCGAGCGTGTTGCTCAGCGCCGACTGACCGGCCACTACCTGACCGAAGCGGAACAGCTCGTCCTCGACCTCGCCCAGCTCGCCGGCCTTGTCGGCGCTGGCCAGCAGCGCCTCCACGCCCAGCCGCTCGGCGCCGTCGAGCAGCTCCGACGGTGCCGACCATCGGCCGGCGACCAGCGACACGAGCAGGTCGAGCGCGTCGGCGCCGATCCGCCCGCCGAGCATGTCGCCGAGCAGAGCGCCGCGATCCTCGCCGGACCGGGACGGCTCGGAGAGCGCCCGGCGCAGCCGCGGCTCACGCCGCAGCAGGGTCGCCACGGAGAGGATGGCGTCGGCGGTGGAGGCCACCGCTGACGGCTCCGCGCCGCGGACGTACGCGTCGAGGCGCTCGGCCGCGACCTTGTACGACTCCCGGCTGGCGGCCTGCATCAGCGGGCCCCCGTGCTCTCGAGGCCGCTCAGGAACCGGTCGACGGTGCCCTTACGCCGCGCCTCGTCGGCCAGCGACTCGCCAACGATCTTGCTGGCCAGGTCCACCGCGATGGTGCCGACCTCCGCGCGCAGCTCGCGCACGATGGTGGCCCGCTCGGCGGCGAGCGCGTCCTTGCCCGCCTGGATGACCCGGTCGGACTCTTCTCGCGCCTTGGCGAGGATGTCCTGCCGGATGCCCTCGGCGTCGGCCCGCGCGTCGTCACGGATCTTGGCGGCGTCGGTCCGGGCCTCAGCGAGCTGGGCACGGTACTGCTCGAGCAGCTGGTTCGCCTCGGCCTGAGCAGCCTCGGCGCGCTTGATGCCGCCCTCGATCGCGTCGACCCGAGCCTGGAACGTCTGCTCCATGCGCGGGAAGACGAACTTCATCAGCACGAAGCAGAGCACGGCGAAGGCCACCGAACCGACCACGATCTCCTGCCAGAGCGGGATGATCGGGTTGTGGGCGGACTCACCACCCTCGGCGGCGAGGAAGTACATGGAAGACCTCCCGGTCGAAAGGGCTGGATCAGGCGGCGGAGCCGGCCCAGATGAAGCCGAACGCGATGCCCAGCAGCGCGAGCGCCTCGATGACGGCGAAGCCGATCCAGACGTACGGCAGGGTCATCCGGGACGACTCCGGCTGGCGGGCGGTCGACTGGATGTAGGCAGCGAAGACCAGGCCAACGCCGATGCCCGGGCCGATGGCGGCGAGACCGTAGCCGATGGCAGCGGTGCTACCGGTGACCTCGGCGAGAACGCTAGCGTCCATTGGTGTGGTTCCTCCTGGTTATCACACGTGACTCTCACGCGGGACGACAACGGATGGTGCGGGTGGATCAGTGCTCTTCGGCGAGCGCGCCCTGCACGTAGCTGGCGGTGAGGACGGTGAAGACGTATGCCTGCAGGCAGATCACCAGGAACTCGAGGAAGGTGAGCGCGATGGTCATCACCCAGGAGAGCACCGAGACCGGGGCCAGCCAGGCGTTGGCGCTCAGCATCGCGAAGCCGCCGAGCGTGAAGACCAGCAGGAGCATGTGGCCGGCGAACATGTTCGCGAAGAGACGCACCGCGAGCGAGAACGGCCGGACGATGAAGGTCGAGAAGAGCTCGATCGGGATCAGCAGCGGCAGGATGTACCAGGGTGCCGGCGGGATCAGCGAGTTCTTGAAGTACTTGACGAAGCCGTGCTTCTTGATGCCGATGTAGTTGAACAGCACGTAGCTGATGATCGCGAGAATCGCCGGGAAGGCGATGTGCGAGTTCGGCGAGATCTGGAAGAGCGGGATGATCGCGAATGCGTTCGTCAGCAACACGAAGCAGAACAGCGTCGTGAAGTAGGGAGCGAACCGCACACCCGCGTGCCCGATCATGTCGACCGCGATGTTGTTACGCACGAAGCCGTAGATCGACTCGGCGAACCACTGCTTCTTGGTCGGCACCAACTGCGGGTTCCGGTAGCTCGCCAGGAAGAAGATGATCAGGACGCCGACCGCGATCCAGACCATCGCCGTGATCTTGGTGAACCAGTACGAGTTCTCCGCACCCCAGGGCAGGATGCTGGGCAGGTAGAAGTCGTCCACACTGGGTGGGAATCCCGCCTGGCCCGCTGCCAGAACGTTCGCCTGTCCGAACACCGCGTCCCTTCCTAAGTAGGCGTGCCGAGTCGGCGGATGACCAGGATGATGCCCCCAGCCATACCGAGCACGACGCCGATCCCGGTGGCGACGCCGCCGGTGTCGAGCCACTGGTCAACAACCCAACCGATGAAACCCCACACGAGCATGCCTCCGATGAGGTAGCTGAGCGCGGTCCAACCCTGACCGGCACCGGACGGATAATCGTCCGGTTCACCGGCGGGACGGGGGGTTTGGTCACCAGCCATGACGGGGCGAACGATATCAGCCGGGAAGACGAGGCTGTGCCTCACCCCCCGCACAACCGTGGTTGTGTGGGCTTCTCGTGGGCGCCGTCGTCTGTGGGCACGCTACTCCCCTTCCGCCCGTCGGAAAATGACCGGAGGCCGACACATTGCCGCGCGTCCGAAAGGTGGGACGACCGTCAGGTCAACTCTGCGCCCGACGAGCGTGCACCGTGGTCAGCCACCAGATGTGCACCGCAGTCCACACTGCCACCCCGGCGACGATGCCGAGGCAGAGAGGGATCAACCCGGGCCAACCGGTCGACGCCACCGCCACCATCACCACACCCAGCAGGCTGAACTTCAGCACGTACAGCCCCAGGCCGAGCGGCAGCAGCAACTGCGGGTTGATCTGGTCGGCCCGGGCCAGCACCACAGTGGTGAGGGTGTAGCTGAGCACCGTGACGCCCACGCCGGCCGCCGCGCCGAGCGCTGCCGTCACGCCGCCGGTCACCCCGCCCACCACGGCGGCGACCGCCGCGAGCGCCGCCGACGCGCCCAACAGCACCGGCAGGTGCCGCAGCCGCCACCGCCGGTCGGTGTCCGGCCCGACCACCCCGGGCTCAGCCACGGGGGTACGCCGGGAACGCCGCGACCAGCTCGGACACCTCGGCACCGAGCCGGGTCAACTCGTCGGCTCCGCCCGGAACAGCGGGATCGGTGCGCACCGCACGGGCGATCAGCGTCGCCACCTGGCGCAGCTCCCCCTCGCGCATCCCCTGCGTGGTGACGCTCGGCGTGCCCACCCGGATGCCGGAGGCCACCATCGGCGGCTGCGGGTCGTACGGGATGGCGTTCTTGTTCAGGGTGATCGACGCGGCGTCGCAGCGGCGCTCGGCCTCGGCGCCGGTCACCCCCAGCTCCCGCAGGTCGATCAGGGCGAGGTGGGTGTCGGTGCCACCGGACACCGGGCGCATCCCCTCGTCGGCCAGCCCGGCGGCGAGCGCCTGGGCGTTGCTGACCACCTGCCGGGCGTACGTCTGGAACTCCGGCTGGGCGGCCTCGCGCAGCGCGACCGCCTTGGCCGCTACCGCGTGCATCAGCGGGCCGCCCTGGGTGAACGGGAAGACCGCCTTGTCGATCCGCTGGGCCAGCGACTCGCGGCACAGGATCATGCCGCCGCGCGGCCCGCGCAGCACCTTGTGGGTGGTGGCGCAGACGACATCGGCGTACGGCACCGGAGACGGGATCGCCCGGCCGGCGACCAGGCCGATGAAGTGCGCCGCGTCCACCATCAGGTACGCGCCGACCTCGTCGGCGATCTCCCGGAACCGCGCGAAGTCGATCAGGCGCGGGTACGCGGTGGCCCCACAGATGATCAGCTTGGGTCGGTGCGCCCGCGCCAGGTCCCGTACCTCGTCGTAGTCGATCTGCTCGGTGTCCGGCCGGACCGGGTAGCCGACCGGGTGGAACCACTTGCCGGAGAAGTTCACCCGACTGCCGTGGGTGAGGTGCCCGCCGTGCGGCAGGTCCATCGCCAGCACCGTGTCCCCCGGCTGCACCAACGCGGCGTACGCGGCCAGGTTGGCGCTCGCCCCGGAGTGCGGCTGGAGGTTGGCGTGCTCGGCCCCGAACAGCTCCTTGGCCCGGGCGATGCCGATCTCCTCGGCCCGGTCCACCTCGGCGCAGCCGCCGTAGTAGCGCCGACCCGGGTAACCCTCGGCGTACTTGTTGGTCAGCGTCGAACCGAGCGCGGCCAGCACCGCCGGCGAGGTCAGGTTCTCGCTGGCGATGAGCTGCAGGCCACCCCGCAACCGGTCCAGCTCGCCGAGGACCACCCCGGCGATCTCCGGGTCGGTGGCCCTGAGCTGCGCGAAATCCGGCCCCCAGAAGGTGCTCGTCTCGGTCTCCACAGCGAACGAGTCTAGGGGGCCGCAGACTGGGACCTGTGAGATGCCTCGTCACCGGAGCGACCGGCTACATCGGCGGGCGGCTGACGCCGCTGCTGCTCGCCGACGGGCACACAGTGCGCTGCCTCGCCCGCAAGGCGGTGCGGCTGCGCGACGTGCCCTGGGCCTCGGCGGCCGAAATCGTGGAAGGAGACCTCAGTCGACCGGAGACGCTGGCCGCCGCGTTCGCGGACGTGGACGTCGCTTACTTCCTGGTGCACTCGTTGGGCCGGTCCGACTTCGAGGCGGTCGACCGAACGGCCGCGACCAACTTCGCGGCGGCGGCGCGCGCGGCCGGCGTACGTCGAATCGTCTACCTGGGCGGTCCGTTGCCGGCGACCGACGCGGTCCCCTCGCCGCACCTGCGGTCCCGTGCCGAGGTGGGCCGGATCCTGCTGGGCAGCGGGGTGCCCACGGCGGTGCTGCGCGCCGCGGTGATCATCGGGTCCGGCTCGGCGTCGTTCGAGATGCTGCGGTACCTGACCGAGCGGCTACCGGCCATGATCACGCCACGCTGGGTGCGCAACCGGATCCAACCGATCGCGGTCCGCGACGTGCTGAGGTACCTGGTCGGCTGCACCGCCCTGCCAAAGGAGGTCAACCGGGGCTTCGACATCGGCGGGCCGGACGTGCTCACCTTCCGCGAGATGATGCAGCGCTACGCCCGGGTGGCCGGGCTGCGCCGGCGGATCATCGTGCCGGTCCGGGTGCTCACCCCGTCGCTCTCCTCGCACTGGGTCGGTCTGATCACCCCGGTGCCGAACAAGATCGCCCGCCCGCTGGTGGAGAGCCTGATCCAGGAGGCGGTCGCGGACGAACACGACATCGCCCGCTACGTCCCGGACCCGCCCGGCGGGCTGACCGGCTTCGACGACGCGGTGGCGCTGGCGCTGGTTAAGGTGCGCGACGCCCAGGTGGAAACCCGCTGGTCCACCGCGAGCGGCCCGGACGCGCCCGCCGAGCCACTGCCCACCGACCCGGTGTGGTCCGGTGGCACCGCCTACACCGACGTCCGGGAACGGGCGGTGGACGCAACACCAGCGGCGCTCTGGCGGGTCGTCGAGGGCGTCGGCGGCGAACACGGCTGGTACTCGTTTCCCCTCGCCTGGTCGATCCGGGGCTGGCTGGACCGGCTGATCGGCGGGGTCGGGCTGCGCCGGGGTCGACGCGATCCGCACCGCCTCCAGGTCGGCGAGGCGCTGGACTTCTGGCGGGTCGAGGAGATCGTCCCGGGCGAGCTGCTGCGACTGCGCGCCGAGATGCGGCTGCCCGGCCGGGCCTGGCTGGAGATGCGGGTGGTGCCGGCCGACGACGGTCGCAGCCGCTACCAGCAACGCGCCGTCTTCCTGCCGCGCGGCCTGCCGGGGCACGCGTACTGGAAGTCGGTGGCCCCGTTCCACGCGGTGGTCTTCGGCGGGATGGCCCGCAACATAGCCCGCAACGCCGAGCAAACCCCCTAACCGCCCCCCGCACCCGCCCCCGCTCCCCGCTCCCCGCGATCTTGCACTTTGTGTTGCTGATTTGTGGGCCTCGGCACCTTTTGTCGCGACAGAAAGTGCAAGACGCTTCTATGTCGGTGGTGATCGGTTCGGCTGGTTGCCGCTAGGTTCGGCGTCGGTGATCGCTTGGGTGGCTCATTGCCGATCCGGCCGCTCGGAGTGCGGGTGTGCCTTGTGCAAG
>NZ_JAGPXY010000062.1 GCF_018070325.1 Micromonospora sp. H61
TTGGCCGGGCCCCCCTTGGCCGTCCAGCCCCCACCCCGCCGGCTAGCGGGTGAAGGGGGTGAAGGGGGTGCTGAGGTGGGGGGTGGCTAGGGCGGTGGGGGAGTGGGTTCGGAGGGCGGTCAGCCGGGAGGTGCGGGCCTGGTCCGGGTCTTCCTCGTGGGCGTACGCCAGGTGGGGGTCGACGAGTTGCACCATGTGCACCAGCAGGTCCCCGGTGAGCAGCATCCGTTCGTCGGCCGAGGTAAGGAGCACCGACTGGTGGCCGGGCGTGTGGCCCGGGGTGGGCAGCAGGCGTACCGCTGGGGTGAGAGCGGTCTCGCCGTCGACCACCCGGAGCTGGCCGGCGGCGCGCAGGGGCGCGACGAGGCCGGCCGGCAGCCCGGGGTTGAGCGTCTCCGCCGCGTCGAGTTCGGCGCGCTGCAGCAGGTAGCTCGCGTTCGGGAAGTACGGCCGCCCCGGTGTGCCGGTGACCGCCCAGCCGATGTGATCGCTGTGCAGGTGGGTAAGGACGACCGTGTCGACGTCGGCGGGGTCGATGCCGGCGGCGGCCAACTCGGCGGGCAGCCGCCCCGGGACGGGCGCCCAGCTCGCGGCGGGTGCGTCGGCCGGGCCGATCCCGGCGTCGACCAGCGTGACCGGCCCGTCGCCGGCGCGGATCGCGAAGCTGCGGAACGGCAGCCACCACTGCCCGTCGGCGGTCACGGAGCCGGGGTCGCGCCGGTCGGCCTCCGCCCACTGCGCCGCTGTGGCCTGCGGAAACGCCTCCGCGCGGGGCTGGAAGAAGGCACCCTCACCGTCGGTGAGTGCGGTGACCGTGATAGACCCGAGGGTGCGGTTCAGTGGCATCGGACGATGATTCCAGGGCATTCCTGTTCCGCGCAGCCCGGTTCCGCCGGCCGGTCGAGGCCGGCTGGGGGCTGCCGGCCCAATTGCAGTACGCTCGTACTGCTTGAGCACGTGTCCCCCGAGAGGAGCGCCGGCCGATGGCGAAGATCAAGGTAAACAACCCGGTCGTAGAACTCGACGGCGACGAGATGACCCGGATCATCTGGAAGCAGATCCGGGAGCAGCTGATCCTGCCCTACCTCGACGTCGACCTGCACTACTACGACCTGTCGATCCAGCACCGCGACGAGACCGACGACCAGGTCACGATCGACGCCGCCAACGCCATCAAGGAGCACGGCGTCGGCGTCAAGTGCGCGACCATCACCCCGGACGAGGCCCGGGTCGAGGAGTTCGGCCTGAAGAAGATGTGGCGGTCGCCCAACGGCACCATCCGCAACATCCTCGGCGGCGTCGTCTTCCGCGAGCCGATCATCATGTCCAACGTGCCGCGGCTGGTCCCAGGCTGGACCAAGCCGATCATCATCGGCCGGCACGCCCACGGTGACCAGTACAAGGCCACCGACTTCGTCGTCCCCGGCCCGGGCACGGTGACCATCACCTACACCCCGGCTGACGGCGGCGCGCCGATGGAGATGGAGGTCGCCAACTTCCCCGGCGGCGGCATCGCCATGGGCATGTACAACTACGACGAGTCGATCCGGGACTTCGCCCGGGCGTCGTTCCGGTACGGGCTGGACCGCAACTACCCGGTCTACCTGTCCACCAAGAACACCATCCTCAAGGCGTACGACGGCCGGTTCAAGGACATCTTCGCCGAGGTGTTCGAGACCGAGTTCAAGGCCGAGTTCGCCGCCGCCGGCATCACCTACGAGCACCGGCTCATCGACGACATGGTCGCCGCCGCGCTCAAGTGGGAGGGCGGCTATGTCTGGGCCTGCAAGAACTACGACGGTGACGTGCAGTCCGACACCGTCGCGCAGGGGTTCGGCTCGCTGGGTCTGATGACCTCCGTCCTGCTCTCCCCGGACGGCCGGACCGTCGAGGCCGAGGCCGCGCACGGCACTGTCACCCGGCACTACCGGCAGTACCAGAAGGGCGAGAAGACCTCGACCAACCCGATCGCGTCGATCTACGCCTGGACCCGGGGCCTGGCCCACCGGGGCAAGCTGGACGGCACCCCGGCGGTCACCGAGTTCGCCAACACCCTGGAGCAGGTCATCGTCGACACCGTCGAGGGTGGCCAGATGACCAAGGACCTCGCGCTGCTCATCTCGCGCGACGCCCCGTGGCTGACCACCGACGAGTTCATGAACGCGCTCGACGAGAACCTGGCCCGCAAGATCGCCGCCTGATCCAGGCGTACCGCGTCATCGGAGCCCGCCGGCATCCCTGCCGGCGGGCTTCGGCGTGTCCGGCGCCGCCGCGCCGATCGGCGTCACTGCGACCGGCGCGCCTCGTTGACCAGGATGGACGAGATGCCAGTCGCGTCCAGGAAGGTTGACCACGGTCGACCCGCGGCACCCGTGCGCCGATCAGCCAGCCTTCCCGGCTGTGCCGTGCACAGCCAGCCGTCCCTTCCCTGCGGGGGGCCCTGTCCCGGGCCCCCCGCGCCCTGTTTCCCACCAAGCGCAGGCCGCGCCAAGCTCTGGCCACACGCAAGCCGTGCCCCGCCAAGCTAAGGCCCCGCGCACAGCAGGGCTCTTCAGGCGGCGCGCAGCAGGTCGGCGGCGCGTTCCGGAGCGATGTCGTTGATGAAGACGCCCATCCCGGACTCGGAGCCCGCCAGGTACTTCAGCTTGTCAGTGGCCCGCCTGATGCTGAACAGCTGTAGGTGCAGGTGGCCCAGCTCGCGGTCGACCCGCACGGGAGCCTGGTGCCAGGCCGAGATGTATGGCATCGGCATGTCGAACAGGCCGTCGAAGCGGCGCAGGAGATCCAGGTAGAGCGGCCCGAAGGCGTCCCGCTCGCTGTCGCTGAGCGCCGGGATGTCCGGCACCACGCGGTGCGGCGCGACGTGCACCTCGAAGGGCCAGCGGGCGGCCGCCGGGACGAACGCCGTCCAGTGTTCGTTCTCGGTGACCACCCGGTCACCGGTGGCGCGCTCGGCGGCCAGCACGTCCGCGTACAGGTTGCCCCCGCCGGTCCGCTCGGCGTGCCGGCGGGCAGCGGCCAGCAGCGCGCGGGTGCGCGGCGTCACGAAGGGGTACGCGTAGATCTGGCCGTGCGGGTGGTGCAGCGTGACACCGATTTCCACGCCCCGGTTCTCGAAGCAGAAGATCTGCTCGACGCCGGGCAGCGCGCCGAGCACCTCGGTGCGGTCGGCGAGGGCGTCCAGCACGGTGCGGACCCGGCGCGGGGGCAGGCTGGCGAAGGAGGCGTTGTGGTCCGACGTGAAGCAGACTACCTCGCACCGGCCGAGGCCGGGCCGAACCGGCGTGAACGGAGTGATCTCCCCGGGCTCCTCGGCCACCCGACCGCTCAGCGACGGGAACCGGTTCTCGAAGACCACCACGTCGTAGTCGGGTGCGGGGATCTCGGTCAGCCGGTCGCCCACCGACGGGTCGAGAGGGCACTCGTTCGCCGGCGGGAGGAAGGTGCGGGTCTGCCGGTGCACGGCGACCGCCACCCACTCGTCGGTCAACGGGTCGTAGCGCAGCTGCGACGCGGGGGGAGGCGGCGGCAGGTCCCGGCGGTCCGGCTGGTCGCGGACCGCGTCGTCGCGCTCGTCGAAGTAGATCAGCTCCCGGCCGTCGGCCAGGTCGATCGCGGTGCGCTTCACGGCGCCGTCCCCTCGGTTGTCGGCGTGCGCGTCGCGCGGCCCGCCCCTGTCGCCTTGACCATGATCAGTTCGCCCACCTGTTCGCCGAGTACCCGTCGTGCGGGTGGAGGCAACCGGTCGTCGCTGACCAGTACGTGGGCCGCCGCCAACCCGACGATCGAGGAGATGCCGACCGTGCCCCACTTGGTGTGGTCGGCGAGAACCACCAGCTGGTCCGCCGCCGCCACGAGCGCCCGATCGGTCTCCGCCTCCATCAGGTTCGGGGTGGTGAAGCCGGCCCGCTCGGTGATGCCGTGGACGCCCAGGAAGAGCAGATCCAGGTGCAGTGACCGGACGGCCCCGACCGCGAGCGGACCTACCAGCGCGTCCGACGGTGTGCGGACGCCGCCGGTGAGCACCACCGTCTGGTCCGGGCGGCCACCGGCGTGCATGATCTCGGCCACCGGCAGCGAGTTGGTGACGACGGTCAGCTCGGGCACGTCCACCAGCCGGCGGGCCAGCTCGGCCGTGGTGGTGCCGGCGGAGAGCGCGACCGCCGCTCCCGGCCGGACCAGCTGAGCCGCCCGGTCGGCGATGGCGGCCTTCTCCGGCAGTTGGCGGACCGACTTGGCGCGGAAGCCCGGCTCGTCGGTCGAGCTTGGCCCGGTCGTGGTCGCGCCGCCGTGCACCTTGGCCAGCAGACCGCGCTCGTGCAGCGCATCGAGGTCCCGCCGGATGGTCATGTCGGACACGCCGAACTCGCCTGCCAACTCGCTGACCCGGACACCGCCGGTCGAGCGGACCCGCTCCAGGATGGCCGCCTGCCGCTGCTGAGCGAGCATCCGCCGTGCCTCCCCGGACGTCCACGTACCCTCACGCGGTCAAACGTGTTCCAACAAAGATGAACACTAGCGCGTGCCGCTCAGCGGTGGAAGGAACGGGTACGGCGGCGCCTCAGGCGGTGGCGATCTTCAGCTCCACCCAGCCGGTCTCGGTCAGATGGTGCAGCACGGCCTGCACCGCGTCCGCCACGCTCAGGTCGGTGGTGTCGAGCACCAGATCGGCGTCGGTCGGCTCCTCGTACGGGTCGTCGATGCCGGTCATCCCGGTGAGCAGGCCGGCTCGCGCTCGCGCGTACAGGCCCTTGCGGTCCCGTCGCTCGCACACCTCCAGCGGGGTGGCCACGTGCACCAGCACAAAACCCGATCCGGCGGCGAGGGCCATCTCCCGGGCAGTGGCCCGAGCCGCCGCGTACGGGGCGATCGGGCAGCAGATGCCCACCCCACGGTGCCGGGCGATCTCGGCGGCCACCCAGCCGATCCGCCGGACGTTGAGATCCCGGTCGGTCTTGCTGAAGCCCAGTCCGGCGGAGAGTTCCCGGCGCACCACGTCCCCGTCGAGCAGGGTCACCGTGCGGTCGCCGCTCTCCCGTAACGCGTCCGCCAGCCCTCGGGCGATCGTCGACTTGCCGGAGCCGGAGAGACCGGTCAGGAAGACCACCAGTCCTCGCTGCCGACGCGGCGGCCGGGCCCGGGCCAACTCCCGTGCCACAGCGGGCGGGGTGTGCCACTCCGGCAGCGGGAAGCCCCGGTCGAGCAGATCGTCGATCTCCGGCTGGGTCAGCGCCAGCCGGCGGTTGCGCGGTGGGATGTCCTCCCGCCAACGCCACTGCCCGTCGCGGTTGTCGTAGGCGAGTTCACGCGGCACCAGCACCCGCAGCCCGGCGCCGGAGAGCATCTCCCCGGTGGAGAGCAGGTGGGTGACCCCGTACGCGGCCGAGACCCGGGCGCGCAGCAGCGCGTCGCTGATCTCCTCGCGTCGGTGGGACAGCGGCACCGCGACCAGGGTGGCGGGTGGCATCCGGTCCCGCGCGGCGAAGATCGTCCGGACCAGCGCCTCCGGCGGGAGCCCGTCGGCGCCGCCCTCGCCGACCGGGATCATCACGAGCAGATGAGCGGCCAGGGTGCGGGCGGCGTGGGCGATCTGGGCGAGCTGTGGACGATGCAGCGGCCGGTCGGCGATCACCCCGAGCACCCGGCCCGGGGGCAGCAGCGCACGGACCTCCTCCGGGTTACGCCGCAGTCGTTGGAACGGACCGTGTCCACCGTCGCCCAGCCGCCGAACCTGGCCGCCCACTCCCGCCACGCCCTCGCGGACCGGCCAGACGTCGGCCACGTCCAGGGCGGCCGCCGGGGCGCCCTCCCCGTCGGTCAGCACGAGCGCCCGGCGGGCCGGGTCGCGCGGATCGAAGCTCTGCGCCAGGGCGGCCGGCACCTGGAGAACGACAGCGACCTGCCACGGTGTGCCGTCGGCCAGCCGGCCGCGTCGGCTGACCGAGACCAGGTCGGCGCGGGTCATGAAACCGGTCAGAGGGGCGTACGCGCCGGTCAGCAGCAGCTCCAGATCCGCGAGCTCACCGGGACGTGGCGTGTACGCCGGTGCGTCCCGTAGCACCTCGTCGGGCAGCACCCAGCCGTTGCTCATCCACACCCCCCACTCGCTGACCGGCACACAGTTTCGCAGCCGACCGCCCATCGGTCGAGGGCGCCACTCCAAGACCCCCGCGGGCGGGTCAGCGCTTGATCCGTCGGCCTACCGCCGACCGCACCCGGTTCCACACCTTCCGCTCGTCGCGGATCCGGGGTCGCGAGCCGTCGGTCCGGCAGATGAACAACAGCGGCAGTCGCGCGTCCTCGGTCCAGCCCACGTTGGTGATCCGGGCCTTGAGCTGCCAGCTGCCCCTGGTCCGGCCGCCGTTGAGGGCGGCGAAGTCGATCGTGGCGGTGGCCCGGTGCACCAGGTGGACGGTGTCCGCTCCGGTCGTGCCGGTGATCCGCTCGGTCTGGAAGGTGTTCGGAATAAAGATCTCGGCGCCGGTCTCCCGGTGGCGGGCCACCAGGTCCAGGCGGGCCTTGCGCACCTGCGCGGTGGCGTCGAGCACCTCGGGGGCGACCTCTTCCATCGGAAGCATCAGCACGTCGCGGCCATCATCGGCGCGGAACCCGACCGGCTGGTCCGCGGCGCGCAGCTCGGCGGCGACGGTCACCGTGACGGCGTGGTCGACACGTTGGAATTCATCGACAGTGCCGTGTGCGGCGATGCCCGCCTCCCAGCGGGCAAGCCTGCGCAGGTCCGCGACGCGCCCCTGCTCCGCCAGGTACGCCACGGCTCGGAGCAGGGGTGGCAGACCACCCGCGACGCCCGGGGCGAAGCGATCCTGAATGATCTTCTGGATCTCCAGCGCGACCTGCTCCAGCCACGCCTCGCGGGCGTTCAGCAGCCGCTTGCCGCGCAGCCGGCTGAGCATCTCGTTGCGCAGCCAGCGCCGGTGCAGCCGATCCCGCAGCTGACCCGGCTCGGTGTTGGCGTCCACGACGTCCAACGCCTCCCGCACACTGGCGAAGTAGCTCGCCGGGTCCAGCTCGCTCGCGGTGACGTTGCGCGCGTCGCCCCGATGGACGTGGTGGTAGCAGACGTAGTCGGACAGCACTGAGGTGCGCCGGGACAGGAAGTAGGCCCGGATGACCAGTGAGTGGTCCTCCAGCCGACGCTTGCCGCCCTCCGGGAACCGCAGGCCATGCTCGTTGAGGAACGACCGCCGGAACAACTTGTGACAGGTCAGGCTGTCGACCAGCGGGGAGTTGCCGAGGGTGGCGTCGAAGCGGTTCTTGCGGAACAGCTCCCGCGGCACGGGACGTCCGTACCCGGCCATCTTCCCCACCACGATGTCGGCGTCGTTCGCCTTCGCGCAGGCGTAGAGCCGCTCCAGTGCCTCGTCGGCGAACCAGTCGTCGTCGTCGGCGAAGAAGACGTACTCGCCGCGGGCGTGCTCGACGCCGAGGTTGCGCGGACGCGACGGCCAGCCGGAGTTCTCGATGTGCACCACAGTGATGTGCGGGTGCTCGGCGGCCAGCCGGTCCAGCCGCTCCGCCGTGTCGTCGGTCGAGCCGTCGTCGACGAAGATGGCTTCGAACTCGTCGGCGGGCAGTGACTGACGCAGCAGCGAGGCGGCGAGCTTCTCGATGTGTGGGCCGCAGTTGTACGCCGGCACCACGACGCTCACCTTGGGGACGCCCACCTCGGCCATCAGGATCCCTCCCGCGTCGTCGGTCGATCACCGGGCGGGTCGATGCCTGGTGAACGGGAGGTGAATGGTGTCACCTTGGACGGGTCTTTCCCAAGGCGGGGTCGGGTCGGACGCGGGACCGGCGGAAACGTCGCGGGAGCCCTCAGCGGGGACCTTAGGGGTGCGGCGGGGAAAGGATCAGGGGAGTGCCGGGGGCGTGCCGGTGTCTCTGCTGGGCATCGACTCCCTACGCTGGGCCCGTGACACTGATCGCGACCCAGTCGCTCACCAAGACGTACGGAGGTCGGGTCACCGCGCTGGCCGACCTCACCGTCGCCGTCGAGCCCGGGATCATCGGCCTGGTGGGCGCGAACGGCGCCGGCAAATCCACCTTGATCAAGATTCTGCTCGGCCTGATCGCACCAACCAGCGGTCAGGTCTCGGTGCTCGGCATCGACCCGACCGCAGACCCGGCGGCTGTCCGCAACCGGGTCGGCTACATGCCGGAACACGACTGCCTCCCACCGGACCTGTCCGCCGCCGAACTGGTCACCCACCTCGGTCGAATGAGCGGCCTTCCCCGCACCGCGGCCCGCGAGCGGGCCTCGGAGGCGCTGCGGCACGTGGGGCTCTACGAGGAGCGCTATCGCCCGGTCGGTGGCTACTCGACCGGCATGAAGCAGCGCGTCAAGCTGGCCCAGGCGCTGGTGCACGACCCCGACCTGCTGTTGCTGGACGAACCGACAAACGGCCTGGACCCGGCCGGCCGCGACGCCATGCTGGCCCTGGTACACCGGATCGGCACCGAGTTCGGCATCTCCGTGCTGGTCTGTTCGCACCTGCTCGGCGAGGTGGAGCGGATCTGCGACACGCTGATCGCCATCGACGGCGGCAAACTGCTGCGCGCCGACAACATCTCCGCGATGACCTCGGCCACCGACGTGCTCGCCGTCGAGGTCAGCGAGGGCACCGAGGAACTCGCCGCCCGACTCGCCGAGCTGAAACTGCCTGTCGCCCGGGACGGGCGACTGCTCCTCGTGCCGCTCGCCGACGACGGCACCTACGACCTGATCCTCGGTGCGGTCGCCGAACTGGACCTGCCACTGCACCGACTGGACCAGCGCCGGCACCGGGTGGCCGAACTCTTCGCCACGAGGGAGCTCACTAATGCCTGAGCCGTCCACCGCCGCCCTGCGCCCCACGCCGACCGGCGTCATCCACGACATCGGCTACCAACGCTACGAGGGTGCGAGGCTCGGCCGCCGACAGGTCTTCGGCGCGCTCTACCTGCACGGTCTGCGCACCGCGTTCGGGTTCGGGCGCAGCGCCAAGGCCAAGATCTTCCCGTGGCTGGTGGTCGGCATCGTCTCCCTGGTCGCGGTGGCCCTGGCCGCGGTACGCAGCCAGATCGGCGAGCCGGTCGCCACGTACGCCCAGTTCGCCGACGCGATGAGCTGGCTGGTCATCTTCTTCGTCGC
Organism: Micromonospora sp. H61; assembly: GCF_018070325.1. Lineage (GTDB taxonomy): Bacteria > Actinomycetota > Actinomycetes > Mycobacteriales > Micromonosporaceae > Micromonospora > Micromonospora salmantinae. Next base: position 9,152 of record NZ_JAGPXY010000062.1, read on the forward strand.
GGTCGTCGCCCCGGAGCTGGTCTCTCGGGACCTGCGCAGCGGTGTGCTGCCGCTGTACTTCTCCCGGCCGCTGCCGCGCGCCGACTACGCGCTGGCCAAGCTGCTGGCGCTGGTCACCGCCCTCTGGTTGCTGCTCGGCGGACCCCAGTTGCTGATGTTCCTGGGTGCCGCGTTCACCACCAAGCAGGGCATGCGCGGGGTGTGGAACGAGCTGCTCGACCTGCTGCCCGGCCTGCTCTACGCCGGGCTGTGGGCTGTGGTCTTCGCCTCGGTCGGGCTGCTGGTCGCCTCGCTGACCGGCAAGCGCGCCTTCGCCGCGGGTGGGGTGGTGGCGGTCTTCCTGATGACCACCCCGATCGTCGGGGTGCTGAGCATCCTGCCGTCGCGCGCCGCCAACGAGCTGGCCGGGCTCGCCTCACCCTCCACGCTGGTGCAGGGGGTGGGCATCTGGTCGCTGGGTGACCTGCTGGTCGAGGGCGATCCGGGCGAGATGATGATCGGCGGGTTCGGCCCGGTCTACGCCCTGGCCGCGGTGCTGCTGGTCGCCGGCGCGACCGCCCTCCTGCTGGCCCGCTACCGGAAGGTCGCCTCCTGATGAGCACGCTGAGCCTGACCGGGGTGTCCCGGTGGTACGGCAACGTGGTCGCTGTCAACGACATCAGCATGGTCCTCGGCCCGGGCGTGACCGGCCTGCTCGGCCCGAACGGCGCCGGCAAGACCACCCTGCTGCACATGATGGCCGGGTTCCTCGCCCCGTCACGCGGCACTGTCACTCTCGACGACGAGCCGACCTGGCGAAACCCCGACGTCTACCGGCGGCTGGGGCTGGTCAGCGAGCGGGAGGCGGTGCAGGGTTTCCTCACCGCGTACGAGTTCGTGCTGGCCAGCGCGAAGCTGCACCGGCTGCCCGATCCGGCGGCCGCGGCCCGACGGGCGATCGACCTGGTGGAGCTGGAGTCGGCGCAGGACCGCCGGATCGGCACGTACTCCAAGGGCATGCGCCAGCGTGCCCGGGTGGCCGCCGCGCTGGTGCACGACCCGCAGGTGCTGCTGCTCGACGAGCCGTTCAACGGCATGGACCCGCGTCAGCGGCTGCACATGATGCAGCTGCTGCACACCCTCGGTGACGCCGGCCGGACGATCCTGTTCAGCTCGCACATCCTGGAGGAGGTCGAACAGGTCTCCGGAACGGTGCAGGTGATGGTGGCCGGCCGGTTGGCCGCCTCCGGCGACTTCCGGACCATCCGCCGGTTGATGACCAACCGCCCGCACGTCTTCGCGGTGCGCTCCACCGACGACCGGGCCCTGGCCGTCGCGCTGATCGCCGAGCCGTCGGTCAGTGGGGTCGAGTTGGACCCAACGGGCCTGACCGTGCGGGCCGGTGACTACGGCGCGTTCACCCGGGCGCTGCCCCGGATCGCGCTGAACAAAGGCATCCGGGTACGCCAGCTGGTGCCGTCCGACGAGTCCCTGGAGAGTGTCTTCTCCTACCTGGTGGAGGCCTGACATGTCGACAGTTACCTGGATCACCGCGCGCGGGTTGTTCGGCCGACGTCGGTTCCTGCTGCTGCTACCGCTGCCGTTGGTGCTGCTCGGGTTGGCCGTGCTCTGCCGGTCGCTGGGGGTGGACCCGGGCGAGTGGGGGCCGCCGGTGCTGGTCGGCCTCGGGCTGGCCGTGGTGCTGCCGGTGGTCGCGCTGATCATCGGCACGGGCGTGCTGGGCGCCGAGATCGACGACGGCACCGTGGTGCACATCCTGACCAAGCCGCTGCCGCGCTGGCAGATCGTGCTGCCGAAGCTCGCTGTCGCCGCGGGGGTAACCGCGGTCACCGTGGCGGTGCCGCTCTACGTCGCGGGCGTGCTCGCCGATTCGGTACGCCTCGGACTGGCGCTGGCGGTCGCGGCGGCGCTCGGCGCGCTGGCGTACTCGGCGCTGTTCCTCGCGCTCAGCCTGGTCACCAGGCGGCCGGTGCTGCTCGGGCTGGTTTACGTGCTGATCTGGGAGGGGCTGCTGGGCAACTTCGTCAGCGGCACCAAGGTGCTCTCCATCCAGCAGTACGTGATCGCCCTCGCCGACCGGATCGCCCCCACCGGGCTGCTGGAGACCAGCGTGTCGGTGCCGGTGGCGTCGGTGATGACCGCGCTGGTCAGCGTCGGCTTCACGGTGCTCGCCATCGACCGCCTGCGTTCGTTCAGCGTGGCTGGCGAGACGAGCTGACAGCCGTGCGGGACGCTGTTCCGGCCAGCCCCCGCGCGGCGGTAGGGCTGGCCGGATGGACCGGTCGGGCCACGTCGGGCCAGGCTGGTGGGCGTGAGCGTCGAAGCGGAGCGGACGTCGTTGGCTGAGCCATACTCCCGGAGCAGCCGGCCGTGGCTGACCAGCCTGGCCGTCGCCGGGCTGGCCTGTGCCACTGTCGCCACGGCGGCTCAGGGCAGCGGCCAGTTCCACTGGTGGGCGGTGTTCATCCTGATCCCGGCCGCGTTGATCGCGGCCAGCGGTGGGCCGTTGCTGGCTCGCGGCGGCGGACGGGCCTTCGCCGGGTACATGCTCGCCTGCGTCGGCACCATGGTCTTCGCGGTCGGCGCGCTGCTGATGTTCGGCGTGATGGGGCGAGGTTGGCCGCTCATGGTGGTGCTGCCCTGCCTGGCGGTGGCCGGCACCTACGGCTGGCGCGCGGCCCACCCGTTGGCCCGGGGCCTGCACCGGGCGGTGGCCCTGCTCGCGCTGACCGGAGCGCTGCTCGGCGTGACCCTGCAACTGATCCGGGTGGATCTGATCCACCTGGAGACCGGTTGGTGGGGCGCGTTCCTGATGCTGGCCGGGGCCATCGTGCTGGGCAACGCGGGCGAGCTGACCCGGCACCGGATGCCGTACCGCCTCCAGGCGATCACCCTGCTGGTGGGGCCCGCCGTGATCGCGTTCCTGCTCGGGCTGCGCTTCCTGCGCGGCTGGTGACCCGCCGGTCCGCCGCCGCCCGAGCGGGCGGCGGCGGCCCCGGGTCAGAACGCGCAGGCGATGACCAGCTCCGGGGTACGGTCCGGGAGCAGGTCGAGTTTGCCGATCCGGCCCGCCGCCCGTAGGTCGTCGGCGACCAGCGTGAGCTGCTCCAGCAGCGCCGCCGGGCCGAGCGCCTCCGCCAACGGCACCTCCGCCTTCATCGACAGCTTCCGCTCCGACTTGGCCCGTCGCACCTGGCTCAACGCGTCACCGGCGAGCCGCAGAAGCGCCGGGTCACCCGAGCCCTCGATCGTCCGGGCCACCTCGTAGGTGGTGGGCCACGGCGCCTGGTGCACAGAGCCGTACCGCCACCACGACCAGACCTCCTCGGTCACGTACGGCAGCACCGGGGCGAACAACCGCAGCTGCACCGACAGCGCCGAGGCCAGCGCCGCCCGTGCCGAGTCCGCCGCCGCGCCGGTGCCGTAGGCCCGCTCCTTGACCAGCTCGATGTAGTCGTCGCAGAACCGCCAGAAGAACGCCTCGGTGACCTGCAGGGCCGCCGTGTGGTCGTACGAGTCGAAGGCGGTGCCCGTGGCGGTGACCACGGTGGCCAGCTCGGCGAGCATGGCCCGGTCCAGTGGAGTGGTCGACGGGGCGCGCAACGCGTCCGCAGCGCCCAGCCCGAGCGCGAACTTGGACGCGTTGAGCAGTTTGGTGGCCAGTCGCCGGCCGACCTTGATCTGCGCTGGGTCGAAGGCCAGGTCCATGCCGGGCTTGCCGCTTGCCGCCCAGTAGCGCACCGCGTCCGAGCCGTGCTGCTCCAACAGGGCCAGCGGGGTGACCACGTTCCCCTTGGACTTGGCCATCTTCTTGTGGTCGGGGTCGAGGATCCAGCCCGAGAGGACTGTGTCCCGCCAGGGCAGCACGCCGTGCTCGAAGTGCGAACGGACCACGCTGTCGAAGAGCCAGGTCCGGATGATCTCCTGCCCCTGCGGGCGTAGGTCCATCGGGAAGACCCGGGCGAACAGGTCCGGATCGGTTTCCCAGCCACCGACGATCTGCGGGGTCACCGAGGACGTGGCCCAGGTGTCCAGCACGTCCGGGTCGCCGATGAAGCCGCCCGGCCGGCCGCGTTGCGACTCGTCGTAACCGGGTGCCGGATCGCTGGATGGATCGACCGGCAGCGCGGACTCGTCCGGCGTGAGAGGGTGGGACCAGTCCGGCTCGCCAGTGTCGTCGAGCCGGTACCACACCGGCACCGGCACGCCGAAGTAGCGTTGACGGCTGACCAGCCAGTCCCCGTTGAGGCCGCCCACCCAGTTGTCGTAGCGGTGTTTCATGTGCGCCGGCACCCAGTGCAGCTGCTCGCCCCTGCCCAGCAGCATGGCCCGCAGCGCCTCGTCCCGGCCGCCGTTGCGCAGATACCACTGTCGAGTGGAGACGATCTCCAGTGGCCGGTCACCGCGTTCGTAGAACTTGACCGGGTGGGTGATCGGGCGCGGCTCGCCGATCAGGTCACCGGCGTCGGCCAGCATCCCGACGATCTCCCGGCGGGCGCCGTTGACGGTCTGCCCGGCCAACGCCGCGTACGGTTGGGCCGGCACCCCGTGCGGCGGCTCGGGAAGCAACCGACCGTCCCGGCCGATCACCACCCGGGTGTCCAACCCCAGCTCACGCCACCAGGTCACGTCGGTCAGGTCACCGAAGGTGCAGACCATCGCGACGCCGGTGCCCTTGCCGGGCTCGGCGAGGGGATGGGCGTACACCGGCACCTCGACGTCGAACAGCGGGCTGCGCACGGTGCCGCCCACCAGGTCGGCGTACCGCTCGTCGTCGGGGTGGCAGACCAGCGCCACACACGCCGGCAACAGCTCGGGTCGGGTGGTGTCGATGAGCACCTCCCGCCCGTCGGCCGCGGTGAACCGCAGCCGGTGGTAGGCGCCGGGGCGCTCCCGGTCCTCCAACTCCGCTTGGGCGACGGCGGTGGCGAAGCCGACGTCCCAGAGGGTCGGCGCCTCCGACTGGTACGCCTCGCCGCGGCGCAGGTTGCGGACGAACGCCCGTTGGCTGGTGGTCCGGGCGATCCGGCCGATGGTCGTGTACGTCAGGGACCAGTCAACCGAGAGCCCGAGCCGCCGCCACAGCGCCTCGAAGGCCTGCTCGTCGGTGACCGTCAGCCGTTCGCACAGCTCGATGAAGTTACGCCGGGAGATCGGGGTGGGGTCGCGGCGGGCCGCGTCGTCGACCGGAGCCGCCGGTGGCCGCCACACCGGGTCGTACGGCAGCGCCGGATCGCAGCGCACCCCGTACACGTTCTGCGCCCGGCGCTCGGTGGGCAGGCCGTTGTCGTCCCAGCCCATCGGGTAGAAGACGGCCTTGCCGCGCATCCGCTGGTACCGCGCCGTCGTGTCGGTGTGCGTGTACGAGAAGACGTGCCCCATGTGCAACTCGCCCGATACGGTCGGCGGCGGGGTGTCGATCGAGAACACGTCGCTCCGCTGCTTCGAGCGGTCGAACGCGTACGTGCCTTCCTCCTGCCAGCGGCGTGCCCAGCTCTCCTCGAGCCCGTCCAGGGTCGGACGCTCGGGAACGCCGGCGCGGGCCGTCCTCGCCGTATCGGTCATTCTGCGATCGTAGGCACCTACCGGGTGCGGGGCGACGTAGTTGCGGCCGAACACACCGGCCGGCGGTTGTGGCCGCGACGGGGCGGCCCGACTAGATCAGCGAGTCACGCCACTGGCGGTGCAGGGCGGCGTACCGGCCGTCGGCCTCGGCCAGCACGGCGGGTGGGCCGTCCTCGACGACCCTTCCGCCGTCGAGGACGAGCACCCGGTCGGCGGTCTCCACCGTGGAGAGACGATGGGCGATCACCAGTGCGGTGCGGTCGCGCAGGATGGTGCCGAGTGCCCGCTGCACCAGACGTTCCGTCGGCACGTCCAGCGACGACGTCGCCTCGTCCAGGATGAGCACTGTCGGGTCGGCCAGGAACGCGCGGGCGAACGCGACCAGCTGCCGCTGCCCGGCAGAGAGCCGGCCGCCGCGCCGGTGCACCTGAGTGGCGTACCCCTCGGGTAGTGCGGCGATGAAGTCGTGCGCGCCGATCGCCCGCGCGGCGGCCTGGACGGCGGCGTCGTCGGCCCCTGGGCAACCGAACCGGATGTTCTCCGCGACGGTCCCGCTGAACAGGTGGTTCTCCTGCGTCACCAGCACCACCGCGCGGCGCAGGTCGGCGTCGCGTACGTCGCGTAGGTCGACCCCGTCCAGCCGGACCGTGCCGGTGTCGGGGTCGTGGAAACGGGCGACCAGCTTCGCGATCGTCGACTTGCCCGCCCCGGTGGGGCCGATCAGCGCCACGGTCTGCCCGGCCGGCACCGTCAACTCCAGCCGGCAGAGAATCGGGGTGTCGGCCCGGTAGCCGAAGCCGACCGCCCGGAAGATCAACTCACCACGGCGGGGGCCGGTCGGCAGCGGTGTGGGCCGGGCCGGTTCGGCGACGGCCGGTCGTTCGTCGAGCACCCCGGCCAGCTTCTCCAGTGCGGCGGTGGCCGACTGCAACGAGTTGTAGAACTGGCTCAGCTCCTGCATCGGCTCGAAGAAGCGGCGCAGGTAGAGCAGGAACGCGGCGAGCACACCGATCTCGGTCTGCCCGCCGAGCACCCGCCAACCGCCGTAGCAGAGCACCACCGCCACTGTGACGTTGCCGATCAGCTTGATCGCGGGCGAGTACGTGGCGATCAGCCGGAACGCGTGCAGGCTGCTCCGCCGGTAGTCGTCGCCGAGCGCCACGAAGATCCGTTGGTTGCGAGGCTCGCGGCGGAACGCCTGCACCGCCCGGATGCCCCGCATCGACTCGACGAAGTGCACGATGACCAGCGCGACAGCGTCCCGGGTCCGTCGGTACGCGCTGGCCGACGACCGGGCGAACCAGCGGGAGAGCCAGAACAGGAACGGGAACGCGAACAGCGTCACGGCCGCCAGCGGCAGGTCCAGCCAGAGCAGGATGGCGGCCACCGACAGGATGGAGAGCCCGGCCAGCACCAGGCTGTCGATCCCACCGTCGACCAGCTCGGCGATCGAGTCCAGGTCACTGGTGAGCCGGGAGACCATCCGGCCGGACGTGTACCGCTCGTGGAAGCCCACCGACAGCCGCAGGAAGTGCCCGAACACCCGCTGCCGCAGGTCGAGCAGGACGGCCTGGCCGATCCGGGCGGAGAGGGTGAGGAAGCCGCGGCGGGCCGCGTACTCGGTCACCGCGGCCACCGCGAACGCCCCGGCGACGGTGACCAGCGGGCCGGCGTCGCCGGCGCGCAACGGCGGGATTGCCCGGTCGATACCGATCATGACCAGGTACGGGCCGGCCATCGCGGCGGCGTTCTGGGCCAGCAGCAGGGCGACGGCCGCGGCGAGACGCCTCCGATGCGGGCGGAGCAGGTCGCCCAGCAGGGTGCGGCTGAGCCGGCGCAGCCGGGCCACCGCCTCGGGGCTGGTGTCCTCGGCTCGACTGCGGTCAGCCTCCGGGTCGGTGGCGGTTCCGCGCCAGCGGGTCAGCTCGGGCTCCTCCTCCGGAGGTGGGGCGGCCTGCTCCGGCACGCTCACGAGCGCACCAGCCCCCAGCCGTCCGAAGGGGACGAACTCGGGCCGCTGGCCCCGGCCGGCGGATGCCCGGCGGGTGGCTCGGCGGCGAGCAGCGCCCGGTACGCCGGAACGGTGGCCAGCAGGTCGGAGTGCCGGCCGGTCGCGGTGATCCGTCCGTCCTCCAGCAGGGCGACCCGGTCGGCCAGCGCGATCGTCGACGGCCGGTGCACCACCAGCAGCGAGGTGCTGTCGCGCAGGACCCGCCGTAGCGCCGCTTCGACAAGGGCCTCGGTGTGCACGTCGAGAGCGGAGAGCGGGTCGTCCATCACCAGCACCGCCGGTCGGCCGAGCACGGCCCGCGCCAACGCGAGTCGTTGCCGTTGCCCGCCGGAGAGGGACAACCCCTGCTCGCCCACCCGGGTCGCCAACCCCCAGGGCAGGTCGTACGCGAAGTCGGCCTGGGCCAGTGCGAGGGCGGCGCGGATCTCGTCGTCACCGGCGTCCGGGCGACCCAGGGTGAGGTTCTCCCGCACCGACATGGAGAAGAGGGTTGGCTCCTCGAACGCCACGCCGACCAGCCGACGCAGCGAGGCCAGCCGCAGCTCTCGCAGGTCGTGCCCGTCGAGGGTGATCCGGCCGGTGCTCACGTCGTGCAGCCGGGGCACCAGGGAGAGCAGCGTGCTCTTGCCGGAGCCGGTGGCGCCGACCAGGGCCAGCGTCTCGCCCGGCTCGATGGTCAGGTCGATCTCGCGCAGCACCCCCGTGGTGGCACCCGGGTAGCTGAACGAGACCCGCTCGAAGCGCAGCCGACCGTGCACCGCGTCGCGTGGCAACGCGACAGCGCCGGCAGAATCCACGATCTCCGGTGGAGTGTCCAGCACCTCCTGGATCCGGTCGGCGGCGGTGGCCGCCTCCTGACCGTTGGCGATGATCCAACCCAGGGACTGCACCGGCCAGATGAGCATCAGTTGGAGGCTGACGAACGCGACCAGCTCGCCGATGGTGAGCGCGCCCTGCGCGGCGGCGGCCGCCCCGGCCGCCAGCACCACGCCCAGTGTCACGTTGGGCACCAGGTCGAGCAGCGCCGAGGTGTTCGCCAGCAGCCGCCCCTTGCCGACGCCCGTGTCGTGCAGCCGCCGGGCTGCACCGGCGAAGCGAGCGGCCAGTTCGGGCCCCCGCCCGTACGCCTTCATGGTGCGCAGGCCCTGCGCGGTCTCCTCGACCAGCGTCGCCACGTCGCCCTGCTGATCCTGCATCCGGCGGGACGCGGCGTGGTAGTGCCGGCCGAACCGGCGACTGATCAGCAGCAGCGGCACCGCGCTGGCCGCGACCAGCACCCCGAGCGCCGGGTGCAGGTTGATCAGCAGCACCACCACTACCACGTACGTGGTCAGGTTGAGCACCAGGAAGAAGACGCCGAAGGAGAGGAACCGGCGGATCACCGACAGGTCGCTGGTGATCCGGGAGAGCAACTGGCCGGACTGCCAGCGGTCGTGGAAGCTGGTCGGCAGCCGTTGCAGGTGGGCGTAGACGTCGGCGCGCAGCGCCGCCTCCATGCCCACCGCCGAGGACGACTGCACCCACCGGCGGATGAAGATGAGCACCGCCTCGACGACGCCGAGCAGCAGCGCCAGGCCGCCGAGCTGGAGCAGCCCGGCCGGTTCGTGTCGGGCCACCGGCCCGTCCACTACCCGCTGCACGACCAGTGGTACGGCGATCCCGGCCGCGGTGCCGGCGAGGCCAGCGACGAGCAGCCAGGCGAACTCTGCGGCGTACGGGCGCAGGTAGGGGCGCAGCCGCCAGAGGTTGTGCACGGGGTGGGTGCCCGCGGCGGCCCGGGCGGCCGGGTCGCCGTCGCTCTCCACAGGCACTACCAGACGGTAGCGTCAATGAGTGTCGATGCCTCTGTCAGCTTGTTGTCAAGCGTCGCTCATGACCGAGAAGCCACTTCTTCACGTCCAGCCCCCAGCGGTAGCCGCCGAGCGTGCCGTCGGTGCGAAGAACCCGGTGGCAGGGCACGAAGAGGGCTGCCGCGTTCCGGGCGCAGGCGGCCGCTGCGGCTCGGACCGCCGGTGGTCGACCGGCCAGCGCGGCGTACCCGGTGTAGGTGACCGGGGTGCCCGGCGGCACTTCACGCAGCACCTGCCAGGCGTGCGCCATGAACTCGCCACCGGTGCGTTGGCGCACCGGCACGGTGTCGATGGCGGCGAGGTCACCGTCCAGGTAGGAGTGGACCGCCGCGCTGACCGGGCCGAGGTCGGCCCGATCCCGTAGCGGTGCCCGCAGGGCCGGGTGGACCAGGGACAGCAGCACCGCCGGGTCCGGGGTGAAGCCGGCCGCCCGTACGTCACCGTCGGGACCGGCGAGGATGCTCAGTGGGCCGGCCGGTGTGTTCAGTACGGTGCTGTCGATGTTCATGCCGCTCTCCAGAGTCTGATCGTGGCGTAGGACCGCCAGGGGCGCCAGCGCTCGGCGTACCTGTCGAGGGTTGGTGGGGTGTCGGGCAGGCCGAGCGCGGCGGCGCCGCGCCGGACCGCGAGGTCGGAGCTGAGGAGGACGTCCGGGTCGCCGAAGGCGCGCATGGCCAGGTAGTTGGCGGTCCACGGGCCGATGCCGGGCAGCGCGAGCAGCCGCCGAACGGCCTCCTCCCGATTTACCCCGGCGGCGAGGTCGACAGACCCGTCCACAACGGCCCGAGCCAACCCCCGCAGAGCCTCCCGCCGCCCCACCGGCATCCCGAACCCCGAGTCCGGCAGCGACAAAAGCTCCTCCGCGCTCAAAAACCCGCGCAGCTCACCCCCCTGCGGCCCCCCACCCCGTTGATCATGAAGTTGTTGTCCGGACACGCCGTCGTCGGTGGCAACAACTTCATGATCAACACGAGGGTGGGCGGTCAGGAGGCGGGTGAGGGTTGTTCTTGCGGACGTTACCGAGACCTGCTGGCCGATGATGGCGCGGACGGCCTGCTCGAAGCCGTCGACGACGCGGGGGACACGGATGCCGGGTTCGGCGGTGACCGCCGGGGCCAGCGCCGGGTCGGCGGCCAACGTGGCGTCGATTGCCGCCGGGTCCGCGTCCAGGTCGAGCAACCGGCGGCAGCGGGCCACCGCCGGCGCCAGGTCGCGCAGGTCGGCGAGCCGCAACGTCGCCGCCACGTGCCCGTCCGCCGGGGTCAGCGCCACCTGGCCGGTGCCGTGCGGCAACCGCAGACCCCGGTGGTACGTCCCGTCGCGGACCGCCTCCACGCCGGGCAGCGCCCGCACCGCGAGGAAGTCCAGCAGCGCCCGGGCGTGCAGCGGCGGGCGGTACGCCAGCCGGAGCGAGATGGTCCCCGCCCCGGCCGGCCCCTGCTGGCGGCCACGGGCCGTGCGCAGGTCCGACGGGGCGCTCGCGTACACCTCGCGAAGCGTGTCGTTGAACTGCCGCACGCTGCCGAAGCCGGCGGCGAACGCGATCTCGGCCATCGCCAGGTCGGTCGTCTCGATCAGGATCCGGGCGGTCTGGGCGCGTTGGGCCCGGGCCAGCGCGAGCGGCCCGGCGCCCATCTCGGCGCTCAACATCCGGTGCAGGTGCCGCTCGGTGTAGCCCAGCCGGGAGGCCAACCCCGGTACCCCGTCCCGGTCGACAACCCCGTCGGCGATCAGCCGCATCGCCCGACCGACCACGTCCGCGCGGACGTCCCAGAGCGGTGAGCCGGGCGCGGCGTCCGGCCGGCAGCGGCGGCAGGCGCGCAGCCCGGCGCCCTGCGCGGCGGCGGCGGACGGGAAGAATCGGACGTTCTGTCGCTTCGGCGTGATCGCCGGGCAGGACGGCCGGCAGTAGATCCCGGTGGACGTCACACCGGTGTAGAACCAGCCGTCGAACCGCTGGTCACGGCTGTCCACGGCCCGGTAACACCGCTCGAAGTCCATCTCCATGTCACCGATGATGCCCCGCTCGACCGGTCATCGGCTGGCGGGAATCGGACCTGGGTGTGCGCGGGGCCGCAGGACCCGCCTCCCGGTCAGCGGCGGCGTCGGTGCGGCTGACCGGACCGGCCGGCGCGGGAGCCCTGACTGGTTCGCTCGGCCTGGCCGGCGGGGCTGGATCGGTTGCCCTGACCGGCGCGGTTGGCCTGGCCGGTCAGCAGGGCCGATCGGAACACACCGTCCGGGTCGTACCGCTTCCACAGCCGCCGGACCCGGGCCCCGGTCTCGCCCGGGTAGATCCGGGCGAACGCCGCCGGGTCGGGCCGGCTCTCGAAGTTGACGTACGCGCCGTCGGCGCGTGCCCCGGCGGCCCGCCACGCGGCGTTCAACGCGGCATCGGCCTGCGGCGGAAACACCGAGGCCACGATCAGCGTGTCCTGGTGGCGATGCGGGTACGCGGTCGCGTCGGAGGCGACGTCGTTCACCGCTCCGCCCAACGAGCGGAGCTGGACCACCGCCCGCCCCGGCCCGGTCACCGCTCGCGTCACGGCCCGCGCCCCGGCGTCGTCCAGTGCGGTGAACAGACCGTTCGTGGTCGTGCCACGCTGCTGCCCGACGTTGGGGTTGAGGTGCGCGGTCGGTACCAGCGTCGGGTAGGGCAGCAGGTCGGTCCGGTGTTCGAGCACCTTGCCGATGGCGAGCAGCGGTTCCACCGCCGGTCGGGCCCGGCGCAGGCTCTCGGCGGCGACCACGGCGGTGATGGACATGAGGACCGATCGACCCTCCGCGAACACCACTGCGGCCGCTGACAACTCCCGTGGCGCCTGGGCGAGGTAGGTCGTCCACTCCCGGACGGTGCGACCGTCCGGATGCGCCTCGACGACCAGCTGCGCGACACCGACGTTGCGCTGCTCGGCCGCCTCGATCTCGAAGGCCACCACGATGCCCGCGCCGGCCCCGGCGCCACGGACCAGCCAGAACAGCTCCGGCTCGTGGTGGGCGTCCGCGCGTACCAGCGTCCCGTCCGCCAGCACCACCTCGACGGCGCGGACCCGGTCGATGGTGAGGCCGTGGGCGCGGACCAGCCAGCCGACACCACCGCCGGTGGCAAGACCGCCGACGCCGACGCCGCCGTAGTCACCCGAGCTGATCACCAGGCCGTACGGGGCCAGCGCCTTCGCCACGTTCGCCCAGCGCGCGCCGGCCTCGACCCGGACCAGGCCGGCCCGCTCGTCGATCACCTGAACCCGGTTGAGCATGGACAGGTCGATGACCACCCCGCCGTTGTTGGACGAGGCTCCGGACAGGCCGTGCCCGCCGCTGCGGACCGCGATGGGCAGCCGCTGCTCCCGCGCGTAGCGGAGCGCGTCGACCACCTGCGCGGTGGTCTTCGGCAGCAGGACCGCGGCCGGTGACGCCGACCTGGTGTACGTCGAGCGCAGTTGCGCGTACCGGCGGTCGCCGGGGGTGACGATCTGCCCCCGCAGGGAGTCGGGCACCCGGGCCATGGCGGTGCTCATCGTTGCCCCCGCAGCTCGCACCTCGGGTGTCCGGGATCGGTCATGGTCCAAGAATGAGCGGGCATGCCGGCCTCGACAAATTCGGTGGAGGGTCCCCTCCCGTCGGCGGGTTCGCACGGCGCTCGTCGGTACGGGGAGCGCCGGGCGAAGGTGACCGGAATCTCCTGGGTTGACCGGTCAGGCCGGGCCGGAAGAACCACCGACCTGACCGGGTCTGCTCAACGCGACGGGCTCGGCGAGGCAGTCGGGCGGCCCGGCACGCCGGGCGGGCCCGGCGGAGTCGACGGGGTTGGTGAGACCGTCGGGCGGCCCGGCACACCGGGCGGGCCCGGTGTGATTGACGGGTCCCCGGGCGCGCCCCCGGGGCTCGGTACGACCGTCGGCACCGTGGTGGGCGCGGACGGGGTGGGCACGGGTGGGCTGGGCACGGCCGCCGGACCGGCCGGGCTGGGCACAGCCGGGGGAGGCTCGTCCGAGCCGGTCGCGGCCAGGGCGAGCGGGGTGGCGATCAGGATCGCCGCCAGGGTGCTCACCGCCCCCACCGTCACCGTGACGCGGCGCCTGTTGCGCACCCGCCGTTCCGCTCGGCTCAACTGGTCATGCACGATCGGTGCCTCCTCGGCCAGGTCGGTGAGGGTGGAGCGGATGAGGTGCTCGAAGGGTTCGGTCATCGCCGTACCTCCAGCCTGTCGACGTCCGGCAGCAGGTCGCGCAGTCGCTTCACCGCTCGATGGGTACGGCTGCGTACGGTCCCCACCGAGCAGCCCAGCAGCTCGGCCACCCGGGCTTCGGGCAGGTCCTCGTAGTAGCGGAGAACCACCACCGCGCGCTGTGCCGGTGGCAGGTGACGCAGCGCGGCCCGCATCGCCAGCCGCACGTCGGTGCCGCCGCTCGGGTCGCCGCCGACCGGTTCGTCGGCCGGGTTGAGCGGTGTCTCCCGCCACCGGCGCAGTCGCCGCCACCAGCTGATCTGCTCGCGGTACATCACCACCCGCAGGTAGCCCTCGGGATCGGCGTGCCGAATGGTTCCCCACTTCGGGATGGTCCGCGCCAACGCCGACTGGAACAGGTCCTCGGCGGCGTTGCGGTCCCCGGTCAGCAGGTACGCGACCCGCATCAGCGCCGGAGTCCGGCTGCCGACGAACTCGGCCAGCCGCGCGCGCTCGTCCTCGTCCACCCACCACCCCCGTTTCGTTGTCACAGATACAGACGTCCCAGGTCATCGTCGCTATCCACGATCGGTGGGGTTTTCGGCCCGAAAGTGTCGGTCGTGCCGGGTAGCGTCCGGCCACCAACTGAAGAAGGGGTGCGGCGAAATGACGAGCGTGGCGGGTTGGGCGGCGGCGTCGACACCGGGTGCGTTCCCGCCGCTGCCCCGCGCGGTGGCGCAGTCCTTCTATCGCCGGATGCGGGCCGTCGCGCCGGCAGCCGTGGGCGCCATCGAACGGGACCGGGCGGGCAACCCGGAGCGGAGCTTCCCCGACACGGCCTGCGGCCGGTTGGCCGGCTCCCTCGACGACGCGGGCCTGCGGGCGCTCGGGATGTGGACGCACCACTGGTGCATGCGCTTCTACGACGACGACACGAGTGTCGGTCGGCGATTGATCCGCGAGATCGCCGCGCGGCCGGGGCTGGGCTGGACGGCCGACGAGGTGCGTTGGATGCTGCGCGAGTCGGTCTCGGTCGGGCCGGCCGCCGCCGACCGGTTCACCCTGCCCCGCGCCGCTGCCGGGCAACTGCCCCCGGCCGACCGTCGGGCCCTGGGTCATTGGCCCGAGGTCGAGGTTCCCCGCCAACGGCGGCCCGACCAGTCTGGTTGATCACCAGCCTGGCGGGGCCCGACCCGTTGCCCGCCGGCGGCGGGTCGGGCCCGCACCGAGCGGGCGGAAGACCGGCTGCGGCAGGATGGACGCCGCACCGCCCCGACGGAAGGACGCTCCGATGCCCGCCAGCGAACCGACCATCATCGCCACCAGCATGGGCTTCTTCCGGGGCGACCGCGGGCCCTACGACCTGCGCCCCAGCCCGGTCTTCGAGCTGGCGGCCGAGTTGGCCGAGGCCGGCCCGCAGCCACGGGTCTGCTACCTCGGGCAGGCCGTGGGCGACCAGCCCACCTCGCTGACCGCCGTCTACGGCGCGTTCGCCGACACCCGGTTCCGGCTGTCACACCTCGCCCTGTTCCCGATGCCCAACGTCGAGGACGTCCGCGCCCACCTGCTCGCCCAGGACGTGATCTGGGTCGGCGGTGGCAGCGTGGCCAATCTGGTCGCGGTGTGGCGGGTGCACGGGCTCGACGAGATCCTGCACGAGTGCTGGCAGGCCGGCGTGGTGCTGGCCGGCGTCTCCGCCGGCTCGATCTGCTGGCATGTCGGCGGTGCCACCGACAGCTTCGGCCCCCGGCTGCGCGGCTTCACCGAGGGCCTGGCCTGGCTGCCGTACGGCAACGGGGTGCACTACGACAGCGAGGGCCAGCGCCGCCCGCTCATGCACGAGCTGGTTGGCGACGGCACGCTCCCCACCAGCCACTGCACCGACGACGGCGTCGGCCTGGTCTACCGGGGCACCCGGCTGGTCGAGGCAATCGCGGACCGCGAGGGCGTCTCGGCGTACGAGGTCAGCCGCGGCGCGGACGGCAGCGTACGGGAGGCGGTCATCGCCCCCCGCCTGCTCGGCTGAGCGTCACGCCTCGTCGACGGCCTGCCGGCGCAGCACCGCGTCGAAGACCTGGGCCAGCTCGGCGGCGTCCTCCCCGGCGTGGTGCGTGTGCGGCATGTCGTGCAGGCCCAGCTCGTGCTTGATCGTGCCCTGGCGGGTCTGGGCCCACTCGCTGCCGGTCAACCCCATCCAGTAGCTGCGGAGATCAACACCAGAGCCGGTCGCGCCGAACGGGCTGTGCCCGACGAAGCGGACGAAGTACCAGTGCACGAACATGCCGTCCCAGACGGCCGGGGCGGCGAGGAAGACCGGACGGCCGACCCGGCGCAGCCCGTTGACCCAGGCCGCCGCGGCGGACATCGCCTCCTGCGCGGTGGGCGCCTCCCGCAGCAGCCGGTCCCGGTCCAGGCCGGAGACGGCCAACGCCGCCGGAACGAACTCGTCGGAGATGGGACGCAACTCGGTGTAGAAGGTCAGGTCGGGGCGGCCGGTCACGGCCATGCCCAGCGAGATCATGCTGTACGGCCCGGGGATCGGCCCGTCCGCCTCCACATCGACGGCGATATACAGCTCGGGCAACGTCGAGGTCATCCCACCTCCAGCAGCGGAACATCGAACCGGGAGACTAGCAACGCCCGACCGGGCCCGGTGGGAGCGACGATCGACCACCGGCGCGGCGCCGAATCGGAGCCGCCTGGACCGGCCCGGCCGGGACCGGCGTAAGCTGGCCCGTCGTGAGTCTCACCATCGGCATCGTCGGCCTGCCCAACGTCGGCAAGAGCACGCTTTTCAACGCGTTGACCAAGAACGACGTGCTGGCGGCGAACTACCCGTTCGCCACCATCGAGCCCAACGTCGGCGTGGTCGGGCTGCCCGACGAGCGGCTGGGCAAGCTGGCCGAGATCTTCTCCTCGCAGAAGGTGCTGCCGGCGCCGGTGTCGTTCGTCGACATCGCCGGCCTGGTCCGCGGCGCGTCGAAGGGGCAGGGCCGGGGCAACGCCTTCCTGGCCAACATCCGCGACGCCTCGGCGATCTGCCAGGTCGTCCGGGCCTTCTCCGACCCGAACGTGGTGCACGTCGACGGCAAGATCTCCCCGGCCGACGACATCGAGACGATCAACACCGAGCTGATCCTCGCCGACCTGCAGACCCTCGACAAGGCGCTGCCCCGGTTGGAGAAGGAGGCCAAGCTCCGCAAGGACCGGGCCGCCGCCGTCGCCGCCGCGAAGGCCGCGATCGAGGTGCTCGACGGCGGCACCACCCTCTACTCCGGGGCCGCCGCCGCCAAGATCGAGCTGGAGCACCTGCGCGAGCTGCACCTGCTCACCACCAAGCCCTTCCTGTACGTCTTCAACGTCGACGAGGCCGAACTGGCCAACGAGACGTTCCTCGACGAGCTGCGCGCCCTGGTCGCCCCCGCCGAGGCCATCTTCATGGATGCCAAGATCGAATCTGAGCTGGTGGACCTGCCCGAGGAGGAGGCCCGCGAGCTGCTGGAGTCGATCGGGCAGAACGAGCCCGGCCTCAACCAGCTCGTCCGGGTCGGCTTCCGCACCCTCGGTCTCCAGACGTACCTCACGGCCGGCCCCAAGGAAGCGCGCGCCTGGACCGTCCCGGTCGGCGCCACCGCTCCGGAGGCCGCGGGTGTCATCCACAGCGACTTCCAGCGCGGCTTCATCAAGGCCGAGGTGGTCTCGTACCACGACCTGGTCGAGCACGGTTCGATGGCGGCGGCCAAGGCGGCGGGCAAGGTCCGCATTGAGGGCAAGGAGTACGTCATGCAGGACGGCGACGTGGTGGAGTTCCGCTTCAACGTCTGAATCCGGCCTGTTCCCGGAGGTCAGGCGATTGAATCGTTGCCCGGGGGCACGTCGGGGGCACACCCCACGCGTCATCGACGGCGCGGCGGGTGCGTTCCTCCGAGTCCAACATCAGGTGGCCGTACGTCGACAGGACCAAGGTTGCGTTCTCCTGCCCCAAACGCTCGGCGACCACGATGACCGACTCGCCCTGCATCAGCGGGACCGCCGCGTAGTGGTGCCGCAGGTCGTGACTCGTGGTGCCCTTGGGTAGCGAGGCCCGCTCGACGGCCGCCGAGAAAATCCGCGAGCCGTAGTAGTCGTGTCGGTAGGGGCCGGCGAAGCGGGTGGTGAACATGGTGCCGTCGGCAGCCGGCGGGAACTGCGCCGAGTGCTCGCGGATGGCGGTCGCCACCACTGGGGGAGCGGGATGGTTCGGCGCGATCGGCGTGTCTTCGGCTCGGTGCGCAGCTTGGACTGTGGCGCGAACTGCCATTCGATCCGAACTGTCCGGCCAACGTGGTCCACATCCTGGACGCGCAGTGCGAGCAGCTCGCCGAGGCGCAGCCCGAGGCCGGCTTGCACGATCACCATGGCCCGGTTGCCAGCGGGCATTGCGGCGGCCAGGGCGCGGACCTGATCGACGGTGAGAGGCACGATGCGTTCCCGGTGGGCTGACGGCAGGCTAATTCTCACCACGGGAGAGCGACCGACAAGGCGGCCCGAGACGGGCCGCACGCGCCGCCGCCTGGGCGCGCGTCCGTCGCTCCGCTGGCGCTCCGACTCCGGCCACGCAGGACGCCGGGCGGCTGGCGCGGAGAGCGGTAAGCCCGGGGCCGCCGCAGACGGTGGGGCCGAGGGTGGTTGAGGTTGGTGGGCCGGCAGCCGGCCGGGCCGCGCCCCGAGCGGCGCGGCGCAGGAAAGGGCGCGCCGGGTCCGTGCGGCGGGTCGCGGCGGCGGGTGGGTCGCGGTGACCGCGCTCCGGCGGGGGCGCAACGACTCCGAGATGGTCGGGGGTCCGTCGGCGGGTTGCGGTCCGTGGGTGGTTGCGCAGGGCCATCCCGCCAGCCGTCGACCCGGGCGAGCCGAGCAGACCGCCACCCGGCCCGCCAGCGTCCGTACGTGCGCCAAGGCCGTCTTGACGTGGCGGACCGGGCGGCGGCCCGCTCCCCAATAGGGCGGGTCGGCGGCAGACGGGATGGCAGCACTGAATGGTGCTGTTGCGATTACTGAGACTGGTCTTGAACCTTCATCCACAAACGGACTCGTCCGTCGATGCGTGGATTTGATGACGCTTCGCCCAGTATCTTGGCACGTTCGCTTCTCCACCAGTCATGCCGCTGAGCCAGATCGTCCGTGAATAGGAACACCTGACCGCCGCCGAATAAGCAACCTCCGCGTATCTCCTTCAATAGGTCGGTCTGAACTTCCCGTGAATTGTGATACGCCTTGGCTATCTCAATGTCGATGACAAACAAATCATACTGGTGGCGATGGAAAATGGCGCGTCCAGTTTCGGGCGAGAAGCCGCGAAGTCCAGCAACCCCCTCGCCCTTGCCGAGGTCATCCGAGGAGTGAATCAAGCTACGTCCGGCCAGGTACCAATCGCTCAGGGCGGCCACGTCTGAGGGCGCGTATAGAGCCCTATCTAGCCACTCGTCGATGTGCTCAAGGCTGTTTCTGATTCTGCCTAAATCGTAGAGTGGGTAGTCCTCATTGTCGGGGAGCGCGAGTAACCGACGCAGTTCCTTGATACGAGTCTTCTTGGCCTCCTTAGCCAACTTCTTGGCCTGACCGTTGGTGCCTGGCCATCCTTCCGCTTTTGGATCCTGGCCGTAGGTCACCATCCTGCTCACGATTATCCCGGCAAACATCGCTGCTTGAATATTCTTCCATGCGTCAGCGTTGCTTCCGGCGGTGGCGGCGTCGACTGCCGACTCGAAGGAGTCGTTAAAGATTTTCGCTTGACGCTCGATCTCGATCAGATAAAAGAGCAGTTTGAGGTTTTGTGTGGAGGTGTCATCGGCACCCTTAATTGATTGGACTGGAATTGGCCGCTGCTCCATCACCATGCCATCACCTCAGCCGTGGTCCTTCGACCGTCCAGGTGCCTGTGCCCGTAGCGTGCCCGATGCAGCGGTCAATCCCGCGTAGCGATGGGCATGCTACGGACTACGTCGACACGCTCCGTGTTCATTGAATTCCAGGATGCCGCTACAGGGCGTGCAGATCAACCCGATTCCCAAGCTGAGCGTGGGCCGCTGCCCTAGTCACCTTGCTCCGGCTGGAAGTAGCGTTGATTGATCCGCGCAGCGCCGCCGGGCTTCCCAGCCAGGATCTGACGCCCCTGCCACTCGACGGTCCGCTCATCACTCCAACCCACCCAGAAGTGCAGTCGCCCTCCGGCGTAGAGGTTGCCGGGTTGCCACAGCGTCATCGGTAGCAGATCAACCAAGGGGGATCGCATGGCGTGAGGGTAGCCGTAGAGCCGCTGAGGGGCTGCCGGCCAGAGCGGGTGACAAACTGGGTGACTACCGAGGCCGTCAACCTCGGACACCCGTGGACGACGACGGATCGTTTCGGAACGTCCGACTGCCTGCCGTCGCTGGTCGGGCCCGCCTGATCGTTCCTTCGGACGAAGGGAGTTAACCTCGTCAGCGGATTGGCCGGCGGAGGTTCCCATAGGAGTGATCATCGGGGCGGCAACTTGCCGGAATCAGGCCATTCCGCCCCAAGGATTCCAAGGATCGCCTTGCGCGATACCCTCGCTGTTCAGTCTTTGGCGGACGTATTCGGTAAAGACATCGTAAGACCACAACCGGGAGCCGGAACCCATCCCCATGCCCGCACCGGCGACCTTCGCTAGCTGCCAGTAGGTTGCGAGCGGCCGAAGGTCTGTCACATCCCAAGCAAGGTTGTTAATGATATGACCAATCAGGGCATGCAAAGGGTTCGGAGCGGCATCGTCGGTCGGTGAAACAGCTCTGTGATACTGGCCCTGTACCGTCCCGGCTTGCGGAACTAGGAGCCGCACCTCTGGGTTGATGAAATGCGGCGGGGGGAGGGTGAATCTAGCGCCGTACCAAAACCCGAGGTCGGCAACGCACACGGAGTCCAGCATCTCACTTGGGTGGCTATCCCGGACTAGTTCTTCGTTAAGTAGCCTCTCTACTCGATCGGCAGGCTCTGTCTTCCACACATGGCTATGAGCAAGAATACCGTAAGAGACTGGTGAGCGTAGGTCGCGCCTCAGATTGCTCACCGGCGCAGTGTAAGTGGCGCGGGCCATGCGAGAAATCAGGCGAGCGTTCTCGGCCGCCTTCTCAATGTGCTCCCCTTTGAGAGTCAGCTTGCATTCAAAGGCGGCCATGACTCCGCCCGCCAGGTACACCTTCTTCTCACTGAGCTTCTCTGGATACGACGGAGTGAGGATGACTAGATCAACCTGACGCGAAAGGCTCCCGTTGATTCCAAGTACTCGCCCCTTCGTCTGGATATTTAGAGTAGGTGGAAGCCATTCAGCCAGCAGGCGTCGCCAGTTTTCCTCACCCTCATCTCCGGCGGTTCCCGGATCGCTCACGGCGCGGGCCCGAATGCGCGAGTATTCGGCCGCAAGTTCAACTGAGACTTGCGCCATGAAGGTTTCTAGCTCGTGAGTAACTCCGCTATCGTCGGCCACCTCTACAGGCTAGGTTAGAAGTCGAATGACTTCCACCATTGATGCCTCGCGTGCCGGTTTCAGGGCCATACAGGAGAAGCAGTCGGGCGGAGGCGGCCACCGACGAAGCGTGCCGAGTTAGATCGAGCTGAGCGACCACCCCCCAGGTAAGCGCCGGCAAGATCCGGAACCTGTCCGGAATGATCAGCCACATGGCGCGAGACGGATAAATGTCTGCCCTGGTGAGAGGCTTGACCGCCCGGCACCCGCAACTGACTCCCTAAACCGTGTGCTTGAAGGCCGGCGGCAGCTCGCAGCGCAGGTTGTGATGGCCTGCTTTACTGACGGGGTGCGCGCCCGCCTACTTCTCTGCGTTGCGCTGCTGGCTGCGGGCGTGATGACGGCAGGGACCGGACTCTTGGTCGCCTTGGGATACGTCGAGCAGCCTGGGCCCTTCAACGAGGCGATACTCGGCGCGATCGGCGGGGCCATGGTCTCGACTGGGTTTCACCGTTGGAGGAAGTACCGCTCCTCGGGCTTGGGGCACACGGGGTACAAGACAGCGTGAAACGTCGGCAACCAGTCGGCAATGACGTGAGCCCAAGACGCGGCGGGGCCAGCACGTCGACCAAGCCGCCGCAGGTCAGGAGCGAGGCCGTTCAAGTTCCGCTTCAACGTCTGAGTCAGGAGTTCCTGGCTTGCACGAAGTCCGCGTAGTCCTCCCCGGCAACCCCGTGGTTGTCCCAGCGATCCGTCGACGCCCCGGTCGCACGCTCTGTTAATTCCAACGCTTCGGCCGGGCCTTCAACGTGACCGATCACTCGGCCGGGCCCCGGGTCGTCCTCGCCGTCTGGGTACAGCGACGGGAACACCGACAGGTCCCGGCGGTTCTCGTCGTCCAGGTCCTGCACGTCATCCATGGACGCGTTGTAGCTCTCTTGCCAGGGCCGGATGGACACCCAGCGGATGCCTTCGACGCCAGCAATCACGACGGGTCCGAGGAACTGCTCGGCCTCGTTGACCGGCCCCTCCTCTGTGCAGAAACGCATGCCCGTTGTTGTCGACAGCAACCGGGCCAGACGGGGAAGGGCTCAGTGGGACAGCGCGGACCATTGCCCGAGGTTACGGACAGGTGCGGACTGACCCGAACAATACGCCCAGAACGTGCAGGCGTGAGGTCGCGGCTGCGGCGGCTGGCTCTGCGGAGGGACTTACTCGGTGACGAAGACGCCAACGCCGGGAAGCGTTTCGGTCATCCCTTTGATCCGTAGTACCTGCATGGCACGGTCGATCACCGGCTCGGTGACCCCGTAGTGCTCGATCAACTCGCGCCGACTGGGCAGCTTGGAGCCGGGCTCAAACTCGCCGGACTTGATGCGTTCGGCGAGGTCGTCGGCGATCTGCTCGTAGCGGTAACGCGGCGGCACGTGGTTCTCCTCGGTTGGCAACACGAGTAGACCACCTACGTCAGCCCTTGACTACCCAACGGTACCTGTGGGAGGTTGCCGAGGAGGTCGATTCCCTCGGTTGGCGCTGTGGGCCGTCCTCGCCGGCGTGGATGTTCGGCGCGTCCCCCGCGCTCGGGCATCCACGCCTCCAGATTGCTCCGGTGCAAGGAGACGGCAGTGCTCCCTTCGACATGGGCAGGGCAGACCCTGGCGCGACCGGACGAGGCGAGCCGGTGAGGCGAGTTTCGTACGACGAGTACGTGCTGGCGGTGGCGCTGACTCTCGCTCGCCGTCACCGGCCCGTCTGGTCTTGGCAGCACTGGCGGCGTATCTGCCGCTGCGGAGGCGATCTGCCATGCCGAAGCCATCACCGCATCCCGATCAACCGCGGCCACTGGCCCAACCAGGACGGCCCGCAGTGACCACTCACCACCCGATCAAGCCGGCCTGGACGTGCGGCGGCTGTGCGGGGGATTGGCCATGCCCGACCCGGCGCCGAGAGCTGCGAGCGGAGTACGACCGCGCCCCGGTGTCACTGGCCCTCTACCTGGCCGCTCAACTCGTCAACGCCGCCCAGGATCTGGCCCACGTCCCCGCCGGACACCTGCACTACCGATTCCTCGGCTGGACCCGATGAGCATTCTGCGGCCGGGTGACGAGAAGTTCCACTACAGCGATGGCTCCCACAAATGGATCCCACCGGACCCGGACTACGACCAGGAGGTCTGGGACGAACAGGTCCGCCAACACAAGCACGGCCACCTCAGGGACGAGCGCCCGAAGGTCCGCATCCAGCGCCTCGTCTGAAGCCGGCAGTGCAACAGCGAAGTACAGCAACCGTGCCAGCCGAACCAGCCCGAGAGGCACGCCAGCAGGCCGTCTGACGTCACATCAAGTCCGACCCGACCGGCTTGCTGAGAGTGCACACCGAAGCGGTCGCCATGCCCGAGGCGTGCCCGACACAGGGGTCAACACCGGCCCGCAGGGTGGACGAGGCAGGGGCACTCCTGGACGACAGCGGACCGGAGCGCCAGCGCTTAACCCCGATTTGGCCAGGTCGCCGCAGGTCGTGGGAGCGGCCATACAAGTTCCGCTTCAACGTTTGAGCCCGACTCTATCGCGGGGCGGGCGTTAGTCCTGGTTCCGCTGACGGCTGCTCGGCTTGCGCTTTGTCCCGGCCCTGGCGTTCGTGAACTGTCGTTGGCGCTGGCCGTGTTGCTGCCGCTGCCAGTCACGTCGCCGGCGGTCGCGTTGTCGCTGGTAGCCGCGGGCGATCACAGCTAACGCCATCCACCCGGACAGAACCAGACCTGCCGCTCCGACCTCCCCTTGCAGCCGGCCCCGGTGCCCGCTGAGGATGCCGAAATCGGTGACGAAATCCTCCGGATCTTTGGGGTTGACCCAGATTCGCACCGGACTGCCGGCCGCCAGGTAGACCTCCCAACAGCCAACCTCGGCTTGACGCTGAGCACCGGCGAATTCGTAGCGCAGGTGCATCGTGTTCCGCCGCTTGTGCACGAGTTCATCGACGACTGCCTGGGCTGGCACGCCATGGACCCGTCCAGGCGTCGTTGTCCTTAAAGGTCTTGAAGGGCAGCCACATCATGACCATCCCGACGAGGAGGCCGAGTACGTAGACGGGGTAGCGGGCGCGCCACCAGCTCCGCAAGATCTGCACGGTGGTCATGGTCGCAGTCAATGTCCACATGCGGCGGTACGTTGACCGGATGACGGAACAGCTGCTCCGATCGTCGTTCGGCGCGGCGGCGACCGCGTACGCCGAGCACCGCCCGGATTACGCGCAGGCCGCGGTGCGATGGGCGTTGGAGCCCGCCCCCGGCCTACGCGTGCTCGACCTGGGCGCCGACACCGGCAAGCTTTCCGCGACGTTGGCGGCGCTGGGCGCGGATGTCGTGGCGGTCGAGCCGTCCTGGCCGGTCTGTGGAACATCATGGACGACCGGGTCGGCTGGGTTGCCGGGCTCGAACGGGTCAGCGGGAGTGCGGCCATCGGCCCGCGTGACACGGTGAGCAGTTGGCGCACGGCTACGGCGGACATGCTCGTTCCGAGCACCGGCCGGATCGCCCGGTTCGGGTCGGCGGAGCAGGTCGAGTTCCCGCACGGGCAGCGCCGCACCGCCGACTCGCTCGTCGCGACGCTCGCGACGCGGGCCGGGATGCTGGTCATGCCGGAAGAGGAACGAGCCGCCACGCTCGACCGGATCCGCGCCTTCCTCGGGGGCCGACCCGAAACCGCGCACGGCGAGTTCGCGCTGCCGATGCTGACCGGCGTGCTGCGCGCCCGCCGCCGCTGATGGCCGGCGACCCGGCGAACCGACATCGGGGCGGTGCAGTGAAAGCTGTGCTGGCAGGTGCCGAGGTGGCGCTGGTGGGCCTGTTCTCGGCGAAGGACAAGGAGTTCGAAAGCAAGCTCGATCTGCTGGCCAGCCTGGTGGAAGCCCGCGGTGGCCAGGTCGTGGGCCGGCACGTGCAACGGCGGGGAGTCTCTTCGGGCGGCGCGGACAAGATGGGCGACCCGTTGTCGCGGCGGACGTTGCTCAGCCCCGGTAGGGCACGCGAAGTCGCCGAGGCCTGCCGGCAGCGCGGGGTGGGCGCCGTGGTCTTCGCGCACCCACTGACCGACCACCAGCGGGCCGTCCTCAGGGACATGTTCGGCTGTCCCGTCCTGAGCGGCGAGGACCTCCGATAGGTCAGGGACGGACGGCCCTCTCGCCATGGACGGTCGCGTACTCCCCGGCGAGCCAGGGCCCGAGGTCGTCGATGAGTTCGTGGAGCGACTCGGCGCCCTACTGCTCGGCCCAGGCACCCAGCTCGTTGCCGCTGGGGTCGGTGAAGTGGAACCGCCGGCCACCGGGGAACTCGTACGGCCCGTTCACCACCTGGCCGCCGGCCTCCCTGACCGCCTGCACGGACCGGTCCAGGTCGCTGGAGTAGAGCAGCACGAGCGGGCCGCCCGCCCGAACCTCCCGGTCCACACGGAGACCGCCGACCTCGGGCGCGGCGTCGCCGTGTGGGCTGCGGATGCCGGCGTACTCCGGCCCGTAGTCGTTGAACTGCCAACCGAACGCGTCGGCGTAGAACCGCTTGGCTGCGGCGAGGTCGGTCACCGTGAGTTCGACGTAGTCGATGGCGTGGTGTCGGTGCGGCGATGGCTCAGACATGGGCAGATCGTGCACCTCGGGTACGACGAAACCGCGACGTGCAACGAAAGGTTGCGCGATGGGCGTGGTCTGTCGTAGGTTCAGTGCAACCAAAGGTTGCGAAAGGTTGTGGGCATGGAACAGGGAACGATCGAACGAGACATCCACGTCAACGCGTCCCCCGAAGTCGTCTTCGAGGTGGTCAGCCAGCCCGAGCACATGCGCGAGTGGTGGCCCGACGACGCGCGGTTCGAGTCCGTCGCCGGTGCGCCCGGCGAGCTGGTCTGGCGCGACGCCGACACCGGCGAGACGAAGACCGTCGCGCTGGCCGTCGTCGAGGTCGACCCGCCGAAGCGGTTCTCCTTCCGGTGGTGTTTCACCGAGCAGGACCGGAGCGGGCAGGCGCTCTTCGTCACCTTCGACCTGGTGCCCAGTGGCGCCGGGACGCTGATCCGGATGACCGAGACCGGCTTCCGCGAGCTGGGTTGGGAGGTCGCCGTGCTGGAAGAGCAGTACCGCGACCACGAAAACGGTTGGGACCACTACATGCCCCGGCTGGGCGAGTACGTCGCGCGGCTGGTCGCGACCCCGTGAGCACGGCGGTCGACGATGAGCTGTGGTCGGCGATCGGCGACCCGATCCGGCGTACGATGATCGATCTTCTTCTCGCTGACGGGCCGGGCACGGCCACCTCGTTGAGCCGACGGCTACCCGTCACCCGCCAGGCCGTCTCGAAGCACCTGGCGGTCCTCGACCGGGTTGGGCTGATCCACGCCGAGCCGGCCGGTCGCGAGCGTCACTACCAGGTGGACGAGGCGCAACTCGCCCGCGCGGTCGCCCAGTTGTCGGCAGTCGGCTCCACCTGGGACGCCCGCCTGCGCCGGATCAAGCGCATCGCCGAGACGATCGAACGCCACCGCACCAACAACCAGGGAGGCTGAGAATGGTCGATATTCTGCACCAGGTCGGCGTCGTCGCTCCACTCGCCGACGTCTACCGTGCGGTGGCAACCCCCGAGGGCGTCGCCGGCTGGTGGTCGGTCGACACGACCGGCAAGAGCGAGGTCGGCGGTTCGCTGGCCGTCCACTTCGGTGACGAGGGCGGGTTCGACCTGGAGATCCTTGAGCTGGACCCGGCCGGTCGGGTGCGGTGGCGGGTCGTCGGTGGCCCCGAGGAGTGGATCGGCACCGAGATCGGCTGGCGGCTCGGCCAGCGAGGTCGGTACACGATCGTCGACTTCACGCACTCGGGCTGGCGCGAGCCGACCGAACTCATGCACGAGTGCAGCACCAAGTGGGCGATCTTCCTGATGAGCCTCAAGGAGCTGGTCGAGACGGGGCGCGGCCGGCCGGCGCCGGACGACGTCCAGATCAGCGACGGGCACTGACCTCGGTATTCACCGAGAGGCGGAGGCCGACTCGGGTTCCTTGACGTCGCGGTGTCGTCGTGGCGATGACACCCCCGACTTTCCGGAACCCGAGTCGATCAAACCGCTACTCCGCCCGGTAGACGGAGATGTGCGACGGGCTGTCGGCCTGGAACGGTCGCCGGTGCCAGTCGGCGTACCGCTCGGTGAGCCGGAGCCCTGCCTGCTGCGCCATCTCGTCGATCTGGTGCGGCCAGGCGTACCGCATGGCGAACGGCTTCAGGTGCACACCGTCCGCGTCGAACGTGATCGTCTGCCGGATGAACCGCTGCGCCGGCCGGTCGTACCGGTGCAGTCGGATCGTCGCGGAGTCCTCGGTCACCTCACGTACCTGCACCTGCTCGTCCGAGTCGAAGCTGCGCGGGTCGGGCACGAACGTCTCGATGACGAACGCGCCGCCGGGCGACAGCACCCGGGCGACGTTGCGGAAGCAGTCCGCCTGCCGCTCGGCGTCCACCAGGTTGAACAGGGTGTTGAAGACCAGGTACGCGAGCCGGAACTCACCGGCCACCGGCACGTCCGCCATGTCGGCGACGACTACCGGGATCCGGTCGCCGCCGGGTTTCGCCCGCAGCTGCGCGAGCATCTCCTCGGACGCCTCGACGCCCTGCACGGCGAGGCCGCGTTCGGCCAGCGGCAGCGCGACCCGGCCGGTGCCGATCGCCAGTTCGAGAACCGGACCCCCGTCGGCCAGGGCGGCCAGGAAGTCCACCGCTGGTGCTGGGTCGGGGTTGCCTGGGCCGTCGTAGTCGGCGGCCCAGAGCCGGCCGAAGAGGCCGGGATCGTCGAAGACCGACATCAGCGGCCTCCCGGGTTGGGGTCAGTGGCGCCCAGCAGCGCCAAGGGAACAGTTCTGCTCACGAAGTCTCGATTCCTCGGGTCGGATGACTGTTGGTTCGGGGGACTTCGTCGTGTCGGGCATGGTGGCTGCTCCCTTCGCGTGGCTGTCGACCGAGGACACCAGAGACGCCGTGGGCCCCGCAAAGCAAATAACCCAGCCCGGCCCACGACGGGACGTGCGATCAGGAGATGTGGTGCAGGATCACGTTGTGCACGTGGTGGCTCTTCTGCGCGCCACGGAACTCCACCTCGTAGGTGTGCGTGCCGACGTGGATGGCGATGGCGCCGGTGGAGAAGAACGAACCACCCCACGACTTGTTGCTGACCACGCTCACGCTGGTGATCTTCGAGTACGGGATGCTGGTGATCGCGAACCGCTTCCCGACGAAGGACCGGTCCTGGATGATCACGCGGCGGTCGGTCAGCCCGATGAACCCGGTGCCGGTGCCGACGGCGTCGTAGACGGCGATGATCTGCTCGCCTTCGAGGAGGCCACTCTCGATCTGCTGGACCTGCTCTTTGCGGTCGTACGCGATGTTCGCCATGTGCTCCAGGCTAGAAAACTGGTGCCAACGTGCCCACCCGGGCGAGGACCACGAACTCGCCGTCGCCGTGGCCGACGGGCTCGCCGTGCCAGCCCCCGTGAACATGGTCCACGATGAAGCCCGCCCTGGTCAGAGAGGTGCGCAGCTCGACCTCGGTGCGGAAGCGCAGGGTCGCCGAACTGAGGATCTCTTCCCCGTCGTCGAAGTGGTAGTGGTGGGTGAAGTCGACCACTCCGTCGCGTACCCCGGTGACCTCGGTCCACGCGCGGACCTCGCCGCCGTCGGGCAGCGTGACCAGCCGGTGCGAATCCACAGGGTTCCACCGCTCCCAACGACGGTCCGCCGGATCGCGGGCGTCGAACACCAGCCGGCCGCCGGGCACGAGCGCCCTGGCCAGGTCGGCGAGGGTACGCGCCCACTCCGCGTCGTCAACGAAGAACTGCGCGACGTGGCTGGTCAGCACCGCCACGTCGAACGCCCGCTCGGGCAGCAGCTCCGCGTCGTACACCTGGACCAGCCGGTGGTGGCGGAACTCGGCGTGCCTCATCGGGGGTTCGCGTCGGTCGCGGCGCTGACGAACTCGCGTACCCGGGTGGTGGTGTTGCTGGGCAGCCAGACCGGCCCTCGTTCGATCGGTGGCGCGTCGTGGATGGGCACGTACGCCACGTCGGGGCGCGGGTAGTAGCGCCGCGTGTGCTCGCCCACCGGCAGGACTCCCCGGCCCAGCGCGACCAGGGACAGCATCTCGGAGAAGGTGTTCCCGGCGGGCCCCTTTGGCACCGGTCGGCCGGACGGGGTGCGCTCCGGGGTGCGGTCCCGCTTGAACTCCACCGAGGTCACTGTCGGGTACTGCACCACCGGGTGGTCGGCGAGCACCTCCAACGACACCGACCGCTCCCGGGTGAGCGGGTGCCCCGCGGCCACCGCCAGCACCCGGTCCTCGGAGAGCAGCGCCGGGCCGGTGGCCATCCCGTCGAACGGGTACGAGGCGATCAACACGTCGGTCGAGCCGTCGAGCAGCCCGGATCGGGTGGTGGACAACTGCGCCTCGTGCACCTCGACCCGACAATCGGGGTGCCGTTCACCGAACAGGGCCACCGCCCGGAGCAGCACCGGCGCGGTCCACTCGCCGAGGAACGCCACCCGCAGCGTCCCGGTCACGCCCCGGGCGGCGTCGGTCGCGCGGCGGACTGCCTCGTCCATCCCGGCGACCAGCGGAGCCAGCTCGTCGGCGAGCTGCCGGCCGATCGGGGTGAGCCGGA
Source organism: Micromonospora sp. H61 (assembly GCF_018070325.1). Lineage (GTDB taxonomy): Bacteria > Actinomycetota > Actinomycetes > Mycobacteriales > Micromonosporaceae > Micromonospora > Micromonospora salmantinae. The sequence continues at coordinate 38,889 of NZ_JAGPXY010000062.1, forward strand.
CGACCCGACTGGTGCGGGCGAACAGCGGTGCGCCGATCCGGCGCTCCAGCTTCTTCACGATGTGGCTGACCCGGCCGGTGCTGACGGTCAACCGCTCGGCGGTCCGGCCGAAGTGCAGCTCGTCCGCGAGGGTCAGGAACGTCTCGACCTCGTACCGCTCCAGCACACCGCTCCCATCGTTGACCTGTGGGCAACGATCGTAGCGGCATCGGGTCTTGGTCGGCGTCCCTCGTTCGGGGATCGTGAACGCGGCAGGGAAAACCGAGCGAAAGGCTCTGACGTGAGCGTTGACGACTACCTGGCCGGCCTGGCCGGCCCACTGCGCGAGATCGGCGAGAAGCTGACGCCGATCATCGCGGCGGCCCTTCCCGGGGCGACCGGGGCGATGTGGCACGGGCACCCGGTCTGGAGCCTGGGCGACCGGCCCGGCCAGCGCCCGGTCTGCCTGGTCAAGGCGTACGGGTCGTACGTCACCTTCGGGCTGTGGCGGGGGCAGGAGATCGTCGACCCGTCGGGGCGGCTGATCCCCGGTGCGCGGGCGATGGCGGCGGTGAAGCTGCGCGACGTCGCCGACGTCGACCCAGCCCTGTTCAGCGACTGGCTGCGCGCGGCGGCCCACCTGGAGGAGGCATGAGCGCGGTGCGGGTAACCGGTTTCGACCACCTGGTGCTGACCGTCGCCGACGTGGAGCGCTCCCTGGACTTCTACTGCGGCCGGCTTGGGCTGGCACCGGTACGGGTAGACGAGTGGCGTGCGGGCACCGTCCCGTTCCCGTCGGTGCGGATCAGCCCCGACAGCATCATCGACCTCGTCCGCGGTGAGCCGCAGGGCACGAACGTGGACCACTTCTGCCTGGTGGTGGCACCACTGGACTGGGCGCAGGTGATCGAGTCGGGGGTCTTCACGGTGCTGACCGGCCCGGTCAGCCGGTTCGGTGCCCGCGGTTCGGCGACCTCGATCTATGTGCGGGACCCGGACGGCAACACGGTGGAGCTGCGCTGGTACCCGCAGGACGCCGGCTCGGGTTCGGAGACTGTCGTCAGGCCTCGGTGACCGCCCGGTAGGCGTCCTCGATGCGGGCCGCCAACAGCACCTCGCCCTCGGTCAGCGGCTCGCCGCTGCCGTGCCCCACCCGGATCTGGGTGCTGTCGGCCCCGCGGCTGATCTCGGGCCGTAGATGCAGCGCATCCGCGACGACCTTGACCCGTTCAGTTAGTGCGGCGTGTTGGGTATCGTCGATCACGAGCGTCCGTCGGATCTGCTCGCCTTCGCGCGTCCAACCAGATAGCAAGGTCAACGCGTCGGAAAGGTAGTCGTGCTTGGCCCTGCTGTTGAACAGCACGCGCATCACCGCACCCCCCAAGCGCCGTTGCCGGCTTGTGGCCAAATCGTCGCCATCCCGTGTCTTGTCGGTGCCTCCTAGTCTCCCGCTGCTCGGAGGGGGTGTCCACGCCCACACTTCCGTGTCTTATTGGCCTAGCGGACGGCTACGGTACCCAAACCGCCGATTGATCTGGCACCCTGGACGCCCGTGCGGACCGAACGGGCGAATGATGGCGGGCAGGCCGAACGACGGGACCTGAAGGTGATCGTCGGTGCGGCGATCATCCGGGATGGGCGGGTGCTCGCCTGTGCGCGTTCCGCCCCACCCGAGGTGGCGGGCATGTGGGAGTTTCCGGGCGGAAAGGTCGAGCCGGGGGAGGCCGAGACCGACGCGTTGATCCGGGAGTGCGCCGAGGAGTTGGCCGTACGCGTCGAGATCGGCGACCGGGTCGGCCGCAACGTGCGGATGGCGCACGGCCGGTCGGTGCTCAAGGTGTACGCGGCCCGCCTGCTCGGCGGCGACCAGCCGCAGGCGCTGGAGCACGAGGCGCTCCGCTGGCTCACCGCCGACGAACTGGACTCGGTCACCTGGCTCCCCGCCGACGCCCCCATCGTGGCAGCCCTCCGCCCCCTCCTGCTCAACTCGCGTTGATCATGAAGTTATTGCCACGACACGCCGTGCGCGGTGGCAATAACTTCATGATCAACGCGAGTTGAGCAGGAG
>NZ_JAGPXY010000063.1 GCF_018070325.1 Micromonospora sp. H61
TCGGGCTCCTCGCCCACCACGTCCAGCAGCTCACGGATGATCAGATCCTGCTCGGGGCCGGTGAGCAGCCGGGGCGACGGTTCACCCCGCTCGGCGGCGGCACGGCGGAGCAGCCCGAAGGCGTACGCCGGGAAGGTGCGCACCAGCGGCTCGCGCAGCACCCGGTGGCCGTCCTGCGCGATCCGGGCCTCGATGCGCTGTCGCAGCGCGGTGGCGCCTCGGCGGCCGAAGGTCAGCACCAGGATCCGTTCGGGGTCGACCCCCTCGGCCACCCGGGCGGCGACCGCCTCGACCAGCGTGCTGGTCTTGCCGGTGCCCGGGCCGCCGAGCACGAGCATCGGCCCGTCGGTGTGCCCGACCACCTCGGCCTGCACCGGATCGGCCCGCCAGCCGCCGCCGGCGCCGGAAGCGCTGTCAGGCGTCGCCCCGTCCCCCCGCGCCGGCCCTCCGGGCCGCCGCACCAACCGGTACGCCTGCATCAGCTCATCCCATCAGACCCATACGACACCCACCCGCCCAAATCCCACCCCACACCACACCCCATCCACCCCCGTCGATCATGAGGTTAGCTGCGCGACACGCCGACGGCGGCGTCGCCAACTCCATGATCACCGCGGCCCAACCGGAGCGGGGTGGTCAGGTCAGGTGGGATTCCAGGACATCGAGGGCCTCGGTGACGGTGGTGGTGACCGTCAGGAGATCGCGGCCGGCGGGCTTGAGGAAGGTCTGGTCGGCCAGCGCGTCGAGCCAGTCCAGCAGGGGGCGGTAGAACCCGTCGGTGTCGATCAGCACCATCGGCTTGGCGTGCAGGGCGAGGGTGGCGGTGGTCCAGACCTCGAACAACTCGTCCAGGGTGCCCAGCCCGCCGGGCAGGGTGAGGAAGGCATCCGACTTGTCGATCATCAAGGTCTTACGGCTGGCCATCGAGTCGGTCACCAGCAGCTCGTCCGAGGCCAGGTCGGCGACCTCCAGATCGACCAGCGACTGCGGGATCACGCCGACGGTGCGCCCACCGGCGGATCGGGCGCCGTCCGCCAGCGCGCCCATCATGCCGACGCAGCCACCACCGCTGACCAGCGTGTGCCCGCGTCGGGCCAGCTCCGCGCCGGTCTCGGCGGCCAGATCCAACCAGCGCTGATCGAGGGTACGGGAGGAGGCGCAGAAGACGCAGATCGCCGCCATCAGTCGTGGTCCCGAGCCTGAGCGGCTGCGGCCTGCTGGTCTGCGTCGGTGCGCGCGACAGCCTCCTCGCGAACGGCCTCCTGCTCGGCGGAGAGCACGGCCTCCGATTCGACGATGTACCGGACCGCCTCGTTGACGTCGTCGGTGAGGCAGATCAGGTCCAGGTCGACCGGCCCGATCTTGCCGGTGGCGGCCATCGTGCCGCGCAGCCAGTCCAGCAGGCCCTGCCAGTAGGCGACGCCCATGAGCACCACCGGGAACCGGGTGACCTTGCCGGTCTGCACCAGGGTGAGCGCCTCGAACAACTCGTCCATGGTGCCGAACCCGCCGGGCAGCACGACGAACGCCTGGGCGTACTTGACGAACATCGTCTTACGGGCGAAGAAGTAACGGAAGTCGATGGCCAGGTCGACCCAGTCGTTGATGCCCTGCTCGAACGGAAGCTCGATGCCGAGACCCACGGAGAGCCCACCGGCCTCGCTGGCGCCCCGGTTGGCGGCCTCCATCACGCCGGGCCCACCTCCGGTGATCACCGCGTAGCCGGCTCGGGCCAGCGCACCGCCCAGCTGCTCGGCCAACTGGCACTCGGCGCTGTCCGGCGCGCTGCGTGCGGAGCCGAAGACGCTGACCGCGGACGGCACGTCGGCGAGGGTGTCGAAACCCTCGACGAACTCGGCGAGGATGCGCAGCGCGCGCCAGGCGTCCTTGGTCTTCCAGTCACCCCGCCCCCGTGAATCCAGCAGTCGCTGGTCGGCGGTGCTGCTCGGGATCGCCCCTCTGCGCAGGGTGACCGCACCGCGATGCCGCTCCTGTCCCGGACCGCGACCGGCCTCCCGCCCGTTGCTCTGGCTCATGGGGCAACCGTAGTGGAGCAGCACCGGCCGGGTGCGCGGGGCGGGGACGCCGAGAAATTGTTCGGGATCATGGGCAACTATTCGGCGCTCCCGTACGTCTTACTATTCACATACCGGGTATGCCCCGGCGCGCGCCTTCGGGGGAGGAGACAGCGTGATCAGCAACAACGAGATGATCCGGATCCGTCGCCAGATGCAGCGACGGATCCGAGACGTGGTGGCCGAACGCCGCCGCACCCGCCAGCAGAACCCAATCCCCACCTCCCCCACCCCCTCTGGAGCCGATCAAGAGGTTTGCGTCGCCGACAACGGGCCAGGCTGACGCAAACCTCTTGATCACCGGGGCGACCGGACGCGACGGGGCGACCAGGGTCAGGCCGGGGCCAGCCAGCGGTGCAGGGTTGCCGCACCATCGCGGATCTTGCTGATCTCGACGTGCTCGTCGGGGTGGTGGGCGAGGTTCGGGTCGCCCGGGCCGAAGTTCAGCGCGGGAATGCCCATCGCCGCGAACCGGGCCACGTCCGTCCAGCCCAGCTTGCCGATCGGCGCGGCGCCGACCGCCGCCAGGAACTCCTTCGCGGGGGCCGCGTCGAGCCCGGGCGCGGCACCGGCAGCGGTGTCGGTGACGGTCACCTCGAAGCCGGCGAACACCTCACGCAGGTGCGCCTCCGCCTCGGCCGGGGTGCGGTCCGGGGCGAACCGGTAGTTGACCTCGACCTCACAGAGGTCGGGAACCACGTTGCCGGCCACCCCACCGTTGATCCGTACCGCGTTCATGCCCTCGCGGTAGTCGCACCCGTCGATGGTGACCCGGCGTGCCTCGTACGTCTGGAGGCGTCGCAGCACCTCGCTGGCGGCGTGGATGGCGTTGACCCCGTGCCAGGAGCGCGCCGAGTGGGCGCGTACGCCGGTCGTGGTGACCACCGAGCGCATCGTGCCCTGGCAGCCCGCCTCGACGATGCCGTACGTCGGCTCCAGCAGCACCGCGAAGTCCGCCTGCAACCACTGCGGGAATGCCTGGGCGACGAGGTTGAGCCCGTTGTACCGGGACTCGATCTCCTCGGCCTCGTAGAAGAAGTACGTCACGTCGTAGCGCGGCTCGGGCAGCGTCACCGCCAGGTGCAGCGCGTACGCGGTGCCGGACTTCATGTCGGAGGTGCCGCAGCCGTACATCAGGTCGCCGCGCATGGTCGACGGAAAGTTGTTGTTCAACGGCACCGTGTCGAGGTGCCCGGCCAGCACGACACGCTGCGACCGACCGAGGTCGGTACGCGCCATCACAGTGTTGCCGTGCCGGTGGGTGGTCAGGTGCGGTACGCCCCGCAGCACCTCTTCGACACAGTCGGCGATCGCCTTCTCGTTGAGGGACACGGACTCTATGTCGACCAGAGCGCGGGTCAGCTGCACCGGATCGGCGAGGACCTCGGGGGTCAGCGGGTTCTCCATGGTTCGCACGGTACCTTCAGGTCTGTCAGCGCGAGGAGCGAGCCGAGGTCGGCCCGGCAGTGACCGAGAGGTGTAACAGTGACGTCCGCAGATTCCGCCTGGGGCATCGGCCTGGCTACGGTCACCGCAGACGAGCAGGTGCTCGATACCTGGTACCCGACCGGCAAGCTGGGCCTGGGCGAGCTGCCGCTGGTCGCCGGCGAGGACAAGGCGGACGTGCTCGACCTGCCGCCGGCCGCGCTCGGTGACCGGTCCCTGCCCGGTCTGCGTACCGTGCAGGTGGTGACCGTGATCGGCTCGTTGGACGACCCGATCAAGGACGCGTCCGACGCGTACCTCCGGTTGCACCTGCTCTCGCACCGCCTGGTGCGACCCAACCAGCTCAACCTGGACGGCATCTTCGGCAAGCTGGCCAACGTGGCCTGGACGTCCGCCGGGCCGTGCCCCCCGGAGCGGGTGGACGAGCTGCGGGTGATCGAGCGGGCCGCCGGCCGGCACCTGGCGGTGTACGGGGTCGACAAGTTCCCCCGGATGACGGACTACGTGGTGCCCTCCGGTGTGCGGATCGCCGACGCCGACCGGGTCCGCCTCGGCGCGCACCTGGCCGCCGGCACCACAGTGATGCACGAGGGCTTCGTGAACTTCAACGCCGGCACCGTCGGCACCTCGATGGTCGAGGGGCGGATCGTGCAGGGCGTGCTGGTCGGCGACGGCTCCGACATCGGCGGCGGGGCCTCCATCATGGGCACCCTCTCCGGCGGCGGCACCGACAAGATCAGCATTGGTGAGCGGAGCCTGGTCGGCGCGAACGCCGGCGTCGGGATCTCACTCGGCGACGACTGTGTGGTCGAGGCCGGCTGCTACATCACCGCCGCGTCGAAGATCACGCTCCCCGACGGCCGGGTGGTCAAGGCCCGGGAGCTGTCCGGCGTCGACGGCCTGCTGTTCTGGCGCAACTCGGTCACCGGGGGGCTGGAGGCCCGACCGCGCACCGGCCGGGGCATCGAGCTGAACGCCGCTCTGCACGCCAACGACTGACGGGCCCCGCCGGGTCCGCGGCGTTCGGCCGCGGACCCGGACGGGGTACGCCTCAGCGCAACCGGTACGCCTGGATGATCCGTTGGGTCACCGTGTTGCCGGCGGTGTCCCGGGCGGTGGCCCGCAGCGACACGTAGCCGGGTCCGGCCGGATGCCGCAACAGAGCCGACCAGCCGTCGGCGGAGGTGCGGACCAGCTTCGCCTTGCCCCAGGTCTTTCCGCCGTCGTACGAGACGTCGACGGCGAGCTTCTCCACCCGGGTGGCCGGCGCGCCGGGCTGCCGTTGCACCCGGACCGGTACGACGAAGCCCTGACCGGCCGGAGCGCTGTTGTCGACCCGCAGCGACGGCGCGAAGCGCACCGCCGACAGCGGCAGTCGGACCGGCGTCTCACCGGCGACGTGCCTCGACCGGAAGGTCCAACTGGACTCCACAGCGGTGCTCAGGTCGGTGAAGCTTCGCTTCGACGACGTGACGAGCCGGTAGTCCGCCGCGCCCGGTGGCACTGCGAACTCCCCGTAGCCGGCGTACTCGCTCTCGCCGACCAGCGTGCCGTTGCGCCAGAGCTTGGTGTGCTCACTGTCGCTCAGCGAGAAGCCCGGGTGCCCGGCCGCGTCACTGAACATCGGCACGTCGACCACTATGGTGTCGCCGATTCGGCTGACGCTCTGGTGCGGCCAGCGCGGGGTCGGGAAGGACGGCGTGTACGGCGCCTGGTTCCAGATCTCGTGGACCGTCCGTCCGGCCCGGTACGCGGTGGGGGTGGAGAAGAGCGCTGCCTTCGGGATCAACCACCCTTCCTCGTCCACCGTTCCGAAGAGGACCTCGGATTCCCACTTCACGCCCATGGTGTTGTAGTACTCGACCCGCTGGCCGGGCACGACGGTGGGCAGGATCACGGCCGAGTAGCCGACGTTGTACTCCAGCTCGGGGAGCACGATCCGCTCGGCCTCCATGCCCGGGTAGCCACCGCGGAACTTGTGCACGACGGTGGCCAGGTCCCGTCGGGCGTAGTCGCGGACGAACCCGGTGGGCATCCGGCCCGGGATCGCCTCGGCCAGCGAGTACAGGTACGGGCTGTTGGCCGAGTCCGGCGTGGTCCAGTTACTGCTGACGGTGGCGACGAACTTGTCGGCGGAGACCTGCTTGCCGAGCTGACCGCTGGTCAGGCCGGTGAACGTCTCCGCCCAGAGCCCGACGCCGTACCCACTGCCGTCGTCGGCGGTGAAGTTGCCACTGAGGTCGATCAGTTGCGGGACGGCGGTCCGGTCCGGAACGGTCGTCCGCACCGGCTTGGCCCGGCGGGCGTCCACGACGATCCGGGTGTCCCGCTCGATGGCCACCTCGGGCTGCATCAACAGGGACATCCCGGGCTGCTCATCCTCCGGACCGGGCTCGAAGACGAGGCCACTGAGGCCGTAGTGCCCCTTGGGCACCCGCGCGGTGGCCACCCCGTCGGAACTGACGAGGTCCCAGAAGCCGTAGGTGTCCATTCCGACGAGGGACGTCCAGTGGTCCGCGGTGCGCGCGCCGGCGCGGTCCAGGTGCTCCACGGTGAGCGTGTAGCTCTCCACCTCCCGGTGCACGGCCAGCGGGGTGACAGCGACCGCCGCACCGGACCGGGCCACGATCCGCCCGGTCCAGTACCCGTCGGCGTCGCCGAGCCGGGTGTCGGTGGTGACGGTCGTGGCGGCCGTGCCGCCCGCCGGCACTGTGAGTTGGCTGGCGCCCAACTGGAACAGGCCAGCCGGTAGCGCCCGACCGCCGGGGCCGGCGCCCTCGATGCTCAGGTCCACGGTGACCGCCGCCGGACCGTCGTTGCGCCAGGTCACCGTGCGGGTGATCGGGGCGTCGTCACCGTGCGGCCAGAGCGTACGTCCGAACGAGACGCTGACCGGGTCGGTGGTGAGCTGCTGGGTGATCGCGTGTGCGACGTCGATCCGCCCGGCACCCTGCTGGTAGGCGGTCTGGTCCGGGTGTGGCTTGGCGGCTGCCATCAGGGTGGCCTTGAGCCGGTCGGCCCGCCATCCCGGGTGCTGCTGGGCCAGCAGCGCGGCCGAACCGGCCACGTGCGGGGTGGCCATCGAGGTGCCGGAGAGGGTGACGTAGCGGTCCCCCACCGGATCGCCGATGACGCCGTTGGCTGACCGCGCGGCGACGATGTCGACGCCGGGCGCGGTGATGTCCGGCTTCAGCGCGTCGTCGCCGACTCGCGGGCCACGGCTGGAGAAGTCGGCCAGTTCGTCGTCGCGGTCCACCGCGCCCACGGCGAGCCCGGCGTCGGCGCTGGCCGGGGAGCCGACCGAGCCGTCCATGCCGTCGTTGCCGGCGGCGAGGACGAAGAGGGTGCCGGTCTGGGCGGTCAGGGTCTGCACCGCCTCCTCCAGCGGGTCGGCCTCCGGGGTGTCCCAGCCGCTGAGGCTCATGTTGACCACGGCGGCCTTCTTCTCCACCGCGGCCCACTGCATGCCGGCGAGGATCGCCGAATCGGAGCAGCCGGTGTCCTCACAGACCTTGCCGTCCAGCAGCGTCGCGTCCGGCGCCACACCCCGGTACTTCCCGCCGGCAGCGGCGCCGCTGCCCGCGATGGTCGAGGCCACGTGGGTGCCGTGGCCGACCATGTCCCGAGCGTCGGCGACCTCGGTGAAGTTGCGCGCCTCGGCCACCTTGCCGGCCAGATCCGGGTGGGTCGCGTCGACGCCGGTGTCCAGCACCGCGACGGACACTCCCGCGCCGGTGAACCCGGCCGCCCAGGCGGCGGGCGCGCCGATCTGGGGCACGCTGTGGTCGAGGGTCACCCGTCGACGGCCGTCCAGCCAGATCCGCTCGACGCCCCCCGCCGCGTCGAGCCGAGCCCCGGCGGGACCGCTGGTGACCGCCTCCCAGACCCCGCCGAGGGAAGACTTGTCGCTGTTCAGGGCGGCACCGCGAATCACCGGCAGGTCGCGGGTCAGCCGCGTGCCGGGCAGGGCGGCCGAGGCACGCCGGGCGGTCCCCGTCGAGCCGTACTCCACCAGCAGCGGCAGGGTGTTGCGGTGGGCGTCGTCGTAACCCGCCTCGACCAGCCCGGTGACGTCGAAGAGTCGCCGGTCCACCCGGCCGGAGCGCAGCAACGGCACCGCGTCCGTCGGCGTCACTGTGAGGCGTCCGCGCTCGCGCTGGACCAGGAACTGCACGTCCTCGCGGCCGGCGCCAGGCCGGACCGAAGCGCCGGACGTGGTGACGGTGACCCGGTCACCGGTGATCAGCGTGACGGTGGTCGAGCGGTTGGCGGTGGGTCCACCCGCAGTGGACTGTGGGCCGGCGCCAACCGGTGGGGTGGGCACGGCGGGTGCGGCTGAGACGGGAGCCGGCGCGGAGAGCGCCAGCGCGAACACGAGGCCGAGAGCGGCCAATCTTCTTCCCTGGTGCAACGGATCCTCCTGGTCAAGCGTCTTGATGGATGGAGTCACATTGACAACCCAGAATTGCATACTGAGTATGCAAAAAGAAGACCGAAAAGTGACGGACCCGCCACGAGCCGACGAACCGGGCCGGCATGATCGGGCGGTGACCTCCATGAAGGACAAGATGCTCGCCGGCGAGCCATACATCGCCGACGATCCCGATATCATCGCCGATCTGGACCGGGCCGCCCGGCTGATGGAGCGCTTCAACACCAGTCCCGCGGCCGATCCGCAGGCCCGGATCGCCGCACTGCGTGAACTGCTCGGCGAACTGGGCGAGGACACCTGGGTCCGCCCACCGTTCTACTGCGACTACGGCTGGCAGATCCGGATCGGCCCGCGCAGCTTCGTCAACTACAACGCGGTCTTCCTCGACGTCGCCCCGATCACCCTCGGCGCGGACGTTCAGGTCGGGCCGAACGTGCAGCTACTCACCCCGACGCATCCGGTCGAGCCCGGCCCGCGACGGGACAAGTGGGAGGCGGCCAAGCCGATCACCATTGGCGACAACGTGTGGCTCGGCGGTGGCGCGATCGTGCTGGCCGGCGTGACGATCGGCGCGGACACCGTCGTCGGCGCGGGCGCGGTGGTCACCCGGGACCTGCCCGCCAACGTGGTGGCCGTCGGCAACCCGGCCCGGCCGGTCCGCGAACTCGGCTAGACCGTCGGCGGATCCGACAGGCGTACGACCAGGTCGGCCCGGTCGGCGGTGGGGGTGATCAGAGCGGCGTTCGACTCGTCGCTACCCAGCGCCCACGCCCGCGCCTGCTCCGCGGACCGACCGAACGCCTCGTGCCGGGCGGTCAGCCGGCGGTGCCGCACCTCGGCGTCCAGGTCGAGAAACCACGCCTCGTGCAGCAGCGGTCGGATCTCCTGCCAGGGGAAATCCGACAACAGCAGGTAGTTGCCCTCCGTCACCACCAGCCGGACCGACGGCGGCACCTCGATCGCGCCGGCCACCGGCTCCTCCAGCTCCCGGCGGAACTCCGGCGCGTAGACCGACGTCGGCTCCAACCGGTGCAGCCGGCGCAGCAGCGAGACGTACCCGTTGGCGTCGAAGGTGTCCACGGCGCCCTTGCGGTCGGCGAGGCCCAGGCGAACCAGTTGCGACTGCGCCAGGTGGAAGCCGTCCATCGGCACCAGGCGGGCGGCCGACCCGATCTCGGCGACGATCCGCTCCGCCAGGGTGGACTTCCCGGCGCCCGGTGCGCCGGCGATGCCGAGCAGTTGTCGCGGGCCGGCCTCGGCGAGCACCGACGCCCGCGCCACCAACTCGTCGGCGGACAGCACCCGGGCCGGCGGCATCAGCCCAGAACCGGGTCGCTGATGGTGAACCGCGCCTGCACCGCCGCCTGCACAGTCTGTGGCTGCGGGTCCAGCTCGAGCTCCGGCGGACCACCGCCCGCGCCACCACCCCCGGCAAAGGCCGCACGGGCGAACATCGGCCGGTCGGCGGGGCCCGCGTCGGCCAGCTCGATCAACGAGGTGACCCGGGCACCCAGCGCCTCCGCGTACTCCCGGGCCCGCAGCAGCGCGTCGCTGATCGCGGCATGCCGGGCCGCACGATGGGCGGGGCTGTCCGGACGAAGCTCCCACCACGGACCGGCCACCTCGACCTGGTCCTGGTCGGCGAGCCGGAGCATCAGCTCACCCAGCGCGGTGAAGTCGGTGACAGTGACGGTGGTGGTGACACTGCCGTGCCAGGCGACCACCCGCTCACCCGAGCGCCGGGTCTCCGGACGCACCCGCAGGTCGCCGGTCTCCCGCCGGGCCACCGCCGGCCCGGAACCGTCCAGCAGCACCCGGACCGCTGCGGCCCGCTCGGCCAACCGGGTCAGCGTCGCCTCCCGGTCCCGGTCGCGGGCTGTCGCGGTGACCGCGAACCGGGCCAGTTCGGGCGGCACCTCCCGGTACGCCTCGCCGCGCACCTGCACCACCGGACCATCCACCGCCATGCCCCTCAGCCTAGTCAGCGACGGGGCGCCTTGCCGCGTAGGAGACAGTGTCCGCGTCGGCGTGCAGGCCGGTCAGGTAGCCGCCGGCCACCCCCAGCTCGCGCAACCAGGACACCTCTGCGGCGTGGTCACCACCGGCCGGGAACTGCCTGTCGTACGCGTCGAACCGCCGGTCGCGCAGCGCCACCCGGGAGGCCCGCGCCTCGTCGTAGCGTGCGGTGAGCGCCGCGGCGTCGTCGGCGCGCAGCGCGGCGGTCAGGTCGTCCAGGAACGCGGTCACCCCGGCCAGCTCACGCAGCACCCGGTCCCGGTTGCCGAGCAGCATGTTGGCGGTCCGATCGGCCGGGGTTCCGGCGACCCGGGTGCCGTCGGAGAAGCTGCCGGCGGCGAGCGCGAGGATCGCGTCGCGCAGCGGTGCGCGGTGCACGGCGCCGGCCAGCGCGCCGGCGAGCAGGTGCGGCACGTGTGAGGCGAGCGCGGCGGCCGAGTCGTGCTCCGCGGCGGACATCGGCACCACCCGGGCTTCGAAGACCTCCACCAGCAGCTCGGCCAGCCAACGGAACGCGGTGGTGGCCGGGCCGGGAGCCGGACAGAGCACCCAGGCCGCGCCGGTGAGCAGGTCCGGTCGCGCGGCCGTCAAGCCCGCCCGGTCGGTGCCCGCCATCGGGTGGCCGGGCACGAACCGGTGCGTCAGCCCCTGCGCGGCGGCGAACGCCGCCACCTGCTCCTTGGTGCTACCGACGTCGGTCAGCACACAACGCTCACCGGTCATCGCCGCCACCTCGACCAGCGTCGCCGGCAGGGTGGGCAACGGCCCGCACAGGAAGACCACGTCCCGGTCGGTCACCGCCTCGACCAGGCGGTCCGGCGCGGGTACGCCCACCCGGCGGGTCTCCCGCCGGGTGGCCTCGTCCGGGTCCCACCCGATGACGTCGATGCCGGCGGCGACCAGCCGGAGCAGCACCGAGCCACCGATCAGGCCGGTGCCGACGACCGCCGCCCGCATCCGCGCACCTGGCCTGTCCACCATGCTCGACCGTCCCGGAGCCGCGATCAGGTGAGGCGCGCCGCGACGCCGGCGATGTGCTCGTCGGACTCGGTCAGCGCGACCCGGACATGCTGCCCGGCCGTCGGGCCGTAGAAGACGCCGGCCGCGACCAGGATGCCGCGTCGGGCCAGCCAGTCGACCGTCTGCCAGCAGTCCTCGCCCCTGGTCAGCCAGAGGTACAGGCCCGCCTCGGAGTGCTCGACGGTGAACCCGGCACCGGTGAACGCCGCGGCGAGCACCTCCCGCCGGGCGCGGTAACGCTCACGCTGCTCCTCGGCGTGTCGCTCGTCCTCCAGCGCGGCCACCATGGCCGCCTGCACCGGCGCGGGCACGATCATGCCGGCGTGCTTGCGGACCTTGAGCAGCTCGGCGACGAGCGCCGGGTCGCCGGCGACGAAGCCGGCCCGGTAGCCGGCGAGGTTGGACCGCTTGGAGAGCGAGTGCACGGCCAGCACCCCGGCATAGCTGCCCCCGCTGACCTGCGGAGACAACACCGACACCGGGTCGGCCGACCAGCCCAGAGGCAGGTAGCACTCGTCGCTCGCGACCACCGCGCCACGTTCGCGGGCCCAGTCGACCACCTTGCGCAGGTGCGCCGCGGGCAACACCCGGCCGGTCGGGTTGCCGGGCGAGTTGACCCAGACCAACCGGACCCGCGGGGTCGGCCCGAGCGAGGTGAGCGAGTCGGTACGAACGACTGTGGCACCGGCCAGCCGGGCGCCATCCTCGTAGGTGGGGTACGCGATCGACGGCACCACCACCACGTCACCCGGGCCGATGCCGAGCAGCGTGGGCAGCCAGGCCACCAGCTCCTTCGAGCCGATGGTCGGCAGCACACCGAGACCGTCGACGCCGGCGCCGCAGGCTCGGGACACCCACGCCGCGATCGCGGCCCGCAGCGCCGGGGTGCCGGCGGTCAGCGGGTAACCGGGAGCATCGGACGCGTCAGCCAACGCCCGCCGGATCACCTCGGGCACCGGGTCGACCGGCGTACCCATGGAGAGGTTGATCAGGCCCTCCGGATGCGCCGCGGCCAGCGTGGCCGCGGCGTCCAGGGTGTCCCAGGTGAACTCGGGCAGCCGCGACGAGACCGGCGCGGGCCGGTTCAGTGGCCCTCGCCGCGCGGCGGCTGCGCGGCGACGAAGGTGGCGTCCTTCTCCACCTTGCCGACCTTCGAGGCGCCACCGGGCGAGCCCAGGTCCTCGAAGAACTCGTAGTTCGCGCCGGTGTAGTCCTTCCACTGCTCCGGGACGTCGTCCTCGTAGAAGATCGCCTCCACGGGGCAGACGGGCTCACAGGCACCACAGTCGACGCACTCGTCGGGGTGGATGTAGAGCATCCGATTGCCCTCGTAAATGCAGTCGACCGGGCACTCCTCGATGCATGCCTTGTCGAGCACATCTACGCACGGCTCGGCGATGATGTAGGTCACCGGTCTTCTCCTCCGCAAGACTCGCCGCGATCTCCCGCGACGGTAAGAGCCTAGTATCTCGCCGGGGAGGGGGTCGATCGTGCTCCGACAGCAGGATGTGGGACACCGAATCGTGGTCCGCCGGATTGTGGGGATTCGCGAAGGCCGCCCACAATTTTCCGATGCCCTCGGCGAGCTGGTCGAGCTGAGCGAGACTCATCTCACGCTGGCCACCGCTCAGGGGCCGCTTCGGGTGCCGGTGGCGCAGGTGCACCGCGCCAAGCGCGTTCCGCCGACCCGTCGGCCGACCGCCGCGGCGGTCGTGGCGCTGGAACGCGCCGCCGACGAGGCCTGGCCGGCACCGACCCGGGGCAGACTCGGTGACTGGCTGCTCCGGTCGGCCGAGGGCTGGACCGGGCGCGCCAACTCGGCGCTGCCGATCGGCGACCCGGACCGGCCACTGGCCGCCGCTGTCGACGCGGTGGAGCGCTGGTACGCCGAGCTGGGGCAACCCGCGTTGATCAACACGCCGCTGCCCCTCGCCGCTCCGGTCGGCGCCGAACTTGACGCCCGCGGCTGGGGCACCCGCCCGCCGACGCTGGTGCAGACCGCGCCACTGCCCCTGCCGGCGTCGACACCCGACAGCGGCCGGGCCGACAGGTGGGCCAGTGCGGTCGTCGAGCTGGCCACCGCGCCCAGCGACGAGTGGTTGGCCATCGCCGCCGGCCGCAAGGGAGGTCTGCCGGACGCCGCCCGGCACGTCCTCACCGCCGTGGACCAGGTCCGCTTCGCCCACGTGTACGCCGACAACGCCCTGGTGGCCGTCGGCCGCGGCACGGTGACCGGCCAGGGGCGCTGGTTGGGCCTCAGCCTGATCGAGGTGGTACCGGCGGCCCGCCGTCAGGGGTTGGCCCGCCGCGTGATCCACGAGCTGGCCAGTTGGGGCGTGTCGGGTGGCGCGACGCACGCGTTCCTCCAGGTCGAGCAGCGCAACACGGCGGCGGTCGCGCTCTACCAGCGGCTCGGCCTCGTCACCCACCACTCCTACCTGACCCGGGTCGCCCCGAACTGACCTCGGCCGCCGCCGGGCGCGGCGGCGGCCGGGCGGCCACAACGTCGGGACGGCCGGGTGTCAGCGGCGGACGACGCGGCGGGGCTTCGCGGCCTTGACCTCCGCGTACCGCTTGAGCTGCTGAGAGCGGTAGTCACGGCCGAGCGCGGTGAGCACCAGGTAGCCGATCAGCAACCCGGCGCCGGTGGCGAGCAGGTAGAGCCAGATCTGGGCGAAGAACGTCCCAGCGCCGCCGGCGAACGGGTTGTGACCGACCAGCAGGGGCCCGACCAGCACGGTCAGCAGCATCGCCACCGGCACCACGAGAGCCATGTCGGCGGCCCAGCCCGCCAGCGGCCGGCGTCGGCCCCAGCGGAAGGCGACCACGGCGAGGATCAGGCCGATCACCGTGAACATCGCCAGCGACACCCGGTCGGCGGCGGTGTCGTCACCGTCGAAGCCGAACCGGGTGATCAGTCGGGCGACCACGTTGACCGCGAACAGCGCTGCTACGAGCACCCCGAGGTCACGCCACCGCTTGTCCATCGCCGGACCCTCCTGCCGTACGCCCCCGTCGCGGGGCTCGCATCCCTGGCAGGAATATCTACCACCCTTACCTGGGAGCCGTCATCACCCGGCAGCAACCAAACCAGCGCGGCGTCAGCCGCCGAGCGTGGTCGGCTGCGGGGCGAGGATCTGCCGGAAGCCCATCACCGCGAAGGTCATCGCGCCGGCCACGATCATGGCCAGCCCGACCCAGTTGTCGCCGGCCAGCAACAGGTCACCCTCGTTGGTCCGGATGGCGGCGACCGCCATCAGCGCGAACCACGGCACCGCCGGCAGCGCCACCGCCCAGCGACGGCCCACCGCCTCGTACGCGAACCAGCTCAGCAGGATGTTGGCGCCGATGGCGAGGAGCACCGACACGCCGACCAGGTGCCCGCCGACGCGGAGCGTGGCGAGCAGCAGCTCCAGTACGCCGGTCAGCACACCGGCGAGGACCACGACGATCCCACCGACCAGCCGGACGCCCAGGTCCAGCAGTCGCGGCGGTGGCCCCGCCGGGGGCGGGGCTTCCTGGTCCTCCTCGACCGTCATCGGTGCGGCCGGCACTGTCACCGCAGACCCGCCGCCGCGACCGGGGACCGGTCCGGGGCGGTCTCCGCGGGCAGGCCGGCGAAGAGGTCGTCCTCCCAGCCGTACGGCCCGGCGCCCGGGCCCTTCTCACCGACCGCGAGGGTGAAGAACTCCACGCCCATGAACTCGCCACCGAAGTTGCCGGCGATCGAGTAGAGCCACGAGTTGGCCGGGATCTGGGTGGCGTGCGCCCGCATCGCGGCCTCCTTGGCCGTGTGCTGGTCGGTGCCGTCGATCCGGGCGGCGATCTGGGCGTCCGGGGTGCCGAACGGCAGGTCGGCGATGTTCTCGATGCCGCCGAACGGGTTGTCGGAGGACTCGGCGAAATGGGTCATGCCGGCCTCCAGGACGCTGAGCGGCAGGGCCGTCCAGTAGACCTTGAGCGGGGCGCAGCCCTCGGCGGTGGCCAACTCGACGGCGCGCATGGCCACCCGGTGCGCCTGGATGTGGTCGGGGTGGCCGTAGAAGCCGTTCGGGTCGTACGTGACGAGCACCTGCGGGCGTACCTCCCGCATGATCTCCACGAGGTGCCCGGCGGCCTCGTCGAGGTCGGCCTGCCAGAAGGCCCGGGGGTGCTCGTTTGTCGCGAGCCCCATCATCCCCGAGTCACGGTAGCGGCCGGCGCCGCCGAGGAAGCGGTGGTCGCTGACGCCGAGCGCGGCGCACGCGGCGGCCAGCTCGGCCACGCGGTATCCGCCGAGCTGGTCGGCCTCGGCGGCGGCGAGCTGCGCCAGCGCGGGCACGTGGATCTCGCCCTCCTCGCCGAGCGTGCAGGTCACCAGCGTGACGTGCGCGCCGTCGGCGGCGTAGTGGGCCATCGTCGAGCCGGTGCCGATCGACTCGTCGTCGGGGTGCGCGTGGACCAGCAGCAGGCGGCGGTCGGGCAGCATCGTCACGACGGTCACTCTAACCGGCGGTTCTCCCCCGGCCGACGCTGACGCGTCCGCCCAGGTCGGCCACATCACCCCCACTCCCGCTCTACGATTTGGGCTGTGGACTTTCCGGAGCTGGCCGCCCGCACCCGCCGGTTCAGCCACGGCGCGCCACGCGCTGTCTCGGTGGCTGAGGACGGCTCCCGGGTGATCTTCCTGCGCTCCGCCGGCCCCGAGGATCCGGCGGACGCGCTCTGGCTGCTGGACGTGGCCACCGGCGAGGAGCAGCTGGTCGCCGACCCGGCGACCCTGCTGGGCGAGGGCGGGGACGTCCGCTCCCTCTCCCCCGGCGAACGCGCGCTACGCGAGCGGCTGCGGCTCAGCGCCGCCGGCATCGGCTCGTACGCGTTGGACGCGGCCGGCCGGGTTGCGGTGTTCGCGCTGGCCGGGCGGTTGTTCCGGGCCGATCTGGTGCACGGCGACGTGGTGGAGGTGGCGGCCGTCGGCCCGGTGCTGGACCCTCGCCCGGACCCGAGCGGGCAGCGGCTGGCGTACGTGACGGACGCCGCCGAGGGTGTGCGCCGGGGTGAGCTGCGGGTGATCGACCCCGACGGCACCGACACCCTGCTGGCCGGCGAGGACGCCGGGGTGAGCTGGGGGTTGGCCGAGCACATCGCGGCAGAGGAGTTCGGCCGGTTCCGGGGGTACTGGTGGGCGCCCGACAGCCGTTCGGTGCTCGCCGCCCGGGTCGACGAGTCCCGCCTGGAGCGGTGGCACCTGCACGACCCGGCCGAGCCGGCGAGCCCGCCGACCGCTGTCGCGTACCCCCGGGCCGGTGGCCCGAACGCGGAGGTCAGCCTGCACCTGCTGGACCTGGACGACGGCTGGGTCGACGTGCACTGGGACCGGGAGACCTACCCGTACCTGACCGGAGTCAGCTGGGGTGAGGGCAGTCCGTTGATCACAGTGCTGCGCCGCTCGCAGCAGCACGGGCTGGTGCTGGCGGTGGACCCGCGCACTGGTGAGACGCAGGTGCACGCCGAGCTGGCCGATCCGCGCTGGGTCGAGCCGATCGCCGGCACGCCCGCGCACCTGCCGGACGGCCGGGTGCTGGTCGGTGGGGAACTGGCCCACGACGGGTACGACGCCCGGTGCCTGTTCGCGGACGGCACCCTGCTCACCCCGCCGTCGCTGTACGTACGACGGGTGGTGGGTCGGCTTCCGGCCGCCACCGGCCCGGCGGACCTGCTGGTGGAGGCGAGCGACGGCGAGCCGAGCGAACGGCACCTGTTCCGGGTCCGCACCACCATCGGCGGTGGGGTGGACGCGCGCCGGCTCACCACCGACTCCGGCTGGTACACCGCAGCGGTGGGCGGTGACGTGCTGGCCGTCGGCGTCGCGTCGTTGGATCACGCCGGGGTGCGCTGGACGGTGCGCCGCGGCGATCAGGAGATCGCCGAGCTGCGCTCGTTCGCCGCCGTCCCGCCGTACGCTCCACTACCACTGCTGGAACGGGTGACCGATCGGCGGTTGCCGGCGGCGGTGCTCTATCCCGACAACCACGTGACGGGCCGGCGGCTGCCGGTGCTGCTGGACATCTACGGCGGCCCGGGGCACCAGGAGGTCGTGGCGGCGCGGGCCGCGTGGTTGGAGCGGCAGTGGTGGGCCGACGCCGGGTTCGCGGTGGTCACCATCGACAACCGGGGTACGCCGGGCGTGGCGCCGTCGTTCGAGAAGGCGATCCACCGGCGGGTCGCCGACGTGATCCTGACCGACCAGATCGACGCGCTCACCGCGCTCGCCGGCAAGCACCCGGACCTGGACCTGGGCCGGGTAGGGGTGCGCGGTTGGTCGTTCGGCGGGTGGTTGGCCGGGTTGGCGGTGCTGCGACACCCGGAGCTGTTCCGGTGCGGGATCGCGGGTGCCCCGGTGACCGACTGGGCGCTGTACGACACCGCGTACACCGAGCGTTATCTGGGGTTGCCGGAAGACGGCCTGGACATCTACGCGCACCACTCGCTCGTCGAGTTGGCCGCCGAGCCGGTCACCAGCCCGGACCAGGCCCGGCCGTTGCTGCTGGTGCACGGCATGGCCGACGACAACGTGGTGGCCGCGCACACGCTCCGGCTCTCGGCTGCCCTGCTGAGCACCGGCCGACCGCACGCCGTGCTGCCGTTGACCGGGGCCACCCACCTGGCCGCGAACGGCACCGCCGAGCGGCTGCTTCCCCTGGAACTCGACTTCCTCCGGACCCACCTGCTGTAGGCAGCATTCGATAAGTGGGTTCGGCACACCGAGCTCGACATCGCTGCGCCGATGATCCACGATTTCCTGGACCGCGCCATCGGTCGTTCCTGAACGCACAGCCCCGCGCGCAACAAGACGGGATGTCAGCCGGGACCACGCTCTGGCATCCGAGCAGGGACAATTCGGCGGTGTCGGATTTCACGAAGCCCCTCGGCTACCGCCTCATCACCGGGCCCGATGATGCTGAGTTCTGCGCCCGCGTCAGCGCGCTTCTCGATCAGGGCTATCGGCTGCACGGGTCGCCGGCGCTGACCTTCGACGGCGAACGCGTCATCGCCGCTCAGGCGTTGGTGCTGCCGCGCCCCGCCGGCTCCGCGGGGAGCGCTGAGTAGAGACGCCCTGAAACTCGACTTCCTCCGTACCCATCTGGGGTGAACCCGCCACGCCCGCGGCGCCTGGCCCGCTGCGGCAGGCTGACGATCACCAACGTTCCACGAGGTGTTCCCGGCCCTGTGGCGGATCGTACGGTTCCGGCCAGTAGTCGATGATCTTGCTGATCAGCCCATGCTCGGACATCTCCAGCCAGACGCACGCGTCCTGCCGCTCGTCACCGACGCGAACGTCGAGCAACAGGGCGGCGACCCGGCCATCGGCGATCACCCGTCGCGGCCGGAGGTGCCAGTCGCCGGGATACTCGGTGTTGAACCGCAGGAACGCGTCCTTACCGCGAATGCGCTCCCGAGTCTGCGGCATCTCGTAGACCACGTCATCGGTGAGCAGGACTGCCAACCCGGACCAGTCGCGGCGCTCCAGAAGATCAACGTAGGCGTGGGCGGCCTGCCGGGCCGTCGAGGTGTCGTCCACGACGCGGACCCTAGCCTCCACCAGCGACAATCTCGCGAGCCCTCGGCGGGCTCAACCCCGGGCGAGACGTCTCCTCAGTTCTCAGGGGCGTGCGTCGTACTGGGTCCGGGCTTCGAAGACGCGGTCCATGTGCGTCTCCGCCCAGTTCTTGATCGCGATCATGACCGGGAACAGTTCATGGCCGAGCGGGGTGAGCTCGTAGTCGACGCGGACCGGCACCGAGGCAGTGACCGTGCGGGTGACCAGGCCGTCGCGCTCCAGGGTGCGCAGGGTCTGGGTGAGCATCTTCTGGCTGACGCCAGCGATGCGCTGGGCGAGCTCGCCGTGCCGCTGCGGGCCGCTGACGAGCGCCGGGATCACCAGGGCGACCCACTTGTCGGTGAGCCTGCTCAACAGCTCACGGGTCGGGCACTGCTCCAGGAACGCGTCGTAGTCACGTTTGGCCTGTTCGCGGCGTTGCGCTGCGGTCGACGTCGCCATTCTTACCTCCGTTGGTGCCCTAGGCACTTTAAGGTACCTGCTTTCTCATAGTGCCGATGATTCGTACGGTCGTGGTGATCACGAAATCCCACGAAGGAGACGGCGATGCGCGCAATCAGCTATGCGGAGTTCGGAGGGCCGGAGGTCCTGCAGGTGGCCGAGGTGCCGGTGCCCGAGCCTGGGCCGGGGCAGGTGCGGGTGCGGGTCGCGGCGTCGGTCGTCCATCCGGTCGATCTGATGGTCCGCTCCGGTCGGTTCCCGGCCCCGTTGCCAACCGGCCTGCCGTACACGCCGGGTTGGGACGTCGCCGGCAGCGTCGACGCGATCGGCCCGTCGGTCGACGAGTTCACGACCGGCGACGAGGTCATCGGCTTCTCACCGTGGCTGCAAACCACTGTCGGCGCCCACGCGGAGTACGTGGTCCTCGACGCCGCCTGGCTGACCTCCGCGCCCGCCGGTGTCCCCGCCACCGAGGCGGCGACCCTGCCGACCAATGGCCTCGCCGCCGCCCAGGCACTCGACCTGCTCGCGCTCCCCGCGGGTTCGACAGTGCTCGTCACCGGCGCCGCCGGGCAGGTCGGTGGGTTCGTTCTGGCGCTGGCCCGGACGGCCGGTCTGCACGCCACGGGACTCGCCGGAGCCGACGACCGCGAGTTCGTCGAGTCGCTGGGTGCCGCGTTCCTGTCGCGCTCCGACGATCCGACGGGGACATTCGACGCGGTCATCGACCTGGCGGTGATCGGCTCCTCGTTGCTGGACCTCATTCGGGACGGCGGCGGCTACCTGGCCGCGTCACCACCGCTACGCCCGGAGCCGGTGCGCGGAATCCGGACCGTCGCGCTGGAGGTGCCACCGGACGGAACCCGGCTGGGCGAACTGGTCAAACTCGTCACCAGCGGCGACATCCCGCTCCGGGTCGCTGACGTGTACCCCTTCGCCGACGCGGCGACCTCCCACGAGCGGCTGGCCCAAGGCGGCGTGCGCGGCGGCGTGGTGATCGTCCCCTGATCCGCCGCAGCGAAAGCTCGATGAGGGGCTTGCATCTCAAGCCGCTTGAGATCGCATAGTGGGCGTCGTGGACGGAAACGAGCTGTACACCATCGGAGATGTCGCCCGGCGGACCGGCCTGAGCGTCAGCGCGGTCCGGTACTACGCGGACGCCGGTGTCGTCATGCCGGCCGCCAGCACGCCGGCCGGCCACCGCCGGTACGACGTGTCGGCCATCGCCCGGCTGGAACTGGTCCGGACGCTGCGGGAACTCGACGCCGGCCTGGACGAGATCCGGCGGGTGCTGGCCGGCGAGGCGCCGCTACGAGAGCTGGCCGCCACCCACCTGGCCCTGCTGGCACGGCAGGAGGCACGGCTGCGCAGCCGGCGCGCGGTGCTGTCGGCCATCCTGCGGCAGGACTCCACTGCCGAGCAGGTCACGCTGATGCACAAACTGGTCGGCATGTCGGACGAGGAACGCGACCGGCTGATCGACGAGTTCTGGACCGAGGTCTCCGCCGGCTGGGAGCCGCCGGAGCGGATGGTCGAGTGGTGGCGGGCGGCCCGACCGGAGCTGCCCGACCATCCCACCGCTGCCCAGCTGGAGGCGTGGATCGAGCTGGCCGAGTTGGTCCGGGACACCGAGGTCCGGCAGACCGTACGCCGCGAGTTGCACGAGGCGTGCACCACCGGGGCCGGGCCGCTGATGACCTCGTCGCCGATGCTGGACGCCCTGGAGGAGGGCGCGGCGATCGGCCAGCCGGTGATGGACGCGGCGCGTGAGCGGGTGTCGCCGGACTCGCCCAGGGGCCGGGAGATCGCCGACCAGTGGATCGGGTGGCTGACCGGCATCTTCGCGACGCCGGACAGCCCCGGGATCCCGGACACGCCCGAGTTCCGGATCCAGGCCGCCGACCAGATGCGCAAGGGCGCGGAGTGGGACCGCACGCCGCCGGAGCAGGAGGGGCCGTTCGACAGGTACCTGGAGTTGATCGGCACAGTGAACGACGCGCCGCCGGAGCGGTTCCCCTACGAGTGGCTGGCCGAGGCACTGCGCGCGTCCGCCGTGCCGGCGTCCTGATCGCCGATCCGCGGCCCGACACGTTGGCTCACCTGGTCAGGCGGCGGGGGGAAAAACGCCGCGAGCCGGACGGTGACGCGCATCGGCAACTCCTTGAGGTCAGGAACCATGCCGAGCCTTAATCCGGGAACTCCTGCTCGGACGTGCCGTCAATGAGCGTGGTCGAGGACGTTTGCGCGGGCGACGGCGTACCGCTCGCGGACAGCCGGCACAGCGTCGGCGTCGTACACCTCGACCTGCCCGACCGTCCACGCCGGCGGTCGCTGCCCGCCCGACACCACCCAGGCCGCCTGGCGGGCGGCGCCGTCCGCGACGTACTCCCCCATCGGTGGAGGGACGAGCACGGGGCAGCCGAAGACCGTAGGCGCGATCCGGCGCACCGCCTCCGAGCGGGCGCCGCCGCCGACCAGGACGACCCGGTTGACCGTCGCGCCCTGCGCGATCATCGCATCCAGCCCGTCGGCGAGTGAGCACAGAATGCCCTCCACCGCCGCACGGGCCAGGTGCGCGGGGGTCGAGGTCCGCAGGGTCAGGCCGTGCACGGCTCCGGTGGCGTGTGGGCGGTTCGGTGTGCGCTCCCCCTCCAGGTAGGGCACCAGGGCCAGCCCGTCGGCGCCCGGCGGGGCGGACAGCGCCAGCGCGGACAGCTCCGCATGGTCCACCCGCAGCATGGTCGCAGCCGCGTCCAGCACCCGGGCGGCGTTGAGCGTGCACACCACCGGCAGGAAACGGCCGGTCGTATCGGCGAACCCGGCCACGATTCCGCTCGCGTCGGCGGCCGGCACGTCAGAAACGGTCGACACGATGCCAGAGGTGCCGATCGACACGATGACGTCGCCCGATTCGGCGCCGACACCCAGCGCCGCCGCGGCGCAGTCGCCAGCGCCGGGACCCAGCGGCGCGCCGGTGCGCAGGTGCCCGGCCCGGTCGGTCGGCCCGAGCACCTGCGGCAGCAGCAAGCCATCCCGACCGAACGCCAACTGGATCAGGTCCGAACGGTACGCACCGGTCGCGGCCGACCAGTACCCGGTTCCGCTGGCGTCGCTGCGGTCGGTGCGCAGAGCATCCAGCCCCGGCGCGCCGGCCAGACGCCAGGTCAGCCAGTCGTGCGGCAGACACACCGCAGCCGTACGGGCGGCGTTCTCCGGCTCGACCGAGGCCAACCAGCGCAGCTTGCTGACGGTGAAGCTGGCCACCGGCACCAGGCCGACCGCCTCCGCCCAGGCTCGCCGCCCGGCCTCGCCGCCGCCGAGATCCGAGATCAGGTCGACGGCGGCGCCGGCCGAGCGGGTGTCGTTCCACAGCAAGGCGTCCCGAACCACGGCCCCTTCGGCGTCCAGGCACACCATGCCTTGCTGCTGCCCGGCGACCGAGGCGGCCGCCACGTCGTCCAGACCGCCAGCCTGTGCGACCGCGTCGGACAGCGCCGCCTCCCACGCGGCCGGCGGCACAGCGGTGCCGCGCGGGTGCGGTGCGCGACCCTCGCGTACCAGCTTCCCGGTCTCGGCGTCGCGGATGACGACCTTGCATGACTGGGTCGACGAGTCGACCCCGGCGACGAGCGGCACCGTTCCTCCCGGGGGTTGTCGATGACTGGTCAGATGGCGTGATTGGGAGGGGGCGGATCAGGTAAGCGACGGCGATCCGGACGAGCGGGCGTTGTGTTCGTCGCGGGCGGTCGAGTCCGAGCCGAACCAGATCTAGTCATCGTCGTGGCAGGTCACGGCAACGGGCAAATTTGTTCAACGGCTGAATTATTTGACGGTCGCACAGCGTTGTCAAGACTGCGCGTCGCGATGCCAGCGTCGGAGCTGACGCCCTGGCGGACGGCGATCGCCCCGCCTGAATCGGGGGGTACTCCCCTGGGGTAGGCCGCAGACTCACAGCATTCCGAGGCCGATGGCGAGCTGCGTGATCGTCGATGGGGCGTCCGGGTCACAGGCGACCTGGGCAACCACGCCTCGGGCGGCTGGTCGGTCGCGGATCTCGGCGGGTGCGATGCGGTCGGCCCGCAACAGGACCCGGGCCGCGTTGGCGGGGTCGTCCGTCAGGAGGTACGCGCGCGCCGCATCGATCAGGTGCGCGGCGCGGTGCTCGACCGGCAGCCACCGCCACCCGTCCCGCCCCATTGCCTCTTCGTGCCGGGCGACCGCCTGCGGCCCGTCCCCCAGCTCCACGGCGGCGGCGACCCGTGCCAGCTCGACGGCCGTCGGCCCGAACGCCGTCCGGTAATGGTCGTGTCCGTCACCCACCTGATCAGCCAGCTCGGCGGTCTCGTCCAGCAGCTCACCGACCACCCGGTCGTCGCCGGCCCTGGCCGCGATCAGACCGGCCTGCACGAGCAGCGATCCACGCAGCGAAATCTCCTCCGGCGCGCCAGAGGCGATCTGGGAAGCGGCAGCGAGCATCACCGGCCCTGCCCGCGCCGATGCCCGCAGCGCCTGGCCCAACTGCACCGCCGCGCAGGCCAACAACACCCGGTCACCGGCGGCGGCGGACATCGCCCGGTCAGCGGCCAACCAGGAGAGGCTCCCCTCGTCCAGCTTGACCAGCAGCGCCGCCGTCACCCGATACGCCTCCACCACCGTCGCCCGCCGGGTCTGCGGGTCCTGCGCATGGGCGCGATGAACCTCGGTCACCACTGGGGGCAGCAACTCGACCAGGCGCGGGTACCGGGCATGCTGGAAGGTCATCCACGCGTGCCGCACCTCCCGAGCCAACCGATCGGGCGACATCACCTCCCGGTCCGCCGGTCGACCAAAAGCCATTGGGTACGCCGACAGCGCGGCCCGAATCCGCGCCACGCCCTCGCGACGCTCGGCCACCCCGACGGGCTGGACATCACGACCGAGCAGGGCTGCGGCGTCGACCCGCAGCACCGCCGCGATCTCCCGGATGGTCGACACCCGTTCCAGGGAACGGACCCCGCGCTCGACCTTGTCCACCCAGCTCTAGCGTGTGTCCGCTGCTTCCACGTGCCGTCCGCTATCGAGTCACGGGCCGGTGCGCCGCGTAAACCTCGCGCAATGCTGCCGCCTCCACCGTCCCGGTGCGCTCGACCTTCCAGAGCACTTCCCGCGCCCGCCACCAGTTCGAAGACACCACTCGCCCCGACCGGATCGCATCGGCGGCAACGACGCTGGCCTCGTCCGGCTGGTCGGCGGCCAACAGTGCCATCGCGAGATCCAGACGGGCGGAAGCAGAGCGCCGCGGCCGCTCACCACCATCGCCGCGAGGATCCAATTCGGCCAAGGCAGTCCGGGCCATCTGCTCGGCGGCCGGGTCACCAGCCCACGACAGCGTGGTCGCCGTATACGCCAACGCCTTTGTCGGGTCGTACCGATAGTGGTGCTCGGCCCGCTCAGGCACCGGCAAGTTGGCTGTCAGCCGCTCCAGACGATCCAGCGCATCACGAGTCCGCCGCACGTCAGCTAACCGCGCCCACACCCGCGCCTCCTGGGCAGTCGCCTGGATATACGCCGAACTACCTCGTGGCGCAACCCACTGCGCCTGCCGCGACAGGTCCATCGCCCGCCGGCAGTCGCCCCGGGTGAGCCAGTCCCACGCCTGCGTCTCCAAACACCACGCCTGGATCTCCGAATGCTCGGCATGCTCGGCAAGAGCCATGGCGGTGCGCAGATGAGAGTCTGCTGCGGGCTGTTGCAGCAGATCGATGTGCACCGTCGCCCGCAGCACGGTCAGCCAACCAGCGGCAACGATGAGCCGCCGCCGCTGCGCCAACGTCCCACGACCGTCGAGCAACCGCCCCACATAGGCCAACTGACGCCGCACCATTGGCAGCAGGTCGACCGGTCGCACGAGCGCGTACGCGCTTGCCAGGTCGTCCACACCCGCCTCGATCCGAGCGAGCGTCTCGGCACTGACATCGCTGACCCGCACCCGAGCCAGCAACTCCCCAGCCTCGGTGTCGTGGTCGACGGGCTCGTCCACCAGACGGAGGAGCGCCCCATCGGCTCGCAGCACTTCGTCGAGGTGCCTCGCCGTCGCCGGGGTGGGGGCCTTCGCCCCGGTCTCCAGATCGTGCAGGTGGCTCTTGCCCCGATGTGCGAGCTGACCTAGCGCCCGCAAAGACAGCCCTTTGCTGGTCCGTAGCGCGCGAAGCTGGGCACCGAAGCGCGGATCGACCTGCGACACGTCGGCACCCCAATCGAGAAGCAGGACAGTCACACCAACTCGGCGGACCACTGCTACGGACGGTACATCGAGCAATTACGGTTCCCTGCCGATTGGACGCTCTCATTGCCGCCGCCGCAAGGGACAGTCGTCATGGCCTATCACCACCTACAGCGCCGGCTGATAATTGGAAGTGCACCCAGGGTGACAGTCGGATGACCCAACGCTATCGTGGTTGACATGAACGCCCTGAACACCGCCCTGCTTGCGGTCCACTCGGGGATGCACAGGAGCCAGGACGACTTCGCCCGCGCGCTCCAGGCCGCCGGCCGTCGCGTCGGCGAGGCCAACGAGACTCGTCCAGCGCGGGGAGCCTGGCGCGATCGCCGCACTGCGGTCCGGGTACGCCCGCGCCCTGGAGGTCGTCACCGGCCTGCCGGTCTCGCTGCTCGGCTTCGCCGCGATATCCAATGGTCATGTCATCGATGACCAACACGGTGGCCACGACCTGACCTCGCCCATGTCCAGCCTGGCTACGCCAACGCCCAAGCCACTCGCGGTCCACGGGTCGTACGAGGGCGTGTGGCTCAGCCGCTACCAATACCACTCCAGCGGCCGGGGAGAATCATTCGCAGGGCAACACTTCGTGGTCGTACTCCAGCATGGGGATCGACTGACCGTGCGCAGCCTGCCCGGCTCGGCGGCCTCGTCGCTGTCAATGGATCTCACCGTGGACGGTGCCGTGGTCACCGGCACCTGGGTGGAGCAGACCGACCCGGCCGGCTACTACCGGGGAGCCCGGTACCACGGCGCGATCCAGTTACTGGTGGAGCCCACCGGCCGACGGATGGCCGGGAAGTGGGTCGGGTTCGGCAAGGACATGGACGTCAACACCGGCCCGTGGGAGCTGACCTTCCGGGATGCCTCCACGTCCAAGGCGACGCTCGACCAGTACAACACGTCGCCCGAATAGGGCGATCTCTGACGGCCAATGCGGGGTGGACCCCCGAACCGATTGATCAAATGCGTGCGCACTTGACGCCGGAGCGCATAGTTGCTGTGGAGAACCCGCTGCGCCTCGCTGAGGAAGGTGCCCACGTGGACTGGTTGAGTGCAGCACTAACAGCCGGGGCGGCAGTATTAGGGTCTGCAGCGACGCTTGCCGCAGTGGTTATAGGCGGGAGAAGCCAGGCAAGGCGAGAGGCCAGAAGCCATGCCCGCGCACTGGAGAGTCGAGCGCGCGACGACCTGCTGGTGCGAATAAATAGCATCAACGAATGGACGCGATCGAATAGCCACGAGGCGTTACTCGCCACTCACCACCTCACTCGTGGCACTAATTTCAGTGTCGATTTTGAAAAATGGCTCAACACCTCAACGGCCTCACACTATCGAACCCTGTGCGACACCTTCTCAACCTCCCACCCGCAGCTGTACGCAGCGTACGACAGATTCGAGTCGATGAGAGTTGGGCTCTGGAAAGAGCTTGAGAGCGGTTACGCAAGAACCCGCATACTCCAGCGATCGACTGAGGGCGGCCAGGCAAGACTTCTGATAACCGCTCTCCTTGATCGACGAAGTGCACTCAAGGAACAACTGCGCACGGTCGCCAGGGAGTTGGGGAGCGACTTGCAATAACGACGCTCGGCGGCTCACACCCCGTGACCTGCCCAGCAATAACAGAAGGGTCCCCTCCCGACGGCGTTGTCGGGAGGGGACCCTTCTGGTCTGCGGTGTGACTTACGGCTTGACGTGCGCGTTCACGAACGACGGGTAGCCGAAGACGCTGGAGATGAAGATCCCGCCCGCCTTGGACCCGTGCACGTTGTAGGCCACGTCGACGAAGAGCGGCACCACCGGCGCGTGCTCCTTCATGATCCGCTCGTCGAGCTTGGCCCACTCCGGGCCCTGCTCGGCCGCGGGCAGCGCCGAGATGCGGTCCATCTCGGTGTTGATCGCCGGATCGTTGAAGTACGCCTGGTTGCTGTTGCCCTCGGCCTTGATGGTGCGGCCGTCGTAGAGCACCGGCAGGATCGAGGCCCCGCTCGGCCAGTCCGCCGCCCAGTTACCGATGTACAGGTCCCAGGGGTTGTCCTTCTTCTTGATCTCGTCGAGCTTCGCGTCGTCGGAGATGTTCCGCAGCGTGATCTTGAAGCCGGCCCGCTCCAGGTTGGCCTTGAGCTGGGCGCCCTGCTGCTGCTCGGTGGAGTTGTCGGCGACGCCAAGGACCAGCTCGGGCGTCTTTCCGCCGAGCAGTTCCTTGACCTTGTCGACGTTGCCGTTGGCACCCGCCGGGTACGCGTCGTACGCCTTGTAGCCGATGGTGGCCGGCGGCATCAGCGTGGTCAGCGGCGCGGCGACGGTCTGCCCGCCCATCGCCTTGATGAAGCCCTCGCGGTCGATGGCGTAGTTGAGCGCCTGACGGACCTTCAGGTCGGTGACCCGCTGGTTGTTGATGACCAACTGGTTGGCGCTCGGGGTCGGGGAGAGGATGCTGCGCGACTTGAGCGTGGCGTCCCCGGCCACTTTGGCGACCAACGAGGCGGGCACTGCGTTGAAGGCGAGCGCGCTCTGGTCGGCGCCGTTGTCGGCGATCACCCGGTTGTTGGCGGCGTCCGCGGTCGGGCCGAAGCTCCAGACGAACTGGTCCGGGTACTGGTGCCGGACCGGGTCGGTGTTCGGGTCCCAGTTGGTGTTGCGGTCGAGGGTGATCTGCACGCCGACCTGGTTCTTGGCGACCTTGTACGGGCCGGACGAGAACGGCTGCTTGTCCAGGTCGACGCCGGTGTCCTTGTCGGCCGGCAGCGGCGCGGTGGTCGGCAGCGAGACCGCGAACGGCAGGTCACAGCGGGGCTTGGCGAACTCGAAGCGCAGCGTCTTGGCGTCCGGCGTGCTCAGGCCGGGCGGCAGCGACGTCTTGTTCTTCTTGAAGTCCCACTTGGTGTCGAACTGCGGGGTGTCGGCCAGCCACTCCTGGATGTAGGTCGGGCCGCCGGACAGGTCCGGGTCGAAGGACCGGGCGATGCCGTACGCGATCTCCTTGGAGGTGATCGGCCGGCCGTCCTCGAACTTCACCCCGTCCTTGACGGTGAATTCCCAGACCTTGCAGTCGTTGTTGACGTTCTTGCCCGGCGTCTCGGCCAGGTCGCCCACCAGGACCAGGCCGCCCTTGCCGTCGTCCTTCCAGGTGGTCAGGTAGCGGGCGAAGAGCGGGTTGGCCATCAGACCGGCGAACGAGTACGTCCGCTGCGGGTCGAGGTGGGAGATCGGCGACTCCCTGATGATGGTGAAGGTGCCGCCCTTCGCGGCGCCGCTCACCTCGGCCGCCGGCCCCTGCGAGTCCTTGGGGTCGGTCGCGATGACCCCGGTCTGCTGCCGTTCGGTGTCGACAGTGGTGCCCTCGCCCGTGTTCTTCGAGCACGCACCCAGTGCCACAACCAGTGCGATCGCGCCGCCTGCGGCAACCGCCACGCGTGGTCTCATGAAGTACCCCCTTCACCCATGTGCCGTGCGGTTTCGTCGGGGCGAGAACCGCCGACGTCCCGAGGATCGTAAGGAAGAAAACCTACGAGTTGTGTAACAGTTGTCGATAAATTTCGCCACCGGCCCAGCCGCCGGTCACACGCTGGACATCGACAGGTCAGCGCAACCGCACCCGGGGGTCGATGGCCGCGTAGAGCAGGTCCACCAGCACGTTCGCCAACACCACGAAGACGGCGGCGATCAGCACGGTGGCCATGATGGTGGGCAGATCGCCCGAGCGCACCGCGTCCACCGCCGTACGCCCCAACCCCTGGATGCCGAACGTCGTCTCGGTGATCACCGTCCCGCCCAGCGCCCCGCCCACGTCCAGCCCGGCGATGGTCACCACCGGGGTGATCGCCGCGCGCAGCGCGTGTCGCCCGTACACAGTGGGTTTGGCCAGGCCCTTGGCCCGCGCGGTCCGGACGAAGTCCTCCGACAGCGTCTCCAACATCTGCGCCCGCGACAGCCGGGCGTAGATGGCCGAGAAGAGGAAGGCCAGCGCCACCCACGCCAGCACCAGGCCGCTGGCCCACTTCGCCGGGTTGTCGAAGAGGGAGGTGTAGCTCGGCACCGGCAGTAACCGCAGGTTGTAGACGAACACCAGCAGCAGCACCGCGCCCACGAAGTACAGCTGCAACGACGCGCCGGTCAGCGAGAAGCCGATGGCCAGACGATCCAGCCAGGTGCCCCGACGCAGTGCGGACACCATGCCGAGCCCCACGCCGAGCAGCAACCAGAGGATGGCCGCCGGGATCACGATGCTCAGCGTCACCGGCAGCACCCGGGCGATGGTGTCCGAGACGGCCTCGTTGGTGACGTACGACCAGCCCAGGCAGGGCGCGTCGCACCGGCCGCCCTGGGCGCTGCCCAGGTCCCGACCGGTCACGATGCCCTTCATGTAGCCGGCGTACTGGCTGATCAGCGGGTCGTTCAGGCCCAGGTCGTCACGGACCCGCTCCAGCCGCTCCGGGTTGCAGTTCTTCGAGCAGATGCTGCTGACCGGGTCACGCGGCAGGGCGAAGAACATCAGGAAGGTCAACACGCTCACCGCGAAGAGGGTCAGCGTGGCGGAGAAGAGTCGCTTGAGCAGAAATCGCGCCATGATTTTGACCCCTACCGGGACGACTTCGGATCGAGCGCGTCCCGCAACGCGTCGCCGAAGAGGTTGAAGGCGAACACCAGCGCGAAGATCGTGATGCCCGGGAAGAACACGTACGCCGGGTCGGTCTGGAGGAAGTCCAGACTGCGGTAGATCATTCGGCCGAAGCTGGGCGTCTCGTCGCTGAGGCCGACGCCGATGAACGACAGCGCCGCCTCGCTGGTGATGAACTGCGGCACCGCCAGGGAGAACGACACCAGGATCGGCGCCCAGATGTTCGGCAGCAGCTGCCGGAAGAGCATGTGCCCCAGCCCGGCCCCGCTGGCCCGGGCCGCCTCCACGAACTCCCGCTCGCGCAGCGCGATCACCTGCCCGCGGACCAGCCGGGCCGTACTGGTCCAGCCGAAGATGGCGAAGACGGCGATCAGCACCCCCACCCCGAAGGCGGACGACACCTGCCCCCGCTCACCGTAGAAGCGCAGCGTGATGGTGGGCGTGAGCGCCAGCGCGATGATCAGGAAGGGCATGGCCAGGGTCAGGTCGGTGATCCAGTTGATCACCGCGTCGAGCCAGCCGCCGAGGTAGCCGGCGAGCGCGCCCAGCACGATCCCGATCGTCGCGGTGATCAGGGCCGCCGCGAACGCGATGAACAGCGAGGTCCGCAGCCCGTAGATCAGCCGGATGAAGATGTCCCGGCCCAGCCCCGGCTCCAGACCGAACCAGTGCTCGCCGCTGACCCCGCCGGCGTACCCCAGCGGCATGCCGAAGCCGTCCAGCATGTTCTGGAACTGCTCCCGCGGGCCGATCCCGTAGACCATCTCGATCAGCGGGGCGGCCAACCCCAACAGCAGGAAGAAGACCAGGAGTACGCCGCTGACCATCGCCGTCCTGTCGCGGCGCAGCCGCAGCCAGGCGAGCTGACCGGGTGAGCGGCCGACGACGCCCTTCACGGCGGGCCCGCCCGGGTCCGTGCCGGACTCGATCTCGGCGAGCGCCACACCCTCCACCGGGGACAGGCTCACGACGGCACCTCCTCGACGACCGGGGCAGTCGACTCCGCCGACTGCGGGTTCGTGCTGGCCGCTTTCCCTTCGGGGCTCGTGCTGGCCGCTTCCCCTTCGGGGCTCGTGCTGGCCGCTTCCCCTTCGGGGAAGTGACACGCGGTGGCCTGCGAACCGCCGTCGCGCGGGATCAACGCGGGCTCCTCGGTGGCGCAGATGTCCTGCGCCTTCCAGCACCGGGTGCGGAACCGGCAGCCCGACGGCGGGTCCAGCGGGGTGGGCACGTCGCCGGTCAGCCGGATCCGGCCCGCCGGGCCGAGCTGGGTGACGTCCGGGATCGCGGAGAGCAACGCCCGGGTGTACGGGTGCTGCGGGCGCTCGTAGATGTCCGCGCGGTCACCGATCTCCACGATCCGACCCAGGTACATGACAGCGACCCGCTGGCAGAAGTGCCGGACCACGGCCAGGTCGTGCGCGATGAACACGAACGCCAGGCCGAGCTCCCGTTGCAGGTCGCGCAGCAGGTTGACGACCTGTGCCTGGATCGAGACGTCCAGTGCGCTCACCGGCTCGTCCGCCACGATCAGCTTCGGCCGCAGGGCCAACGCGCGGGCGATGCCGATGCGCTGGCGTTGACCACCGGAGAACTCGTGCGGGTACCGGTTGTAGTGCTCCGGGTTCAACCCGACCAGCTCCAGCAACTCCTGCACCCGGGCCTTGATCCCACCGGGCGGCTTGATCCCGTTGACCTGCAGCGGCATCGCCACGATCCGGCCCACTGTGTGCCGAGGGTTCAGCGAGGCGTACGGGTCCTGGAAGATGATCTGGAGTTCCTGGCGCAGCGGGCGCAACTCCCGGCGGCCGGCGTGCGTGATGTCCCGCCCGTCGAACTCGATGCTGCCGCTCGTCGGTTCCAGCAGCCGCACCAGCATCCGACCGGTGGTCGTCTTGCCGCAGCCCGACTCCCCCACCAGGCCGAGCGTCTCGCCGGGGCGCACGTCGAAGTCGAGCCCGTCCACCGCCCGCACCAGACCGGTGGCGCGCAGCCCCTGGCGTACCGGGAAGTGCTTGCTCAGGCCGCGTACCCGCAGCAGTGGTTCATCGGTCATCGGGCCACCCCCACCCGTGCGATGTCCTCGGCGTAGAACGTGGCACGCTCCTCGGCGCTCAGGTGGCAGGCGACCAGGTGGCCGGCCGAATCGCCCTCCCCCGCCGGGCGCAGCTCGGGGACCTCGGTGCGGGAGCGGCTGCCAGCCCGGTCCGCGTACCGGCAGCGGGGGTGGAACGCGCAGCCCGGCGGCAGGTTGATCAGGCTGGGCGGGTTGCCGGGAATGGGCACCAGGTCCGCGTCCGCGTCGCCGTGCAGCGACGGCACGCTGGAGAGCAACCCCCAGGTGTACGGATGCTGCGGCGCCCGGAGCACCTGCTCGACGCTGCCCCGCTCGACGGCCCGCCCGCCGTACATGACCAGCACGTCGTCGGCGACCTGGCCGACCACGCCGAGGTCGTGGGTGATCAGGATGATCGCGGAGTGGAACTCGGCCTGGAGGTCGGCGAGCAGGTCCAGGATCTGCGCCTGCACTGTGACGTCCAACGCGGTGGTCGGTTCGTCGGCGATCAGCAGCGCCGGGTCGTTGACCAGGGACATCGCGATCATCGCCCGCTGGCGCATTCCGCCGGAGAACTCGTGCGGGTACTGGTCGAAGCGACGCGCCGGCTGCGGGATGCCGACCCGGTCCAGCATGTCGACAGCCCGCTGGCGGGCCTCGCGCCGGTTGGCCTTCGGGTGGTGCACCCGGTACGCCTCGGCGATCTGCCGGCCCACCGTGTAGTACGGGTGCAGCGCCGACAGTGGATCCTGGAAGATCATCGCCATGTCCCGGCCGCGCAGCCGGCGTACCTCCTCGTCTGGAAGGCCGACCACCTGCCGGCCACCCACGGAGATCCCCCCGGTGATGGTGGTCCGCTTCGGGTCGTGCAGGCCGAGAATCGCCAGCGAGGTGACGCTCTTGCCGGAGCCGGACTCGCCGACGATGCCGAGGGTGCGGCCCCGCTCGACGGCGAACGACACCCCGTCGACAGCGCGGACCACGCCGTCCTCGGTGTCGAACCGGACCCGCAGATCACGCACCCGCAGGTAGGCGTCCTGGTCGGAGCGCTGCGCCGGCACGGCGGGACGGTCGTCCGGGTCCCCGGACGGCGAGGGTTCCGAGCTGTCCACGGCCACCTCCCTCAGTGACGAAGAGAACTTACAGCAAAGTCCCGAGGGTGAAAATAAGCTACAAAGCCGGCACGTGTCAGCGGGCCCGAGCGTAACGAGTCGGCATCGGCCCCGCACCCCCGTCACCTCGCCCATTCATGGCCTTGAACGCACGTCAAGTGCGATCATTGGACGCGCAACCGGCAGAGGATGCCACTGGCACGAGGTGGAGGTGACGATGATCGCGGCGGTGTTCAACCACGAAGGCCCGTGGACCGAAGAGGAGTACCTCGCCCTCGGCGAGACGCAGCAACGCGTCGAACTCTTCGACGGGAGCCTTCACGTGACCCCAGCCCCCACCCCCCGGCACCAGAACATCTCCGGCGAACTACGCGCGGTGCTACGAGCCCCGGTTCGCGAAGCCGGTCTGCATGTCTTGGAAGCGGTGAACGTTCGACTCAGGCCGGGACGGATTCCGATCCCCGATCTCGTCATCACCAGCCCGATCGACTTCGACGAACTCAACGTCGAGGCGAGTGACGTGCGGCTGGTCTGCGAAATCATCTCGCCGAGTAACGCGTCCACCGACAAAGTCCTCAAGATGCACTACTACGCCACCGCCGGCATCGAGTGGTATCTCCTGGTGGAGCAGGACAGCGGCACCATGCATCTGTACCGGCGGCGGGGCGGTCACTACACCGAGCAGTCCGTGACCAGACCGGGCGAGCTGCTGGTGCTGACTGAGCCGGTGAAGGCCAGCATCCGGCCGGAGGAACTGCTCCCCTGACGGGTGTCGGTCGGCTGGCCTAGGGTCGGTCCATGACCGAGTTCGACGCGGCCACCGCCGCCGTCCAGGCCGCCCTCGACGCGGGCGCCCGGTACGCCGACGCCCGGGTGATGCACCGCCGCTACGAGTCCATGACCGCGCGCAACGGGGACGTGGAGGAGCTGACCCAGGACGAGAGCATCGGGCTCGGGGTCCGGGCGTTGGTCGGGGCGAGTTGGGGCTTCCACGCCGTACCCGATCTGTCGGACGCCGCCGCCCGCGACGCCGGCCGGCGCGCGACGCGGACCGCCATGGCGAGCGCGCGGGTGCCGGGCCCTTCGGTCGACCTGGTGCCGGTCGAGGCGGTCACCGCGAGCTGGGCCTCCGGCTGCCAGATCGACCCGCTCGGGGTGGCCCTGTCGGACAAGGGCGATCTGCTGGTCGACGTGACCCGCACGATGGCCGAGCACGGCGCGGACCTGGCCGAGGGCCTGTACCAGATCTGGGACACCACGAAGTGGTTCGTCTCCAGCGAGGGCCACCGGATCGACCAGCGCATCCGCGAGTGCGGCGGCGGCATCTCGGCCACCTCGATCGGCGACGGCGAGACGCAGCGGCGGTCCTGGCCGAGCTACCGCGGCCAGTACGGCACCACCGGGTGGGAGCTGGTCGAGTCGCTGGATCTGGCCGCGCACGCCGCGCAGATCGCCGAGGAGTCCCGGGCGCTGCTCACCGCGCCGCCCTGCCCGGCCGGCGAGACCGATCTGATCCTCGGCGGCGAGCAGTTGGCCCTGCAGATCCACGAGTCGGTCGGGCACGCCATCGAGCTGGACCGGATCCTCGGCTGGGAGGCGGCGTTCGCCGGCACGTCCTGGCTGGACCTGGCCCAACTTGGCTCGCTGCGTTACGGCTCGGAGCTGATGAACATCACCATCGACCCGACCATCCCGGGGGCGCTGGGCAGCTTCGGTTTCGACGACGAGGGCTCCCCGGCGGTCAAGCGGGACGCGGTCCGGGACGGTCGCTGGGTGGGTGTGCTCGCCGGCCGGGATTCCGCCGCGATGGCCAGCCTCGACTACGGCGGCAGCGTACGGGCCGACGGGTGGGCCCGGCTGCCGATGGTGCGGATGACAAACGTCGGCCTGGAACCCGGCCCACACACGCTGGAGGAGATCATCGCGGCCACCGACGACGGCGTGTTGATGGACCTCAACCGGTCCTGGTCGATCGACGACAAGCGACTCAACTTCCAGTTCGGCTGTGAGGTCGGCTGGGAGATCAAGAAGGGGCGGCGGGGGCGGATGCTGCGCAACCCCACGTACACCGGGATCGGCCCGCTGTTCTGGCGTTCGATGGACATGCTCTCCAGCGAGACGGTCTCCTGGGGGACGCCCAACTGCGGCAAGGGCCAACCCGGCCAGGTCGGGCACACCGGCCACCCGGCCGCGCCGGCCCGGTTCCGCAACGTCCGTGTGGGGGTCTCGGCGTGAGCGCGAGGAGTGAGCCGGGTTTGCGAGCCCCGCAGTCGCGAACGAAAGGCGGCTCAGCGTGAGCGCGAGGAGTGAGGTCGAGCTGGCGGGGCAGGTCGTGGAGCTGGTTCGGCGTCTTGGCGGGCCGGCCGCGCAGGCCGAGGCGGTGGTGACGCGGGCGGACCTGGCGCTGACCCGGTTCGCCAACTCGGGCATCCACCAGAACGTCTCCGAGTCCACTGTCGGGGTCCGGCTGCGGGTGCACGTCGACGGTCGGACGGCTGCCGGTGGCGGCAGCGTGGTCACCGCCGACGGGTTGTCCGCCCTGGTGGAGCGCACCCTGGCCGCGGCGCGGCTCTGCCCGCCCGACCCGGGTTGGCCGGGGCTGGCCCCGCCCATGCCCACGCCGGGCGCCCTGCCCGTCGACGAGGCCACCGCGCACGCCGAGCCGGATCAGCGGGCCGATCGGGTGGGGGCGTTCGTGGCCGCCGCCGGGGGCCTCAGCACCGCCGGTTACTGCCGCACCGCGCACCGCTCGTCGGCGTTCGCCAACTCGGCCGGGCACTCGGCGTACGGCCGCGCGGTGGAGGCGGCGATGGACGGCATCGCCCGCCGCGATGGCGCGGACGGGGTGGCCCGGCGCAGCGCCGACCGGCTGTCCGACCTCGACGGCGCCGAGTTGGGCGCGCAGGCCGCCGCGAAGGCGCAGGCGGCGGCCGACCCGGTCGAGCTGCCGCCGGGGCACTACGAGGTGGTGTTCGAGCCGGCCGCCGTGGCGGACCTCCTGCAGAACCTGTCCTTCTACGGCTTCAACGGCAAGCGGTACGCCGAGCGGCAGTCGTTCGCCGAGCCGGGCGCGGCCCAGTTCGACCGGGCGGTGACAGTGGTGGACGACCCGCTGGGCGGGTCCGGGTTGCCGTTCGACGCGGAGGGCACCGGCCGACGGGCGCTGACACTGGTCGAGGCGGGCACCACCCGGGCGGTGGCGCACGACCGCCGGACCGGCGCCGAGGCGGGCGCGGAGTCCACCGGGCACGCGGTGGCGGGGGGTGCCACCTGGGGCCCGATGCCCCGCAACCTGCGCCTGAACGGCGCGGTGGCGGGTCCGGCCAGTGCGGTGGGCCGGAGCACCACCGGCGCGGCGGGCGGGGCGGTCGTCGACGCGGACACCGCCGCGTTGGTGGCCGGCGTACGCCGAGGGCTGCTGGTCACCGACCTCTGGTACACCCGGGTGCTCGACCCGAGGAGCCTCGTCGTCACCGGGTTGACCCGCAACGGCGTCTGGCTGATCGAGGACGGCACTGTCGTCCGGGCGGTCCGCGACCTGCGGTTCACCGAGTCGTACCCGCGGGCGCTCGGGCCGGGGGCGGTGCTCGGGCTGGGGGCGCGGGCGGTGCGCCAACCGGACCGGGTGGACGGTGTCTGGTGGGCGGCGCCGTCGCTGCGGTTGGCGTCCTGGCACTTCACCGGAGGGGCCTCCGGCTGACGTTCTCGACTTCGCGCGCCAAACCGGCGCGTCGAGGGCTTTTCCGCAGGCCAGACACACGGGACACTCCCTTGCGCGGACGGCTCGCGGAGATCGGCGTAACGTGTGTCACTTAGCTGCGTCGGTCGATCCGGCGTGGTCGTTGGTGTGCGCATGACGTGGCAGCGGGTGCGGGTTCGCCGGTCCGCGTGCCGACCGGAGAGAGACCAGCCCGCCCGTACGGGCCCGTCGAGGAGACGACTCGAATGACTTCAACGGCAACGAGGCCGAGGGGGGCGCGGGCGCGCGCCGCCATCGCGGCGAAGACGTTGCGTACCGACCGATGGTGGTTCGCCCCGCTGATCACCGTGATCGGGCTCAGCGCCTGGGTCGCGTACGCGACGGTCCGGGTGTTCATGCACGACTTCTACTGGGTCGCGGATTACCACTACCTGACTCCGTTCTACTCGCCCTGCGTCACGGAGCGGTGCATCGAGGGCGCTTCGCACTTCGGCCGGTTCCTGCCCGGCTGGTGGATCATCCCGGACGCCGCGCTGACCCTGCCGTTCCTGCTGCTGTTCCGGCTCACCTGCTACTACTACCGCAAGGCGTACTACCGGTCGTTCTGGCTGTCGCCGCCGGCCTGCGCCGTCCCGGACGGGCACAAGGAGTACGGCGGTGAGACCCGTTTCCCGCTGCTCGGGCAGAACCTGCACCGCTACTTCTTCTACGCCGCCGCGATCATCTCGCTGATCAACACCTGGGACGCGATCCTCGCCTTCCACTCGCCGAAGGGCTTCGGCTTCGGGCTGGGCAACATCATCCTGCTGCTCAACGTGGTGATGCTCTGGGCGTACACGATTTCCTGCCACTCCTGCCGGCACATCATCGGCGGCCGGCTCAAGCACTTCTCCAAGCACCCGGTGCGGTACAAGGCCTGGACCTTCGTCTCGGCGTTGAACGTCCGGCACATGCAGCTCGCCTGGATCACCCTCGGCACCCTGGCGCTGGCCGATTTCTACATCATGGCGCTCGCGGCCGGCTGGTTCTCCGACCTGCGGTTCATCAACTAAAGGGCCCCTGACATGACCACAACCACTCGCATCGAACGACACCACTACGACGTCGTCGTCATCGGGGCCGGCGGCGCCGGTCTGCGCGCGGCGATCGAGGCCCGGCTGGCCGGCAAGAAGACCGCGATCATCTCCAAGTCGCTGTTCGGCAAGGCGCACACGGTGATGGCCGAGGGCGGCGCGGCCGCCGCGATGGGCAATGTGAACAGCCGGGACAACTGGCAGGTGCACTTCCGCGACACCATGCGCGGCGGCAAGTTTCTCAACAACTTCCGGATGGCCGAGCTGCACGCGAAGGAGTCGCCGCAGCGGATCTGGGAGCTGGAGACGTACGGTGCGCTCTTCGACCGCACCAAGGACGGCAAGATCTCGCAGCGCAACTTCGGTGGCCACGAGTACCCGCGCCTGGCGCACGTGGGCGACCGGACGGGCCTGGAGCTGATCCGCACCCTCCAGCAGAAGATCGTCTCGCTCCAGCAGGAGGACCAGCGGGAGTTCGGCTCGTACGACGCCCGGATCAGGGTGTTCTCCGAGACGACCATCACCGAGCTGCTGCTCGACGGTGACCGGGTGGCCGGCGCGTTCGGCTACTACCGCGAGTCGGGCGAGTTCATCCTCTTCGAGGCGCCGGCGGTCGTGCTGGCCACGGGTGGCGTCGGGCGCTCCTACAAGGTCACCTCGAACTCCTGGGAGTACACCGGGGACGGGCACGCGCTGGCGCTGCGCGCCGGGGCGACGCTGATCAACATGGAGTTCCTCCAGTTCCACCCGACCGGCATGGTCTGGCCGCCCTCGGTGAAGGGCATCCTGGTCACCGAGTCGGTGCGTGGTGACGGCGGCGTCCTGAAGAACTCCGACGGCAAGCGGTTCATGTTCGACTACGTCCCCGATGTCTTCCGCAAGCAGTACGCGGAGACCGAGGAGGAGGCGGACCGCTGGTACACCGACCCGGACAACAACCGGCGTCCGCCGGAGCTGCTGCCCCGCGACGAGGTGGCCCGCGCCATCAACAGCGAGGTCAAGGCCGGCCGGGGCTCCCCCGCCGGTGGCGTCTTCCTGGACATCGCGAGCCGACGTTCGGCCGACGAGATCCGCCGCCGGCTGCCGTCGATGTACCACCAGTTCAAGGAGCTGGCCGACGTCGACATCACGGCCGAGCCGATGGAGGTCGGCCCGACCTGTCACTACGTGATGGGCGGCGTCGAGGTTGACCCGGATTCGGGTGCCGCCTTCGGCCACGTACGCGGGCTGTTCGCCGCCGGTGAGGTCTCCGGCGGCATGCACGGCTCCAACCGACTCGGTGGTAACTCCCTGTCCGACCTGCTGGTCTTCGGCAAGCGGGCGGGCGGGCACGCGGCCAGCTACGCCGACGGGCTGACCGCGCGGCCGAAGGTGGCAGTGGACGAGGTCGAGGCGGCCGTGGAGACCGCCCTCGCGCCGCTGCAGCGGGACACCGGCGAGAACCCGTACACCCTCCAGCAGGACCTCCAGGCGGTTATGGGTGACCTGGTGGGCATCATCCGCCGGGAGGGTGAACTGGCCGACGCGCTGGTCCGGCTCGCCGAACTGCGTGAGCGGGTGGCCAAGGTGAGCGCGGCCGGCGGCCGACGCTACAACCCGGGCTGGCACCTGGCCCTGGACCTGCGCAACATGCTGGTGGTCTCGGAGTGCACCGCGAAGGCGGCGCTGGAGCGGCAGGAGTCGCGTGGCGGGCACACCCGGGAGGACTACCCGGCGATGGAGCCGAAGTGGCGGCAGGTCAACCTGGTCTGCGCGCTGGACGGCGACACCGTGCAGCTGACCCGCAAGC
Organism: Micromonospora sp. H61; assembly: GCF_018070325.1. Taxonomy (GTDB): domain Bacteria; phylum Actinomycetota; class Actinomycetes; order Mycobacteriales; family Micromonosporaceae; genus Micromonospora; species Micromonospora salmantinae. Next base: position 39,641 of record NZ_JAGPXY010000063.1, read on the forward strand.
CGCTGCCGAAGATGCGGCCGGAGCTGATCGGCCTCTTCGACCGGGCCGAGCTGGCCAAGTACCTCACCGACGAGGAGATCGCCGACTTCGACGCCCTCGTTGCCGACGCTGGAGAGGCGGACAACCGATGAGCGGGAAGCGTCAGTTCCGGATCTGGCGGGGCGACGAGAGCGGCGGTGACCTCCAGGACTACATGGTGGAGGTGAACGAGGGCGAGGTCGTTCTCGACGTCATCCACCGCCTGCAGGCCACCGACGCGCCGGACCTGGCCTGCCGGTGGAACTGCAAGGCCGGCAAGTGCGGCTCCTGCTCCATGGAGATCAACGGCAAGCCGCGGCTGGGTTGCATGACGCGGATGTCGACCTTCGGGGACGACGAGACCGTCACTGTCACCCCGCTGCGCACCTTCCCGGTCATCCGGGACCTGGTCACCGACGTCTCGTTCAACTACGAGAAGGCACGGGAGACCCCGGCGTTCGCCCCTCCGGCGGACGTGGCCCCGGGTGACTACCGGATGCAGCAGGTCGACGTGGAGCGCTCGCAGGAGTTCCGCAAGTGCATCGAGTGCTTCCTGTGCCAGACGGTCTGCCACGTGATCCGCGATCACGAGGAGAACAAGCAGGCGTTCTCCGGCCCGCGGTACTTCATCCGGGCGGCCGAGCTGGACATGCACCCGCTGGACGCCCGGACCGACCGCAAGGAGTACGCGCAGGCCGAACAGGGCCTCGGCTTCTGCAACATCACCAAGTGCTGCACCGAGGTCTGCCCCGAGCACATCAAGATCACTGACAACGGGATCATCCCCATGAAGGAACGGGTCGTCGACCGCAGGTACGATCCCCTTGTGTGGCTTGGTAGCAAGATCTTCCGTCGGGGCGAGACGCCCCAGACCAGCGTGACCACCGCCCGTCAGGGCTCGGCGACGCCGGGCTCCGCCCGGGGTGGGTTGCACTCGCACGCGGGTGGCTCCCACGATTCGCGGGCTGAGGCGCAGGCGCAGAGCGGCGTCAACTGGCACCGGGAGG
>NZ_JAGPXY010000064.1 GCF_018070325.1 Micromonospora sp. H61
CAACAGCGTCACCGGCCGCGGCATCGAGGACTTCGCCGCCCGCGAGGCCGGCATCACCACCACGGTCACCGCCGCCGACCTGGCCGCCCTGCTCGGCGCCCTGGCCACCGGGACCGGCACCCCCGGCCCACTCGCCTCACCGGCCGCCTGCACGACAATGCTGGACGTCCTGCTCGCCCAGGAACACCGCGAGGACCTCGCCGCCGGCCTGCCCGAGGGCACCCGCATCGCGCACAAGAACGGTTGGGTACGCGGCGTCCGCCACGGCGCCGGCCTGGTGCTGCCCGACGACGCCCCGCCGTACCTCATCGCCGTCTGCACCACCACCGACCTGGCCGGGGGCGACGACCAGGTGGAGGACGACGCCTGCCTGCTGCTCGCGCACATCTCGGCGCAGGTCTGGGCGGCCCGCCACCAGCTCTGACCCGACAGCCTCGGCGGCGAGGTCAGCGCCACCGACTGCGGCTAGGCTGCTCGCACCCCCACCCCGGAGCCGCCGATGCCCCGCAGTCGCACCGTGCTGATCGCCTTCCTCGTCGTGACGGCCGCGAACCTGTTGGCCAACGCCACCGGCGGCGGCCTGGCCTTCCTGCTGACCAAGCCGCTGCTGATGCCGCTGCTGGCCGCGTACCTCTGGCGGGTCAGCGCCGAACGCGCGGCCCGACCGGACCGCCTGCTACTCGCCGCGCTGGCCTTCGCCACCGGCGGCGACGTCGCCCTGATGATCGACGGCACCGGCTGGTTCCTCGCCGGCATGGCCTGCTTCCTCGGCACGCACCTCTGCTACCTCGCGGCCTTCACCCGACACGGCGCCGCGACAGCGCTGCGCCGCACGCCGCTGGTCGCCGTCCCCCTGGGGTACGCGGTGCTGACCGTCATCGCGCTGACCTGGATGTGGGCGGGGCTGACCGACGTCGGGCTGGCCGTACCGGTGGCCGGCTACGCGATCGCGCTGGCCGCCATGGCGAGCACCGCCGCCACCCAGGGCTGGCGGGTCGGTCTCGGCGCCGCGCTCTTCCTCGGCTCCGACCTGCTGATCGCCGCCGGGGTGGCCGAGGTGGCCCAGCCAGCCGGCGCGCCGGTGCTGGTCATGGCGACCTACGCCGCCGGCCAGGCACTGATCGTCACCGGCCGCGCCGCCGGCACCGGCACCGGCACATCCACCGACGCACCTGTCACTCCAGCAACTGCGCCCGCAACGCCCTGAGGTCGCCATCGGTGAGCCCCAGCCCGTCGCGCAGGTACGCGTCGAACGAGCCGTGCACCCGACGCACCTCGGCGTAACCGGCGTCGAGGTACTCGGCGCGAACCTCCAGCACCGGCAACACCGCGTCGACGTCCAACTCGGGATTCCGCCGACGCATCGCCTCGACGATCACCGCCCGCAGGCTGTCGGTCAGCTCGTTGTTGCGCAGGTAGTCGGCGCGAATGGCCGTCTCGTCCACCCCGAGCGCCGTCAACAGGATGACTGTCAGCCAACCGGTGCGGTCCTTGCCGGCGGAGCAGTGGTAGAGCAGCGGCAGGTTCTCCGGCCGGGACGCCAGCCGCACCGCCTCGGCGAAACCGACCCGCGCCGACTCACCGGTGACGAACCAGCGGTAGATCGCCGCCATCGCCCCCGCCGTGCCCTGCCGGGCCAGCTCCGCGTACGCGTCCAGGTCGTGACCGAGCAGCACCGCCGAGACGTACGTGAAGACCGGGTGCTCCGCGTCGTGCACCGGCAGACGCACCACCAGTGGCTCACCGGCGAACCGGTCCTCCGGCGCGACAGCGATCTCCGAGGCGTCGCGCAGATCCACCACGCACGCCGGCCCCAGCTTCGCCAGCACCGGTAGGTCCTCGTCGGTCAGCCGACCCAGCGCCGGAGTACGGATCAACTGCCCGACCCGGACCCGCCGCCCGTCCGCGCCGACGAGCCCACCCAGGTCACGCGCGTTCGGTGCACCCACCAGCTCCCAGCCCTGCCCGGTCATCCGGTCTCCCCTCCCGCGGTGAACCTTTGTATAGGGTGCCCCATATGACGATCTCGGCGGTACGCACCCACCGGGTTTCCGCCCCCTTACACACCCCGTTCGTCACCGCGCTGCGGCGTACCACCACAGTGGACACCCTGGTCGTCGAACTCGTCGACAGCGACGGCCGGTCCGGCTTCGGTGAGGCACCCCAGGTCTGGCAGGTCACCGGCGCGTCGGTCGCCGGCGCGCAGGCGTGTGTCCGTGAGTTGCTCGGCCCACAGCTGATCGGCCGTGACCCGGACGACCTGGTGGCCCGTTGCGCCGAGGTGCAGCGCGCCGTGGTCGGCAACGAGGCCGCGAAGGCGGCGGTGGACGTCGCCCTGCACGACCTCGCCGCGCGGCGGCTGGGCGTACCCCTGGTGCGGTTGCTCGGGGGCACCACGCTGCGGGTCCCGACGGACGTCACCCTCGCCGCGGGCGACGCGGTGGACCTGGCGACCGCGGCACGGCAGCGGCAGGCCGACGGCTTCGGCGTGCTCAAGTTGAAGGTCGGCACCGACGCGGCCGGCGACCTGGACCGGGTGCGCGCGGTACGGGCGGCCGTCGGCCCCGGCACCCGGATCCGGCTGGACGCCAACCAGGGCTGGACGCCCCGGGAGGCGGTCCGGGTGATCCGCGGCATCGAGGACGCCGGGCTCGACGTGGAGTTGGTCGAGCAGCCGGTGGCCCGTTGGGACCTGGACGGGCTGGCCTGGGTCAGCGACCGGGTGTCCGTGCCGATCCTGGCCGACGAGGCGGTCTTCGGGGTCCGTGACCTGGTGGAGGTGATCCGCCGCCGGGCCGCCGACCTGGTCAACGTCAAGCTGGCCAAGTGCGGTGGGCTGCATCCGGCCCGTACCCTCCTCGACCTGGCCACCGCGCACGGCCTCGGCACTGTGGTTGGCTCGATGATGGAGTGCCAGGTCGGCATCGGGGCGGCCGCGAGCCTGGTCGCCGCGTACGGCACCACAGCGGTCGCCGATCTGGACGCCGCCTGGTGGCTGGCCTGGTCACCGGTGCAGGGCGGCATCCGCTATGACGGGGCGACAGTGGTGCTGCCGGACGCCCCTGGCCTGGGCATCTCCGGCCTCGCTGAAGCAAAAGTGCAAGCTCGTGGTTGATGGCCGTCGGTTTCTTTCATAGGGTTCCCCTGGACAGCCGACACGATCTGGGGGTTGACGTGGAGCTGCAACCGGGCCGCGAGGCCGTCGTCCGGGTCGCCGTGGCGACGCTGTGGACCTCCCCCGAGGCCGTCCGCCCGGTCGACCGTCCGGCGCTGACCGCCGGCGCCGACATCCCGACCTGGGTCTCCGGAATGGACACCGACCAGCAGGTCGGCGACTGCGTACTGAGCCAACTCCTGCTCGGCGAACGGGTCCTCGTCAGCGAGCTACGCCCGGACGGCTGGGCCCGGGTCGTCGCGGTCGAACAACCAGCCGCCAAGCTGGACCCCCGCGGCTACCCGGGCTGGCTCCCCGCCGAGCAGCTGGCCGTTCCCGACCCGGCCCACACCAGCATCGACAGTCCGCTGGTGGTGGACGCCACTGTCACCGGGCTGCACGCCGCCCCGAACGGGCCGGTGGTGCTGCCCGGCGTCGTCGTCGGCACCCGGCTCGTCCCGGCCGGCCCCGCGCTCGACGACTGGCGGCCGGTGCACGTCCCCGGCCGGGCCACCCCGCTCTGGCTGCCCGACCGCCACCTGGTCCCGTCCTCGGCCGCGTCGCCGGCCGCCGCGCAGGCACTCGCGGTGGCACAACGCCTGCTGGACGTGGTCTACATCTGGGGCGGTCTCTCCGCGCACGGAATCGACTGCTCGGGGCTGGTGCATCTGGCCTGGCGGCGGTTCGGGGTGCTGCTGCCCCGCGACGCCGACGATCAGGCAGTGGCCACCACCCCGCTGCCACTGGGCGCGGAACGCCCCGGCGATCTCTACTTCTTCGCCCGACCCGGCCGCAAGATCCATCACATCGGCATCGTCACCGCCACCCCAGACGACGGCGGCCAGCGCCGGATGCTGCACGCCTGCTACCGGCGGCGGCGCGTCATCGAAGAGGAACTGCCGGCAGACCGGACCGCCACGCTGGTGGGCGCGCACCGGGTCTGACCGGTTACCGGCCGGGCGCGTGTCCGCACCCGGCCGGTGAACGGTCAGTGTCGGGCGTCGGCCAACTCGCGACGCCGGTCCCGGGAGGACTTGATCAGGCTGGCGGCGGTGGCGACGCCCAGGGTGCCGATGATGACCAACAGCGACAACCAGATCGGGATGTGCGGCGCCCAGCCGACGTGCTCGCCACCGTTGATGAACGGCAGTTTGTTGTCGGCCAGTGCCTCCAGCACCAGCTTGACCCCGATGAACCCGAGCACGACGGCCAGGCCGTAGCTCAGGTAGATCAGCCGGTCCAGCAGGCCACCGAGCAGGAAGTAGAGCTGCCGGAGGCCCATCAGCGCGAAGACGTTCGCGGTGAAGACCAGGTACGGCTCCTGGGTGATGCCGAAGATCGCCGGAATCGAGTCCAACGCGAAGATCAGGTCGGTGGTGCCGATCGCGATCATCACGATCAGCATCGGGGTGAACAGCCGCTTGCCGGCCACGTGGGTGGTGAGCTTCGCGCCGTCGTAGTCCTTCGAGATCGGCAGCGCCTTGCGGCTCCACCGGATCAGCAGGTTCTCGGAGAACTCGTCCTCGTCCGGCTCACCCTGCCGCGCCAGGTTCACCGCGGTGTAGATCAGGAACGCGCCGAAGATGTAGAAGACCCAGGAGAACTGCGTGATCAGCGCCGCACCCGCGGCGATGAACCCGCCGCGCATCACCAGCGCCAGCACGATGCCGACGAGCAGCACCTTCTGCTGGTACTGCCGAGGCACCCCGAAGCGCGCCATGATGATCACGAAGACGAAGAGGTTGTCCACCGAGAGGCTGTACTCGGTGAGCCAGCCGGTGTAGAACTGGCCGGCCGCGCTGGCCCCGGAGGTCAGCCAGACACCCACACCGAAGAGCAGGGCGAGACCGACGTAGAAGCCGACCCAGAGGCTCGACTCCCGCACACTCGGCTCGTGCGGGCGTCGACCGATGATCAACAGGTCGACGAGCAGGACCGCAGTCAGTGCGACAAGCGTTCCCGCCCACACCAATCCGGACACGTCCAACGTTCATTCCTCCGGCAGACACGCGGCGTCGGGCACACCGTACGCCCCTGCGGGAGCCGGCGTGCCGCTGTCGCTCACTCTGGTGACTGTCGGAGGTCTCTTCCGCCGTCGCCCCGGAGAGGGGCGGCGACCTACGGGGCCGGGTCGGGCGCCGTGGTTCCGGCGATCGACCGTGCTGACGACTCCGTTGCGGGGGAATACTCCCCTCCTCGGTGACCATTGTTGCCCACCACGCCCCGTGATCACACCCCGGGCAGTCGGTGGCGCCGGACACTGCTCGGCGCGTCACATCGCCTTCGGCTTCCTAGGAGGCTAGTGCACGTCTGGTGCGGCGATCGGGTCGGCGAGCGGCCACCCGGCAGCGAGCAGGTCGTCGCAGGCCCGCACCGCTCGGGCCAACCGATCGGCGTGCGACCCGGCCAACTCCACCACCGGCACCCCGCACCCGGCCAGCTCGGCCCGGAAGCGCTCGGTCATCCAGGCCCGCAGGTGCTCACCGTCGCGCAGCCCGTCATCGGTGAACGGCACCCCCCGGTGATCCGTCAGCAGATACAGCGCCGGCCGACGCGCCGCCGCCCGTACCTCCTCCGACGCGCTGCCCAGGTAGCGCTCCTCCCACACCGCCGTCGCCCGCGCGTCGGTGTCGCAGACCAGCAACGGCCCGCTCGTCCGGGCCGCCGCGTCCTCGGCCGCCTGCTGCTCGCGGACCACCGCGCGGAAGTCGTCCCGGTCCCAGGCGACGTCGAAGACGGTTGCCTCCGGCGTTCGTTCCCGCAACCGGGCCAGCTTGCGAGCGGTCAACTCCCGGCCGTACTCCGGCACCCAGGACGTGCCGTAGTGCCCGGCGAGCGCCGCCGCCATCGTCGTGGTCCCGGTCGACTCGGCCCCGACCACCACGACCCGCCGGACGAACCACGCCCGCACCGGCGGGCTGAGCCACCGCCAGTGACCTGCCGGGTCCGCGCGCACCGCCGTCCCGGACACCGGCACGGTCCGCCGGTCCGGATCCACCGACACGGGTACGGCGTGGAAGCGGCGCGCCAGCTCGGCGCCGTACGCCTCGGACGAGAAGACCGCGTCCACCGACCCCGACCCGACCGCCTCGCGGAACACGGCGCAGTGCGCGTCCCAGACCGCCGGATCGGCATAGTCCACCGGGTGGTCGTCGTACCGGCCGACGAAACGGACCCACGGCGTGTCCGCATGCACCTCGCGCAGCCAGTCGAGGCGCAGCGAGAGCGGTACGGACTCCCGACGTGCGGGCGCCACGACGACTGTCACCTCGGCGCAGCGGGCGGCGGCGGCCCGGATCAGCGCGTGGTGCCCGGCGTGCGGTGGATAGAACTTGCCCACCACCATCCCGTGCCCGAACTCCGCGGCGGCCGGACGCGCCGGCCCGCGTGGCGCCGGCGCGCGGCCGGATGTCTCGGCGTTCACGCGGTGACCGGGGCCGGGCCGGGCGGGACCGCGCTCGGCCGGTCGACCCGACGCAGATCCGCGCGCCAGGCCCGCAACCCGAGTACGCACAGGGCGAGGAAGACCAGGTAGAGCACGGCCGTCAGGTGCAGCCCCTTGTACGCGTACAACGGGATGTAGATCAGATCGGCGGCGATCCAGAGCCACCAACTCTCCACCCGCTTGCGGGTCTGCCCGTACGTGGCCAGCAGGGACAGCGCCGTGGTCAACGCGTCCGGCAGCGGCACTGTCGAGTCGGTGGCCCGGTCCAGCAGCACCCAGAGCGCGCCGGTCAGCAGCAGCCCGGCGGCGGCCAGCGCCAGCCACTCCCGCCGCCCCGTCCGACTGACCGTGAGCCGGGTGCGCCGCTCGCCCCCGAACAGCCAGTGCCACCAGCCGTAGCAGCCGAGTGCGACGTAGACGACCTGGAGCCCGGCGTCGGCGTACAGCCCGGCGGTCCAGAACAGCACCATGAGCAGCAGCACGTTCGCGATGCCGATCGGCCAGTTGGCGATCTTCTGCCGGGCCACCAGCCACACGTTGAGCACACCGGTCACGAACCCGAGCAGCTCCGCCCACGTGGTGCCCGTACCGGCCACCCGAAACGCGGTGCCGGTGAGCCAATCGATGATCACGAGGCCACCCTAGGTGCGTCGCCGACGCCGGGCCAGACCCCCGCGACACCGCCCGCCCCGACCGCCGTGGGAGGCTGTCCGACATGGTGCTTGAGGTCGCGCTGATCGACGTACTACCCGGACACGAGGACGCGTTCGCCGCCGCGTACGCCGAGGGTCACCCGGTGCTCGCCGGGGCGACCGGCTGCCGTTCCGTGCGGATGACCCGAGGAATCGAGTCACCGACCCGCTTCGTGCTGCTCGTCGAATGGGACTCGGTCGAGGCGCACGAGAAGAACTTCCGGGCCACCGAACGGTTCGACAAGTGGCGCGCGCTGATCGGGCCGCACTTCGCGGGACCGCCCGTTGTCGAACACTTCCTCGACGTACCGGCCTGAGCCGAGCTGTCGTACCCCGCGGTTATCGTGCCGGGCGCACGCGCCGGCCGCCGGTCCCGACGGGCTCGGGGGCGCCGGGCCCGGTGGCCGCGCGGCGCGTCGTCGTCGGCACCGCTGAGCCGTTACTCGCCAACGCGGCGGGCCAGCGCTGTGACCGTCTCCTCCGGTGACAGCGCCGCGGCCAGCAGCGCCGCGGTCATCCGCTCGTAGCGGTCGACGTCGAGCACGGTGGCCAACCGGACGTCGGTGGTCAACGCCTCGAGCATGACGGTGCGCGGGTCCGCAGGGTCGGGAAAGGCGTAGCAGGAATACGGTGTGAGCGGATGCAGCCCGCCACCTGCCGCTCCGCGTGGCAACAGCCGCACCGTGACGTGGGACAGGCCGGTCACCGCGACCAGATGACGCAGCTGTTCACGCCAGACCGCCACCGGCAGGTCACCCGGGTCGCAGACGGCCTCGGCGAGCACCGCCGTGTAGCGCGGCGGGTAGGCCCGTCGCAGCACCTCCTGCCGCAGCGCCCTCGCGCGCACCTCGGCCTCCACATCGACCTCCGGCGTGAGCTGGGCGCCGGCGACAACCAACACCCGGGCGTACGCGGGCGTCTGGAGCAGCCCCGGCACCACCGACGGCTGGTACTCGACAATGTCGGCGGCGCCCGCCTCCAACTCGGCGTAGGTGCGTTGCCGTTCGCTCATCTCGCCCAGCGTCTTCCACCAGCCTCGACTGGTCGCCGCGTCCCGGGCGATGACGATCAGCGCCTCCCGGGCGGGCGTGGGCACCTTGTAGACATCCAGCAGATCGAGCACGTCGGCGAGGTCAGGGCGACTCTGGCCCAGCTCGATGCGGGACAGCTTCGACGTCGAGGCCCAGCCCAGCCGGTCGCAGACCTGCTCCAGGGTCAGCGACTCGCGCCGACGGAGTTGGCGCAGCTCTGCGCCGAGACGTGCACGTCGAATGACAGGACTTGTTGGCAGCGGCATCCCGGCCTCCCCACCGAGGGAGACTACGCAGGACGATCACCCAGTGCAATAGCTCGCTCGCGCACCGCAATCAGGGCATTCGACACCGTCGGCCGGCCCGGCCAGCCCGAACACACCGTTCCCGCAGGTCAGTACGGTTTCAGGCCGCGAAGGCCGGGGCCTGCCGGCCGCCCGTCCCCCATCGGCGTGGGCGGGCTCAGGGTCGGTAGGTGCCGAAGGACCAGACGTTGCCGGCCAGATCGCGGGCCGCGTAGTCACGGGAGCCGTAGTCGGTGTCGAACGGCTCGCGGATGATCTCGGCGCCGGCCGCGCGGGCCTGGGCGCAGTGGGCGTCGACATCCGGCACGGCCACGTAGACCGACCAGTCGTCGTCGGCCGGCCGGGGCGGGGTGTCAGCCCGACCACCCAGCATGATCATGCCGGTGTCGAGGACCAGTTCGGCGTGCGCGACCGCGCCGTCCGGCGACTCGTGCACGGCATGCGCCCGGAAACCGAAGGCGACACCGAGCCAGTCGATCGCGGCGCGCGGATCGGGATAGCGGAAGATCGGATAGATGGTTCGCATGACCCGATTCTGCGGCCGGCGGTGCGACCCCGGATTGGACGAATGTGACCTCGGCGGGTCGCCGACCCGACTGCGGTCGGCCGGCGGTCGTCAGCGGGCGGAGAGCAGCGCGGCCGGCGTGGCCCCCGCGAACTCGTGGAAGTCCCGGATCAGGTGGGACTGGTCGTAGTAGCCACAGCCCGCCGCCACGGCGGCCCAGTCGACTCCCCGCCCGACCCCGCCGGCCTGCATCGACGCGGCGTGAGCCTGCTGAAAACGCAGCAGCCGGGCCGCCATCTTGGGCGGCAGCCCGACCTCCAGCCGGAACCGGGACGCGAGGTGCCGGCGGCTCCAGCCCAACTCGTCGGCGAGCACACCGACGCTCCCCCGCCCACCGCTGGCGGTCAGCCACCGCCACGCCCAGTCGAGCCGCGGGTCCACCGGCGGGGACGCCGCCAGCCGGGCGGCGAGCACCCGGTCGAGCAGGTCGAACCGTTCCGACCAGCCGGGGGCCTCGGCGAGTCGGCCGCGCAGCCGATCCAGCCAACGGCCCGGGAGCTGCCCGACGCCGACGGCCCGATTGGTCAGCTCACTCAGAGGCAGACCGAGAAGCCGGCGGGCGGTCAGGGGGGCGAGCAGCAACTCGACGCCCTCCCCCACACCCACGGTGCGTGTGGTGCACCAACTGTCGAAGGTGCCGGCCACGAACGAGTCGACAGCGGTGGCGCCACGCTGCGCGCTACGCGGGTCTGTCACGTCCAGCGGAGCGCCCCAGCCCAGGATCAGCACCACGAAGACGCCCGCCGACTCCCGGCGGACCAGCGGCACGTCCGCCCGTTCCCGGTAGCCCACGTACCTGTCGACGAACGGACGCAGGCTGGCGTGGGGCAGCCCGAGGACCATCTCGCCGGTCGGCGCCACCGCCGTCAACAGTGCCCGCCCTTCGCGTGCCCCGGTCGGCCGGGCCCGAGCGGTGCGCTGGGCGGGGCCGACCGGGTGGCCGTCACTTCACGCCGGCGGCGTCCATGCCGCGCAGCTCCTTCTTCAGGTCGGAGACCTCGTCGCGAATCCGGGCCGCCAACTCGAACTGAAGCTCGCGGGCGGCGGCCAACATCTGGTCGTTGAGCTCCTGGATGAGCTGGGCGAGGTCGGCGCGGGCCATCCCCTCCCGTGAGGTGGTGGTCGCGGCGGACCGGCTCCGGCTGCGGGTCTCCTTGACCGGTGCCTTGCCTCGGGAAAGCTGACGCACCGCGCCGCCGACCCGGGAGTTCTCGGTGTCCTCCGCCTCGCGGTAGATGTCGTCCAGGATGTCGTGGATCTTCTTGCGCAGCGGCTCCGGGCTGATGCCGTGCGCCTCGTTGTGCGCGATCTGCTTGGCCCGACGCCGATCGGTCTCGTCGATCGCCGCCGCCATCGACGGGGTGATCTTGTCGGCGTACATGTGCACCTGGCCGGAGACGTTACGGGCGGCCCGCCCGATGGTCTGGATCAGCGACCGGCCACTGCGCAGGAAGCCCTCCTTGTCGGCGTCGAGAATCGCCACCAGCGACACCTCGGGCAGGTCCAGACCTTCGCGGAGCAGGTTGATGCCGACGAGCACGTCGTAGTCGCCCTTGCGCAGCTCGCGCAGCAGCTCCACTCGGCGCAACGTGTCGACCTCCGAGTGCAGGTAGCGCACCCGGATGCCGTTCTCCAGGAGGTAGTCGGACAGGTCCTCGGCCATCTTCTTGGTCAGCGTGGTGACCAGCACCCGCTCGTCCCGGTCGGTCCGCAGCTTGATCTCGTGCATCAGGTCGTCGATCTGGCCCTTGGTCGGCTTGATCACGACCTCCGGGTCGACCAGACCGGTGGGTCGGATCACCTGCTCGACGAACTCGCCCTGGGCCTGCTCCATCTCCCAGGTGCCGGGGGTCGCGGAGAGGTAGACCATCTGGCCGACCCGCTCCAGGAACTCGTCGAAGCGCAGCGGCCGGTTGTCGGCCGCGCTGGGCAGCCGGAAGCCGTGGTCGATGAGCATCCGCTTGCGCGACGCGTCGCCCTCGTACATGCCGCCGATCTGCGGGATGGTCACGTGCGACTCGTCGACCACTGTGAGGAAGTCGTCGGGGAAGTAGTCGAGCAGGGCGTGCGGCGGGCTGCCGGGCAGCCGCCCGTCCATGTGCATCGAGTAGTTCTCGATGCCGGAGCAGAAGCCCACCTGCCGCATCATCTCGATGTCGTAGGTGGTGCGCATCCGCAGCCGCTGCGCCTCCAGCAGCTTGCCCTGCCGCTCCAGCTCGGCGAGGCGCTCGGCCAACTCGACCTCGATGTCACGGATCGCCCGTTCCATCCGCTCCGGACCGGCCGCGTAGTGGGTGGCCGGGAAGATCACCAGCTGGTCGACCTCGCGGACCACGTCACCGGTCAACGGGTTGAGGTAGTAGAGCTTCTCCACCTCGTCACCGAACAGCTCGATCCGGATCGCCAGCTCCTCGTACGCCGGGATGATCTCCAGCGTGTCGCCGCGGACCCGGAAGGTGCCCCGCTGGAAGGCCATGTCGTTGCGGGTGTACTGGATGTCGACCAGCCGGCGCAGCAGCTGGTCGCGGTCGAGCTCCTGCCCGATCTGCACCTTCACCGCCCGGTTGAGGTACTCCTCCGGAGTGCCCAGGCCGTAGATCGCCGAGACGGTCGCCACCACGATCACGTCGCGGCGGGTGAGCAGCGACATCGTCGCCGAGTGCCGCAGCCGCTCCACCTCCTCGTTGATCGAGGAGTCCTTCTCGATGTAGGTGTCGGTCTGCGGAATGTACGCCTCGGGCTGGTAGTAGTCGTAGTACGAGACGAAGTATTCGACAGCGTTGTGCGGCAGCAGCTCGCTGAACTCCTTCGCCAGCTGCGCGCAGAGGGTCTTGTTCGGGGCGAGCACCAGGGTGGGGCGTTGCAGCCGCTCGATCAGCCACGCCGTGGTGGCGCTCTTGCCGGTGCCGGTCGCGCCGAGCAGAACGGTGTTGCGGTCGCCGCGCCGAACCCGACGCTCAAGATCGTCGATGGCTGCCGGTTGGTCGCCGGCCGGCTGAAAGTCACTGACGACCTGGAAGCGGCTGTCCAGCCGGGGAATGTCGAGCGCCATGCCGTCAACGGTACGCCGGAGGTCCGACAGGAACGGCCGTCACGCCAGGTACGTGATCGGCTTCAATATTCCCATTGTGTGGCCCATGTCACCGGGACTACCCTCTTCATGTAGGCCGCTCGCGGCGGCCGACCGGGCCGGTGGCCAGGCCAACATCACGGCCGGTCACCCCCGGCACTGCGGTCGCAGCACCCGGCTCGTCCGGCGTGCGCACCCGTGTGGTCGCGCTCGAGGCGCAGACCGGCCGCCGCGAGCGCCCCTGCTCGTCACCCCGGTGCCTCCCCGCCCGTTTCATCTCCGTGGACACCTCTCCGACCCCGGCACCCGACACCGCCCGCACCGCCATGCCCCGACCGGAGGCCGGAAGCCCCGGCAGCGGCCCGGCCAACGGCAGCGGCAGCGGCAGCGGCAGCGGGCGGCACCGCACCGGCTCGACCGGCAGTGCCACGGCGGCCGGCCGAACCAACGACACCAAGAACACGTCCAAGGCCGGCCGAGCCAACGACACCGGAGGCAGGTCCACAGCCGGGCGGTCCGCCGGCGGCGCGCGCCGAGCCACCGCCGGCGGCAAGACCGGCGACACGCGGCGGGCCGCCGCCGAGCGAAGCCTCGCGGAGAACCGCGAGACCTCCCGCCCACGCGACACCCCGGACACCGCCGACACCACCGGGGCCGTCGACACCACCGCGCCACCCTCGGCCGGCCGTCGTCGGCGTACAGTGCTGCTGTTGCTCGGTCTGACGGCGGTGACGTCTGCGACGGCGCTGGTGCTCGGGCTGTTGAGCTGGGCGCCCGACCCGCCCGAGCCGGCCCGGCCGCTGACCCTGACGGAGGGCGAGCGGCTGGCCGCCGTGCGGGTCACCAACCTGCGGGACCTGCGCGCCGGCGTACGGGTCACGGCCGGCACCGGCGCCGCCCGCATCGAACTGGTGGGCTGGGTGGACTGGTCCCGGTCACTGCTCTACCTCGACGTGGGCGGGCCGGGAGCGGGCGCCGAACGCGGGCTGTTGCAGAAGAGCGGTCCGGTGCTGGTGATCCGGCCCGATCCGGCGGCGGTGCCCACACCCGCCGCTCCACCACTGATGCCCCCGACGGACCGGTGGCGGCTGCACCGACTGGCACCCGGGGCGCACCTGGCACCGGTGCTCGACCTGCTCCTCGATCTCGCCGCCGACCGTCCCGACACCCCGACCCGGACGGCACCGTCCGACGGGGCGCGCTGGATCGCCCGCGAGGCCGTCCCGGCCGGCCCACTGGACGTGATACAGGCACCACTGCCCACCGGGGCGGCGCCAGCCGCCGGCACGGCCATCGGCACCCCCAGCGCCGCGACGCCCGCCCCGGACCGGCAGACCCGGTACTGGCTCGATCAGGACGCCCGGCTGCACAAGCTGGTGACCCTGCTGCCCGGCGCCGGCCCGGTCACGATGATCTTCAACCGCGCGGACCGGCCGACACTACGGCCGGTCGACGCACTCGGTGGCCGCCCCGGTCTGCCCCGCGCGCTGACCGACGCCGAGCAACGTCGGCTCGACCGGCTGCCGGCGCGGCTGCGCGCCCACGGCGGTGCCACTGTGACGCTGACCGCACCGGTGGGCACTGACACGAACCTGCGGGGCGCCGGCTGGTTGAGCTGGACCGCACGCACCGCGTACCTCGCGGTCGCCGACCTGGGCGTACCGGATCGCCGGACCCTGCTGCGCCGCGACGCCGCCGGTCTGGCCCGGGCGGACCTGCCGGCGGCCGATGCCGGCGGCGGCACCGCGGAGGCGCCGGTCCGGCCGCCGCTGCCGCCCCCGGCCGGGGGATGGCGAGTCTCCCGGCCCGCCCGAGACGACCTGAGCGTGCTGGTCGACGCCGCAATCGCCGCCGGGTCGGTCGGGCAGCGCGGCGCGGCAGTGCGGGTACGCGAGGACGTTGCCGCCGGACGGACCGTGGACGTCATCGAGTCGGGTCCGGCCGACGCGCGGCTGCGTTACTGGCTCGACCGGGACGGGTCGCTCCGCCGGCTCGAGTTGCAGACCGACGCCGGCGCGTGGGCGCACCTGGATCTCCAGCCCGCCGTCGTGCCCCGACCGGCTGCCAACCCTCGGCCCGCCGCCCCCCGACCTTCGACCCCTCGGTCTCCGAGCCCTCGGTCCGGTGCCCGCTGACCGGACACCTCAGGGGCGCCAGCCGGTCTGCGCGGCCCACTGCTCGGCCCGCAGGTACTCCTCGTCGAACCACGGGTTGCGAGCCGTGCCGGAATCGCCGGCCTCCGGCGCCGCGTCGACCAGATCCCGCTTGAGCAGCAGGTACGCGGCCCGCTGATCCGGGTCGGCACGCAGGTGGTCACGCATCAGCAACGCGTACCGCCAACCCGGCGAATCCGCCACCCGCACGTGCAGACGAACCGGGCGGGCCGGGTCCGCACTCCCGTGCAACCGCTTCTCCCACCGGCCCCTACCGGCCGGGCGCGGGTCGTCCCACCACTGCCCCGGCACCCGCGGAAACCCGGCGCTCGCCAGCCGATCGGCAAACGGCCCGTCGGCGTCGGTGAGGCTGGCGACGGCCACCTGCACGTCGATGACGTTCTGGGCGGCCAGGCCGGGCACCGCCGTCGAACCGATGTGATCGATCCGGAGGGCATCCGAGCCGAGCGCGTGCTGGATCCGGGCGGCCAGCCGCGCGTACTGCTCCGGCCAACTCGCGTCGGCCCCGGCCAGCGCGGCCGCATCCGGCGGGACCACCCGCCGCTGACGCAGGTTGTCCTCGTAGGGCACCAACCGCTGCTTCCAGAGCCGGTCGACGGCGTCGTGCAGCGCCGTCAAACTCCCGTCGTTGGTCAGCACCACGTCCGCCGCCGCCCGGCGACGGGCGTCGTCGGCCTGGGCGGCGATCCTCCGCTCCGCCTCCGCGCGACCCATCCCCCGGTCGCGCGCCAGCCGCTCCAGTCGGGTCGTCACTGCCGTCTGCACCACGACCACCAGGTGGTACGTCGGCGCGAGACCCACCTCGACCAGCAGCGGTACGTCGTTGACGACTATCGCGTCGGGTGCCGCCGCGGCGGCCAGCTCCGCGGTGCGGGCCCGAACCCGGGGGTGGGTGATCGCCTCCAGCCGACGGCGGGCGGTCTCGTCGGCGAACACCACCGCTCCCAGTGCGGCACGGTCCAGTGCGCCGTCGGCGCCCACCACCGCGTCGGAGAAGGCGGCGACGATCTCGGCCAGCCCGTCCGTACCCGGCGCCACCACCTCCCGGGCCACCCGGTCGGCGTCGATCAGCACCGCGCCCCGCTCGACGAGCCGCGCGGCCACCGCGCTCTTGCCTGACCCGATCCCGCCGGTCAACCCCACCCTCAGCACCCGAACAGTCAACCGGATCGACAAGCCCGCCGCCAAACCCACCCATCGCCCGCGTGCCCGCAGGATCGTGGTTGATCCAGGATGTAGTGGTGTGCGGTGCCCGGAAGGCCCCTACATCCTGGATCGAGCACGATCCAGCCGGTCGGTGCCCACCGCCGAGGGTGCCGCGCGGCTGGCGGCGGGTACGGCGAGGGCCCCGCCCCCAGCGATCCGGAGATCGCGGGGACGGGGCCCGTCGTCGTTCAGCGGGTCACTTACCGCCGGCGAGCTTCTCCCGCAGTGCGGCGAGCGCTTCGTCGGTGGCCAGCGTGCCGGCCGGCTCCTCGGCCTGCCGGCTCGGGGCCGGGCTGGACGAGGAGGTGGTGCCACCGCCACCGCCACCGGCTGCGGCCGGAACGGCCGGAGTCGGGTTGGCGGCAGCCTCGGCGTCGGCAGCCCGAGAGGTCTGCACCTGCTTGGTGTGGGCCTCCCAGCGCAGACGAGCCTCGGCGTACTGGTTCTCCCAGGTCTCGCGCTGCTTGTCGTACCCCTCGAGCCACTCGCCCGTCTCCGGGTCGAAGCCCTCGGGGTAGATGTAGTTGCCCTCGGTGTCGTACGTCGCGGCCATGCCGTAGAGGGTGGGGTCGAAGTGCTCCTCGCCCTCGACGAAGCCCTCGTTGGCCTGCTTGAGCGACAGCGAGATCCGGCGGCGCTCCAGGTCGATGTCGATGACCTTGACCATGACCTCGGAGCCAACCTGGACGACCTGCTCCGGGATCTCCACGTGGCGCTCGGCCAGCTCGGAGATGTGGACCAGGCCCTCGATGCCGTCGTCCACGCGGACGAACGCACCGAACGGAACCAGCTTGGTGACCTTACCCGGCACGATCTGCTGGATCGCGTGGGTGCGGGCGAACTGCCGCCACGGGTCTTCCTGGGTCGCCTTCAGCGACAGCGAGACCCGCTCGCGGTCCAGGTCGACGTCCAGGACCTCGACCTCGACCTCCTGGCCCACCTCGACGACCTCGGACGGGTGGTCGATGTGCTTCCAGGACAGCTCGGAGACGTGCACCAGACCGTCGACGCCGCCCAGGTCCACGAAGGCGCCGAAGTTGACGATCGAGGACACGACGCCCTTGCGGACCTGGCCCTTCTGCAGCTTGTTGAGGAACTCGGTGCGCACCTCGGACTGCGTCTGCTCGAGCCAGGCCCGGCGGGACAGGACCACGTTGTTGCGGTTCTTGTCCAGCTCGATGATCTTGGCCTCGAGCTCCCGCCCGACGTACGGCTGCAGGTCGCGCACACGACGCATCTCGACCAGGGACGCGGGCAGGAAGCCGCGCAGCCCGATGTCGAGGATGAGGCCGCCCTTGACCACCTCGATGACCGAACCGCGGACGACGCCGTCCTCGTCCTTGATCTTCTCGATCGTGCCCCAGGCCCGCTCGTACTGTGCCCGCTTCTTGGAGAGGATCAGACGACCCTCCTTGTCCTCCTTCTGGAGGACAAGGGCCTCGATGTGGTCGCCAACCGTCACAACCTCGGCGGGGTCCACGTCGTGCTTGATCGACAACTCCCGAGAGGGGATGACACCCTCGGTCTTGTAGCCGATGTCGAGCAGGACCTCGTCCCGATCGACCTTGACGACGGTGCCTTCGACAATGTCGCCGTCGTTGAAGTACTTGATGGTCTCGTCGATCGCGGCGAGGAATGCCTCCTCGGAACCGAGATCGTCGTGGGTGACCCGGGTGGCGCTCGAGGGGGCCTCGATGCTGCTCGTCATGTGGGCGGTTGCTCCGGTCGGTGGGTTGTCACAGCAGGCTGGTGTGTCGCAGTGACCTGTTCGCGCCAGCGGATCCGTCGCCGGGCACACCGAACGATCGCCTAGTGAGATCATGATGTGGCTCCGTCGACCGCGCACCTGCTCCCTGCCGAGGCAACGCGATCCGCGAGCGCATCGTCTAGCCTACCGTGCGCATTACCACAGCGTGCAAGCCCTCCCGGGTTCTCTTCGTGCGATGACCTGCGAAAGCCGAACAATCGCCCGGAAAGCACCCCTGCTGTATCCCGCGTCACAGCAGTCCCTCCCGCCCCGCCGGCTCGGACAGCGCGACGTCACCGGAGACGAGTCGATCAAGCCCGCCGCGCGAGGAGTCGCGCAGATCGTGGACGCGCCGCCGTACCCAATGGGGTGGGTGGGGCCTAGCGTGAGCGCGTGGATGACGACAGCCGGGTTACCCGGCGCCGGGTGGGTGACGCCGAGGCCCGGCGCGCCAACCGCGGCTGGTGGGACACCGACGCCGACGACTACCAGGCCGAACACGGCGCGTTCCTCGGCGACGTGGACTTCGTGTGGTGCCCCGAGGGCCTGCGCGAGGCCGACGTCCGGCTGCTCGGCGACGTGTCGGGGCGGCGGGTGCTGGAGGTGGGCGCCGGCGCCGCGGCCGCCGCCCGCTGGCTCGCCACCCAGGGCGCCCGGCCGGTCGCCTTCGACCTGTCCGCCGGCATGTTGCGCCACGCCGCCGAGGCCGCCGACCGCACCGGGGTACGCGTACCGCTGGTGCAGGCCGACGCGCTCGCCCTGCCGTTCGCCGACCGGTCGTTCGACGTCGCCTGCACCGCGTTCGGCGCGATCCCGTTCGTGGACGACTCGGCGGCGCTGCTCGCCGAGGTGCACCGGGTGCTGCGCCCGGGCGGCCGATGGGTGTTCTCGGTGACCCACCCGATGCGGTGGATCTTCCTCGACGACCCCGGCGAGGGCGGCCTGACGGCCGTGCACTCGTACTTCGACCGCTCCCCGTACGTGGAGCAGGACGAGAGCGGCGTGGCCACCTACGTCGAGCAGCACCGCACCCTCGGCGACCGGATCCGCGAGTTGGTCGGCGCCGGGTTCCGGCTGTTGGACCTGGTGGAGCCGGAGTGGCCGGAGGGACACGAGGGGGTCTGGGGGCAGTGGAGCCCGCTGCGCGGACGGCTCTTCCCCGGCACCGCCATCTTCGTCACCGAGAAGCCCGCCGACTGAGCGCGCCGCACCCGTTGTCCGACGTGTGCCCCATCGATCGCCGGTAGGCTCGTGCCCATGAGCGCCGAGCCCGTCCCGACATCACCTGGCCCCTGGTGTCCGGATCCGATGCGGCAGCAGCGTGCCGACTACACGCTGGAGGACCTGCTCACCCTGCCGGACGACGCCCCCCACGTCGAACTCGTCGACGGAGTTATCCAGGTGACACCCTCCCCCACCCTGGGCCATCAAGACATCTCGCTGTTGCTAGCGCACTGGCTGCTGCAACATGTGCCGGCTGACCTCCGGGTCGTCCAGGCCGTCGGAGTCGGACTGAGTCCCAACACCAGCCGACAGCCGGACGTGCTCCTACGGCGGGCCGGCGTGGCGCCATCCCGGTCCACTCTGCGGCCGTCGGACGTCGTGCTCGCCGTGGAGATCGTCTCGCCCGGCACGCGACGGATCGACCGGTTCGCGAAGCCAGGTGAGTACGCCGCCGCCGGCATCCCGTTCTACTGGCGGATCGAGCAGGACCCGGTGCACGTGTACGCGTACCGGATCGGCGACCGGGTGGGGCCGGGCGGTGAGCGGCAGTACGAGCTGGTCGCCGACGGCGCCGACGTGATCGAGTTGGCCGAGCCGTTCGACATCAAGCTGCCGATCGCCGAGATCACCCCGTAGTCGTTTCGCACTGGCCACCCCGGGTAGCCGAGGACCATGGCCGAACAGCGATTCCACAAGGGCGACCATGTCTCCTGGTCGGCCCACGGCAGCCGCGCGTACGGCGTGGTGCGGGGGACGATCACCGAGCGGACGCGAATCAGCGGACGGGCCGTGAACGCGGACCCCGACGACCCGCAGTACCGGGTCCGCAGTGTCGGCACGGGCCGCGACGTGGCCCACCGCCCCGAGGCGCTGCGCCATGAGCAGAAGTGACGACGGCCGGGACACCTACCGGGAGTTCACCGAAGCGGTGAACATGAAGCCCGGTGAGCTGTCCACGTGGCTGGAGACCGACGAGTCGAAGCAGGTCGGCTGGCACAAGGGCGGTCGTGCTGGTGGTGGCGAGTCCGTCGGACACGAATCCGGGCGGAAGATCATCAACCTGCTCCGTCGCAAACGCGGTGACCTGTCCGAGGGCGACTACAAACACATGCGCAAGGTCGTCGGCTACGTACGCCGGCACATGGCGCAGCGTCCCTCCGGCAACGTCCGCGACACCAAGTGGCGCTGGTCCCTCATGAACTGGGGCCACGACCCCCTGAAGTAGCCGGCGCAGCCCGACGACCCTGATCCACCACCCCGGCGGCCGCGACCAGGACGACCCGGTCAGGGGTTCCGGGGCAGCCCCGGAACCCCCACACCGCAACCAAGATCAGTGATCGGCGCTGTTCCAGTCCCGGCCCAGACCGACCGACACCTCCAGCGGCACCGACAGCGGGTAGGCCCCGCCCATCTCCCCCCGGACCAGGGCCTCCAACGACTCCCGCTCACCCGGGGCGACCTCGAAGACCAACTCGTCGTGCACCTGCAACAGCATCCGTGAACGCAGCCCGGCCTCGCGCAGCGCGGTGTCGACGTGCAGCATCGCCACCTTGATGATGTCGGCGGCGGAGCCCTGGATGGGCGCGTTGAGCGCCATCCGCTCCGCGATGTCGCGGCGCTGCCGGTTGTCGCTGACCAGGTCGGGCAGGTAGCGGCGCCGGCCGAGGATGGTGGAGGTGTAACCGTCCTGGCGGGCGCGGGCGACCACCTGCTGGAGGTAGTCGCGCACCCCACCGAAGCCGGCGAAGTAGTTCTCCATCAGCCCGCGCGCCTCTTCGGTGCTGATGCTGAGCTGTTGGGACAGGCCGAAGGCGCTCAGGCCGTACGCCAGGCCGTAGTTCATGGCCTTGATCTTGCGGCGCTGGTCGGGGGTGACCTCGTCGAGCGGCACCCCGAAGACCGACGAGGCGGTGGCGGCGTGGAAGTCGGCGCCGGAGTTGAACGCGTCGATCAGCGCGTCGTCCGAGCTGAGGTGCGCCATGATGCGCATCTCGATCTGGCTGTAGTCGGCGGTGAGCAGACACTCGTAGCCGTCTCCCACCACGAAGGCCCGACGGATCCGACGGCCCTCCTCGGTGCGGATCGGGATGTTCTGCAGGTTGGGCTCGGTGGAGGAGAGCCGACCGGTGGCCGCCACGGTCTGGTTGAAGGTGGTGTGGATCCGACCGTCGTCGGAGACCGACTTCAGCAGCCCGTCGACTGTCGACTTGAGCTTGGCCACGTCCCGGTGACGCAGCAGGTGGGCCAGCACCGGGTGCGGCTGCTGCGCGTAGAGCCACTGCAGGGCGTCGGCGTCGGTGGTGTAGCCCGTCTTGATCTTCTTGGTCTTGGGCAGACCCAGCTCGGTGAAGAGGATCTCCTGCAACTGCTTGGGCGAGCCGAGGTTGAACTCCCTACCCACCGCCTCGTACGCGCCCTGCGCGGCGGCCTTCACCTCGGCGGCGAAGTGGGCCTCCAGCTCGGAGAGATAGTGGGTGTCGGCGGCGATACCGGTGCTCTCCATGGTGGCCAGCACCCGCATCAGCGGCAGCTCCACGCCGGCCATCAGCCGGGCGGACTGCTCGCCGTCGCGGGACAGCTCGGCGTCGATCGCGTCGGCCAGGTCGAGGGTGGCCCGGGCCTGGAGCATCAGGTTCTGCTCGACGACCCCTTCGTCGCCGAGACCGTCGAGGGTGAGCTGACCGGACTCCGGGACGTCCACCCGCAGCTCCCGGTGCAGGTAGCGCAGCGCCAGGTCGGTCAGGTCGTAGGAACGCTGGTCGGGGCGGGCCAGGTACGCGGCGATCTGGGTGTCCCGGACGATGCCGGCGAGCTGCCAGCCGTGCGCGGCGCAGGCCAGCACGGCCGGCTTGCTGTCGTGCAGCACCTTGGGGCGCTGCTCGTCGGCCAACCAGCTGGCCAGGGCGCCCTCGTCGGTCGGGTCGAGCCTCACCGGGTCGACCCAGGCCGCCGCACCGCCGGCGGTGGCCAGCGCGAGACCGGTGATCGAGGCGGTGTGCCGGCGGTTGGGGCCGGTGTCGAGTTTGACCGCCAACCCGACCGGGGTGCCGGTCGGAACGTGCGTGGTCAGCCACCCGGCCAGCGCGCCGGGCTCGGTGAGCACCTCGCCGGTGAGGTCGAAGCCGGACTCGGCCTCCGGCTCGACCGCCTCCAGGTACTGGTAGAGACGGTCGCGCAGGATGCGGAACTCCAGGGTGTCGAAGACCTGATGCACCGCCTCCCGGTCCCAACCCGTCCAGCGGCTGTCCTCCGGGCGCAGCGGCAGCTCCAGGTCGGAGACGAGGCAGTTGATCTCGTAGTTGCGGATCACGTCGGCGAGCCGCTCCCGCAGGCTGTCGCCGGCCTTGCCCTTGATCTCGTCGGCCCGGGCGATCACGCCCTCCACCCCGCCGTACGTGGTGATCCACTTGGCCGCGGTCTTCGGGCCGACGCCCGGGATGCCGGGCAGGTTGTCACTGGTCTCGCCGACCAGCGCGGCGAGGTCCCGGTACTGCTGTGGCGGCACGCCGTACTTCGCCTCGATCGCCGCCGGGTCCATCCGGGCCAGGTCGGAGACGCCCTTACGTGGGTAGAGGACGGTGATCTGATCGTCGACCAGCTGGAACGCGTCGCGGTCACCGCTGCTGATCAGCACCGACATGCCCTGGTCGCGGGCCTGGCAGGCGAGCGTGGCGATGACGTCGTCGGCCTCGAAGCCCTCTTTCTCCACCACCGGGATCTGCAGCGCGGCCAGGACTTCCTTG
The DNA here is from genome assembly GCF_018070325.1 of Micromonospora sp. H61. GTDB lineage: Bacteria > Actinomycetota > Actinomycetes > Mycobacteriales > Micromonosporaceae > Micromonospora > Micromonospora salmantinae. The sequence goes on from NZ_JAGPXY010000064.1 coordinate 22,357, forward strand.
ACCAGGCTGACCTGGCCCTTGAAGTCGGTCGGGGTCTCACTGCGGCCGGCCTTGTACTCCGCGTACTTGTCGGTGCGGAAGGAGTGGCGGGAGACGTCGAAGGCCACGACGATGTGGGTGGGCTGCTCGTCGCGCAGCACGTTGATCAGCATCGAGGTGAAGCCGTACACCGCGTTGGTCGGCTGCCCCGTCGTGGTGGAGAAGTTTTCCACAGGCAGGGCGAAGAACGCCCGGTATGCCATGGAATGTCCGTCAACGAGAAGCAGGCGCGGTGTCGTAGCTGTCACGGCAGCGACTCTAGCCCGCCGCTACGACAGGACGGGACACCGGCACGACGCCCGGCGCGGCCGTTCCGAACGGCCGCGCCGGGTACCGGCTCAGAGCACCTTGGCCAGGAACGCCTTCGTCCGGTCGTGCCGGGGATTGGCGATCACCTCGCGCGGCGCGCCGGACTCCACCACCACGCCGTCGTCCATGAAGACCAGCGAGTCGCCGACCTCCCGGGCGAAGCCGATCTCATGGGTCACCACGATCATCGTCATGCCGTCGCGGGCCAGGTCCTTCATCACGTCGAGCACCTCGCCGACCAGCTCCGGGTCCAGCGCACTGGTGGGCTCGTCGAAGAGCATCAGCTTCGGCTGCATCGCCAACGCCCGGGCGATGGCCACCCGCTGCTGCTGCCCGCCGGAGAGCTGCCCAGGGTAGTTGCCCAGCTTGTCGCCGAGCCCGACCCGCTCGAGCAGCGCGGCGGCCCTTTCCCGGGCGGCGGCCTTGCGCTCCCGGCCCACCAGCACCGGCGCCTCGGCGACGTTCTGCAGGGCGGTCATGTGCGGAAAGAGGTTGAACCGCTGGAACACCATGCCGATCGCGCGGCGCTGGGCGGCGATCTCCTTCTCCCGCATCTCGTGCAGCTTGCCGCCGCGTTCCCGGTAGCCGATCAGGTCGCCGTCCACCCGGATCCGGCCGGCGTTGATCTTCTCCAGGTGGTTGATGCAGCGCAGGAACGTCGACTTGCCCGAGCCGGAGGGCCCGAGCAGACAGCAGACCTCGCCGCTGCGGACCTCGAGGTCGATGCCCTTGAGCACCTCCACCGACCCGAACGACTTGTGCACCTGCTCGGCGCGGACCATCACGCCGTCGCCGGCCGTTCCCGCGGCCCCCGCCGGTGTCGTCACCTGCGTCATCACCGACCCGCCTCGCTCGCGCTACCGCCGGCCTCAGCGGTGATCCCGCGCAGTCTGATCTTCGCTTGGCCGCTCTTGCCGAACCCCTTGGAGAAGTGCCGCTCCAGGTAGTACTGCCCGACGAGCAGCACGCTGGTCAGCAGCAAGTACCACAGGCAGGCCGCCACGTACATCGGGAAGACCTGGAAGGTCCGGTTACCCACGGCCTTGAGCTGGAAGAACAGCTCGGTGGAGACCGGCACGAAGGCCACCAGCGAGGTGTCCTTGAGCATCGCGATGGTCTCGTTGCCGGTCGGCGGGATGATCACCCGCATCGCCTGCGGCAGCACGATGCGGCGCAGGATCTGGGTACGGCTCAGGCCCAACGCCTGCGCCGCCTCGGTCTGCCCCTCGTCCACCGACTGGATCCCGGCCCGAACGATCTCGGCCATGTACGCCGCCTCGGAGAGCCCGAGCGCCAGCATGCCGGCGACGAATCCCGTGAGGATCTCCAGCGCGGAGAAGCCGAACAGACGTGCCTCGAAGTCGTCGACGCCGAAGAGCGCGCCGATCTGCCGATCGAACGGGAGCCCGAACTCGATCCGGGCCCAGAGGATGCCGAGGTTGCCGAAGAGGATCGCCAGCACCAGCCGGGGCACCGCCCGGAAGAACCAGGTGTACGCCCAGGAGACGCCCCGCAGGATCGGGTTCTCCGACAACCGCATGATGGCGACGACAACGCCGAGACTGACGCCGATCAGCATCGCGAGCACTGTCAGCGCGAGAGTGCCGCGCAGACCCTCCATGATCGGCGGCCGGAACATCTCGTCGACCATGAACGCCCAGTTGAACGCCTTGTTCGTCACCAGCAGGTGGACGAACATGGCCACCAGCACCCCGATCACGGCGACCGCGACCCAACGCCCGGGATGCCGGACGGGCACGGCCTGGATGGGTTCCGGCCGTGCCCGTTCGGTTGTGTCCGTTTCCGACGACATGCGTCAGCTGGCGGGGTTCAGCGCCGAGGAGGTGATGGCGCCGCCCTCGACGCCCCACTTCTTCAACGCGGTCTGGTACGAGCCGTCAGCGATGACCGCCTGGACGGCCTCCTTGAGCACCTCGGCGAAGGCGCTCTGGTCCTTCTTCACGGCGTAGCCGTACGGGGCGGACTCGTAGATCTCGCCGACCAGCTCCAGCGAGCCGTTGCTCTGTTTCACCGCGTACGCCCCGACCGGCGAGTCGGCCAGCATGGCGTCGTTCTTGCCGCTGAACACGGCGGCCGTGGCGTCGCTCTGCGACTGGTACTGGTCGATGCTGATCGCCGGCTTGCCGCCGGTGGTGCACTTCTTCGACCGGGCGGTGATGTCGTCGACCTGCACGGTGCCGGTCTGCACGGCGATCTTCTTGCCGCAGGCGTTCTCAGTGTCGATCTTGGCCGCGTTGCCGGCCTTGGTCACCCACTGGGTGCCGGCGGAGAAGTAGCTCACCATGTTGACGCTCTTGAGCCGCTCGGCGTTGATCGTGAACGACGACACACCGACCTCGTACTTGGCGGAGTCGACACCGGGCAGGATCGCGTCGAAGGGCGCCGACTCGTACTCGGCCTTGAGACCGAGCTTCTGCGCCACCGCGTTGAACAGCTCGACGTCGAAACCGACCACCGTCTTACCGTCAGCGTCGAGGAACTCCGCCGGGGCGTACGTCGAGTCGGTGCCGACCTTGATCACACCGTCGGCCTTGATGGCGTCGGGCACCTTCCCGGCCAGCGCCGAGTCGGCCGCCGCCGTGACGGTCGGACCGGCACCGGGCGAGCCGCTGTTCTCCTTCTCCCCACACGCCGTCAGCGAGAGGGCGATCAGCGCCGCACTGGCGGCACCGAGCGCCGCCCGGCGGGCACCGTTGGTATTGAACATGTCTCTGCACTCCTTGCGTGAGGGGTGTGACGGCCGCTCAGGCCACGCCGAGGTATGCCTCTTTGACCGCCGGGTCGTGCAGCAGCTCGGCGCCGGTTCCGGTCTTGACGATCTTGCCGGTCTCGAGCACGTACGCCCGGTGCGCTCGGGCCAGCGCCTGCTGCGCGTTCTGCTCCACCAGCAGGACCGTGGTGCCCTGCTCGTTGATCTCCTTGATGATGTCGAAGATCTGCTGGATCAGCATCGGCGCCAACCCCATCGAGGGCTCGTCGAGCAACAGCAGCTTGGGCCGGCTCATCAACGCCCTACCGACCGCCAGCATCTGCTGCTCGCCGCCGGAAAGGGTACCTCCGGCCTGCTTACGTCGCTCCGCCAGCCTGGGGAAGAGGTCGAGCACCCGGGCCAGGTCCTCGGCGATCCCGGCGCGGTCGCGCCGGGTGTACGCCCCCATGTCCAGATTCTCGAGCACCGACATGCCGGGGAAGATCCCCCGACCCTCGGGCGCCTGGCAGAGCCCCCGCCGGACCCGCAGATCCGCCCGGAGCTTGGAGATGTCCTCACCCTCGAAGCGGATGCTGCCGGTCGCGATCGGCCGAATCCCGGAGATCGCCCGCATGGTGGTCGACTTCCCGGCGCCGTTGGCGCCGATCAGTGCGACGATCTCACCCTCGGCCACGGTCAGGCTGATGCCGTGCAACGCCTGGATCCGCCCGTAGAGCAGGCTCACATCGTCGATCTCAAGCAACATCGTCCGGCACCCCCAGGTACGCCGCGACCACCTTCGGGTTGTCCCGCACCTCGGCGGGAAGCCCTTCGGCGATCTTCTTTCCGAACTCCAGCACGACGATCCGGTCAGTGACGCCCATGACCAGGCGCATGTCGTGCTCGATCAGCAGCACGGTCACGCCGGTGTCCCGGACCTGCCGGATGAGCTGGAGCAGCTCCTCCTTCTCCGCCGGGTTGAAGCCGGCGGCCGGCTCGTCCAGGCAGAGCAGCACCGGATCGGTGGCCAGCGCCCGGGCGATCTCCAACCGCCGCTGCTCCCCGTAGGAGAGGTTGCGGGCGAACTCGTGCAGCCGGTGCCGGATGCCGACGAACTCCAGCAGCCGCTCGGCCTTCTCCCGTCCCTCACGCTCCTCGCGCCGGTGCCGAGGCAACCGGAACAGAGCGGAGACCACGCTGGTCTTGTGGTGCGCGTCCGCGCCGACCTGGACGTTCTCCAGGGCGGTCATCTCCGGGAACAGGCGGATGTTCTGGAACGTCCGGGCCATACCCATCTGGGTGATCTGGTGGCGCTTCTTCCCGCTGATCTTGCCGCCACGGAACCGGATCTCACCGCTGGTGGGCTGGTAGATGCCGGTCATCGCGTTGAAGCAGGTGGTCTTGCCAGCGCCGTTCGGGCCGATCAGCCCGAGAATCTCCCCCTTGTAAAGGGTGAAGTTGACGTTGTCGAGCGCGACCACGCCGCCGAAGCGCAGCGTGACGTTGTCGACCTCCAGCAGCGGCTCCCGGTTGGGGACCGCCTCCATCGCCGGCGCGCCGGCCTGCGCCGGAACAGCCGGCGTCTGATCGGTGTCACTCACCGACGATCACCTCCTTGCGACGGTCTTTGAACTCCGCCGCCCGTCGTCGGTTCGGAATCAGGCCCTCCGGCCGGAAGATCATCATCACCACGAGGACCAGACCGAAGATCAGGAACCGGTACTCGTACAGCTCCACGCCGAACAACTCGATGCCGCGGAACCGCTCGATCATGTACGCCACCAGGCCACCACCGACGATCGCGCCGACGATGTTGCCCGAACCACCGAAGATCACCGCCGCCAGGATGATGATCGAGTTGAGCAGCTCGAAGTTCTGCGAGTTGACGAAGTTCTGCTTACCCGCGAAGAGCGCGCCGGCCAGACCGGCGATCGCGGCACCCGAGGCGAACGCCCAGAGCTTGAACTTGAACGTCGGCACACCCATCAGCTGCGCGGCGTCCTCGTCCTCCCGGATCGAGATCCAGGCCCGACCGACCCGACTGTGCGTCAGGTTCCGCACACCGATCACCACCAGGATGATCAGCGTGAGCACCAGCCAGTAGTACGGCCGGGCGTCCAGCACGCCGAAGAACGGCTTGCCGTCGGCGTACTTGCCGGGCGGGTGCGGGATCTGGTTGAAACCCCGCTGGCCCTTGAGGAACTCCGAGCTGACCGCGGCGATCCGGATCATCTCGGCGAAGCCGAGCGTCACGATCGCCAGGTAGTCACCGCGCAGACGCAGCGTCGGCGTACCGAGCATCACACCCGAGAGCATGGTCAACCCGATCGCCAGCGGCACCACGAGCAGCCACGGCCAGAGCGTCTTGAGGTTGCTGCTCGGCGAGGTCAACACCGCGACGGTGTACGCGCCGACGGCGAAGAACCCGAAGTAGCCCAGGTCGAGCAGGCCGGCGAAACCGACCACGATGTTCAACCCGACGGCCAGCAGCACGTAGATCGAGACGGTGAACAGCACCTGCGTGAAGTTCGCACCAGGGGTCGGGATCGGCCCGAGATACTGGTAGAACTCCCTGTTCGGCAGCGCGTAGAAGAACGCGATCACCGCGACCAGCAACGCCCAACGCACCCAGCGCGGCGCGCCGCGCCACCGTTCTCCGGCCGCCTCGCGGCCAGAGCGCACCCTCTCCAGGACGGTCGTCATGCCCGTGCCCTCCCCAGCGATTCGCCCAGCAGACCGGTCGGCCGGAACATCAGCAGCACCACCAACACCGCGAAGGCAGCGAAGTCCTTCCACTGACTGCCGAACAGACCGGCGGCGTAGTTCTCCACCACGCCCAGCAGCAGGCCACCGATCAGCGCCCCGCGCAGGTTGCCGATACCACCCAGCACCGCGGCGGTGAATGCCTTGAGCCCCAGCAGGAAGCCGACGCTGTAGGTCAGGGTCTGGATCCGCACGTCGTAGAGCAGACCGGCCACACCGGCCATGGCACCACCGGTGATGAAGACCATCAGGATGATCCGGTCCTTGTTCACGCCCATCAGCGCGGCGGTGTTGGCGTCCTGGGCCACGGCCCGGATGCCCCGGCCGGTACGGCTGCGGTTGATGAACAGGTCCAGCAGGACCATCATCAGCAGCGCCGCGCCAATCGTCAGCAGCTGGATCGAGTCGATCGGCACGCCGAAGAGGTGGAACAGCGGCTTGCTGCTCACCAGACTGGGCGCGCCCTCCGGCAGTCGGCGGGTCCAGATGCCGAAGGCCTCGGAGATCGCGATCGAGGCGCCGATCGCGGTGATCAGGAAGGCCAGCGGCGGGGCGTTGCGCTTACGCAACGGCCGGTACGCCACCCGCTCGATCACCGTCGCGGTGCCCGCCGAGGCGATGGCGGCGACGATCATCGCCACCAGCAGGTAGAACAGGATCGATCCAACCCCGCTGACCTGTGAGTTCTGGTCGAGTCCAAAGCCGTTCCAGGTCCAGATCGCCGCGAACGCGCCGGCGATGAAGACCTCGGAGTGAGCGAAGTTGATGAGTCTCAGCACGCCGTAGACCAGCGTGTAGCCGAGCGCGACCAGGGCGTAGATCGCGCCCTGGGTCAGGCCGGTCGTGGTGAGTTCCCCGAAGTTGGAGAACAGTCCATTGAAGTCCAAGGGAGGGACGCTCCATCACGTCTGGAGAGAAAATTGGGGTGCGGCCGGGAGCGAGCAGCTCCCGGCCGCACCCGCGATCACAACTCAATCGCCGAAGCAGCGACCAACATCAGGACTTCGGGATCTCCTGGTCCGGGACAACCTTGCCGCCGGTGACCTTGAAGGCCCAGACCTTGACCTGAGCCGGGTCCAGCTCGCCGGTCTCGGTGAACTTGTAGCTCGCCGCGACACCCTCGCCGCTGTAGCCCTTCACGAACTCCAGCAGGCCCTCACGGGTGGTCTTGCCAGCCTTGATACCGGCCAGCAGGATGTTCGCCGCGTCGTAGGCGGTGTCGCTGTAGGTGCCCGGGTCGGTGCCGGTGAGCGCCTTGAACTCCTGCACGAAGGTGCCACGGGCCTCAGCGGCCGGCTGGCACGGGCAGGTGAGGATGGTGCCCTCGGCCGCCGCCTGACCAGCGGAGGTGATGTACGCACCGTCGTTGACGCCGTCGCCGGCGACCAGCGGCGCGGTGACCCCGGCAGCGGTGAGCTGCTTACGGATCAGGCCGGCCTCCTGGTAGTAACCGCCGTAGAAGATCGCCTTCACGTTGGCGGCCTTGACCTTGGTGATCACGCCGGAGAACTCGGTCTGCTTGCCCTCGCCCTGGACCTTGTCCGAGCCGACAACCGCCGAGCCGAGCACCTTCTTGACCTCGTCGGCCAGGCCGGCACCGTACGCGGACTGGTCGTCGATGACGTAGACCTTGTCGGCCTTCATCACGTTCTTCATGTAGTTGCCGGCCGCCGGGCCCTGGCTGAAGTCGTTGCCGACCGCGCGGAAGAAGGTCTTCCACTTCTGGTCGGCCAGGCTCGGCCGGGTCGCGGACGGGGTGATGGTCACCAGGCCGGCCTCGTTGAACAGCGGGCCGGCAGCCTCGGACTCACCCGAGTAGGCCGGGCCGACGACGCCGAGGATCTTGGTGTCGTCGATCGCCTTCTGCGCCAGACCAGGCGCCTGGTCGGGGCTGCCCTGCGAGTCCAGGGAGGCCAGCTCGACCTTGCAGTCGGCGTTTTCCTTGTTGTACTTGTCGACGGCGAGCTTGACACCGTTGTTCTCGTTGATGCCGAGCGCGGCCGAGCTGCCGGTCAGCGCGCCGAAGAATGCGATCTTGCTGCCGCAGGCGTCACCGCCCCCGCCTGCCGCATCGTCGCCACTGGAGCATGCGGTTCCGCCGGCGACGAGCGCCACCATGGCGACCCCACCGATAACGCGCGCGAGCTTTTGCCTCAAGGCCCGAACCCTCCTCGTCCCATGGTCCGAACCACCCGCTGGCTATTGGCCCTTGCGGGGGCGGACGAACCAGACCGTCGTCGCCGGTCTGGGGCCGGACGTTATCCCACCGTGGAGCTGTGACGTAAGCCCCAAGCGAGCGGGTTGACCGAACCGTTACACGCCGTGGCGGATTCGAAACGATCCCTGTAAGAACCTTCGGTCGTGAAGCCTTTTCACCTTTGTTTCGTCGGCACCGGCCAGCGGGCTTCCGTCAGCTACCGATCGAGGTCTGACACCCCCGCCCACCAGGCACGCGACGTCTTCCCATCGTCGGTCACCAGCAGCAGTCGATCTCCCGTCGAGGTCACCGCGACCGCAGTGTCTCCGCTGTCCGGTACCGGCCGCGGCATGATCATCGCCCGCCACGACTCGCCCATATCGACCGAGAGCCACAGTGCGTGACGGTCCCCGTCCCTCGTCACCGCCACCAACCTCTGCCCGACGGCCACCAGCCCGACCACCGACGCCACACCTGGTCCGGCCGCCCCGAACCCGCCCGCCGGCAGCCAGCCCTGCGTCGTCAGCCGCCAACTGCCGAATCCAGCCCGCACCGGCCCGACCGCCACCGGCACGTCACCAAGCACCGCCACCCGTTGCGCCTGCCCCCGCCCGTCCACCACCGGCAGGGCGGCCCGCCGCCAACTCCGGCCGTCCGCCGAGGACCAGGCCAGCGGCACCAGCGCGGTACCCCCCGGCGGCAGCAACGCACCCACCACCAGCCAGCCCGACGGCACGGCGACCGCGTCGTACGCCGCCGTCCGCCCCCGCTCGTCACCGGCCAACTCTGGTGCGCCCTCCACCAACGCGAACCCGGCCGCGTCCGGGGAGATCCAGACCGCCGCACCGTCGATCCGACTACCGGCGATCAACCAGCCCCGCGGCCCCGCCGCCAACCGGGCCACATTGACCGCGCGCGGCCCGCCGTACCGCTCGAAGGGCGCGTCCACCTCGCGCAACGTGCCGTCCGACGCCTGCCTCCAGGTGCCGGTGCGGGGATTGCCGTGCGCACCCCCACTCTTCGCCCCGACCACCGCCAGCCGCCCGTCCCGGCAGGCCGCCGCGGAGAGCACGTGCTGCTTGCCGTAGAACGTCACCGGCGCCGTCGGCACCGGCCCCCAGGAACTGGCGTCCGGGCTGCTCCAGGCGGCCGGGCGGGTCTCCCCGGCCAGATCGACCACGCCGCCGACCACGTACCACCGGTCGGCACAGGCGGTGGCGTCGCGCAGCACCGGTCGACCCGGCAGACCCGGCGGGTCCGGCAGGACCACCGACTGCCAGGCCGGCCGGACCGGTGGCGGCTGCTCGCAGTCGGGACAGGCCGAGGACTCACAGGCGGCCGCCAGCACGGCGAGAACGCCGAGCACTGCCGTCATCCGCCTCGACACGGGTCGATGCCGATCAGGGAGCCGGCAGGGTCACCTCGCCGCCAGCGGTCTCCGCGAGGATCCGCTCGGCAACCTCTTTCATGGTCATCCGGTGGTCCATCGCCGTGCGCTGGATCCACTTGAACGCCTGCGGCTCGGTCATCCCGTACGTGGTCATCAGCGCGCCCTTGGCGCGCTCCACCGACTTACGGATCTCCAGGCGGTCGGTCAGGCTCGCGACCTCCGCCTCCAGGGCCGCGACCTCCGAGTAACGCGACAGCGCGATCTCCACCGCCGGGACCAGGTCGCTCTTCTGGAAGGGCTTCACCAGGTACGCCATCGCGCCCGCCGCCCGCGCCCGCTCCACCAGGTCACGCTGGCTGAACGCGGTCAGAATGATCACCGGGGCGATCCGGGCACCGGCGATGCGCTCGGCGGCGGCCAGCCCGTCCATGATCGGCATCTTGATGTCGAGGATGACGAGGTCGGGCTTCAGCTCCTCGGCGAGGCGTACGGCTGTCTCGCCGTCGCCGGCCTCCCCCACCACCTCGTAACCCTCTTCGACCAGCATCTCGGCGAGGTCCAGCCGGATCAGCGCCTCGTCCTCGGCGATCAGTACGCGCCTACGCTCGGCATCCGTCGGCATCTCAGCCACCAGCCCTACCCCCACCAGTCATAAGCCGACACCAACCCGACCGGGTGTCGCCGCCCTCAGCGTAGTAGGTAACCTATGGGAGGCCACCAGAGCATTCGGCCAAGCGTCCCCGTATTCCAACCGGCAGAGAAGCGGAGCTCAAACCTCCGACAGTGTGGGTTCGAATCCCACCGGGGGCACCAAAATTGTCGTACGGCTGTTCCAAAATCGTGCTGTGCACCCACCTGAACTGCGCCTACGAGCACGGCGGCAGCACCTCGCCGGCAGCACGGTCGCTGAGGTCGCCCGACGACTGAGACTTCCCTATCCAACCGTTCGCGGCTGGTGCAGGGGGCAGGCTGAGCCACAACAGCAGTGCACCGAGTCTCGCTGCTTCCGCTGCCGGCCCAACGTCAACATTCAGACAGACCCGTCGTCATACCTATACCTGCTTGGCCTCTACCTGGGCGACGGTCATCTCGTCACGTCCACCCGGGTCCCGGTGCTTCGCATCGCCTGCAGCGACAGGTGGCCAGGCCTGATCGAGGCCTGTGACGCCGCTATGCGAGCAGTGCTCGCCGCGAGGGTGCAGCGCGTCCAGCAGGTCGGCTGCGTCAGCGTGCAAAGTTCCGGCAAGCACTGGCCGTGCCTGCTCCCTCAGCATGGCCCTGGCAAAAAACACGAACGCCCGATCATCTTGGCCGACTGGCAGCGCGATCTCGTGACGGCACACCCGGGCGACTTCCTGCGTGGGCTGTTCCACTCCGACGGCTGCCGGTTCGCCAACCGGGTGACGGTGCGTGGCAAGGCGTACGTCTACCCGCGCTACATGTTCGTCAACGAGTCGGCCGACATCATGGGGCTCTGCCAGTGGAGCCTCGACCTGCTCGGCGTCGCCTGGCGGATGAACCGACGCAACTCGTTGTCGGTGGCGCGACGCGACGCCGTCGCCACGCTGGACCGGCACGTCGGCCCCAAGTCCTGACCGGTACCGCGCGGATCACGCCGACCGTGGCAGCCTGGCTGACGCGCGGCCGGATGGCCGGTGGCGGTGGCGGCGACAGGGGTGCGATCTGATGCGGGTGGTTGTCTTCGGTGCGACCGGGATGGTCGGTCAGGGCGTGTTGCGCGAGTGCCTGCTCGCCGATGACGTGCGGGAGGTGCTGACTGTCGGTCGGCGGCCGACTGGTGTGCGGGATCCGAAGCTGCGGGAGCTGACGGTCGCGGACGTGGGCGAGCTGGACGCGGTGCGGGCCGAGTTGACCGGTGTCGACGCGTGTTTCTACTGCCTGGGGGTGTCCTCGTTGGGTCTGGACGAGGCCGCGTACACGCGGGTCAGCTACGACTACCCGATGGCGGCGGCGCGGTTGTTCGCGCAGGTGAGCCCGCAGGTCACCTTCGTCTACGTCTCGGGTCAGGGGACCGATTCGTCGGGTCGGGGTCGGGTGATGTGGGCGCGGGTCAAGGGGCGTGCCGAGAACGCGATCCTGGATCTGCTGCCCAACGGTTTCGCGGCGCGGCCGGGGTTCATCCAGCCGACGTACGGGGCGGTGTCGAAGACGCTGTGGTACCGGTTCGGGTACGCGGTCACCCGTCCACTGTTTCCGGTGCTGCGTCGGTTGCTGCCGAACCAGGTCACCACCACCGACGGGATCGGTCGGGCGATGTTGCGGGTGGCTCGGCAGGGTTCGCCGGTGCGGGTGTTGGGCAACCGCGAGCTGCGCTGAGGGTCAGGTGATCGTGTCGAGGGCGTGGGCGAGGTCGGCGCGCAGGTCTTCGGGGTCTTCGAGGCCGACCGAGAGTCGCAGCAGGGCGGCGGCGGGTTTGGCGTCGCCCTCGACCGGCCGGTGGGTGAGCGAGGCGGGGTGCTGGATGAGGGTGTCGACGCCGCCGAGGGACACCGCGTGGGTGATGAGGCGGCAGGCGCCGGCGACGGCGGCCGCGGCGGGCGCGCCGCCGTGTACCTCGAAGGCGAGCAGGCTGCCGGGTCCGGACATCTGCCGCCCGACCAGCGCCGCCGGGTCGTGCACGGAGGGGTGGTGCACTCGGTGTACGGCGGGGTGGTCGGCGAGCCAGCCGGCGAGTTTCTCGGCGGTGGCCTGTTGGGCGCGGACCCGCAGCGGCAGGGTTTGCAGGCCGCGGTGCAGCAGGTAGCCGCCGAGGGGGTGCAGGATCGCGCCGGTGACCGCGCGGACCTGGCGTAGCCGTATGGCCCAGGTGTCGTCGCAGGCGACGACGCCGGCGAGGACGTCGCCGTGTCCGCCGATGCTCTTGGTGGCGCTGTGCAGGACGAGGGTGGCGCCGTGGCGGGCGGGTTGTTGCAGTACGGGGGTGGCGACGGTGTTGTCGACCAGCAGTGGGATGTCGCCGGCTGCGGCGGCGAGGGCGGCGATGTCGACCAGGTCGAGGGTGGGGTTGGCGGGTGTCTCGATGATGACCAGTGCGGTGTCGGGGCGGATGGCGGCGGCGACGTCGTCGGGGCGCGTCCAGGTGACTGTGGTGCCGAGCAGGCCGGTGGCGAGGACGTGGTCGGTGCCGCCGTAGAGGGGTCGGACGGCGACGACGTGCCGGCGGTCGTCGCGGGTGGCGGCGAGCAGTGTGGCGGTGAGGGCTGCCATTCCGCTGGCGAAGGCGACGGCTTGGGCGGTGCCTTCCAGTTCGGCGAGGGCGGTTTCGAAGCGGGCGACGGTGGGGTTCCAGAGCCGTTGGTAGACGGCGCCGCCGTCGGTGGGGAGCGTGCCGCCGGTGGCGAGTTGCTCGTACGCGGCGCCGCCGTCGTCGACGGAGGGCAGTGGGTTGGTGGTCGACAGGTCGATGGGTGGTACGTGCACGCCGAGGGTGCGCAGGTCGTCGCGGCCGGCGTGGACGGCCCGGGTGTCCATCGTTGTCATGGCGGTAGGGTCGAACATCTGGCGACTGGTGGGCAATGGTTCGGCAGATGATTCTGTGAGTGGGGTTGGTTTCCGTGTTGGGTTCGGGCGAGGATGGCGCAATGCCCTCTGAGCCGAATGATCTGCGGCCGTATTCGGCCCTGGACGAGGTGGATCGCGCGATCCTGACCGAGCTGGCGGCGGACGGCCGGTTGCCGAACAACGCTCTCGCCGAGCGGGTGGGTGTGGCGCCGTCGACGTGCCTGACGCGTACCCGGGCGCTGCGCGAGCGTGGTGCGATCCGTGGTTTTCACGCCGAGGTGGATCCGGCGGCGCTCGGTCTGCCGTTGCAGGCGTTGGTGTCGGTGCGGTTGACAGCGCACGAGCGGGCGGCGGTGGACGCGTTCCGGGCCCGGTCGGTGCGGCTGCCGGGGGTGGTGTCGGTGTTCCACGTGGCCGGTGCGGAGGACTACGTGCTGCACGTGCGGGCGGCGTCCGGCGACGCGTTGCGGGACTTCGTGCTGGACCATCTGGCGGTGGATCCGGTGGTGCAGCACACGCAGACCAGTCTGATCTTCGAGCAGGCGCGTGGGATGGGGTGAGCGGCGGGTGAGGTGGCCGACGAAAACCCGCATGCTGGAACAAAGCCGGTCGGTGACGGGTTGGCTGACCGTGTGATCACCGTACCGTTGTCTGTTCTTGATCTTGCCCCGGTCGCCAAGGGCACCACCGCCGGCGCGGCGCTGCAGGCCACCACCGAGCTGGCCCGGCGCACCGAGGAGTTGGGCTACCACCGGTTCTGGGTGGCCGAGCACCACAACATGCCGGCGATCGCCAGCTCCGCCCCCGCGGTGCTGCTGGCGCACCTGGCGGCGAACACCTCGACGATCCGGCTGGGGTCGGGCGGGGTGATGTTGCCCAACCACGCGCCGCTGGTGGTGGCCGAGCAGTTCGGCACCCTGGAGGCGCTGCACCCGGGTCGGATCGACCTGGGCATCGGGCGGGCGCCGGGCACCGACCAGGTGACCGCGCTGGCGTTGCGGCGCACCATGGAGGGCCTGTCGGCGGAGGGTTTCCCGCGCGAGCTGACGGACCTGATGAACTACTTCAGCGGGGAGAAGCCGGGGCAGATCATCGCCACGCCGGGCCGCGGTGAGCAGCCGGCCGTGTGGCTGTTGGGCTCCAGCGGTTTCAGCGCCCAGCTCGCCGGCCTGCTCGGTCTGCCGTTCTCCTTCGCGCACCACTTCAGCTCGCAGAACACCCTGCCGGCGTTGGCCCTGTACCGGCAGAACTTCCGGCCGTCGCAGTGGTTGGACAAGCCGTACGCGATGGTGGCGGTCAACGCGGTGTGCGCGGAGACCGACGAGCGGGCCGAATGGTTGGCCGGGCCGAGTGCCCTGTCGTTCCTGAAGTTGCGCTCCGGGCGGCCGGAGCCGCTGTCCACGCCCGACGAGGCGGCGGCCTACCCGTATTCGGAGATCGAGCGGGAGTTCGTCGTGGCGCGCCGTGACGGGCAGGCGATGGGCTCGCCGGATACGGTGCGTCGGCAGCTGACCGACCTGGTGGAGCGCACCGGCGCGGACGAGCTGATGCTGACCACGCTGGTGTACGACGTGCAGGACCGGGTGCGGTCGTACGAATTGATCGCCGAGCAGGTGGCGGGCGGTCTGCGCCGGAGCGCGTGAAACACGATCTTCACGTCAGCGTCACCCCGCCGACCCGGACGGTGCCTAATGTTGGTGCCGGTGGTGGTACGGCATTCCCGGTCGGGACGGGTTGGGAATGCCGCGGTGTGGCGCACCGGGCCGGAGCTGAGCGGATTCCGCGGCTGCGGCCCGGTGCCTGCCACCCTAGGCGACCCCGCTCGGGACCGCCAGGGGTTGCATCAACGTAGGTGGATGTCCGGTGTGGGTGGGGTGCCCATTCCGTTGCCGATGAAGAACCCCGGGTGCGGCGGCTGGTTGTAGGCGGTGTTCTGCCACGCGATCGCCACCCGATACTGCGGGTCGTGCATCAGGGTGTAGATCCGGGTGCTGGTCGGGGTGGGTGTGCTGTAGATGCGCAGCGCCCGGCTGTCGGTGGTCCGCCAGATCACCTCCTCGCGCCAGTCGCCCAGGATGTCGCCGGAGAGCGCCGGCGTGGACTTGGTGCCGTTGTTGGACGCCACCTGACTGCCGTCGAGCAGCCGGGTCTCACCGCCGGTGCCGTACTTGTCGATCTTCGTGCCGTCGAGCAGTTCCCGCACCGGGTCGCCGTCCCACCAGGCGAGGAAGTTGGCCGAGGACGGTTTGCGTCCGACGTTCTGCCCCCTGGTGTTGGCCAGCCCGGCGACCGCTGACGACCACGACTCCGCGCCGGGGCTGCCCGCCCAGATGTCCGCGGAGACCCCCCGGCCGTTGTCGCCGGACGCCGGCGTGGACCAGAGGACCTGACCGGTACGGGCGTCGGCGAAGTAGGAACTGGGCTTGCTGGCGTCCTCGTCGACCTTGAACACCTCCAGGCCGGCGCGGCCCGGGTCCAGGTCCCCCACGTGCATGGCGTCGCCGTGGCCGTTGCCAGTCGAGTGGAGCAGGCGGCCGTTGTCGTCGATGGTGGCGGCCCCGTACACGATCTCCTGGCGACCGTCGGCGTCGACGTCGGCCACGGAGAGTTGGTGGTTGCCCTGACCGGCGGCGGCGCCGTTGCCGGAGGAGTTCGAGTCGAACGTCCAGCGCTTGGTCAGAGTGCCGTTGCGGAAGTCCCAGGCGGCGATGACCGCGCGGGTGTAGTAACCCCGGGCCATGATCAGCGAGGGGCGCTGCCCGTCCAGGTACGCGGTGCCGGCGAGGAAACGGTCCACCCGATTGCCGTACGAGTCGCCCCAGGACGACACGGTGCCGCGCGGCGGATCGTAGTTGACTGTGGAGGCGATCGCGCCGGTCTGCCCGTTGAACATGGTCAGGTACTCCGGGCCGGAGAGCACGTAACCGCTGGAGTTGCGGTGGTCCGCCGACGACGAGCCGATGAGCTGACCGGTGCCGGAGCGGGTGCCGTCGGCGGTCTTCATCGCCACCTCGGCGCGGCCGTCGCCGTCGTAGTCGTACACCTGGAACTGGGTGTAGTGGGCGCCGGCCCGGATGTTGCGGCCCAGGTCGATCCGCCACAACCGGGTGCCGGTGAGTGTGTACGCGTCGACGTAGACGTTGCCGGTGTAGCCGGACTGGGAGTTGTCCTTGGCGTTCGACGGTTCCCACTTGAGCACGATCTCGTAGTTGCCGTCGCCGTTGAGGTCACCGACGGAGGCGTCGCTGGCGCTGTACGAGTAGCTCTCGCCGCTGGGGGTGCTGCCCCCGGCCGGGACCTGCAACGGCACGTCCAGGTAGCCCGCGCCGAACTGCAACGCCGACGCCGACGCCGCCTGCTCGGTGTCGCCCACCACGGCCCGCACGGTGTACGCCGAGCCGGCCGCCGCGCCGCTGTCGAGGTAGTTGGTGGCGCCGGTGATCGGGCTGGCGTTGACCTTGGTGGATCCCCGGTAGAGGTTGAACGCGACCCCGGAGGTTTCGGTGCCGAGCAGGCGCCAGGAGACCAGGTTGCCGTTGCCGGAGCGGACGCTGACCAGCCCTCGGTCCAGCTTTTCCATCTGTACCACGCCGGTCGACGGCGGCGGCGTGGTCGGAGGTGGCGTGGTGGGTGGCGGGGTGG
>NZ_JAGPXY010000065.1 GCF_018070325.1 Micromonospora sp. H61
CCGAGCGGCCGCGCGCCGAGCTGGCCGGCCTCATGCAGCAGTCGCTCGGCGACCGCCTCGCGGGGGAGTTGTCAGCGCTCGACGCGAACCTGCGGGCGCTGCGACCCGATCTGCGCTGGGGGCGAGGTGAGCGGGTCCGCGGCGACCAGCCGCTGGACTACGCCGACGCGGCCGGCGCGCTGGGTGAGATCGGCGACCTGGACGACCTGCTGGACCAGCTCGACCAGGAACACCCGGGGGCGACCCTCGACGACGTGGACGTCGACGCGGTGGCGCGCACGCTGGGCCGGGACGCGGCCGACGACGTTCGCCGGCTGCGCGATCTGGAGCGGGAACTGCGCCACCAGGGTTGGGTCAGCCGGGACGCGGATGGGCTCACGCTGAGCCCGAAGGCGCTGCGCCGGCTCGGCGGGACCGCCCTGCGGCAGGTTTTCGCGGAGCTGACCGCCGGGCCGCGCGGCCAGCACGATTTGCGCTCGGCCGGTGCGGCGGGCGAGGTCAGCGGCGCGTCCAGGCCCTGGCAGTACGGCGATGAGCAACCGTTGGACGTGGTCCGGACGTTGACCCGGGCGGTCAGTCGGGCCGGGCCGACGGTCCCGGTGCAGCTCTCGGTGGACGACTTCGAGGTGGTGGAGACCGAGAGGCGTGCCTCGGCCGCTGTGGTGCTCTGCGTCGACCTGTCGTACTCGATGATCTCTCAGGGTCGTTGGGGGCCGATGAAGCAGACGGCGCTGGCGCTGGCACACCTGATGGAGACGCGTTTCCCGCAGGACGCCCTGCAGATCGTGGGCTTCGGCCGGGAGGCGATGACGCTCACCCAGCAGGAGTTGGCGGCCGTGGAGCCGGACATGGAGCAGGGCACCAACCTCCAGCACGCGCTGCGGTTGGCGGGCCGGCACCTGCGTCGGCACCCGGACGCCGAGCCGATCGTCCTGGTGGTCACCGACGGCGAGCCGACCGCGCACCTGGACCCGGACGACGGGGAGGCGCTGTTCCACTGGCCGCCGCTTCCGGAGACGATCGAGGCGACGGTCCGCGAGGTGGACCGGTTGAGCCGCTACGGCGCCACGCTCAACCTGTTCATGCTCGGCGACGACCCGGGCCTGCGGCGCTTCGTCGACGCGGTGGCCCGCCGCAGCCGGGGCCGCATGTTCACGCCGGACACCGACGACCTGGGCGAGTACGTGGTCAGCGACTACCTCCGCTCCCGCCAATCCCGCCGCTAACTCCCGCCGTGGCGGGTTGACTGGGGGGATGGAGAGCGGGGGATTGCGGCGGGCCTACGGTGCCCTGTTCGCGGAGGTCGACGCAGGCGGGTTCGGTCCGGCTCCGGAGGGGCAGCTCAGTGCCGAGCAGATCGTCGCGCATCTGGTCGCCAACGACGAGCTGATGATCCAGGCCACCGAGGCGTTGCTGGCCGGGTCGCCGTTCGCCTACTACGAGATGGCGGAGGACATGCACCGCCCGCAGCTCGACGCGCTCGCCGCCGAGCAGGGTGGTCTGCGTGGCCTGACCGCCCTGCTGCACGGCACCAGCGACCGGTTGTGCGGGCTGGTCGACCAGCTCGGCCTGGCAGCGGAGACCCCGGTCGAGACGCACCTACGCGAGGGCTTCGACCTCGTCGTCGACGAGCCACTGCCCTGGTCCCGCACCCTGGACCTGCACACCCGGGTGCACCTGCCGAAGCACCAGTCCCAGTTACACCTGCTCCGCCCGTAAGCCGACCCCCTGAGCCCCAGCCCCAGCCCCAGCCCTCGTCGATCTTGCACTTTCTGTCCCGACAAAATGGACCTAAGTTACTTTTCGGCAACCCAAAGTGCAAGATCGACGAGAGCGATGACTCGGGCGGGGCGGGGGGGTCAGGTTTTGATCGGCTCGGGGCGGGGGTGGAAGGTTCGGCGGTAGGTGGACGGGGCCACGCCGATGCGTTGGTGGAGTTGCTGGCGTAGGGCGGCTGTGGTGCCGAACCCGCAGCGGTGGGCGATCTGGTCGACGCTGAGGTCGGTCGTCTCCAGCAGCAGTCTCGCGTGGTCGGTGCGCTGTTGCAGCAGCCACTGGGCCGGGCTCAGGCCGGTCTCCGACCGGAAGCGTCGGGTGAAGGTGCGCACGCTCATCCGCGCCTGCTCGGCCAGGTCGCGCAGTGCGATCGGCTCGTGCAGCCGCTGCCGCGCCCACTCCCGGGCTCCCGCCGTGCTGGTGTCGGTCGCCTTCGGCACCGGCTGCTCGATGTACTGCGCCTGACCGCCGTCGCGCCACGGTGGCATCACACAGCGGCGGGCCGCCCGGTTGGCCACCTCGCTGCCGTGGTCGAGGCGGATGACGTGCAGGCAGAGGTCGATGCCGGCGGCGACTCCGGCCGAGGTGAGCACCCGGTCGTCGGCGATGAAGAGCACGCCCGGATCGAGGTCCACCCGGGCGTGCAGGCGGCGGAACCGCTCGGCGTACGCCCAGTGGGTGGTCGCCCGCCGCCCGTCGAGGAGCCCGGCGGCGGCGAGCACGAACGCTCCGGTGCAGATCGACATGATCCGGGCGCCCCGCTCGTACGCCGCGCGCAGCGCCTCGGTCACCTCCGGCTCGACGATGCCCGCTGTCAACGCGGTGCCGTCGTGGATGCCCGGGACGATCACCGTTTCCGCCGTGTCGAGCAGCTCCAGACCGTGGTCGGGGACCACCTGGAAGCCGGCGGTGCTGCGCACCGGCCGCCGGCCCGGGGTGCACACCCGGACGTCGTAGAAGGGTGTCCCGTCGGCGGCCCGGGCCGTGCTGAAGACCTGGGACGGGGTGCCGAGGTCCAGGCCAACCACCTGGTGCAGGGCGAGTACGGCGATCCGGTGCGGGCCAGCGCTCATGGCCCGATTATTGCGCATGATGGCTTTCCGGCCACTCGTCGAGGTGGGTGGCCCGGCTCAGACTTGTCCCCGTGACCAAGAACCGCCGTCTGCATCCCGCCTGGCTGGTCGCCGCCGTCGCCTTCGTGGCGCTGGTCGGCGCGGCCGGCTTCCGCGCCACCCCGTCGGTGCTGCTGCACCCGCTGCACGAGGAGTTCGGCTGGCCCCTGGCCACGATCTCCACGGCCGTCTCGGTCAACCTGCTGCTCTACGGGCTCACCGCGCCGTTCGCGGCAGCCCTGATGGACCGGTTCGGCATCCGCCGGGTGGTCTCGGTGGCGTTGCTGCTGGTCGCCGCGGGCAGCGGGTTGACGGTCTTCATGACCGCCAGCTGGCAGCTGCTGCTCTGCTGGGGTGTGCTGGTGGGACTGGGCACCGGCTCGATGGCGCTGGCGTTCGTGGCCACCGTCACCGGCCGTTGGTTCGTGCACCGACGGGGCCTGGTCACCGGAGTGCTGACCGCCGGCGGGGCGGCAGGACAACTGGTGTTCCTGCCACTGATCGCCATCCTGGTACGCGACCACGGCTGGCGTAGCGCCGCACTCGTGGTGGCTGCGGCGGCGCTGGCGGTCGTACCCCTGGTGGTGTGGCTGCTGCGCGAGCACCCGGCGGATCTCGGCCTGCCCGCCTACGGGGCGACCGAGGTCGTCGCGGCGCCGCCGCTGACCGGCGGCGCGGCGACCCGGGCGCTCGGCGCGCTGGCCACCGCGGCCCGGACCCGGCCGTTCTGGCTGCTGGCCGGAGGCTTCGCGATCTGCGGGGCGACCACAAACGGCCTGGTCGGTACGCACTTCGTGCCGGCCGCGCACGACCACGGGATGGCCCAGACCACAGCGGCCGGGTTGCTCGCCCTGGTGGGGCTCTTCGACATCGTCGGCACCATCGCCTCCGGCTGGCTCACCGACCGGGTGGACAGCCGGCTGCTGCTCGGCATGTACTACGCGCTGCGCGGGTTGTCCCTGCTGGTGCTGCCGAGCCTCTTCTCCGGCACCGCCGAGCCGAGCATGCTGGTGTTCATCGTCTTCTACGGCCTGGACTGGGTGGCCACCGTGCCGCCGACGGTGGCGCTGTGCCGGGAGTACTTCGGTGGCGCCGGCGCTGTGGTGTTCGGCTGGGTGTTCGCCGCGCACCAGCTCGGCGCGGCGGTCGCCGCGACCGGCGCGGGGCTGGTCCGGGACCGGCTGGGCGACTACGCGATGGCCTGGTACGTGGCGGGCGCGCTGTCGATCGGCGCCGCCGGGCTGTCGTTGCTGCTGCGCCGCCGACCGGGCCGAGGAGTGCCGGAGGCCGTGCTGGTCGCCGCCACCGCACCGCGGGCCTGGAGCTACCGGGGCTGAGCGGCTCGGACGGTCAGCCGAGGGTCCACTGCTGGGCCGGCCGGCCGTCGCACTGTCGCTGCCGGATGTCGTCGCCGGCCTCGACGGCGTCGTCGTCAGCCTGGGCGCACTTGTTGCTGTGCGCGGCGATGAGCAGCACCGCGCTGGTGCCGGTCCCGCCGAACCGCCACTGCTGGTTGGGCCCACCGTGGCAGGGGAACTGGAGCAACCGCGCGCCGTCGTCCCCGCTGCCACCCTCGACGTCGAGGCACTGCCCGTACGCGGCGTTGGTCAACGACAGCACGCCCGCGCCGGCCGGGCTGACCACCCACTGCTGCTCCGGGGCGCCGGTGCACACTGCCAACTCGGCCTCGGCCTCCTTGCCGTCACCGTCGAGCCCCAGGCAGAGGCCCGAGGCGGCGCGCAGCACCCGGGGCCCGGTGGGCGGGGCGGCTGGCGTGCTGGCCGACGGGGTCGGTGACGGCTCGGCCGGTGCGGTCGGGCTCGGCTCGCCGGCCGGCTCGCTGGGCTGCGCCGCGTTGGACGGCGTACCGACCGACGCCGGCACCGGCGGCTCGTCGTCACCGTCGAGCAGCCCGGTGGCGAAGACGACCCCCAGGAGTACGCCGACGGCCCCGACGGCCGCCGCGACCCGCAGCAACGGGTCGGCCAGCGGCCCGGAGCGCGGTGCCCGGTGACCGCCGTAGACGGTGCCGGCGGGGTCGGGGCGTTCCTCGGGCGCGGACATACGGGCCATCCTCACCCACCGCCGTCGGCCGCGGCCAGTCGGCGCCGTCAGTCGACGACCCGGACGTCCTTCCAGAACGCCACCCGGTCACGCACCATCTCGGCGTCGGGTTTGGGCTCCGGGTAATACCAGACCGCGTCCTTGCTGGTGCTGCCCTCGTGTTCGAGGGAGTAGTAGGAGGCGGTGCCCTTCCACGGGCAGACGGTGTGCGTCGCGGACTCGCGAATCAGGTCGTCGCGCAGGGCGGAGCGGGGGAAGTAGTGGTTGCCCTCCACCAGCACGGTGTCGTCGCTCTCGGCGACGACCAGGTCGTTCCACACGGCTTTCGGCATGTCCCAACAGTAGGCCGCGCCGCCGCTCCGGCAGCGCTCAGCGGGTGGGCTGCGGGTCGGTGACGTCGGCCACTGTGGCGTCGAGGGCGGCGATCGCGGCGTCGGCGTCGATCGCGACGGCGAGACCGCGCTCACCGGCGCCCAGGGTGATCTCCCGGCCGCGCAGTCGCTCGTCGGCGACCACCGGCCAGGCCCTGCTCGCGCCGAACGGGGTGATGGTGCCGCGTTCGTAACCGGTGGCGGCCAGGGCGCCCGCCGCGTCCGGCATGGAGAGCCGGTGCACACCGAGCAGGGCGCGCAGCTTGGGCCAGGAGATGACCCGGTCGCCGGGGGTGAGCACGAACAGGTGATCGTCTTCACCACGCCGGACCACTATCGTCTTGACCACGTCGGGAACGGCCACGCCCCGGGCCGCGGCGGCCTCCGCGAGACTGCCTACCGCACCGTGGCTGACCAGCCGATACGGCAATTGGGCGGCGTCCAGGGCGGTGATCGCTGGCGATGGCATGCCCGCCACGGTAGCCGTCAGGCCTGCCGCCGGACGGGAAACTGCCACCGCCGACATCCCACGGTTTCCAAACGGCGAGCGTAAGGTGATCACATGCGCGCTGAGCGTGTGGATCAACCGATTGACCATGATCAAGCGGTGGACACGCTGCGGCGGTCGTACGCCGCGGTGCCCACTGGCGAGCCTGTCCGGCTGGCCAAACGCACCTCCAACCTGTTCCGTCCCCGGTCCGCTCCCCGGACCCCGGGGCTCGACGTGAGTGGCCTGAACGGCGTGCTGTCGGTCGACCCGGCCGGCCGTACCGCCGACGTGCAGGGCATGTGCACCTATGAGGACCTGGTCGACGCGACGCTGCCGCACGGGCTGATGCCGCTCGTGGTGCCGCAGTTGCGCACCATCACGCTGGGCGGCGCGGTGACCGGCCTCGGGATCGAGTCGACCTCGTTCCGCAACGGCCTGCCGCACGAGTCCGTCCAGGAGTTGGACGTGCTCACCGGCTCCGGCGAGATCATCACCGCCCGACCAGACGGCGAGCACGCCGACCTGTTCACCGCGTTCCCCAACTCGCTGGGCAGCCTCGGGTACGCCACCCGGCTGCGCATCGAGCTGCAACCGGTCGGCCGGTACGTGGCGTTGCGCAACGTCCGGTTCACCCAACTGGAGGCGCTGACCGACGCGATAGCGGAGGTGACCGCCACCCGATCCTGGGCCGGCGAACCGGTGGACGCGATGGACGGGGTGATGTTCAGCCCCGGCGAGGCCTACCTGATCTTCGCCACGTTCACCGATGCGGCCGACCCGCCCAGCGACTACACCGGTCAGGCCATCTACTACCGGTCGCTGCGCCAGCGCACCCGCGACGTGCTCACCGCGTACGACTATCTGTGGCGCTGGGACACCGACTGGTTCTGGTGCTCGTCGGCGTTCGGCGCGCAGCACCCGGTCGTGCGCAGGCTCTGGCCGGCGCGTTACCGGCGCAGCGACTTCTACCACCGACTGGTCCGGCTGGAGCACCGCCACCAGGTGGCGGCCCGGATCGACCGGCTGCGCGGGCAACCGGCCCGGGAGCGGGTCGTGCAGGACGTGGAGATCCCGCTGGACCGTACTGCCGACTTCCTGCGCTGGTTCGCCGGCGCGGTGGGGATGAACCCGGTGTGGCTGTGTCCGTTGCGACTGCGTGAGCCGGCGGGGCCCGGATCGGCGCGGTCCTGGCCGCTGTATCCGCTGCGGCCCGGGCAGGACTACGTCAACATCGGGTTCTGGGGGAGCGTGCCGATCGCGCCGGGCGGCGCCGACGGCGACGTCAACCGCACGATCGAACGCAGGGTGTCGGAGTCGGGCGGGCACAAGTCGCTCTATTCCGACGCGTACTACGACCGGGACGCCTTCGATCGCCTCTACGGCGGCGACACGTGGCGCGCGGTGAAAGACCGCTACGACCCGGACCACCGGCTGACGGGACTGTACGAAAAGGCGGTAGCACGAGCATGAGCCTGACCGACAGAGATCAGGGGGCGGCGAGCGTCCCCGCCACCCCGCCGGCGGGGGGCCGGCACACGGGTCCGACCGTCGCGGACGTCATCCGCGCGGTCACCACGGGGCCGTTGCCGGTGCGGATCACCGGGTACGACGGCAGCGCCGTCGGCCCGTCCGACGCCGGCATCACCCTGGCGATCCACTCCGAGCGTGGGCTGTCGTACCTGCTCACCGCACCCGGCGACCTGGGCATGGCCCGGGCGTACGTCAGTGGTGACCTGGCGTTGCAGGGCGTGCACCCGGGCGACCCGTACGAGGCGTTGCGGGTGCTCAAGGACGAGCTGCGGTTACGCCCACCGTCGCTGGCCGAGGGGCTGGCGCTGGTCCGTGGGCTGGGCTGGGAGCGGCTGATGCCGCCGCCGGCACCGCCGCAGGAGGCGCAGCCCCGCTGGAAGCGGGTGATGAACGGGCTGCGGCACTCGCGGGTGCGTGACAGCACCGCCATCTCGCACCACTACGACGTCTCGAACGCCTTCTACGAGAAGGTGCTCGGCCCGTCGATGACGTACACCTGCGCGGTCTTCCGGTCTCCGGACGACACGCTGGAGCAGGCCCAGGCGGCGAAGTACGACCTGGTCGCCGGCAAGCTGGCGCTGAAGAAAGGGATGCGGCTGCTGGATGTCGGGTGCGGCTGGGGTGGCATGGTGCGCCACGCCGCCCGCGAGTACGGCGTCAAGGCCCTCGGGGTGACCCTGTCGAAGGCGCAGGCGCAGTGGGCGCAGGCGGCTATCGAGCGGGAGGGGTTGACCGAGCTGGCGGAGGTGCGCTACCTCGACTACCGGGACGCGCCGGCCGAGCAGTTCGACGCCATCTCCTCGATCGGGTTGACCGAGCACATCGGCGTGCGCAACTACCCGGCCTACTTCGGGTCGCTTCGCAGTCGGCTGCGGCAGGGCGGGCGACTGCTCAACCACTGCATCACCCGCGCGGACAACCGGGCGCCGCACCGCTCGGGCGCGTTCATCGACCGGTACGTCTTCCCGGACGGTGAGCTGGCCGGTCCGGGCCGGTTGATCAGCGAGGTGCACGACGCCGGGTTCGAGGTGCACCACGAGGAGAACCTGCGCCAGCACTACGCGCTGACGCTGGCCGCCTGGTGTCGCAACCTGGTCGAGCACTGGGACTTCTGCGTCTCGGAGGTGGGCGCGGGCACCGCCCGGGTGTGGGGGCTCTACATGGCCGGGTCGCGGATGGCGTTCGAACGCAACGGCATCCAGTTGCACCAGGTGTTGGCCACCCACAACGGCCCGAACGGCGTGAGCGGCTACCCGCTTCGGCCGGACTGGTTGCCCTGATCACCTGCTGACCGCCGCCTGAAGCCGCGTCGAAAAAAGTCGGCGCGGCTTCTCGCGAAGCGATTGACAAAGAAGTTTTGTACGTACAAACTGATTTTGCCATGAGAGATGTCCTGTACCTGGAGCAGATCGAGCAGGCCGAAGTCCTGCTCAAGCCGCAGCGCGTCGAGGTGCTGCGGCAACTGGCCGAGCCGCGCACCTGCACCGAGGTCGCGGCCCGACTCGACCAGACGCCACAGCGCGTCTACTACCACGTCAAGCAACTCGTCGCGGCCGGCCTCGTCGAGCTGGTCAACGAACGCAAGGTCCGCGGCATCACCGAAGGCATCTACCAGGCCGCCGCCCGCTCCTACTGGCTCTCCCCGCGGCTCGTCGGCCGGATCGGCCTGCGCCGGGCCCGCGACGAGCTGAGCCTGGGCTACCTGCTCGACCTGATGGAGGAGGTCCAGGCCGACATCGCCGGCCTGGACCGGGCGGCACCCGAGTTGCCCTCGATCGGGGTCTCCGGCGAGATCCGGGTGCCGGCCGAGCAGCGCCAGCAGTTCCTGCACGACCTGCAAACCGCACTTCAGGACCTGTTCACCCGCTACGGCGGCAGCGAAGGAGATGCCTTCAAGCTGGCCGTCGCCTGCTATCCGAAAGGGAACGACAATGAGTGAGCCGATGAAGGTCCAGGCCCGTCTCTCCGCGCCCGTCGGGCGCGTCCGCCAGGCCCTGACCGACCCGGCCGAGCTGCGTGTCTGGCTGGCCGAGCACGCCGAGGTCGAGCTGCCCCAGCGGTACGAGTTCTGGGGCCGCTACACGCCCGAGGGTGACGCCCCGCACCAGCGGCTGCTGCACGCCGACGACGACACGCTGCGCTTCGGCTGGCTGCTCGACGGCGTCGAGACCACCACCGAGTTCCAGTTGACCGCCGAGGGCACCGACAGCACCGTGCTCACGCTGATCCAGAGCCACTTCGACTTCGCCGAGGCGATGAGCGGCTCCACCATCCGGGGCGTGCTCCAGACGTACTGGGCGCTGTCCATCGCCAACCTGGCCGCCCACGTGGAGGGCAAGCCACTGCTTCCCCGCACCGACTTCACCTCCGCCGACCTGCGCGGTGAGCTGGTCATCGCCGCCCCCGCCGACAAGGTGTGGGAGTCGCTGACCGACTCCGAGCAGGCCAGCGCCTGGTTCGGCTACCCGATCGGCATCGAGCCCTGGGTCGGCGGCAGGTACGCCATGGGCGGCTTCGAGACCGGTTACGCGGCCAAGGTCGTCGACCTGGAGCCCGGTCGGCGGATGTCCGTCGACTGGGGGCCGACCGGCGTGACGAGCTGGGAGCTGGCCGAGTCCGGTGGCCGGACCACGCTGACCTTCGTGCAGAGCGGCTTCGACGAGGCCAACCCGCCGTACGGGGCCTGGAGCGGGTCGGTTGCCGGGCTGTACGAGCTGCGCCGCTTCCACGAGGTGCCGAACTGGCAGCCGATCTGGATCTCCGAGGAGATCCCCGGCCTGGAGCCCGCGCCGGCCAACTGACGGTTTCGCCTTGATCGTGCTCGATCACTGATGTGGTGGCCTCGTTCGCCCCGGAGGCCACTACATCCTGGATCGAGCACGATCTTGTGTGCGGGCTGGGGTCTCGGTGATTCGTCGGCGAGATCTGGTGACTTTTCGCTGTCGAGTGGGTACTGGCGGGCGATGTTCTTCATCTTTGGTCTGCGTACCAAGGTCGACCGGTCCGGTGTCGTGCAGCAGGTCTGCCGCCACTGCGGCAACCAGGCCGCGCAGGTGATCACTCGCCGCTCGACGAAATTCACACTCTTCTTCATTCCCCTCGTTCCGATCCGCACCCGGTACGCGCAGCAGTGCACGTTCTGCGGTGCCGAGTACGAGATCTCCAAGTCCGACGCCGAGCGCCTCCCGGTCGGCTGATCCGACGATGGAACGCTTCCTCTGCTGGCTGATCGGCCGACCGACGTCCTCGGCCGACGTGGCCGTGCACACCGTTGCCCGCCCGCCCTGCACCCCTGGCCGGCGCAGACGCCGCCGCGCACGCCGTCCGCTGGCCGGCACCGCACTGCCCCGTTCACCCTGGAACCGATCCGCGGGCCGCTGACCCGAGGCCGGAGCCGCAGCGGGGTGCACGTTCGGCTCTGGCGGCGTTTCTGAGCGCTGGTTAGGCTTTCGGGGTTTGCCGTGGACCGGCGCCGCCGAGGGTGCACGCACGACGAAAGAGCCGGAGCGACCGTGTCCCGACAGGACGGAAAGCAGGCTGCGGGGACGCTCAACCCCGCCGGCGCGTTCGTCGCGGCTGCGGTCATCCTGCTGGAGGCGGGCTGGTTGGTCGCCGCGTTGCCCGGCGCCGCGCTGGTCAGCGACATCGGCGCGATGCTGGTCGCCGGTTGGGCGACGCTCGCGTGCGTCGGGGTGGCCCGTCGACATCCGGCGCCGCTGCGCCGGTTCTGGACGCTGCTCGCCCTCACCATGGCGCTCGCCGCCATCGGTCGGGCCATCTGGACGGTGCAGCGGCTCGTCGGCGGCGACCTGCCGCACACGCCGGTGGTCGGGGTGGTCTTCACCGCCGGCATCCTCACCGGCACGGCCGCGCTGCTCAGCTCGCCGTCCGCTCCGAGGACAGCGGTCGGTCGGGCCCGTACGTTGCTGGACGGGGTGATCGTCGCCCTGGCCCTGGTGCCGATCGGGTGGGTGCTGGTCTTCCGGGGGGTCGCCGCCGCCGAGCTGGCCGATCCGGCGCGGACGCTGGGTCTGCTGTTCCCGATGTTCGACCTGATGCAGCTCACCATCCTGGTCGCGGTCTCCGGGCCGGCCCGGCCGATGTGGCGGCCGATGACCGTCCTGGCGGCGAGCCTCACCCTGCGGGTCGTCGCCGACGTCGTCTACGTGTCGCTGGTCGCCCGCGCCGACTACACCGCCGGTCACCCGATCGACCTGTGCTGGCCGTTGAGCTACCTGCTGATCGGCCTGGCCGCCCGCAACCCGCCGCCACCCGACTGCGACGGCACCGACGACACCGCCGAGTCGCCGCTGCCGCCCTGGTGGCGGGTGGCGCTGCCGTACCTGCCGGTGGGTGGGGCGATCATCGCTGTGGTGCTGGCCCGCCGGCCCACCGGGCAGACCCCGCAGCTGGTGTTCGTGACCATGATGGTGCTGCTGGCCGCCCTCGCCGTCCGGCAGGGGCTGGCCGCCAACGAGAACCTCCGGCTGGTGGCCCGGCTGCGCCGGCTCGCGTACGGCGACCAGCTCACCGGGCTGCCCAACCGGCTGTTGTTCAACCGGCGGCTGCGCCTGGCCCTGCGTGACGGGCGGCCGGTGGCGGTGCTGCTGCTCGACCTGGACGGGTTCAAGCAGGTGAACGACCGGTTCGGGCATGCCACCGGTGACACCCTGCTGACCGGGCTCGCGGCCCGGATGCACACTGCCGTGAACGGCGACGGCACCATCGCCCGGCTCGGCGGTGACGAGTTCGCCGTGCTGGTCGACGGCGACCGGCCGGTGTCACCCGAGCTGCTCGCCGAGCGACTGCTGGACGCGTTGCGGCCCTCCGACGACGAGGAGGACGTCGGGGTGCACCCGTCGGCGAGCATCGGTATCGCCGAGTACGGCCCGCAGCACGCCTCCCACAGCGACCTGCTGCGCGACGCCGACATCGCCATGTACGCGGCCAAGGCGGCCGGGAAGTCCGCGTACCGCACGTGCACTGCGGCGTTGCGCGAGTCGGCCGTCTCCCGCGCCGAGTTGATCGCCGACCTGCGCCGCGCTGTCGACGAGGACCAGCTGCACCTGGAGTTCCAACCCATCGTCGACCTGAGCACCGGCGCGGTACGCAGCGCCGAGGCGCTGGTGCGCTGGCGGCACCCCCGGCTGGGGATGTTGCCGCCGGCGAGGTTCCTGCCGCTGGCCGAGGAGACCGGGCTGATCCTGCCGATCGACCGCTGGGTGATCCACGAGGCGTGCCGGGCCGCCGCGACCTGGCGGGGCCGGGTGCCGGAGGCGACAGTCGCTGTGAACATCGCCGCCGCGCACCTGCGTCGGCCGGACCTGATCGCCACGGTCACCGCGGCGACCAGCGCCGCCGGGCTGGCACCACGGGCGTTGACCCTGGAGTTGACCGAGTCGGCGCTGATCGAGGGCACCGAGGCTGTGCTGGAGCGGCTGCACCAACTCCGGGAGTTGGGCATCCGGATCGCCATCGACGATTTCGGCACCGGCTACTCGTCGCTGAGCTACCTGCACCGCATTCCGGCCACCGAGCTGAAGATCGACAGGTCGTTCGTGGCCCGGCTGGGCACCGACGACCGGGCGTACGCCACGGTGGAGATGGTCACCCGCCTGGCCGGCGCGTTCGACCTGGCGGTGGTCGCCGAGGGGGTGGAGACCGAGCGTCAGCACGAGGCGATCACCGCGATCGGCTGCCCACGAGGCCAGGGCTATCTGTACGGGCGGCCGGACGCCCCCGCCATGGTGGGCCAGAATCGGAGTTGACTCTCACGTAACGGCAGGCAGGAGCCTGGTTCCCGGAAGGGAGGGGGACCATGGCGTACACGGTGGGTCAGGTCGCGAAGGTGGCCGGCGTGACGGTGCGGACGCTGCACCACTACGACGAGATCGGGTTGCTCTCGCCCAGCGGGCGCACCTCGGCCGGTTACCGCCGCTACGACGACGCGGACCTGCAACGGCTGCAACTCGTCCTGTACTACCGGGAGCTTGGTTTCCCGCTTGAGGAGATCACCGCGATCATCGACGACCCGGCGGCCGATCCGGCCGCGCACCTGCGCCGGCAGCACGAGCTGCTGACGGTGCGGCTCAAGCGGTTGCAGGAGATGGTCGCGGCGATCGAGTTCGCGATGGAGGCGAGCAAGATGGGCATTCAACTCACGCCGGAGGAGCGGTTCGAGGTCTTCGGTGACTTCGATCCGGAGGAGCACCAGGCCGAGGCGGAGCAGCGGTGGGGCGACACCGACGCGTACCGGGAGTCGAACCGGCGGGTCGCCCGCTACAGCAAGGAAGACTGGCTGCGCAACAAGGCGGAGAACGAGGACTGGGGCCGGCGGATCGTCGCGCTGATGGCCTCGGGCGCGCCGGCGGACAGCCCGGAGGCGATGGAGCTGGCCGAGGAGCACCGGCAACTCATCGGCCGCTGGTTCTACGAGTGCTCGTACGAGATGCAGACCGGGTTGGCCGACATGTACCTGGCCGACGAGCGGTTCACCGCGTACTACGAGAACATCGCGTCGGGGCTGGCCGCCTATCTGCACGAGGCGATCCACGCCAACGCGATCAGCCGGGCGTGACGAGGTGCGGTCCGGCTAGTCTGGCCGGACCGCACCGCCCGGGGGAGATGACAGTGCAGAAACCGAAGCTGATCGCCGCTGGCGCCGTGCTCGTGGTGGCGGTCGGCGCCGGGGCGTGGGCGCTGGTCGCCGCCGGCGACGACGACCCGGACGCGGGTCGCCCGGCGGCGTCGGCGGGCCCGCCCGACCCGGTCGGTGTGCTGAAGGCCGCCGCCGCGAAGGCCGACGAGCAGCCGTACAAGCTGACAGTCGGCACCGGCGGCGCGGACGGGGACGCCACTGTGCTGCTCTGGGACCCGAAGGCGAAGCGTGGTCTGGAGACCACCTCGCTGAAGGTGCCCTCCGGTGTGGTGAAGATCGAACGGTTGACCACCGGACCGGACGTGTACGTGCGGGTCACCGCCCCGGACCGCCGCGTCCCGGTCTGGGACGGCAAGACCTGGTGGCACGTCGGCGCCCCGGGCGCCCCGGCGGCCAAGCAGGGCTTGGACAACACCCGACTGGCCAGCACGCTGGGCGCACCGGCGGGGGTCCGGCTGACCGCCGAGCGGGAGTACGCGGGCACGCTGGATCTGCGCCAGAGCGGCGCGGTGCTGGGCAGCGGCGTCGGCAACGTGCTCGGCGACCGGGCCGCCGCGGTCCCGTTCACCGCTGCGGTGGACGAGCAGGGCCGGCTGGTCCGCTACCGCATCGAGTTGGCCAGCGAGCAGTCGCAGACCGCCCAGCTCGACCTGACGTACTCGGACTTCGGGCTGCCGGTGTCGGCGGACCCGCCGGCGGCCGACCTGGTGGGGGAGGACCCGCCGGCGAACATTCCCGGCGCCTGAGGTCGGCTCACTCCTCGACCGCCCCGTCGACCGGGGTGACCAGGAAGTCGTAGACGGTGCGGGCCATCCGCCGGACCGTCTCGTCGCCGGTGGCCATGGGTCCGGCGGTGAGGAACGCGACGGCGGTCTCGGTGCCGGGGATCAGGTAGTAGCCGACGTCGTGCGAGGCGTCCGGCAGGTCACCGGTCTTGTGGGCCACCGGCACGCCCGGTGGCAACGCCGCCGGGATCTTCGTGTTCAGGGTCTGCTCCCGCATGAAGCCGATCATCAGGTCGCGGGAGGCGGGGGTGAGGATCTCGCCGTCCCAGACCGCGCCGAGCAGTGACACCACGTCGTCCGGGCTGGTGTAGTTCTCCTCGCCGCGTTGCGCCGCCGCGCTGTCGAGCATCCGGCGGGCCAGGATGGTGGAGCGTTGGTTCATCGAGTCGATCAGCGCGTTGACCGGGGCGAACCCACCCAGGTAGGTGATCAGCACGTTCGCTGCCACGTTGTCGCTGTACTTGATCAGGTACTGGGCGAGCCGGCGCACTGTGACCACCTGCGGGAACGTCTCGAACTGCAACTGACCGGTGCCGCCGACCACGTCCTGGGGGGTCACCAGCACCCCGTCGTCGAGGAAGACCTGTCCACAGTCGACCCGACGCAGCAGCTCGACGAGGATCCACAGCTTGATGACGCTGGCCGCCTTGGGGCGCAGCGATCCGTTGACGGCGATCTGCTGGTCGCCGTAGCGGCCGGACAGGTCGCGCACGGTGACCCCGGCCGGGTTGAGGCTCGCGTCGGCGACCACCCGGGCGAGCTGCCCGCTGAGCGGGAACAGCCGGGCCCCGGCGACCGGGTCGGTGGGCGGCTGCGGGCTGGTGACCACCACGCCGGTCAGCGGCGTCGGCGGTCGGTTCCGCTGGATCACCTCCAACGTGCCCTCGCTGCGCCCGACCAGCGGCATCCGGTAGCGGTAGGCCGTCCCTCCGACCACGACCGCGCCGCTGGCCACCCCGGCGGCGACCCGCATGGTCGGGTCGGCGACCCGGCCGGTGTCGCCGTCGCAGGCGCGGTAGCGCACTGTGCGCCCGAGCGAGTCCACAGCGAACACCCCGCCGGGAAACGACAGCCAGGACACCTCGCTGGTCGGCGGGCGCTCCGGCGTCGGGTCCACACCGGGCTCGTGGCTCTGACCGTCGCCGGGCTCAACCCCGTACCCCGGCTCGGTCGTCTGCGCCGGGTCCGCGACGGGCGCACGGCCCGGGCCGTCCGCGGTGGCCGGCCCGGTCGTCGCGAGCACCGCGAGCGCGACCGCCGTCGTCAGCGCCTTCAGGGGTACGCGGGCAGAGTTCCCCAGCAGGGAAGATGAGCGCCTCTTGTCGCTTTTTCTCACGTTTGCACGATATGAAGCGTTGGAGGCTGGTGAGACCGACGGGACCGGCGTCACCCGTCCGGGCGGCAATGTCCCCCCGAGCGCGACGACCCACAGGTATAACTGTGACGCACAGGTATTCACGCTTTGCTCTGCACCCGCCCATGCGCCAGTTACGGACCGTGCGTGGCGCGCGGGCGGGTGCAGAGCAAAGGTCAGCCACTAGCCCGGAGGACCCCTTGCTGATCATCGCCGGCAGTCTGCAGGTCGAACCGGCCACCCGCGAGGCGTACCTGTCCGACTGCGAGCAGGTCATCGCGCGGGCGCGCGCCACCGCCGGCTGCCTCGACTTCCTGCTGGCGGCCGACCCGTTGGAGCCCGGCCGGATCCACGTCTACGAACGCTGGGAGTCACCGGAGCAGTTGGCAGCGTTCCGTGGCTCCGGGCCGGACGACGCGCAGGAGGTGGCGATCCTCGACGCCGACGTGCAGCGCTACCTGATCGCCGGCGTCGAAGCACCCTGACCCGGCACCGCTCACGCCTGCGGTTCGGAGCCGGTGGGCAGGCCGGGCGCCATCCGGCGGATCGAGGCGAAGGCGGGCGCGAGGGCCTCGTACAGCTCGGCGAAGAGCGGCAGCAGCGCCGCGTAGGTGGCGGCGGCGGCCGGGTCGGGGCGGACCGTCTCCTCGATCCGCACCAGATCGGCGGCGACGTCGATGCTGGGGATCAGCCCCAGCGCCTCCATGCCGAGCAGCGCCGCCCCGAAGCTCGACCCCTCGTGCGCGGCCGGGAAACTCACCGGCAGGCCGAGGGCATCGGCAAGCATCTGCCGCCACAGGCCGCTGCGGGCGAAGCCGCCACCGGCCCGGACCTCGCGGACCTCGTTGCCGGCCGCGCGCACCGAGCTGAGCACCAGCGCGAGCTGCTGACAGACGCCCTCCAACGCGGCCCGCACCAGATGCTCACGGCGGTGTGCGTGGGTCAATCCCACGTACGCGCCGCGCGGCAGGGCGCTCCAGTGTGGTGCCCGTTCGCTGTGCAGGTACGGCAGCATGATGAGCCCACCCGAACCGACAGGCGCGCGGGCCGCCAGGGCGACCAGGTCCTCCTCGGAGTGCTCGCCCAGGTCCGGGGCGAGCGCCGCGCCGGCCCACTTGAGCACGATGCCGCCGTTGTTGATCGCGCCACCGACTGCCCAGCGATGCTCGGTCAGCGCGTAGCAGAACACCCCACCGAGCGGGTCCACGCCGGGCCGCTCGACCATCACCCGCATCGCGCCGCTGGTGCCGATCGAGCAGGCCACCATGCCGGGGTGCACCGCGCCCAGGCCCAGGTTCGCCAGCGGTCCGTCGCCCGCGCCGACCACCACCGGGGTGCGCTCCGGCAGGCCGGTCTCGGCAGCGACCTGCGGGGTCAGGTTGGGCAGCACGGCGGTGGTGGCGACGAGCTGCGGGAGCTGTTCCTGGGTGATGCCGGCGATGGTCAGCGCCTCCCGGTCCCACTTCAGCTCGTGGATGTCGAGCAGGCCGGTGGCCGAGGCGATCGAGTGGTCGGTGACCAGTGCGCCGCAGAGCCGCAGCAGCACCCAGTCCTTGATGCTCACCCAGTGCGCCACCCGCTCGAAGAGTTTCGGCTCCTGCTCGGCGAACCACAGCAGCTTGGGTAGCGGCGACATCGGGTGCATCGGCGTGCCGGTACGCCGGTGCAGGGCCAGCCCCGACGGCACCGCCCGCAACCGCTCGGCCTGCCGGGTGGACCGCGAGTCGGCCCACGTCACCGACGGGGTGAGCGGATTGCCGTCCCGGTCCAACCCGATCAGGCTGTGCATTGCGGAGCCGAACGACAGCCCGGCCACCGGCTGGACCAGCTCGGCCACGACCATGCTGATCGACTTGAGCACCGCTTCGAGGATGAGCTGCGGATCCTGCTCGGCGTAGCCGGGTTGCGGGTTGTTCAGCGGGTAGCCGACCAGGTGACTGCCGAGCTGCCGTCCGTCGGTGTCGTACGCGACGGCCTTCGTGCTGGTGGTGCCGATGTCGACCCCGATCACGACCCCGGGCAGCGTGACGTGCGGCACGACCGTCACCCCCTCGGAGAACATGAACGTCGGCACCAGTATCCCCCTATCGTGTGGGTTGCTCCGCCGATCGGGTAGTTCGCCCGTTTCGGCGTGTCCGGGCGCCGCGCCGGACCTGTTAAACCTCGTGACACCCCCAGATTGGTGGCCAGCGCGGCGAAGGAGTCGGCGTGGCGAAGACTGATTCGACGGGTTCCACCTGGCGGTACCGGTGGGCGCACCGGCAGAACGTGCGGCGGGTCAGCACGTACCGCGGCGCTGAGGCGGCGTGGCAGCGACGCGACGACGAGTTACGGCGGCTGCGCGCCCTGGCCGCCGACTTCCGGGGCTCGGCAGCCGCCGGCGCCGGGCTGGCGTTGGAGTTGGCCGCCGACGAGGTGGTGCTCTGGGCACTACCCGCCGCGCAACTGGTCGAGGTACGGCACACCACAGTGCTGCCGGCGCCGGACCTCACCGTCGCTCCGCGAACCGGGCCGCTGCGCCCGCGCCGCCCGGACGGCGTACGCGTCACCGACGCCGGTATGGCCGTGATCACCAGCCGTCGGCTCGTGCTGCTCGGCGGGCGGGGCCGGCGCGACTGGGCGTACGGCCGGATAACCGGCCTGGCCCACGACCCGGCGGCCCCGGTCACAGTGATCCAGGTGCTGGACCGGCGGGGTACCTCCGGGTTGTTGCTGCCCACCGACGCCGCGCCGGACTTCCGGTTCAAGCTCACCCTGGCCTTCGCCGACGCGATCGAACAGCGCGCCGCGGTGATCGCCCAAGTCGACGAGCTGATCGCCGAACACGCCCAGCTCAAGCCGTTCCGGCCGGCCGTGAACACCCCGGCGCAGGCCCGGTTCTCCGCGCGGGTACCGGGTGGCCGCAGGACCATCGCGGTGGCGGCGGCCATCGCGCTGCTGGTGCCGGCGGCGCTGATCGAGTCGGACCCGTCCGACCCGACCCGTGGCGCGGAGGTCGCCTCCGCCGCCACCCCGGCCCCCACCAGCGTGGCACCGGCGCTGATCCGCCCGGCCGGCCCGGCGCTCGCGCTGAAGACCCCGCCGCCGAAGCCGACGAAGTCACCACGCCCGTCGACCAGCGCGACCCAGGGCCCGCGCTGCGGGGCACCGGAGAACCCCCTGGGGTACGGCTTCTGTGGCGGAACGCGGATCCGCAAGCCGGCCGCCGAGGTGTGCGACTGGTTCGACTGCGTACCGCAGTTCTGGGCCGGACGCGGTTACCTCGTGCAGTGCCGCGACGGTTCGGTGAGCCTGGCCGGGGGCCGGTCCAATGCCTGCGCCGAGCACCAGGGCGTACGGCGAACCATCACAAAGTGACCGATTCGGGGGCTAAAGTCCGCTTCGCTCGGTCAGAATGATCGAGTGGAGATCCGGTCTGACGATGGCGCTCGGGTGCGGGTACGCCCCGTCGGCTACCAGCCCGGCATCGACCCGCCCGACGACCCCGACGGGGCCACGCCCGGCTGGCACGACTGGCTGCTCATCGAGGTGGACGCCCGCACCGCCGACGGCCAGACCTGGTCGCACCACTACCCGAGCCTCATGGTCGAGGAGGCCCGCGCGCTCGGCGGCTGGCTGCACGGGCAGGCCACCGCCGCCCTCGGGCTGAGCGCGCCACCGGCGATGGTCAGCTTCACCGAACCCAACCTGGCCCTGCGCAGCAGGGTGCTGCGCCGCCGCCGGCTGGAGCTGATCGTGGAGTTCTCCGCCGAGTCACTGCCACCGTGGATGCGCCGCCCGTCCACGGCGATCTACCCGCTGATCCTCACCGTCTCCGCGGACGCCCTCGCCACGGCCGCCGAACACTGGGCCGAGCACTGCGAGGCGTACCCACCGCGTACCCAGTCCCGCTTCCCGACCCACGGCCCGCACCCGTACCGGCGGCGAGCCGGCTGATCTGCTGCAACTCTCTCCTTCCGGGCACAAGGGGACACATCGATCCTGGTCGCGTTCCCTGTCACGTACGTGAGCGGTTGTACCGCGTGTGACCGTGACCTCTGTGGCCTGCGCCCCCTGGCGGATCGCCTGGGCCGAGCGCGAGAACGAGCGCCGGCAGCGCGCGTACCGCGACGCCACCGACGCGTGGCGGCGCCGCAACGACCACCTGGTCAGGCTGCGCATCGAAGCCGCCAGCTTCCTCGGGTGTACGCAGCCCCGCACCGGCCTACCGGTGGAGCTCGACGACGACGAACTCGTCTTCCGCGTCCTCCCCGTCGCCACCCTCGTCGAGGCCGAGGCGCGACACACGCCCGGCCTGCCCACCCCGGGCTTGTGTGACTTTGCTGAGACTTCTTCCGAGGCGCTGCCGGCGGGCCTGCGTGTCGTCGACACCGGCATGGCCGTCGTGACCAGTCGACGGGTCGCCTTTCGTGGCCGTGAGCACCGCCGCCAGTGGCGGTACGCGGACCTGGTCGGCCCCGCCCACCACCCCGACGTGCCGGTCACCCTCCTGCCCGACCGCTGTCGACTGCAGGGGCTACTGATCCCGGCGAATGCCGCGGTGAACTTCCGCTTCTATCTCACACTCGCAGCTGCCGACGATCGCGGCGCCGTCATCGCGCAGGTCGACGAGCTGCTGGCCGCGCACCGGGCCGCCCCGCCTGCACCTCTTCTGTTGGTGGACCCCGACGACGCACCGCTGACCGCGGTACGCCCCGACCGGCGGGCGCTCGGCGCTGCCGCCGTCGCTGCCGTGGTGTTCGTGACGCTCGGCCCTGGCGCTCTGGGGCCTGGCGCATGGGGCCCTCGCGGTCCGGTGCCCTCGGCGGAGATCGTCGCCTTGGACCTGCCGAGGGCCGGGGCGACCCTCGTTCCAATCGGTCCCGTCGGGCCGGTGGCGCCCAGGTCGCGAATCGGCTCGGCCGACAGTGCCGTTTGGAGCCCGCCCTATGTCCCGGCTGTCCGGCCGTCGGCTGTCTCCACAGTGGCGGAGGCGGCTGTCGTGGTGGCCCTGCCGCCGGCTTCGCCGCCAGCCGTCGTCCCGAACCCGTCGGCCAGTTCGGTGCCGACGCCTGGTCCGGTCCCCACCACGGACCCGCCCGCGTCAGCCCTGCCGACGCCGCCCGACGTGTCGGCCTCACCGACGCCGACCCCGACCGTTACGGCGACGCCTTCGCCGGACCCGGGACTGCTGGCGATCTGCCTGGACCCTCTTCAACTACCCTTGCTGGACCCGCTGCTCTGCCCGTCTCCGGCGCCCTGAGCAGCGTCTTCTTTTCTGCGCGGCTCAGTTCGTGGCGCTGCAGCCTCAGTCCAGGGCGTTGAAATCGGGGACGGTCAGGGAGCCGTCCTCCGCGAGGGTGAAGCCCGGGTTCCAGGCGATCTCCCAGAGGTGACCGTCCGGGTCGGCGAAGTAGCCGGCGTAGCCGCCGTAGAAGGTCTCCCGGGCCGGCTTGGTCACCGTGGCACCAGCGGCTGCTGCCGTGGCAATCACCTCGTCGACCTCGGCCCGCGAGCGGACGTTCTGGGCGAGGGTCATCGCGCAGGTGCCCAGCTCTTCGATGCCGGCGTCGTCGGCTAGCTTGTCGCGGCCCCACAGGACGACGGCCAAGCCGCCGGCCTGGAAGAAGACCGTCTCCTCGACCTCCTGGCCCTGCCAGCCGAGCTGCTGGTAGAACGCCTTCGCGCGGGCTACGTCCGCGACTCCCAGAGTGATCAGGCTGATGCGCTGCTCCATGGTCTTCAACCTAACGCGCAGCCGTTCGGGGGCGTGGTAGGCGGCCTCGACGTTGTTGCCGCTCTAGGCGCGGCAAGAGCACCGCCGAAGTCATCGCCGACACGCGTTCGATGAAGTTCGGTGGGAACGATCCAACCCATAGCATCGATGCTATGAGGTGGTGCGATGAGTGATCGCCTGGACTGGAACGACCTGCGTGAGCGCCGGATGACGGAGCCAGGGGCGGCCGAAACCTACGAGGCCACCCGGATCGCCTTCGAGCTTGGGCAGGAGGTGCGCCACCTGCGCGAGGGGCACGACTGGAGTCAGAGCCAGTTGGCGCGCGCCGCCGGCATGACTCAGTCCGCAGTTGCCCGCTTCGAGGCTGGCAGGACCGTGCCGACCCTGCCGGTCCTGGAGCGCCTGGCCCGCGCCTTGGACCGAAGGCTGGACGTCAGGTTCGCCTCAAACGTGGACGCGGCTTGACCACGGCCTGCGCTTGATGGGCTAAGGCTAAGCCGCGATCGTCCGAGCGGTGGCGTACACGTCTGCGGGTAGGGCGTGGTGGAGCTGCCACAGAACGCGCATCGGTCGGTCGCCGGCGTGTGACTCGTAGGTCATGGTGCCGGCGTAGAGGTACGGCGGCGCGCCCAGGTCGCGGTCGGCGATGCGGGTTTCCCGAACGAAGAGGTGCACGGTCGAGCCGCCCGAGGTGTAGCGCTGCCCGGTCGCCGACGCCGCAGACGTGGTGCTCTGCGACTCCCATTGGAACAGGGTGTCCGTGATGGCCCGGTCGGCGTACATGGTGGTGGGGGAGTAGTGCGCCTCGGACTTGACCAGGGTGACGAAGAACAGGTCGGCTTGGGCGTCGGGCAGCCACTTCACGCCCTCGCGCAGCGACCCCGGGTTGGTCATCCCGAAGGCGGCGCATGCCTCGTTGCGGCTGTACCGCGCGTGCACCCGCAGCGGCACCAGTCCCGGAGCGGCGGTCGGCGTGACCCGGTGGATGCGGTCCCGCAGCACCTCGGCGACCTGCCGCAACTCGGCGCAGCGGGCCGGTTCCTTCCACAGCCGCGCCAGCCGTTCGTCCCGCGTCGCGAGGGGTGCGTTCGGCCCCCAGAGGCTGAAGTGCAGCATGTCCAACAGGCGGCTGTTGCCCGCGTACACCTGCTGACCTGGCGCGGGCGGTCCGGCCGCGACCCGGGTCAGCAGCTCTAGCCGGTCGATGTCGTCGGTGTGCAGCATGCGACCGATGGCCCGGCCCAACTCGCGGTCATCGGGACCGGGCGTGGACGTCTCGATGCCGGCGAGCCGCCGCAGCCCGGTCCAGCCGCCGAAGCTGGCCGATCGGTACACGTCCTCGATTTCCAGGCCGGTCTCGCGGAGGAACGTGGCCAGGCTGACGTCGCCGAGCTGCCGCAGCTCAGAAACGAGACCGGCCTTCGAGGTGGGCAGCGCCGATCGCAGGTTGGCGAGTACCACCTCCTTCGCCACCCGGTCAAGCTCCACGTGGCAGCCGCTCGGCAGGCTCGGGAAGTCGTCGCGGACCGCTTCGGTGATCGCCCGCCGGCTGACCCCGGTCAGGGCCCGCCAGCGCAGGTCGAAGCGGAAGTTCGCGTGCTGCCCGCCGATGAAGTCGAGCACCGTGAGGCAGGGCTTGTCGTCGTCCAGACGGAGGCCACGGCCGAGCTGTTGCAGGAAGATCGTGGCGCTCTCGGTGGGTCGCAGCATCAGGATCGTGTCGACCATCGGCAGGTCAACGCCCTCGTTGAACAGGTCCACGGTGAAGAGCACCCGCAGCTTGCCGGCCTTGAAATCGCGCAGCATCCCGCGCTGTGTCAGGCGGTCGACCCCCGAGGTGACGGCCGCTGCTGGCACGTCGTGCTTGTTGAACCAGTCGGCCATAAACTTCGCGTGCCTGATGCTCACGCAGAACCCCAGTGCCCGCATCCGTCCGACGTCCACCTTCTCGCCGACCGCGCGCAACACCGTCCGTGCCCGGGCGTGGTCGGCGGTGTAGAGGACGCTGAGTTCTGTCGGGTCGTAACCCTGGCCGCGCTTCCAGGTGACGTGGGACAGGTCCACGTCGTCGTGCAGCCCGAAATACTGGAACGGCGCCAGCAACTGCCGCTCCAACGCGTCCCACAGATGCAGCTCAACGGCCGCGCGCCCGTCGAACCACCGCCGCACGTCGCCGCCGTCGGCCCGGTCGGGAGTCGCGGTCAGACCCAGGAGTACGCGGGGACGCAGCCGCTCCAACAGCCGCGTGTACGTCGGCGCTTCCGCGTGGTGGAACTCGTCCACGATCACCATGTCGTACGCCTCGGGGTCGACCTCCCGGCGGTGCAGCGACTGGATGGAGGCGAAGACGTGCTTCCAACCGTTCGGCTTCTCGCCCGCGACCAGCGTCTCGCCGAAGCTGCCGTCGCCCATGACCTGGCGGAACGTCGACAGGCTCTGCCGCAGGATCTGTTCCTGATGAGCAACGAAGAGCAGCGAGTCGGCTCGGCCCGCCTTGTGTAGCCGGCGGTAGTCGAGGGCGGCCACCACCGTCTTGCCGGTACCGGTCGCCATCACCACCAGGTTGCGCCACCGCCCATGCACCAGCCGCTCGGCGTCCAGGTCGGCCAGGATCTCGGCCTGATAGGGGTATGGGCGCACGTCCAGATTCGAGATCGCGGTCGGGGCATCGTCGCGGCGCTCCCCGCTCAACGCGTGCCGTAGCCGCTCGGCATCCCGGGCCGCGTCGTACGCCTCGAAGGCCGGATCGTTCCAGTAGTCCTCGAACGTCGCCGTGAACGTATCGATGACGTGCGGCTGCTCCATGTTCGAGATGCGCACGTTCCACTCCACGCCGTCCACCAGCGCGGTCTTCGACAGATTCGACGAGCCGACATAGGCGGTAGTGGTGCCGTTGTTGCGGCGGAATAGCCACGCCTTGGCGTGCAGGCGGGTGGTCCTCGTCTCGTACGACACCTTGATCTCGGCGCCCAGCTCGGCGAGCCGGTCTAGCGCTCGCTGATCGGTCGCGCCGAGGTACGTGGTGGTGATGACGCGGACCTTGCCACCTCGGGCAATCAGCTCGCGGATGTGTGGCTCGACAATCCGTAGGCCGTACCACTTGATGAACGCGCACAGCAGGTCTACCTGGTCGGCGGAGGCCATCTCGTGGTTGACCTCGTGGCCGATGCGGGGCTGGTGGCGGCCGTTGACCAGCAGCGCGCCGGTGGAGAGTGGGGTGGTGGGGCGCTGCGGGAAGGTGGGCTCGGCTGGTGGGGTTGGTGGTGCGGCGATGGCGTGGAGCAGGTGCTTGGCGTCGGTCACCTGGTCTTGCTTTGTAGCTGCCTTGGGGCTGAGGGTGGCGATGGCTTCGGCGATCTGGTTCGCCATGGCGATCTGGTGGTGGAGCTTGTCGTCGCCGCTGGGTACGGAGTGGAGGGCTCGGGCGGCCAGGGTGGCGATGTGCCGGGCGAGGGTGGTGTGTGCATCGGCAGGGTCGAGCCTGTGGTGCTGGATCAGGGCGGGGTCGACCTGCTGGAGGCGGTCGGCAAGCTCGCGAGTGATGAGGTGCTCGTAAACACCCCGCTCAAGATCCGTCATTCACGCAATCTAATCGGTCGTGGCGCTGAAGCGTTCCCCTGACTAGGCGAGGAATTCCGCGCGTCGGGTCATCGGCAGATGAATATATCGGCGTCCAAGCCTGATGGAACCGATGCCCTGACCAGCCGATCGTGCTGTGGCTCTCGACGTCCGCGCGGCCACGCTGCTAATCAGGCGGATGGCTCTCTGCATCTATCGTCGATGCTCCTCGGCTCGGATCGAGCGTCAAACCCGGCGGCTCCACGGCTAGCTAAAAGGGACGAGGGCAGATCGGGGCGGTGCGGACCATGACATCGAAGGTTGGTGCGGCTTCCCAGTTGGGGCGCAGCTTGGTGACCTTGTTCCAGCCCCAGGAGCGGTACGCCATCTGGGCGGCAGCATTGTCGGGACGGACCAAGAGCGTGGATCGCGGTTCAGCCCGGCCCGCAACCAGCTCGTCGTGCAGTGCCGCCGCAATGCCTTTACGCCGCCAGGCAGGGTGTACCAGCAGCTCGCTGATCGCAAAGGTGCGTTTCCCGTCCTCTTCGGTGAACCCGGGCGGGACGGGCTCATGGATGCCCTCCCACCACCGTGCCTGTGGAGGCAGCGGAAAGCCATAGATGTAGCCGGCCAGGGCCCCATCGACCGATGCGGTAATCAATTCCCATCCAACTCGCTGCATATGCAGGTCAAGCTGACGCCGGTAACGGTCCTGGCTGTAGAACTCGCCGCCACCCGCGTAGACCTCCAAGTAGAGGCCCACGAACTGATCGAGGATTTCCTTAGCCTCGTCGGCCCTGTGATGGCGAAGCTCCAAGCCCTCGATCATGCCCGGACCGCTCGGTCATAAGCGTCGACGAACTGGCGCGTTGCCGTGGTCGCCTGCCGTGGGGCCGCCAGGTTCGAGCGCACCTGCGCAAGGTGCCGGCTAATCCTCCCCGAGTTCATCTGGCTCACCGCGGGCAGGACGTCCAGCGCGATACGTGCCGCCTCGTTGACGTCGCCCTGCTGATACGCGGCTTCCGAGAGGTGCACGGTGTAGTAGACCTGATTACGCCGATGGCCAGGCGACGGATTGGCGATAATTGCGCGGAACGACTGAGAGGCACGGTCGGGCCTGTCCAGCGCGAGGTAGGAAAGCCCCTGGATGCCGTTCACTTCTTGCTCGTTGACGAAGTCCACAAACCCCAGGTCATCCTCGTGTGGCCCCCGCTCCAACTCGCGGCGAGCCTTGGTCATTTCCCGGCTGAACCCACTCGCATCCGTGAGTACGGCGTACGTGTGCGCCCTACGCAGATGTAACAGCGTGGTGAGACGAGGTGTCGCCCATCTGGCGGAGACGCGTAGCGCGGCCTCGGCACAGTGCAGCGACTCGCCGGGCTGACTGTCGCGGAGCAGCATGGATAGCTGGGTGAGCGCCTGTACTTCCATCCGCGGGTCGTCGGCGATGCGGGCGCGGGTAATGGCCTCGTTCAGGTAGGGCCTGGCTTCGGGCCTACGTTCGGCATCGGTAGCGAGCCAGGCGGCCTGGATGCTGAGGTCAGCGAGGGCGCTTTGAAGGGCATCGCCGACTTCTCGGCTGTAGTTCGCCCTCGCCGCCCAAGTCGACAGCCTGGCGTGTGCCTGGACGGCAACGTCGCAGAGTTGGTCGGCACCTGCTGCAGCATCGGCTCGCCGGAAGTCCTGAACCAGCGAGCTGGCCAGTCGTACCTGCTCCATGCCAATGTTGCGGGGCACTTCAACAGGGCCTGCAAGGAGATAAGGATGACCGGCTGCGGCGAGTCCCGCGAGCGCGGCCATTGTGTTGAAGCGTCGCCGGTCCGTAGCGCCACCCCCTCCGGTTGATGCCCCCTCCACGGTAACCGCCATGGCCAGCAGTTCGCCCTGCTCAGTTGTCGGGTCGTGGGCATGAGGATCGTCTGTTGTGCCCTCTGCGGCGCGGTCGTTGACCCGGTAAGGCTGGCCAGGCAGACCGAACCAGAGGCAAGAGGCGGGCACCCACAGCAGCTGTGCCCAGTGCGCCAGGCGGTCCAGGTGCACGAGCGGCGGGCCGTTCTCCACCCGACTTAACTGCGCCTGCGTGATTCCCAACCACCCTGCCACCACGCTCTGCGGCAAGGCGACCCGCCCGTGATACGGATGGCACCGGTACGCCCTGATCACCCGCCCCAGATGCCGCTCGGCGAGGGCCTGTCGCACCGGCTCGTGCTCCCAGAAGCTCGCCGGCACCTTCGGTGGTGCGCTCAACCGGTCCCGCTCGGCGGCCTGGCACGGCGTACACCGTCCGCTGTCGTTGTCCCGGGCCAGCCGTCCGCCGCACCGAGGGCAGTTCGCGTGGGTCACCGGCGGCTCCGTCCGTCTCGCCTCATCGAGCGTATCCATTGAACACGCTGCGTGGAGCGCTGGTATACGCGCGACGCATATCGTCAAAGGACCGCCGAAAAAGCGAGCGGAGTACAACTACTCAGGACGGGCGCAAAGCCCGCAGCGCCTCGACGACCACGCTCCAACGCCTCGGCCCGTTCACCGACTCCAGCGGCTTCCCGTCCGCCACGACCACGCCGGCAGCGCGCAGCACCGCCAGGTGACCCGCGTACGCCGGATGAGCGGCCAACTCCGCCTTGGTGTGCGGGAACGCGACGATCGGCAACCCCGCACCCAGCGACTCGTTGAGGACGCCGAGCGCCAGCGTGTCGTTGACGCCCAACGCCCACTTCGTCACCGTGTTGAACGTGACCGGCGCGGCCACCACCACATCGGCCGGCGGGTGCGGCTCCGGGTCGCCGGGCATCCGCCACTCCATGCGTACGAGATAGCCGGTCTTGTCTTGCAGCGCGGCCCGGTCGAGCCACGGCGCGGCGGTCGGGCTGACGATCATGCACACCTGCCACCCGTCGGCGATCAGGAGGTCGACCAACT
The DNA here is from genome assembly GCF_018070325.1 of Micromonospora sp. H61. Taxonomy (GTDB): domain Bacteria; phylum Actinomycetota; class Actinomycetes; order Mycobacteriales; family Micromonosporaceae; genus Micromonospora; species Micromonospora salmantinae. The sequence goes on from NZ_JAGPXY010000065.1 coordinate 28,334, forward strand.
CGTCGATGTGTTCCGCCGGACCCGCGGCGCAGACGACCAGATACAGCACCGGACGTTCCGTCATGCCCGCAGTCTGCCCGATTCGACAGTCGCGACGTCGCGCGCATACCGATTAGGTATGCCGTCAACGATCACCGTGACATGCCGTCGGCCCTGGTCAGCCGCGACAGTCGACGCATGGCCCGGGGCGGGTGCCTTGTCCCGGAGTTGCGCCGGCCCTCAACGGCGCAGCTCCTCCCGCCCGCCCCGGTGCCAGCCCATGGATCAACGACTTGGAGCTCGCATGCCCGCCGTGATCGACGACGACCACCCGGCTCGCGTGAGTCTGGAGGCCGCCTGGGAGTCGGTCGACGTGCGGGCCGTCGGCGACTTCTGGTGCACCCTCGAAGACCGCCGACCCGGGCTGCTCCCACAGCGCGACGCGCCGCTGTTCTTCACCGCGCTGGGCAGCCTCGTGGTCGGCGGCGCCGACCCGGCGAACCGGGCGGCGCTGCTCCGGGTGCTCGGCCACGCGTACCGTCACTTCGACCTACTTCCGCACGCCACCACCATCGGCGACGCGCTGCTCGCCACCGTTGCCCGCCACGCGCGCCCACTGTGGACGCCGCAGCTCACCATCGCCGCCGAGCGCGCCCTGTGCCGCGCCACGCACGCCATCCGCCGCGCCGCCGCGCAGGCCGGCGACGGCCGGGCCTGGTGGCACGTCGAGGTGACCGGCCATGATCGGCCGTCGCCCGACATCGCCATCCTCACGGTACGTCCCTGGCGGCGACTGCCCTTCCAGCCAGGTCAGGCCGTGCCGGTCTGCACGCCGCGCCTGCCCGGGCACTGGCGCTGGCTCTCACCGGCCAACGCTCCACGCGCGGACGGCACCGTCGAGCTGCACGTCCGCGCCGTACCCGCCGGCACCGTCTCCCACCGCCTGGTCCACGAGGTACGCCCCGGCGAGCTGCTCTGGCTCGGCCCACCCGGCGACACCGGGCTGAGCCTCGACTCGGCGAGCACGAACGATCTGCTCCTCATCGCCGGTGGCACCGGCCTGGCGCCGCTGCGCGCCCTGGTCGAGCAGGTCGCCGCCGCACCCGACGGTCGGCGGGTGACGCTGATCGTCGGCGCGCGCACCTTCACCGACCTGTACGACGCGATCGCCCTCGACAAGCTGCAGTGCGCCCACGACTGGCTGACCATCGTGCCGGCCCTCTCCGACGACCCCGGCGCGGAGCCGGCCGAGCAGGGCGACGCCCTGACCGTCGCCCTCGAACACCACCAGCCCGGCCAGGACATCTACCTCTGCGGCCCACCCGCGATGCTGGCCAATGCGCGGCCACGGCTGCGCGCTCACGGTATCCCCGCTGCCCGCATTCATCTGCCCAGAGGCTTCACCCACTGATGACTGCGCCTTCTCATTGATCGATCGCCATGAGAGGCTTAAACGCCTGTGCGTGTTCGTCTCAGTGCGGCGGGTAAGCGGCGTGGAGGATGCTGACGGTCTGTTGCACGAGTACCTGCGTGAGCTCCCCGACTTGGCGGGCGTGCACCGATGACAGCTTCGCGGGACCGCGAAAAATGATTCAGGTCAGTAGCGTCTGGGCGTGCCCGCCACTTCCTCCGGTGACCCGCTGTCCGGCTTCAGCCCTGCGCGGCCCTACACACGGGACGCCGCCGGTGACGCTCCTCGAACGCCCGGTGTGCACGTGGTTGTCGAGAGCGGCGATGTCGTTTACGTCGGTTCGACTGGCGATCTACGTCGACGTCTCCGCCAGCACCTGACCGGCAATCGGGGTTCATCGGTCCTGCACGACCAGGTCGGCCAGCTGCTCGACCAGCGCGGTGCTCCGGCGGCGGCTGCTGACATCGCAGATTGGTTGGCTCACTGCGACCTCCGCTGGCTCGGGACCGATGATGCGCAGGGAGTGAAGGAGGCGTTGGTCGCGACCCTTGGACCTCGATTCAACAGGCATGTGCCGAAGGAGTCGGGGTTGCCCGAGGTCTCCGCAAAGCAGCGCCAGTTCGATCGCCTGAAGTCCGGCCGATACTACGGTGGGGTGCTCGACGCGGTCCGCGCGTACTTGCACGTCGCCGTGCCCGATGCCGCTGACAAGGAGCGGGATTACTGGACGCTGTCCTGCCTGCCGGCGACGCATGCCGGGAGACTCGCCGCAGTCAGCATGAAGCGGATGGAGACGTTCGTTCTGGCCGAGCCCGCCGAGCCGAACGAACACTCGCTGATCACCGGCTTTGTCATTGTCAGATGGTCTGCCCTGCGTCAGCACTGGCCGACGTTCCAGGCGTTCACTGACGCCTTCCCCGATCTGACCATCCGCCACTCCGATTACGCGGATCCAGGGCCGGACCAGGTTCGGGTCGATGGCTGGCACCACGACCTGATAGCCGCTTTCCGCGACGACCGCTTCGCCGCGGCCGTACGTGATCTCACCGAGCCGCTGCTGAGAGTCCGAACGATGCAGACCGCAGGACACAACGACCAACTCGCCGAGCAGGTGTTGAAGATCGACAACCTGGCGAACTCCCCGGACGACAGCAGGGCGATTGAGCCGGAGGCCGCGTCCGAGGGGCGGCGCAGGAGGCTGGCCGAGGTCACCGCACGGCAGGGGCAGGCGGACTTCCGCCGCCGGCTCATGAAGGCGTACGACAACCGCTGCGCGATCACCGGCTGTGATGCCGAGGCCGCGCTCCAGGCTGCGCACATCGACCCTTACGACGGGCCGGCCTCCAACCAGGTCAACAACGGTCTTCTGCTCCGCGCTGACCTGCACAACCTGCTGGACCGAGGGTTGATCTGGATTGATGAGTCGTACGTCTTGCATGTGGTGGCGGGCATCGCGCACTACTCCAGCTACCACGGCCAGCGAATCCGCCTACCGGAGAGGACCGAAGACCTGCCAGACCCGGAAGCGCTGCTTCGGCACCGACGCGCGTGGCATGGGTTCCATGACGTCGTAGAAGACCACGAGCCAGACCCGGGGCGCGCGACGGCCGGGAGTAGTTCCCCGTAGAGCGATATACCTGTGAGGCATAGATATGACCCAGAGGTATATCGCTCGTCAGGACAAGGCCGGCCAGGCGCTGCTCTCACCGGTCACGCGCCGCGCGGTCAGGAGTAGGTGTCGCCGAATTCGCGTACCTCGTCGACGTCCAGCGTGATCCGGTCGTTCTCGGTCCACTGGCCGGTGGCGGCGACCCAGCTCGGGTCGTCGCGTTCGTCGATGTCGCTCCAGCTGTGCCGGTGGTGCCGTAGCTGGATCGGCCCGGTCGACTGACCCGGCGCGAGCGTCCCGTCGGTGAAGGTCAGCTCCACCCAGCCGGGGACCGGCGTTCCCGGGATCGGGTAACCCGGCGGCGCCGGCGTCGTCATCCCGGTCGGCGGCCCGCCCGGCGGGATGAAGAACTGCACGGTCTGCTCGATGCGGTCACAACCCAGCACGGCCCAGTCGCAGTTCGGCACCAGCGAGGTGTTGGCGCCCTCGAAGCGCAGGTGGTAGCGCACCCGCACCGTGCTCAGGTCAAGCGGCGCGGTGCCGGTGTTCGTCACCTTCAGGAGGTGCTGGATCTGGTTGTTCGTGGGGGACCAGTCCAGGTTGAGGTAGCTGAGCGTCGCGCGGCCGGCCGCGGTGCGCACTGTGGTGGTGGGCGAGGTGTCGGAGTAGCCGCCGAGCGCGCGGGCGGCAACCGCGATCCGGTACGTCGTGCCGGGTGCGAGGTCGGTCAGCGTGATCGTGGTTTCGGTGGTGGAGCCGAGGAAGCGGTACGTGTTCGGGCCCAGCGGCACCTGCACCTCGTAGTTGATCGGCTGCTCCGCACCGGGCTCGACCCAGGCGGAGGGCGCCCAGCTGAGGGTGAGCTGATGTGGTTCGTTTGCCACCACCGTGGGAGTGCCCGGGGTGCTGATCGCCGGGCCGTCGGCGCGGGCGGCGTTGACGGCGAGCAGGCTCGCCAGCGCGGCGAGGGCGACGGTGGCGGCGACACGGCGAGCAGACATAGCCGAATGGTATGCACCACCATCGATGTCCGTGCATCCTCCGTCAGGCCAATGACGGCGGAGGCGGATTCAGTCCGTTACGCGACGTAGTCAACTTGGAGATAATGCCTGGTCACGTGGCTACCTAGCGTGAACCCGTCATCACGAACGGCCCGGACGCCGGCGTCTCACCTGCCGCCCGTCTGGGCCTCAGACGGGAGAAACACATGCGTGCTCAGAACAAAAGCCGGCGGTACGGCGCCCGAGCGTCCGTACTCGTGCTCGGTCTTGTCGCGACCGGAGCGGTGCTCGCCCCGGCGAGCCCGGCGTCCGCCGCGGTCCCCGGTCTGGTGCGGGTCGCCGCGACCAGCGTCACCAACTCGGTCGACTTCCGCAGCGTCACGGCGACGTGCCCGGCCGGGAAGGTGCTGACCGGCACCGGCTACGAACTCAACGGCATCACCGGCGAAGGCGTCGTCGACGACCTGCGTCCCAACGGTGGCGTCGCCACGGCACCGACAGCGGTCACCGTCGGCGCCTACGAGACCGAGGCGTTCGCGGGGAACTGGTCGGTGACGGCGTACGCGATCTGCGCCAACCCGCTGCCCGGTCTGGTGCGGGTCGCCGCGACCAGTGTCACCAACTCGGTCGACTTCCGCAGCGTCACGGCGACGTGCCCGGCCGGGAAGGTGCTGACCGGCACCGGCTACGAACTCAACGGCATCACCGGCGAAGGTGTCGTCGACGACTTCCGGCCCAACGGTGGCGTCGCCACGGCGCCGACTGCGGTCACTGTCGGCGCGTACGAGTCGGACGCCACGGCCCTGAACTGGTCCGCCACCGCGTACGCGATCTGCGCCAACCCCCTCGCGGGCCTGGTGCGCACCTCGGCCGTGGGTGCCAGCAACTCCCTCGACTTCCGCAGCGTCACGGCGACCTGCCCGGTCGGGAAGGTGCTGACCGGCGCCGGCTACGAACTGAACGGGGTGACCGGCGAGGGCATCGTGGACGACTTCCGTCCCAACGGCGGCCCCGCCACCGCCCCGACGTCAGCGGCGTCCGGCGCGTACGAGGAGGACGCGTTCGCCGGGAACTGGTCCGACACGGCGTACGCCATCTGCGCCACGCCGTAGAAACCGCTCAGCCGGTGCAGCAGCCCTGCGAACGTGCGGGCCGCTGCACCGGCTGAGTGCTCGGCTCAGGAGCCGCCTTGGCGCTGGATCCGCCCGTCGCCCGAGACCTTGGCCCGGCCCAGGTCGCGTTCGGTGCCGGCCGGGCCGGTCGCGGTGCGGCGGTGCCGTTGGTCGGGCGAGTGCTCCACGGGCGAGCCCTGGCGGCCCGGAGCGCCGCTGCCCGAATGCCGCCGGCCTCGTGCCGACTCGCCGCCGCTGTCGTGTTTGTTCTGCTTGTGGCTACCCATGGATCGCGCGTACCCGGTCACTGTGCGGCTAGTCCTGAGCCCCGGTCAGCTTCAGTGCCGTCCCGACCGGTGAGGTGGCTATCGGTACTGGCACTCACGGATTCCAGTAGACGAGGACCCTGGCCTGGTCGAAGCGTCGGTCCTTCAGGTCGGCACGCTGGATCACCCAGTGGATGCTCGCCCCGCCTTGTCTGCCGCCGTGGAACTCGGCCAGCACAACCCAGTCACCATGGTCCGACTCGTCGTGGCCGGACCGGCCCGAGGGGTTGGCGCCCAACCACGCCGGGTTGAAACCGTTGCAGTCAGTGCCGTAGCCGCCCAACAGCAGCGGTGTCGTCCCGTCTTCATAGGAGAACGGGCCGTCCGGCACCTTGCCCAGGACGTCTTTCCACACGTCGGTCAGCTCTTCGAACGGGGGATCTCCTGGCAGCGGGGGAGACCACGGGGGCCCCGGGATCGTCTTGACGTAGGGCAGAGAGATGTCGACAGTGAGGTGTAGATCGCCCTTTGGGATTTCCGTGTAGACCTCGGCGAACTCCTCGTCGTCCGGAGGAAAGTCAGGCGGATACTGCTCTCGTTCCTCGACCGCCACGCCTGCCGGCACATACCTGACCTCGCCCCAGCCGCTTTCCTCGGGCCAGCCGAACAGCAGCAGTTGGCCGTCGGACGGTAGTGGAAGGTCAGTCACGTCTGCCGGAAGAGCAGCGCAGTCGATGGTGGCGATCAAGGGGTACTCGGGGTCCTCGGCGTCGGCCGGAAGCATCACCGGCCCGCGGATGGTGCCCACTACCGGCCCGTCACCCCTCTGTGTCAGAAAGGCAGACGGGCGGGCGAGCTCCAGCCAGCGCTCCACGTCGTCGGCGGGGATGTCGCGGCGCAGCGCCTCGGCGCGGACCTGATCGATGATTTTCACATTTCGGGGAAGCACGGGAGCACCGTAGGTCAACCGTGCGACGTTCTGGACCCCGCCGGATGCTGGCTCCCCGCAAGACAGGCGCACCTGCAATCGATACCGCGACTTGCTGTCGGCGGGCGGCAGGTGGAAGAGCCCGACCATAGCGTCCGAACCACGGAGTTCCGCGAGCGCGCGATCTGTGGGAGGCGACCATGCAGACGACCGAAGGTGTGGTGTTACCGGGGGAGCGGGCTCCGGTCAGGTTCAACATGGACAGGTGGCGGGCTGGGCTACCACCGGATGCGTGGCCCTACACGCTGCCAGCGAGCGGGGAGCTCTGGCGGCGGGACGTCTTCGCGGTGGCCGACGCGTACCGGGCGGGGTCCGCGAGCCCACGGCACCTGCTGACGGCCGTGCTGGCCTGGGCTTACGGACCCATCGGGTACGGCCCGTGGCGCGCCGCCAGGTCGCTCGACGCCGATCCGCACGGCAAACGCCTCGCGTACGCGTTGGAAGAGGTGTCCACGCCAGCGCCCGACGAGGACGCGCTGCGTACGGCGTACCGCCGCTTCCGCGACCCCGACCACGCTCGTCTGCCCTGGTTGGGGCCCGGCCTGTGCACGAAGGTCCTCTACTTCGTCGGCTACCGGCGCGGGGTGGGCGGCGTGCAGCCCCTGATCCTCGACCGGGTCGTGGCCGGCCAACTCCCCGCCGAGGCGGGTGTCGGCCGGCGCAACGCGTGGTCGTCCGAGCAGTGGCTGGCCTATCTGCGGTGGTCGGCCGAGCAGGCTCGGATCAGGGGAGTGGAGCCGGACGCGGTGGAGATGGCGGTCGTGCCCGACCGGTGAGGTGGCTATCGGGCGGCGCGGAGGCGGGTGTCGAGAGCGTCGAGGTCGGGGACGAACCAGATCTGCCCACCCTGGTTCGACTCGTGCACCAGCGCGCGCAACGCGGAACTCTCCGCGAGCTGCGCCGAGATGTCGCCGACGACCGCCAGCCGCACCCGGTAGTTGACGAACTTCTGCATCACGTCACCGGCGAAGCGGGTGCCCAGCGAGAAGAAGCGTTCGTCGAGTCGGTTGGCCGGCACGGCGACCACCTGGGCGCCGAGGAACGCCGCCCCGATCAGGTCCAGCGCGTCCTGCTCGGTGGCCACCGGTGGCCCCGCCGGGTCGCAGACCAGCACCGGCACTCCGGCGCGTTCCTGGATCTGGTCAGGCATCGTGGACCTCCCGGTCGAGCAGGCCGTTGTCGGCGTTGAGCACGGCGTCGAGCAGGTGCAGCAACTCGGCGGTGGCGGCCGGGTCACCCAAAATGATGATCTTCATGCGGTGGCGTTGCTCGTCGTACACGGTCTGCACCCGCAGCGGGTTGGCCTGGTCGTGGCCGGTGTTGGCGCTGGTGAGCACGAGCGTGCCGAGCCGGTCGGCGGCGGCTCTGTCGACACCGTCGATCTGGACGATGCTCGACACCTCCGACTGCCTGGCGACGCTGGGCGCGGTCGGGGCCTGGCCGGTGAGCGCGTCGAGATCACCGGCGGCGATCCGGTACTGCTTGCCGATCCGCACCGCGCGCAGCCGGCCCGAGCGGATGTAGCCGCGCACTGTGCGGACGTGCAGGTTGAGCCGGTCGGCCACCTGCTCAACTGAGTACATTTCATCCGTCATCGCTCCCTACGATACCCCGATAGGGAAGTATGAGGAGCGATGGGGTCGACTCGTTTACGGCATCAGCTCCAAAGGCTCCGAACCCACCTGGGCCGGCGAGGCCCCGTGAGGCGTTCGGCCGGCTAACTCGCTCGCGCTGTCGGACGGGTCCAGTACCGTCTGGAAACCATGGACGCGCTCGGCGACGCCATCATCGGGCGGGATCACCCCGCGGGTCTGCTGCGCGCCGAGTTGGACCGGGCCACCACCAGCCACGGCGGTCTCGCCCTGGTCACCGGCGAGCCGGGCATCGGCAAGACGACCCTCGTCACGTCGGCGGCCCGCGAGGCCCGGCAGCGAGGCGCGCTGGTGCTCGGCGCCGCCTGCTGGGATTCCGACAGCGCCCCCGGCTACTGGCCGTGGGTGCAGGTGCTGCGTGCCCTGCGGCGCTCCGCCGACGACTGGGCGGTGGCGCGGCAGTCCGCCGAGCCGGCCCTCGCGGCCCTGCTCGGGCAGTCCGGCGCCGGCGGTGAGCAGGCCGGTCGCCTCGCCAGCTGGGCCGGCGTCGACAGCGGCCCGGACGCCGCCGACCAGGAGGCGTTCGCGCTGTACGACGCGGTGACCGCCGCCCTGGTCGCCGTCTCCCAGCACCGGCCGGTAGTGGTCGTCCTCGACGACCTGCACTGGGCCGACCCCGCCTCGCTGCGGTTACTGAGCTTCGCCGCCCAGCACACCTGGTTCGAGCGGCTCCTGCTGATCGGCACCTACCGCGACGCCGAGGTCGAGTCGGGCGAGCATCCGCTGCGCCCGCTGCTGATGCCGCTGGTCGCGAAGTCCACCACTATCACCCTCACCGGTTTCACCCGCGACGAGGTGGCCGCACTGATGACCCGGACCGCCGGCCGGGAACCCCAGGCCAGCCTTGTCGACGAGGTGCACCGGCGCACCGGCGGCAACCCGTTCTTCGTCGAGCAGACCGCGCGGCTGTGGCACGCCGACGACGCGATCGGCACCATCGCACCCGGCGTACGGGAGGCGGTGCGCCGCCGCCTGGCCCAACTGCCCGCCGCCGTGGTGGAGGCGCTGACCGTCGCCGCCGTACTGGGTCGCGAGTTCCACCGTCAGGTCCTCGCGGCCTGCGCGGCCGCACCGGCGGCGCAGGTCGACCGGCTGCTCGACCGGGCGGTGACCGCCCGACTGGTGGTCGCCCGGGGCGGTGGCCGCTTCGCCTTCGCCCACGACCTGGTCCGCGAGACCCTCTACGACGGGCTGACCGACGC
>NZ_JAGPXY010000066.1 GCF_018070325.1 Micromonospora sp. H61
CCCCGGGCCGCCCCCGACTCATGACCTGGGCGGCGGCGAACGACTTCGCGTCAAAGAACGCAAACGACGTGGGCGGCCAAGTCCCGGCAGAACACCCGAGCGCTGGGTAGGCGACCTCGCAATGTGGACCGGCGAGTGGGCGTGTCACCGGACCGACGGCCACCAGTCAGCCCGTGAGCCACAGCGCGGGGGGCACCCTGTCGTGAGGTGGGCGCCGGCAACGGTAAAACTCCTCAGCCAGCTACAGAGGTTGAAACGCCAGGGTTCGGGCTGTCTCGACGGTCAGGCCGCGTTTCATCCAGCGCCAGACGCATTCGGTGGGGTTGAGGTCCGGCGCGTAGGCGGGTAACCAGATCACGGTCAGCCACGGTCGGGCGGCTATCAGGGCGTGCATGCGGTGGCTGACGTGGGTGTTCAGGTTGTCCCAGATCTGCACTACCGGTGCCTGCAGGCGTTGGTGGGCCTGATCGAGGACCACCCTGGTGAACGCGCTCGGCGACATCAGCGCCGTGCTCCGCGACGCCGGGGAAGACGTGTGGGTCGTGCCGGGCGATGAGGCGTTGCATGCGCTGACGGTCCTTGACGCCTTTGCGGTGGACTGGATTTGCCGGACGTGCTCGGTTAACCGGGCCTCGGCCCTGACTGCTGCGGGGCCGGTCAGCTGTGCTGACCGTGGTCGACGACGATGTCGACCAACTTGTCGCTGCGGGCCATGGCCGGCTGGGCTTGCACCTCCGCCCGAAATCCCGACTCGGGGGTTCTGCTAGCCCTCTGTCGGCGTACGGGTTGGTGTCCCTAACTGGGTACGGATCAACGGTTGGGGACGATCTGTTGATCGAGTGTGCTGAGGAAACCGGAGAACGCCCTATCTGTTCGGGTGCTGTCGGCAGTGGCATCGAGGTCCATGAGGAGACCGCGAATGACCGCGAGGACGAGGGTAGCGAGCTCTGGCCGATCGATGCTGCTCAAGCCTTTTTCGAGCGGCCCGAGCCAGTTAGTCGTCGCCATCCGGCGAAAATCGGGCAATAGTTGCTGCGCGGCGCTTTCCCGCCACTGCCCGAACATTCCCAAGTAAGGCTGCCCTTCGGGACCGGTTATGAACCTCCAGGCGTTCGCCAGCGTGGCGGTGTAGGGCTGATCGGGTCGTACGCGCAGCAGGTCACCGAAAGTGGCGAGCTGGCGTTGCCGCGCGTGCTCAAGAACGGCGCGCAGGAGAACGTCGCGGGTGCCGAAATGATAGATCAGCATGCGGGTGGAGGTGCCTGCGGCGGAGGCCAGTGGTTCGAGCCTGTCGGGCAGGCCGTGCTCGAGCGCGTAGTCGGTGCACGCGTCGAGCAGCCGCTTCTTGATCTCGGGTTGAGGTCGCCGTCCCACCGGCACACTTTTTCACGTAACTGTCGATACGTCTACTGTTGGTGGGACGGCAGTCATAGTGAACGCGGAGGTGGCGATGAGGGTCGTATTCGTGCACGGGGCGTGCGTGCGGGACGGCTGGTGGTGGTGGCACCGCATGACCGGATTGCTGGAGGAGCGGGGGATGGCGAGCGTGGCCCCGGCGCTCCCGAGTTGCGGAGAGGCCGGCGCGCCGGGAGGCGCCGGTGGCCCGGGGTTGACCGAAGACGTCGGCGCCGTGCGGCAGGTGCTGCAGGACAGCGACGAGCCGACCATCGTGGTCGCTCACAGCTATGGCGGCATCGTGACGGCGGCGGCGGCCGCGGACGTTGGAACGGTGCGCCACCTGCTGCTGATCTCCAGCTACCTGCCTGAGGTTGGGCAGAGCTTGTCAGACTTCGGCGACGGCACCCCCGCACCATTCCTCGACATCGACACCAACGCCGGGACGTTCGGAGTCCGCCCCGAGCTGCTTGTGGGCACATTCCTGCAGGACTGCGACGATGACGCCCAGTCCCAGGCGGCTGATCATCTCGCCCGTCAGAGCGTGCAGGTGATCGGGGAGCCGGTCGGGGCTGCCGCATGGAAGGACGTGCCCTCGACGTACCTCGTGTGCACCCGAGACGCAGGCACCCCGGTCCGATTGCAGCGCGAGTTCGCTCGCCGGGCCGGCCATGTCGTCGAGCTCGACGCGGGCCACCACCCGTTCCTGTCTCAGCCCTTCGCAGTCCGCGACCTGCTGCTGAGACTGTGAGCCGCACATTGAAGAGTGAACTGTTCGACGCGATCGTCGACGACGCTCTGCGACGCGGCCGACAAGGGCCCGCCGAGCTGGTCCGCGTGGCCAAGGAACAAGGGTTGTCCTTGACCGGTCCGGGTGGGCTGCTCAAGCAGTTGACCAAGACGGTCCTGGAAACCGCGTTGAACGAGGAGATGACCGAGCACCTCGGCTATGAGAAGCACGACCAGGCAGGCGCCGGGTCGGGCAACATTCGCAACGGCAGCCGGTCGAAGACGGTGCTGACCGACAGCACAGGCCCGGTGCAGATCGATGTGCCACGCGACCGCGGTTGGCACCTTCGAGCCCCAGATCGTCAGGAAGCGGCAGCGCCGGTTGTCGGGGGCGGGCGGCCAAGGCCCGCGGCCACTTCCCGAACGAGCTGGCCGCGTTGAAGTGCCTGTATCTGGTGACCCGGTCCCTGGACCCCACCGGAGCAGGCAGAACCCGATGGACGATGCGCTGGAAACGCCATCCCGATCGGCGGATAGCAAGCCGATCCGCCTGTGGGCCCGGACTGTCAGCCCCAGCTAGGACGTGAGCGGGAAGAACTCGTGAGGCAGGCAGGCGCCGAGCTGGCTGCCGCCCCGGGAGAGGAAGATCTCGATGTGTACGTGCGAGTTGACCGCGTTGCCGGTGGAGCCGGTGAGCCCGAGCTGGTCGCCGACACTGACCTGAGTGCCGGAGCGCACGGCGATGTCATACATGTGGGAGTAGTAGACCCGTACTGTCAGGTCGTCGGGCGTGCTGCCGCGGTAGGTGTGGCCCACCGACACCGAGGCCGCGCGCCGGTGGTCGTCGGCGCCGGCCGAGCGCAGCCACAGCAGCAGTTGCCAGATCCGGTTGACCAACCTGCGCCGTTCGGTGTCGTACGCGGAGCTGCTGTCGCTGGAGAGTAACTCCCGTACCGAGGTGAGCAGCTCGCCCACTGTGATGTGGGGGGTGACGATGCGACCCAGCCCGAACGCGCCCGAGTCGGCGTGCAGCCGATCCCGGCGGAACAGCACCGTCCCCACCGGCAGGCCACGGGCACGCACCACACCGGCTTCCAGGTCCCGGACGATCCCCGCGCGCAGCGCGTTGAAGGCTGCGGCGTTGTCGATCGGGGTGAGGTTGCGGGCGACCAATCCGGTAAGTAGCCGGGACACCTCGCTGCCACTGGACGAACGGGTGAGCACTTCGGCCGGGGCGATCTCGTCGTCGCCGTGCGCGCGCAGCAGCGCCCCCAGCTCCGTCTCCTGCGATCCCTGCCGGCCGAGCAGGCCGTACGCGATCTTGCCGAAGATGTCCTGGATGTCGTCGGACGCGCGCGCCTCGACCACCGCGCTTCCCCCCGCCAGGCGGTACGCCGCCGCATCGTCCGGGGTGGCGCGGAACCGCTCGGGAAGCTGGAACTCCTGCGGGGCGGAGAGCAGTAGCGGCAGGCCGGCGTGGCAGTTCCAGTCGACGGCGTTGTCGCCGTGGCCGGGGTAGCTCAGCCACTGCACCTGGCCGGTGGTGTGTGCGGAGATCCCGATGTCGCGGCGCCGCTCCGCCGACGAGCTGACCTTCAGGAACGAGTCCATGAACAGTTCCAGCCCGAGGTTGTGACTGTTCTTCAGCAGCCGCTCCAGCAGCAGCTCGTACCGCTGCCAGCGGCCGGTCTCGTCGGCGACCGACAGCCGATGGCTCGTCAACGACGTGAGTTCCTGGTCCATGCGCTGCAGCAGGGCGTCGCGTTCCTGGCGGGCCTCGCCGTCCCGGATTCCGCGGCGTTCGGCGTCCTGGTACGCGGCGATCCGGCTCATCGTCGCGCCGCTGAGCGTCCGGCGGAGGCTGGCGATCTCGCGGCTCGTCGTCGCGAGCTCCTGCTGTTGCTCCTGAATCTGGGGCCAGAGCACCCGCAGCTGGGCCCTGCTAGCGGATCGGGTCTCGCGGGTCTCCGCGGAGGAACCGGCTTGTCGGCGCAGCCGCTCCCGTTCCGCCCGGTCGGCGCTCAGCACCGCCTCCAGGTCGGTCCGGCGGCGGGTCAACACCCGCAGCCGCCGGTACGCCTCCAGGTCGGCCGGCATCGGTGGTGCCACCCCGGCCAACTGCGCCACCAGTTGTCGCCGCTGCCAGTCGGCCCGCCGGCCGGCGAGCATGGTGAGTTGCCGTTCCACCAGCGCCTGGTGGGTGTGCGGCACGTGGACGGTGGCGTCGACGAGGGCGCGTATTTGGGTGCTGAGCCGGTTGCGGCCCAGCCGTACCGCCCTGGTCAGGTCGCGAAACATGGCTGGCTCCGAGTCGCGGCGGCCCAACCGTTCGACGGTGATCACCACGCTGAGTGCGATCGTCCGCTCATACCAGGCAAGCAGCGCGTGCAGCCGGGTCTGGGCGGCACCCCACGCCGGTCCGTGCAGCAGCGACAGCAGCGCCGCGAGCACCATGTCGTGCGGCGCGTCGGCTGGTACGGCAACGTCCAGCTCGCTTCGGTACGCGTCCGTCGCGGTGACGACGGCGCTCACCGTACGCCGCACCTCGTCGCGGGCCGTGGGGTCCAGTAGCGCACGCACCGTAGGTGAGCTGGCGCGCCCCAGCGTGGCGGTGCCGCCGTCGGCGAGCACCGCCGCCAACGCCTGCCGCAGCGGAGACGACTCGCTCCCGCCGTCGGCACCACCACCGTCGGGCGGGTCACCGCCGCCGTCCTCACCCGCCGGGGGCAGGGTGATGCGGTACGACGGGATCACCTCACCGGTCAGTGACGCCGATGAGCCCGCCGCGTCCGGATCGAACCAGCCGGCGGCGATGCTGTCGGCCAGCAGCAGTTCCAGGAACCGTCCGAAGTCCTCGTTACCGTCCATGCTGGAGCCGAGCCGCCGGCCCCGTCACCGGGGGTCCGATTCGTCCGGCCGCCAGGTGCCGTCGTCATGCTTGGCCCAGCTTGGTAGCCCGCCTTCCGGGCGCAGTCGGACCAGTCGGGTCGGCACACGTACGCGCCAGGGCGCCCCCTCCGGCACCTCGTCGCCCGGTGCGCCGGTACGTTCCTGGATCTCCTTGACGATCGGCAGGTACTCGGGGTCGGTGATCTCCGGTGGCGGCCCGCCCTGCCACACCTGTCCGGTGCGCATGAAGTGCTCCACCGATGTCTCGAACCCCTCCCGAACCGGCAGCAGCACCCGGGCGGCACCAGAGCGTACGAACTCGGCGAACTCCGGGTCGCTGTTGTCGTACCGCACCCGGTCGAGCCAGGTGCTCTTCCGGCCCCAGAAGTACGGGTAGAACAGGAAACTCATCAGCTGCCACTCGAAGGCGTGTTCGAAGAACCGGATGTAGTTGCCCTGCTCCTCGACCACCGTCACGTCCACCTGCGGCACCCCCATCGCACCGGTCTCCACCGCGCCGAAGGCGTCGAAGTGCTGGTGCGTCAGCACCGAGATGCACGCCTTCTTCAGCTCGGTGAGCTCCAACGCCCGGTTGGCCCCCGGGTTGCGGCCGTCGATGACCACCCCGTGGTTGGCCGCCGCACGGGCCGTCGCCTCGTCGAACCGCGCCTGCTGCTCCAGGTACGCCTGCTTGATCTCGGCGTGGGTACGGATCTGCCAGTCCAGCATCGCCCGCTCCGTGCGCCGGCAGACCACCTCGATGCTGACCGCGAACAGCGGTGTTTCGTTGGCGACCATCGTGATCGGGATCGTGCCTTCCTCCAGGTCGAGGTTCGTCGACCGCAGACCGGAGTGCGACTCGTACAGGAACACCTTGCGCCCCACGGAGATGTAGATCTGGGATCCGGAGAAGCCCGCGGTGACGTGGGCCTGCACCGCGTTGTACCCCTCGGGGATGGGCAGGTCCTGGCGCTGCGACATGTCGCCGGCCTCACCGCCGCCTCCGCCCGAGGAGAACGTCACCGAGCGGGTCTCCTCGAACCGCGGCGGCGGCTGAACGCCGGTGGCGTGGTACTTGTTCGCCCAGTAGAGGTAGTCGGCTTCGGTGAGCTGGCTGGCGTCGAGTGGGAACGGCTCCGGTCGCGGTCGCCCCACTTCCCGGGTGGCGTCCTCCTCCAGCGCACCGGTGAGGAACATCGCCGGCTCCGGAATCACGAAGTCGTACATGGTGCGAGCGCCATAGCGGAACAGTTGGGCTTCGTACCACTTGTCCACCCACTGATAGACACCGACCACGTGGCCGTCCCCGTCGACGTTGTCGACGCTGTGGTCGTTGATCTCCTCCACCTCGCGGGTCACCCGCAGCGTCTCCTGGGTACGGATTCGCTCGGCGAGCCTGGTCACCGACTTGTCGACCACCTCACGGGCGTACTCGCTGGCCTTCTTCCGGGAGCTCTCGCGGGCGTTGGTGTACGCCGCCCGTGCGTTCGCCTCGATCAGCACGGCGGGGCTGACCTGGGCGCGGATCCGCAGCCCGCCCTCGACCTCCGCCTCCTCCTTGAGCACCTCGGACGCCTCGTGGCTGAGCTCGAAGCGCTCGGTGGTCTCCAGGTCGCGCTCCTCCTCCCGCTCGATTTCGCGCTCGGTCACGAAGATCTCCTCGGTGACCTCGCGACGCCGGTGGGTGCGCTGCTTGTTCTCACCTCGCAGCACGTTCTCGATGTGGGCGACCTCGCCAGGCTCGTATCCGGTGAGCTGTTGCCGCACCACCAGCAACTCACCCTCCCCGATCGGCCGTACCGTGCCGTGCGTGGTCGGCAGCGGCTGCCGGTCGCCTCCGGGGAACCGCCACAGGAACGCACCACCCAGCCCGTACGACCCGGCACGGAACATGTCGGCCAGCGCCAGTACGGTGTTCCCCGCCGTGGGGCGCAGGTCGCGTACCAACCCGGCCTTCTCCGTGTCCAGCCGAGCCACCACCTGGCTCACCGAGTCCCGCGACAGGTCCAGCCCCAGTTGACCGAGGTAACGGCGACTGGCTTCGCTGATCACCTTGACGCCGGCGTCGGAGAGCCCGAGGCGGGGGCGGTCCTGGGTGCCCGCGATGCTGATGCCAGTGCCCTTCGCGGCAGCTTTCGGCGTGGGTCGGCCGTCGTCGAGCCGTGCGCCGCCCGGCTCCTGCGGGTCGCCGTCCTGGGTGCGGAAGAACCGGGGAGCGATAGTGGTCAGCTCTCGCACGACGCTGTCGATGACCTGCCCCTGCCGCCCGACCTGCTGCAGGTCCGCAAGCGGCGGCACCGCACGTGCCGGAGGTGCGGTGGAGTTCGGCCGCTGTGGCGCCAGCTTCAGCCCGGAGAGCACCGGCAGCACCAGTGGCATGTCGAGGATCGGCAGGGTGGCCGCCGCCCGGTCGGCGCCGTTGCGGTCTACCCAGGCTTCGACGAAGCGCACCGTGCGTAGCAACCCGACCAACTCCGCCATCGCACCCGGATCGCTGGTGGACAGCAGCTTCAGCGCCAGCGCGCTGTCGGCCAACTGTTCCTTGCGTTCCCGCCACGTCGTAGCGCCGACCTGCTCGGCGTAGCCGTCACCGAGCATGTCGCGTACGGTCTGCTCCACCTGCTCCTCGGTAGGGTCCCGCAGCTCCGTCAGCCTGGTACGCAGCTCGCGCAGCTTCGGTCCGCCGGCTACCCGCTCGGCGTCGTCGACGAACCGGCTACTGGCGACGAACGCCTTCGCGCGCTCCATGACCTCGCTGCGTGACTCGTCGCCGGTGACGCTGCCCAACTCCTGCTGCAGCGGTGTGTTCGACACCGATACCGCATCGGTCTGGGGATCCGCCGCTTCGGCGTTGCGCACCAATAACATCCGAAAGACCTGTTCCATGCGGCTGGCTCCCCACCGAGCGACGTCCATGATCGATAACGGTCCGACAACATGAGATATCCACGCCGGCGCCGGCGGAAGGCCTTGGTCGGCATTCGGTCAGCGGCGGATGAGCAATCTCACGGGATGACCCTGCGGAGGATCACCTTGGCCAGGCGCCGCACCGCTACCTCCTCCCACCGTTCCCGGAGTCGGGAGAGGCACGCGGGTGACTCACCTCCCGCGTACGTCAGTCAGGGCGCTCCCGTCGCCACACGACTCCCGGCCGACGACGCTCAAGCTTCCGTCGGTCTCCAGGACGATGGCAGCAAGACGGCTCAGGTCGCCGTGTCCCTGGCTGCGCGCCGCCTGCCGTACTTCACTGTCCGAGATGCGCATCCGCCGCAGTACGTCGTGTCGCAGGACGCCGTCGCGCAGGAGCATCGTGGGTGCCGACTTGAGCAGCCGCTGCGACGGTGGCCAGCGCACGGCCAGGAACGCGGCCCCGTACTGGAGCACCACCAGCAGCGACAGAGCCAGTAGACCCTCGACAAGCGAGACGCTGCGGGAGAGCAGGATCGTCGCCAGGGTCGAGCCCAGCGCGACGGTGACCACCAGGTCGAAGGCGTTCAGCTTCGACAGGGTCCGTTTGCCGGAGACGCGCAGGAGCGCCACCAAGGCCGGATAGGTCAGTATCGCGATCAGCGTGAGACGGAGCAGATCCGAGGGGTCGTTGAGCCACATGGGACTGGTCATACCCCGCCCAGCGCGGTGTCCGCACCGTTCGGCCATCGGTGTTGGCTGCGGGCGGAGACATCGTAAGACCCGGCCGACCTCAGGCGCGGGCGCAGGCCCGCAGGGCGAATCAGCGGCGCCCGCGCCGGCCGGTCATCGCGGTAACCCGGCACCTGATCTCAGGACGGCGACCACGGCATCGTGGGCTGCAGCACGGCCTCTTGCAGTGCGACCGTGCGTAGCCGGGTCACCTGCTGGTAGGCCGGGTCGGCGACCATCGCGCAGAACGCCTGCCGGCTGGGGTACCGGACCAGCAGGACGGCGTCCCAGGCCTGACCGTCCTCGGCCACCAGCGCCCGACCGCCCGCACCGGCGTAGATCACCTCGCCGCCGTAGCGGGCTAGGAACGTGTCCCGCAGTTCGGCGGCGTAGGCCGCATAGGATTTTCGGCCTCCGTCGGCGAACCGCAGCAGGTTGAGCATGACCACGGGCGCCTGCGGGTCCTCCTCCAGGAAGTCTCGCAGGTCGCTGCCGCTGGGATCGATCGCCATCGTGCCTCCTCACCTCGGCTGGCGGGAAGCCTAGTGCGAAGGTGAGGGCTGGTCACTGCCCTGCTCGGTCGCTGGCGTGCCGGCGGTGCTCGACGTGCTGGGTGAGGCACCGGGTCGAGGGCTGGTGGTGGGCCCGCCGCCGGCCGGTGGTGACGCCGAACCGGTGCTCGGTGAGGGGTCGGTACTGGGCGAGGGGTCGGTGCTCGGCGACGACGGTGTGCTGGTGACATCTGGCTGCGCCGTCGTCGAGGGGGTGGCCGGCGACGGTGTGCCGACGCTCGGGTCCGGTGTCGGCGAAGGCGTGTCGCTGCCCTCCGGAACCGTGGGCGACTCGGAGGCGGCGGACGAACGCGGGGCGGTCACCACGTTGGTCGGGCGCCGTCCCGGTGCCGCCGTCCTGGCACCGGGAGCGGACGGCGCACCGGGCGTGACGACGGGTGACGCGATGTGGCTGACCACGCGATCGCACGGAAGGCCGTTCACGGAGAAGCCGGCCGGCGCCCTCAGGTTGTCGCCCTCGGTGGTGCCCCGCAGCGCCGCCGCGAGGGTGGCACCGGGTGCCAACTGCGTGGCCGGCGTGAAGGTCACGCTTCGGCGGTCCTGATCCCAGGGTGTGTCGTCGGTGACGAGGCGCTGCCCGGGGGGCAGCGCGAATGCCAGTGACCAGTCGCGCAGCCACTCCCCCCCGGTGTTGGTGACGGTCAGATCGGCCCGAAAGGTGCCGTCCGGCAGGTGGTAGGCGATATAGCGGGTGGCGCAGTCTCCGGCCTGGGCATCGGCGACACCGCCGGCACCGGCAGCTGGGACGTCGGTACCCGCGACATCGTCTACGGCCTTGCGGCCCGGCAGTTGACCGACGAGGACGGCGGCGAGCAGAACCGCCGGCACACCGACGGCAACCCCGGCACGAACCCTGCGGTGGCCCGCGCGGTCGGGCGTCCTGACAGGTACGGGCGGCTTCCGTCCGATGCCGGCCGGGGCACTCGAACCAGCGATGAGCTGACGGGTCGATCCGGCGGTTGCCGGCAGGTCGGCCACCGGGTCCGCCGGCCGCAGCGCCACGTCCGTACCGCCCACGGTGCGGAGCACGGCCGCCACCTCGGCAGCCGCCGGCCGGCGGTCCACGTCCGTGGCCAGGCAACGGCGCACCAGATCGGCCACGCCGGCCGGCATCTCCGGAATGGACGGAACCTCGTCGCCGCCCCGACCGCGCCGCAGGTCGTTGGCGCTTCGCCCGCTGACGCACTCGACCAACACCAGACCCAGGGCGAAGACGTCACCGGCCGGCGCCGCCGTGGCACCGGCAGCCTGTTCCGGGGCCAGGTATGCCGGTGTCCCCCAGATCAGCCCCGCCGAGTCGGCGGGGTTCTGGCCAACCCCCGCGGCGACGCCCAGGTCGACAACCTTGACCCCGCGTGGACCGAGCATCACGTTGCCGGGTTTGACGTCGCGGTGGACGAGGCCGTGGGCGTGCGCGGCGGCGAGGGCGTCCGCCACGGCGGCACCGGTCCGCGCGGCTTCGCGCCACGCCATCGGTCCCGAGCGCTGCAGGCGGCCGGCCAGCGTCTCGCCATCGACGAACTCCATGACGAGGAAGGGGACTCGCCTGCGGCGCTGCCGCTGCTCGCCGTAGTCGAAGACGCCGGCGATGTGCGGGTGGTCCAACCTCGCCGCGGCGAGCGCCTCAGCACGCAACCGCTCGCGCGCCGCCGGGTCGTCGAGCAGCTCCGAAGAGAGCATCTTCACCGCGACCGTACGCTGTAGCCGCAGGTCGAACCCGCGCCAGACCACCGCCATGCCACCCTGGCCGACCGGTTCGTCGAGCCGGTAGCGCTGCTGCAGGAGTCGCATCTGCCCCCGTCTCTCCAGTCGTCGCACGACATCGACGCGAATTCCCGACGGTGAATTCCGTTGCGTCCGTCCGGGCCGCGTTGATGTTCCCTCGACGCTCGGCCCTACCCGACCTGATCTGGACCAAAACCCTGCTCAACACGTCTTTTCAGAAGCGCCGGGGATTGTCATACGACCGTCACGGTTCCGTGGTCGTACCGCCACATCCCAGGGAACTTGTTGGATACGAGGCAGGACAGGCAGGGAGGCGGAACCGCGGATGAACAGATGGCGTGACCGGACACATCAGGCGCTGGCCGCTCTCGCGCCGGTGGTCCTCCTGGCCGTGGGCTGCAGCCACCCGACTGCGGCTCCAGCACCCCGCCCCGATCCCGAGCCGGCGACCCGGCCGGGCACGGTCGCCCGAGCCGCGGTGGGTGATCGTCTCACCGTGACCGCCGCCGTCGAGCAGGTCATCACCGACAACGCGTTCATCGTCCGCGACGCGGATCTGACCGACGGGACCCTGCTCGTGCTGTCAACAGGCCCCTCCGCGCCCGCTCCGCCGCAGTTGGTCACCGTGGTGGGCACCGTGGTCCCCTTCTCCCACCGCGACCTTGCCAACCGTTACCACCTTGGACCTGCGGGACCGTACCGGACCTTCGAAGGCGGCCGGGCGCTCGCCGCACAGGAGGTGACGATCTGGGGACGCCGGCGCGGCTGATGCAGAGGTGTCAATAACAGCATGGTCGTGTCGATCCAGGATCGACACGAAGGGGTCGTTCTCGATCGACTCAGGAGGCGTTGGAGGTCATCCGGCTGCTCTGGCAGGGCGGCCGACCGCCTCCGCGCGCTCGCCTGATCCGAGCCCGACACCGTCCAGGTGCTGTCCCGAGACACCGGCCACGGTGCGAACCCGAGCCGCGCCGCGCCGAAGGCGTGCGCCACTACGCGTACGTCGTGCGGATCGTGTGCGACGGCCACGCCGTCGCGTTTGGGACTGCCGGATCTGCGCCGAGGCGCGCGCCGATCCGCTCGCACCTACCGGCCAGCATGCTGCGACACGCAAGCGGTGCCGGCACCCGAGAGGGTGCCGGCACCGCCCGCGTTCGTCATCGCTTGGCGTCGTGCTTGGCCATCTGGGGCCGCTCGCCCTTGCCGACCTTGCGCAGGGCATCACGCAGCTGGTCCTCGGTCATCTTGGAGTTGCCCTCGATGCCCGCGTCGTGGGCCTGCTGGCGAAGATCGTGCAGCTGATCCCGGTCACCCATGTCACCCTCCCTGTGCTGCCGTGGCGCAGGCGACTCCGCGCCACCATCGCCCATCGCCTTCCCGTCGGTTGGGGGCACAAACGGCCTCAGCCGGCGCGTGCCAGGCAGTTTGTCGGGCGTTACGGACGCGAACAGGTCGAGCATTGGACTATGCCCCGGTGGCTCCGGTCCACCACGGCGGAGAGCGGGGTGCCGTCGGGGATTGCGTCGTCGAGCAGCGCCGGCCCGTCGTGGGGAGCAGAACGGGCGCGAACGCGAGAAAGCTAGTTGTCGGCGGGAGTCGCGGACGGCGCGGCCGGAATTACTGGCGATGCCGCGTCGACCACCTTGCGATTGAGGCTCACCTGCGCGGTGCCGGTGCCGCCGACCTGAATGTCGTCGTACGCCTGGAGCCGGTGATCCGCGCCGAGGTAGAGCACCGACATGACCAGGGGCATCGGTTCGTCACCTTCGAGTCCGCGCAACCCCGCCCCGCCGGTGGAACCCTGCACTGCCAGCCGGGTGGTGAGCGTGCCGGTCGGCGGCAGAGTCGTCACCTTTCGCTGGTGGGTGTGGCCTGCCAGGACGAGCGGCGTGGCACCGTTGAGCGCGGTCGCTGATGCGGGGTCGTGCACGAGGGCGATGTCCACCGGTAGGTCCAGCGAGCGGATCGTCGCGGCGAGCTGCGTTCCCGTACCCTCGACAGTCGTCGCTGGTTCCTCCCAGGGTCCTGCCTCGGCGTCCTGCTTGTCGGGGGTGAACCGGGGGTCGCCGATTCCGGCGATCGTCACTCCGGCGATCGTCGTCACGGAGTCGTCCAGGACGACGGCGTTCGGCTGGCTGGCCACCGCCGTTGCGGTTCGGGGTGAGTCGTGGTTGCCGCGGATGTAGACGTAGGGCACCCTGAGCTGGCCGACCATAGATACGTACGAGGTCTCGGGTTCGCTGCCCCAGTCGGTGATGTCTCCGGTGTCGATGACGAGGTCGATGTCGTACTGCTCGACCACGGTTTTGATCATTGGCCAGGCGGCGGGGTTCAGGTGCAGGTCCGAGACGTGCAGGATCCGGGTGGTGTCGGGCGCAGCCTGGTAGATCGGCAGGGTCGACACGGTGGTGTACAGCTCGCCGACGTTGCCGACGAGGCGTTGGAGTTGCTCGGCGTAGCGGTTGTAGTCATCGGCGATCCGTTGCGCGTCGCCGATCAGCGCCGGGGCGTTGACCAGCAGGCCCTCGTACCGGGGTTCGGCCAGCGCCTGCGGTCGTACCGTCAGGGCGGCCGTGCCGAGGGTGCCGCCGGTGACCAGCAGCGCGAGACCACCCGACCAGGCGACGCGGCGCACAGACCGGAACGCCAACCCCGCGAGCAGCATGGACGTGAGGACCGACACGCCGAGCGTACGGAGCCCGAGGCGGACCAGGGCGTCACGGAGGTCCTCAGGTGCCGTGGCGCCGGCGTGGGCGAGGCCGGCGGGGTCGTCGAGCAGAGCCTCGGTGCGTCGCTGGTCGAGTGAGTCGAGGCGGACGGTCAGTCGCGCGGGGCCGTCGTGGCTGTCGAGGAAAAGTGACCCCAGCGGGGGTATGGCGATCTCTGTGCCGCCGTGCGTCGACGGGGTCAGCTGGAAAGCGACCCGGAAGGGCCCGACGTCACTGGCGCCTCTGGCACCGAGGAGGGTGCCGATCGTGATGCCCGTGGCGGTGACGGCGACAAGCGTGACCGCCGCCAGGACACGGCCTGCCCACGGCGAGCGCATGATCTGGCGCGGCCGAACGGCCGCGTGCCTGAGGCGTTCGGCCAGGGCCGTGCGACGCGGAGGGGCCGCGTCCGGGGGCGGAGTCACGAGAGGATCCGATCTGTGGGGTAGCCGAGGGACGGCGGGGTCAGGTCGAGGGGATGCCTAGTCTTCGGCCTCTGTGCACAGCAGGCCCAGCAGTCCGGCGGCGAAGAGCTGCCGCCGGACGACGGGTGCGAGGCCTGTTCGTCCCTCAACCGACCGCGGGCTGGCGCTCGGCCAGCAAAAGTGCGATGTCGTCATGCGGTTCGCCGCCCACGTGCCGGTGCACGGCGTCCCAGACCGCGTCGAGACAGCTGTCCACCGACGGCTCGGCCAGACACGCCTTGAGCGCAGGCATCGGAAAGAAGCGCCGTTCGCTGTCACGTGCCTCGAGCAGCCCGTCGGTGAGCACCAGCAGCCGGTCACCGACGTCCCAACGGCCCACATTCTCCGGTGCCCGAGGCCCACCCAGACCCAATGGTCGATCGGGCGACACCGTCAACTCCTCCAGCTCTCCGGCGGCGCAGTGCCGCAGGATCGGCGCGGGGTGACCGCAGTTGACGGTCCGGATCTCGCCCCCGCGTAGCTCGACCAAGACGGCGGTGACGAACGTCGCGGCCCGGGGCAGGGTCGGCTCCCGAGCGACGAGGTCATCCAGGTCTCGCGCCACCTGCGTCAGGTCGGGCCGAACGATCGCCGACTGCCGGAACGCCCCCGCTACCGCCGAAGCCAGCCGCACCGCGGCGAGCCCCTTGCCGCAGACGTCACCGACGATGATCCGCAGCCGGTCCTGGTCGGCCACCACCTCGTACAGGTCGCCGCCCACGCCGGCCTCCTCGTAGGCCGAGACGTACCGGGCGGCCAGTTCCACCCCGGCTGCATACTGCGGCGGTTTGCGCAGGATCGCCGCCTGGGTGATCCGCACGATCTCGGCCATCCGGCGCAGACGCTCCTCTCGTCTCGTTCGAGCCCGCGCGACGTACACCGCCATCAGGCTGACCGTGATGACGACCGCCACCCGGAGCAGGTGATCGAGACTGCCGAGCATCCCGCTGGGCAGCCCGGCCCCCACCGCTGCCGTGGTCGCGGCGGCCGACACCGCGGCGGTGCGGCGCGGGCTTTCGACGGCAGCGGCGAACAGCGGGGCGAGGGCCAGGAAGCCAATGAGTACGGCATGGGTGGCCGCCGCGACGTCGATCAGCAGGACCACCACGATGAATCCGATGGCCAGTCGCACGCCGAGCCAGCGGGTCCACCTGCCCGGCGCCGCGTCGGCGACGGAGGAACGGGCGGCCGGCCTCCTGCCCTCGCTGCGCTCAACCGGAGGACTGGATCGCATGGCTCCGCCGATCCGGATCGTCGCCCGCCCGCGATGTCTCTGGACCAAGCTGTCGACGTAGCGCCTCCATCTCGGCGCGCAGGACAGCGATGTCGTCGGCGGTCGCCGGTGCGGTTCCGCCCTTCTGGGAGACCCGATCCACGATCCAGGTTGCCAGTGAGCCGGTGACGAAACCGATCAGGCCGATGCCCCCGATCATGAGCCCCAAGGCGACGAACCGACCCGTCCCGGTGACCGGGTAGTGATCACCGTAGCCGACGGTCGTGATGGTCACCGTCGCCCACCACAGAGCGTCATCGAATGACGTGATGTTGCTGTCGGCTGCGGACCGCTCGGCGTCCAGCACCGCCAGCGCGGACACCAGCACCAGCAGCATGGTGGTGGCGCCCACGTAGACGGCGAGCCGGCCACGTGCCCACGACTCCGCGCGTCTGCTCAGGCTCAGCACCACGGTGATCAGTCGCAGGGCACGCAGCGGGCGCAGGACGGGGAGCACCAGAACCGCGAGGTCGAAGAGGTGATCCCGCAGGAACCGCCCCCGGGCTCTGGTCAGGCTGAGCCGCACCACGAAGTCGACCCAGAACATCAGCCAGATGAGAACAGTTGTCGCCTCGCACACCCGGAGCCAGGATTCCGCCAGGCCGGGCCGCAGGATCGGCGCCGCGTAGACCACGAGAAACAAGACCGACAGGACGGTCAACGGCAGTGCCGTCACCCTCTCCCACCGCGCGCCCGCATCGGTGGGCAACGCTTCAGTCCTCATCTGCATGAACGGCCCCGCCTGAACGGTTATGCGTGCACCCGTGCAATCATTTCTGGGTGGAACTGTACGTGGAAGGCGGCACTGCGTCGAGCGCAGCTGACGACCAGCTGGTTGACGGCCTGTCCGCGCTCGCCCGCACCTTGGTAGGCATCACCGCCCGAACCCTGGGGTCGGTGGACGCCGAGGTCACCCTGCCGCAGTACCGGACACTGGTCATTCTCGCGTCACGCGCTCCGCTGCGCACCGTGGATCTCGCGTCCCTGTTGGGCGTACACCCGTCGACGGCGACGAGAACATGCAATCGCCTGGTACGGCGGGAATTGGTGACCCGCCGTCAACAACCCGATGACCGGCGGGTCGCCTGGTTGAGCCTCACCGAAGGCGGCAAACGGCTCGTGGGCGATGTCATGCGACGCCGGACCGCTGAAATCCGGCGTCTCCTGAACGTCGCCGACTCCGGACGCCGGCGGACGCCCGCCGAGCTGATCAATTCCCTGGTGATCGCCGCCGGAGAGCCGACGGAAGAGGTGTGGTGGCGGCACTGGGAACAGTCAGCGCCGGCACCTGATGACGCGAGGCGTCGAACAGGTACCGTTACACCCTGACGATACCTGCAGTCATGCAGGTATCTTGGCAACCGTAACCCTTAGGCGTCAGCTCAGGGAGGTGGCAGAAGCTCGTGTTCAGCATCCGGTCCTCCGGTGCAGGGCTCGCGCCGCGGACCCTCCACCTTGCCGGAGAACTGGACATGGCCGTTTCCGGCCATCTGCGCGAAGCCGTGGAGCGCACGCTCGCGGCGACCTCAACGCAGTGGCTGATCGTCGATCTTCAGGACACCACGCTGATCGACTCCGGTGCGGTGAAAGAGTTTGTCGATGTCCACCGGTTCGCCGCCCGGCAGGGACGGGTCCTGATCCTGCGTAACGCCCACGGAATCGTCGCCGAGGTGCTTCGGGTCACCGGGGTGGCGGCCACGCTCGGGCGTCCCGCCAACCGGCCGACCGGCACGATCTACGGCTCACCGACCGGCAGATGACATTGCCGTGCCACCAATGAGATGGACCATCCTGCGTGACTTCGACGGTGGTAGCACCCGCATCACCCTCGCCGGCGGCCTCACCCCAGAAGCGGAACCACATCTTGCCGCCCTGCTGCTCGCGGGCGCCCTGGACGCCCCGCTGACCCTCGTGGTCGACTTGGACACGCTCACGACGTCGGACGTCGCCCCGATCGGCACGTTCCTCGCCCGGTGGGCCGCCGACCGCTCCGACGGACCGGAGCTGACGGTGTCGGCCAATCCGCTGACTCCCCCGGGACGCCTGCTCCGCGCCACACTCGGTCAGCACGCGATCCTCGGAAGGGCTCTGCTCGACCACCCCGCCAAGCGTGCGTCGATCTCTCCGTACCGCGCGCACCTGCGACTGCCCCCCGACCCGCACTCGCCCGCCGCTGCCCGCGGGCTCGTCGCCCGGCAGTGTCACGCCTGGGGTTTGGACGCGGTGGCCGACCAAGCGATGGTCATCGCGTCGGAGCTGGTCAGCAACGCCGTCCAACACGCCGGCACCGACATGGATATCACCGTCTCCGCAGTGGCGGGATCGCTGAGAATCAGCGTCCGGGACCGCGAGGGCGACACACCCGACTCCACCACCCCGGCCCTCCCTCGTCAGGTCACCGAAGGTGGTCGTGGCCTTCCGATCATCGCCGCCCTCACCACACACTGGGGCTTCTTCGCCTTCGGCGACGGCAAGACCGTCTGGGCCGCGATCGACAGCCCCAACGGATCACCAGCCGGCAGACGGGCTGCCCCGATCTAGCGGCAGGGCCGCACCGGCCGGTGGACCCGGTGTAGCACGCCGAAGCAGGCTGGCGCCTCCCGCGACTCGCCGCTGTCACCTCGTCGGTCGACGACTGCATCAAGATGAAGTCACGATCATCAGCGCAACGACGTGAAACACCTTGTCGCCCGCGGCAATGCCCGACCCCGAGGAGCAGTAGCCCGTAGATGACGGAGGCGAAGCCCTCCGGCCCAACCACATGCGGCGGCCTGTTTTCTGGCGCCGAGCCCGGAGCGCAGGAACGAGATCCACAACGCAACCGGGCGGACCACGAAGATGGTCAGCATCGCAAATGCCCAGCCGGCCCACGTGATCTCGCCGAGGAACCGAACCGCACCCGATCAGCGCGCCGAAGACCAGCAACGCGGCAAGTATCAACAGCTCGCCGATGTCTCTTCCCGAAATGCTCGAACGCCGTCCGCCCCCTCGGCCCGAACGTGGCGCCCGCAGCGAACGCCGCCACGAACAGCTTCCAAGCAAGGGGGGCGGTCCACCGTAGGCACCTCGAACGGCGGGTAGCGCCCCGAAGCGATCGCACAACCGGCGCGAGTAAGGCATCTTGGCATAAGACGCCGTAACAGTGGCCCCTTGGTGCCGGACAATGCCCTAGTTGAAGACGTCAACACACGTCCAGCGGGCGACTTGTCTCGCACCAACTGCTCCGAGTGCCACGCCTTCGGCGGCGGCGCTCTGTCTCGCCCCTGCCACACGTTCCGGTTCCTCATCACCGACAACACCAGAACCATCTTCGGCCCCGCAACGCGCGCCTACCCCAAGGAGGTTGACGACAACTTTTTCTTGCCACCTCGGACTGCCAGACACCCGTCGGCCCGACTTTCTGTGAGCCCTTCGATCACCAGGATTCGAGCGCCGGGCCAAGCAGCGAAACTGGAGGTCAACGCATGAACCGCCAGAACGTCGCCGAGTTCCACGGCGGGCCGCTGGACGGAACCCGTCGACTTCAGTCCGAACTCCCGTCGGTATACGTGGAGCCAATAAAGGAACCAACGACGGCTTCACCCGCGACGACGACCGGCACGCCGCAACGCGCAATGGTGTACATGCTTCGGGGCGATCCCACCACCGGTCGTCCGGGTCCCGACGCCGACGGCCTCTATCAGTACGACTTCCGGGGCTACAGGTTCACGGGGTGAGCGAAACCCATTCACCTCCCCTGCCGTTTGGCACGACGGGTAGCCATGATCATCGCCACGCCTCGCCACGTGCACAGATGCTTCTCGGCGCGACCAACCGGCCTAAAAAGACGGGCACCGCTCCCGCTGGTGACCGGCTGCCGCCGCCCCTGCTCGCTGGCCGCCAAACTGCCCTAACCGTTCAGCACCGTTCGTCCGCGCCACCTCAAACTGGGGCGAACTGTCGGCACGATTCGTCGTGCCCGTACGCGCCGCCCGACAGGTCAAGGACCAAGTCACCCGACGAGCACTGGACCGCTTCGCGGAAAACGCCATCAACGTGGCATCGGTGACCCAGAGCATCACCATCCACCCACCGCAACCGCTGGAAACAGTCACCGCCGTTGCGGCCGACGGCCAGTAAGGAGCCACGCCTCGTGAGCCGGCCCCGCACTATGTCTTCCCGGCTGTCCGACGTACGGGAGGGCTTCTGGCTGGTGCCAGCGACCTTCTCGGTTAGCGCCCTGGCGGCGGCGATCGGACTGACGGCACTGGAGTTGCAACTGAACCTCCCCGTCGAGGGGATTGTGCCCAGCGGGCCTGCCGGCGCGCGATCGTTGCTCTCCTCGATCATCACCGCGATGATCTCCTTCACCGCCCTGGTCTTCTCCATCACGGTCGTGGCCCTGCAGCTGGCAAGCAGCCAGTACTCCCCCAGGGTCCTACGAACCTTCCTGCAGGACCGGATCATCCAGGCGACGCTCGGTACGTTCGTCGCCACCTTCCTGTTCGCGATGGTGGTGCTGGCCGCGCTCCCGGCCAGGGACGACCAACGGTTGCCGGAGTTGTCCCTCGCGGTGTCGATAGCCCTTGTCCTCTGCAGCAGCGGCACCTTCATCTACTACCTGCACCACATCACGACCGTGATGCGCGTGTCGCACATCATCGGCTCCATCGGGGCGCAGACACGGCGGTCCATCGCCCGCCTCCCCCCGCCCGATGAGTTGCCGGCAGTGTTCGGCAAGGTCACACAAACCGTGCCAGCCACAACACCCGGCATGGTTAACAACACCGACATCGCCCTGCTCGCGCGGCTCGCCCGCGAGTACGACTGCGCCATCAGCATCGTTCCCACACCAGGCGACTTCGTTGTCGCCGGCGCGCCGCTGCTACGCGTGCATCAAGTCGCCGGCAGTACACCTCGCCCAGTGCCGACCGACCGAGCCGAGCAGTGCGTGATCATCAGCGTGGAACGCACCCCGGGACAGGACCTCGGCTTCGGGTTCCGGCAACTCGCCGACATCGCCGAACGTGCGCTGTCCCCGGCAGTCAACGACGTCACCACCGCCGTTCGGGCCCTGCAGGAGTCACACGACCTCCTCCGCAGGCTGGCCACCCGGCCCGGCCCGACCCACACCGTCCGCGACGACGATGGCACCGTCCGCGCCCAGGTCAACGGCACCTCATACGAGGCCCTCCTGGCCATGACGATCGACGACATCCGACTCGTCGCCCGCCAACAGCCTCGCGTCAGGCGACTGCTGGACACTGTCGTCCGCGACTTGGCGGCCGTTGCGCTTCCCGTCCACCAATCGGCCATCAACCGGCGGCTGTCGCAATCCGGCAACAGTCACTGACAACCATCCGGACGCCACGACGCCATGGCCATCGTTTTTGCCGGGTTCGCCCAACCCGCGCGGCGAAGGGTGCCGGCCGGGCGCGGTCCGGCTGCTCCCACTCACCTGCCGATCGCCGAACATCACCGGCCCCCGGAAGACTGCCGGGATGAGTCAGCAGCTCCCCGAGGCCGTACGCCGGCTCACGAGGCCGCTTCCTTGCGTGCACGCTCAGCACTGAGGAAGAAGGCGCCGAGTGCCCCGGCCAGAGTGCCGAAGACGACCACCGAGTAGACCGCGAGCACCAGTTCGATGACCTGGGCGAACGGATCGCTGGCGTCGAGCGGTTCACCGGTGATGGTGGTCAGAGCGACGTCGTGTAGCGCCTGGCCGTATGACCGGTAAGAGTTGGTGAAGACCAGCAGCTGTCCGACACTGAGGATGATCGTCGTGGTGATGATCGCCAGCCAGGCGAGCCGGTCGGTCAACAATCGGCCGGCAGAGCGGGAGCCTCGAACGGCGGCGGTGATGACATCGGGAATGCCTACCTGCCGATCGACGGTGGGCCAAAGACGGCCCAGAACGACTTCCAGCACGCCCGCGCGCTCGGCGGAGATAGTCGCGTGCCGGCTCAGCTCGCTTCAGGAGCGGGTTCCGGAACTGCTCGACTGGAGCTACGGCCTGGGGTTAGAAGAAGATCGCGGATGACTGGTCGCGGTACCCTTCCCCTACTCAAGGCGTCTGCCGCTATCGGATCACGTCGGCCTTGGCTGACCGTGTTGGCTGTACGAATGGCTGTACGGCTGCGAAATGCTGCCATGACATGGCGGGAGGTTCGGTGGCGCTGAACAAGCGAGGCAGTAGGCCGATCGTTGTCGATGGCAAGGGTTGGCGGCCTGGTCCCGGCGGTCTCTCGTGGCCCCGGCTGGTCCCCGCCGCCCTGGCCCAATGGCACGCTAATGGCACACCGCAAACCCTGCCTCTGGACGACGGATCGACATGATGTTGAAGCGTGACCTCGGCAGATGAACTGCCTCTCCTTGAGGCGCTCCTCGATGCGTTCGACCGGCTATTCGACCGACGGGCCACCGTGGTCGATGTGCATGCGCTGCTCTGCGCCATGACCCGAGCTCTGGCCGACTCGGCCATCCGTCAAGGACGTGGCAGCCGCCGAGTCGGCACTGGAGGGGATCATGAGATCAGGCCGAGGGTTGGCTGAGGCTGTTGAGCAGGCGCTTGACGCGGTGGATCCACTGAGGCGCCGCATTGCCGACCGGTTGTAGCTCTTTAAGGCGGCTATGCAATCTTGGCTAGCGTGCGATGGGTGCCCAGCGATGCTCGGCGTCGGGTCGTCTTCATCTGTGTGGCCGGCGTCCCCAACCCGCAGTTGGCCTACGCTCCAGCGTCCGCGTCATACGGGCCGTACGGTGACGAATCGCAGCAGCAGGAACATGCCCCCCAACACGATGGCACCCAAGCAGGGGAGAGGCTCGTCGCGGAAAAGCACGACGCCGACGGCGACGAAGACAGCGCTGGTAGGCATAAGCAGCAGGTCACGGCGTGTGAAGCCGAACCGTTCCTCGTACACCCCGCCCGACGCGATCATGCTGCCGCCGCCGACCTTGCCGCGAGCCAACGGCATCCTGGGTCGCTGAGTGACGGTGACGTAGGCGAAGGCTCCGAGCCAGCCGGCGACCGCGAAGCTGACCACGCCGTCCCATGGGAACGGCAGCCCGGCAAGGACCAGCCGGTACAGCAGCAGGTAAGCAACGATCGTCACCGCCAGAGCGACGCCAAGCGCCCACCAGCGATGCCGCGGACGGACCACCGCCTGCCACCACAACAGAACCAGCGGGCCGCCCGGAGCCAGCACCACCGGACGCATCCACAGCTCCGGGTCACTGCCCCTCACCACTCCGACCACAACGACGACGCCAAGCATGAGGACCGTCGCGAGAGGCGGCCCCAGGATCGCCCAGCGAAGGCGCAGGAGATTCGCATCGTCCGGCACGCAGGCACCGAACGGGAGACCGCACCGGACATCTCGCGACAGGGGTGATCAACCTGATCATGCACTCCGAAGGCGACGGCACGCTGGCCACGGCCATCGGCCCGAAGCTGCGTTAACTGTTGCTGCGTTAACTGCACCTGTGGCCAACACCGCGGGCGTCGACACACTTCGCCACGGGCAAGCACCAATGGCATGCTCTTCCGGTGTTGAGGCAGTTGGACGACGGCATCGAGATCACCGCCGAGGCCGGGCTTGGGTCGGTCCGTCTTCGTTGCGCCGAGCGACCGTGGGACGACGAGGTACTTGACCTGCGGTGCGAGTTGGCCGATGACGGCGTCAGTGCCCTGGCCTGGGTCCGGACGCTCAATGGTGACGGGATCTTATCGTGGGCAGCCGAGCTCGCTGAGTCGTACGCGGGGTGGGACGACGTGCGAGCCTGGGAGTCACTAGAACATGACCTCCGCATCGACGCGACGCATGACGGCCGAGGCCACGTCAGTCTCCGTTTCGTCATCCGGGGCCCGCGGGGCTACGACCCGAGGGCGTGGGAGGCATCCGTCATGGTGTCTCTTGACGCCGGCGAGGACATGCGACGTCTCGTCGCCGAACTCAGCAACTTGGTCTCGTAACGCGGCCCCGACGTCGGAAGCCTCCCTCGTATGGCGGAGCGGCTGGTCTCTGTCGGGGTCCGGGCGATGGCATGCTGGCACACCGACTACTGCCGAGATGGCCGGATCCGGCCAGTAGCGGGCCAGCGCCCGCCGTCTACGAAGGGCTGCACAACCCAGTAATGAGCGGCGGCCGACGGCACCGGGCCGACGGCGAGAACCCACTCGTCGCCGAGCATGCCGATACGCCACGCCGACACGCTGGCCGTGTGGGAGGAGAACGGCCGGCTGGTCGTCGTCGACCTCACGCGCCGCCAGGCCGTCGCCCGCCTGCGTACGCGTCCTGTGAGCGGCGCGACACCACTCATCGGTCTGCGGGCCACCACCACTGAACAACGCGCGTGCGGCGGCAGAACGGGCCCCGGTTGCCGTCCGGAGCCCGTTCCGCTCAAGCAGGACGGCGTTCAGCTGATGTGGCCGCTACTCCCGGGCCTACCCATCTCGGGCACCCGCAGCGCCGCGACCGATCAGCATCCCCCGCCGCCGGACATGGCGTTTCTGCAGATCGAAGGAGGACGAGGGCGATTGTCCCCAAAAATCGGGGATCGAGGGATTCGCTCGTGGAGCGTGATCGTCTGCGTTTGATCCGGAATCCGCTCGTCGAGCCAGCGGGACCAGAACTGCTTATTTCGCCAGTTTTGATACGCTTTCGAATAACCAAAGATCGGGTGGCGGGTAAGCGATTTGGCCGAGGTGGTGTTGGTAATGGTGATTGTCAGGTCCGCGGCGCCGAAGTCATCGACGTTGCTCGCCTTCCATTTCACTCTGTAGGACCCCATCATCGCAACCTCCAGGTTTCCGTAGGTAGGCTGATTGAGAACGTGTCTTCCAATAACCATCAGCTCCTTGAAGGCAGTTGTAGCGTTCTTGGGATCCCCGAGACTCTTGCCGAGGTCACCCTGAATCTCGCCGGAGTGTATGAGCTTCGTTATTTCCTCGATGGCCTTGCGGAGGAATGGGTCTTTACGGAGCTGTTCGGCGAAGTAGTCGCCATCCTTGAATTCAAAGTTCATCCCCCGCTTGTTGAAGAACTCGCGCAACAGGTCCTCTGCGTTCAGGTCCTTCCATGCCTTGTAATTGCCGCCGGTCCTGATGCCCGTCGGCTTGCCGACGGGACTCTTCTTCCATTTGTCGGTCCGGCCGGCCCAAATTCGCTTCGAGCGAGACTCCGCCTCAGATCGAGTCATTCGGCCGGCCGCGACCTCGTCGGAGATCAGACCGGTGGGATCGGATCGGGTGACCGGAGAGTTGTTTGCGTAGTTGTAGGGGTTCCACTGTTGCGGGTCGGCGGTGTCGATGATGGGGTCGACGGAGATGAAACGGCCGATGGTCGGGTCGTAGGAGCGGGCGCCGACGGTGGTGAGCCCGGTCGGGCTCATCGGCTTGTTGAGGAAACCGCGGTTGTCGGGGTATGCAGCGGTGGTGCCACGGGGTGCGCCGTAGGGCGTGTACTGGCGCCAGGTCGGTGTCTGGGCGGTGCTGTCGAGGTAGAGGGCCGGGGTGCCCTGGTGGTCGGCGAGCGCGAAGGTGTAGTTGCTGCCGCCGCCGGACCGGATGCAGGTGCCGCCGCCGGGCAGCGCGTAGTAGCGGTCAACGTCCATGACGCCGGTAGCGGTGCTGAGGCTGAGTTGTTGCCCGGGTAGGTAGAGGGTGGTCTTGCCGGGTTCCCTCTGCAGGAGCAGGTTGCCGTCAGCGTCGTACAGGAAGGCGTTGGTGCCGCTGCTTCCGCCGGTCACGTCGGTGAGTTTCCCGGCGTCGTCCCAGGTAAGGCTCTGCAAGCCCTGGGCGGCATCGCGACCTGTCATGTTGCCGGCGGCGTCGTACGAGTAGCCGGTGGTGCCGGTGGTGCCGCCGGAGGAGCTGGTGGCGGTGAGGGTGTGGGGTTGGCCTTGGCCGTTGCCGTCGTAGGTGTAGCTGGTCGTGACGTCACCGGCACCGGAGAGACCGCGCTCGACCTGTTTCGTGCGGTTGCCGATCGCGTCGATCTCCCAGCTGGTCCAGTACGCGCCGCCCCCACCGACGTTGTTGCCCACCATGGACCGATTGCCGCCGGTAGGGGTGGTCGCGCAACTGTCGGTGGCCGTCCACGCTTCGGTGAGCCGGTTCAGGCCGTCGTAGCCGTAGCACTGCGTTTCGGCTGCCGCGCCGTGACGTTTGCTGATCTTCTGGTCGATCTTGCCGGACAGGTCGTAGCGGTACTGCTGCTCGTCGAGCGGGGTGGCAGCCGTGCTGCTGGTGGCCTTGCTGACCAGTTGCTTGGCCAGCCGGCCGGTGTGGGTGTCGTAGGTGTTGGTGACCAGGGCGAAGCTCGTCGAGGAGCCAATCTTCTGCTGGTTGGCCCGCCCCCACGCGTCGTAGCTGACGTGCTGGCTGTAGGCGTCGAGGCCAGCGAGGGTCGTCGGCAGGTCCAGCAACCCGGAGTACCCGTGCAGGACGGTCTCGGCCGGCAGACTGCCCGTGGCCGGGTGACTGTCGCTGAGCGGCAGGCCGAGCACGTCGGTGTAGCTGTGCTCGAAGACGTACGACCCCGCCAGGGCACCTTCGCTGTCGGGGATGGTGATGGTCTGACCGAGGCTCTTGCCGAAGACGTTGAAGTCCTTCTGTTGGGTGGTGTACGCCTGCCCGCCCCGGTAGGCGATGGTGGTGGTCAGTTGACCGACCGCGTGGGTGACCCCGGCCACGTCGTTGCTGTTGTCATACACCCACTTCGCCCGTTGGTTGGCCGGGGATTGGTTCGCCACCGTCGCCGCGAACTCGCCGGTCTTGCGGTTGAGCGCGTCGTAGGTGTTTGACAGGACCTTGCCCCGGCCGTCGGTGACCTGCTCCAGGTTGCCGTTGGCATCGTAGGAAAGGCTGCTGTCGCCGGCGTCCGGGTCCGACTTGGCCACCAACCGACCGAGCAGGTCGTACGTCGATGTCCACACATTGTTCTTCGCGTCGGCCAGCGTCGTCTGGTTGCCGCGGGCGTCGTACCCGTAGCTGCTGGTCGTGGTGGTGCCGCCGGTCAGCGTGTAGGTGCCGGTGAAGGTGTCGGACGGCGGCGTCACCGTCGGCCGCACCGGGTATTCCACGAGCTGGGTCTTCCGGTCGAGCGGGTCGGTGATGGTGGTGGCCACCGTGCCCCCGTCCGGGGGGACGACGGTGGTGCGGTCGCCGTGGTGAACGGTGGTCGTGGTCGACACGGTCACCCCGTTCTTCGCGGCGACGACGACCACCGCCCGACCGAGACCGTCGTAGGTGGTGAAGGTCTGGTTCGGCACCTGCTTGTTCAAGCCGGTCGCCGACACCGGGGGGCTCACCGTCGGCAGGGTGCTGTTGTCCCACCATCCGTTGTACGAGGCTCGCGTCCAGCCTCGCGTGTCGTAGAACATGTCGGTGATCAGGCGGCCGCCCTGCGGGGTGATCGCCTGCGTCTGCCGCTCCCGTAACAGGGCGTCGTACAACGTCACCGCCGTCTGGTAGCCGTTCGAGTTGTTCAACGTTCGGCTGGTCACCGCGGTGACACCGGTCTTCGAGACCGTGTACGCGAAGGTGTGGTTCGCCGGGCTGCTCGTCGGTCGCGAGTGCAACCACACCGACGTCGACCGGCCCACCGCGTCGTACTGCTGACGGGTCACCACACTGTTCGCGTCGGTGCTGGTCAGTGTGCTGCCTCGGCGCGGGTTCACCGTCGTCGACGACGTCTGCTGCGAGGGGTTCGTGCTCGACGCGCCGGTCACCAGGCCCACCGCGTTCGTGGTGTAACCGGTGGTCGACTTGTTGCCCTTCGCGTCGTAGCTGTCGACCACCCGCCCCCACGCGTCGTAGGTGCTGCGGCCGGCAGTCTGCCAGGTGTACGCCCCGGAGGCGTGGTCGGTGGCGGTACGGGTCATCGTCACGTTGCCCTTGGACGGCGCCGTCGTCTGCGGGAACGTCTCGGCGAACGTGGTGTCGTCGTAGAAGGTCCGTTCGGTCTTGACGACCTGCGCGGGCCGGTTCACCGTCGCCGGGGCGGTCAGCGTGTTGACGCTGCCCGGTGTCGAGGCGGGGTTGCCGGCGGTGAACCCGCCGCAGGCCACCGCGACGGTCTCGACCTGGGCAGTCAGGCCGAGCAGGTTCTTACCCGTGTTGGCCGGCGCGTAGGTGTAACTCGTACACCGGTCGTACGTCGGGTTGGTCGGCACGGTGTAGGTGTAGCTGTGCTTCAGTGCCCCGAGGGTGGCGCTGGCGGTGCTCGCGTCGTAGCCGTGCTCGGTGGCGGTGTACCGCCACGTCGGTGACGCACCGCTGGTCACCGCCTCCCGGGTGTAGGTCTTGAGCGTCTGCACCCACTGCGCGGTCAAGGCCGGCAGACCGCTGCGGGCCCGGGTCGCGGTGGCCCCGGACGCCCAGTACGACGTGATCGTCGACGTGTCGACCCGCCCGTTCTCGCCGACGTACTCGGTGGACTCCAACTCCCGGCCGGCGAACTCGTCCACGTCCTCGTGCACCCCACCGGCGGAGTCGGTCACGTTCACCGCCGTCGTCGAGTTGTTCTTCGACATGCCCCGGTAATAGGTGACCTCGGACTGGGTGCGGCGGTCGTTGACCCCGTCACCGGTGAAGGTCTGGACCTTGGCGTAGCCACGGAACTGGCCGTAGCTGCGGTACTTGGGCTTGACGACCTCGTTCTCGTCATAGCGCCAGGCCGCGCCATCGAGGTACCGGTAGCTGGTGGTCAGCGCCGGAGCGCCGCCGGTCGGGTCGGTGGAGGTCACCCGGGTGACCGCGTACTTGTGGAACCAGTCCCGGTGCGGGTTCTCGTATCCGTCCGGCATCCAGTAGACCGGGTAACACGACTTCGTGTTCGACGCGGGCGACTGCGACACCGGCGCTGTGCAGGGCACCGGCAACTCGTAGCTCGGGGCGATCACCGAGCCGGTCTCCGTGGTGATCGTCGAGATCCGTTGCCGGTAGAACGATGGCAAACCGCCCGCGGTGTCCACCCGGTTGGGCAACTTGATTCCGCTGAAGCTCACCGACGGCAGCGTGATCGCCTCCGGCGATCCACCCGCACTCGTGTCGTGCCCGGTCCGGACGATCGACGACAACCACAGCGTCGGCGAAGTGCCGTCGCCGGTCGCCGGCATCGTGTGCGTCAGGGCGTAGGAGTCGACCTTCTCGTGCTTGCCGGTGCCAATGTTCCACTGCTGGGTCTCGATGGAGGCCAGCCGCACCGTGGAGAAGAACGACGGACTCCAGCTGTCGCAGTCCGTACCCGAGGCGCAGATCAGGTCGAACGGCACGTCCGGCCAGTTCGCCTTGTTCGCCGAGTTCAGCGGCTGGCAGGTCCCGGACAGACACCGGTCCCCGGCGTGGAACACCACCCGGTTCGGCACCGTCCCGTACGCGTCACCGTTGCGGAATCCGTAGTCGATCCGGCTCAGCCACGAGTCCCGGATGTAGGACACGTCGGTGGCGCCCCTGTTCCGACCGTAACGGTTCGCGTCCTGCCCGTAGTAGTACGCCATCGCGTTCCCGTGCACGTCCACCACGTGGTCCAGGCTCCATCGGTACGCCATGGTGCACACCGACGCCGAGAACCCCGCCGGGTCGTAGCACGGATCGCCCTCGTGCGGTGAGTACACCGGCGCGTAATCCACCGACTTCGTCTCCGGCTTTCCCGACGTCCAACCGGGTAGCCGGTTGCGACCGAACTCGTAGACGGTGCCGTCGCGCAGCGTCACCCGCCAGTAGTCGGTGTCTTCCGTACCGGAGCCGTTGTTCGAATCCGTGACCCGGGTGACGACCTCACCATTGTCCGACTCCGGCTTCCATATCCGCTTGCCGGCATCCCAGACGAGCACGGTGGAGGAACCGTTCAACGACATGGTCAGAATCGACCCGTCCCAGCACCGGTCGGACGTCTTCACCGGCGACGCCCTACCGCCTGGATCGTCCTGGCACGACGCGAACGAGTGCTCGATGAACGATCGGCCCGTCGACCAACCGTCGCCCACCCAGGACGACTGGGCACTCGTCGATGCCGTCTGACCATCCACGCTCGCCGAGTCGTAGGAGAGGTCCACCGACGGCACCAGCTCCGATGCCGCGGGCGGCACCGCGATCGGATACGAATAGGTGAACGAGCCGGTGCTGCCTCCCCCGGTCCACGACCCGGACGGCTTGAGGTCCGTGGCCGCGTAGGTGCCGCCCTTGCCGCCCTCCTCGCCGGCATCCGCGACGGCCGCCAACACGAGGGAAACCCCTTCGGTGGAGCGCGCATTCGTGCCACCTGACCACAGGGACACCTCCGCCGACACCGACTGGGCCGACACGTCATTCGACGACACCAACGGCGTCCCCGACCGGCAGCCGGAAACCGATGGGGTGGTCAAGGCGCACGCCGGGAGCCGCACCAGACCCAGCCGCGATCCGTAGTTGCCGCCGAACGCCTCCGCGAACCCGGCGTAGTCCAACCCGACCCGCACCACGCCGCTCGCCTCGGCGGCACCAGCCCGCACCGATAGCAGCACGCCCTCCACACCAGCGGCCTGCGCGGCTGCCTGATCCGCGACGCGTACCTCGATCTGCTTAGGCCCCTGGTAGGCACCGTCACGCGCGACCGGGCGCACCCACACCGGCGCGTCCGCGGCGCGCACCCGCTCGCCGGCGGTCGTCGGGGCCGCAGCGGCGTCGAGCCTCAGGCGTGACGTCACCGCGGTCGGCCAGGCGGTCCGAGTCGGCCGGTAGGTGCTCTTCGCCGCGTTCGGCGGTGTCACGAATTTCGTCGGCAAGGGCTTGACGCCCTTCACCGACGGGGCCGGCTCAGCGGTAGGCATGGCCGGACTTCTCGACGCGGCTGCTGCCGGCGTCACGGTCATCATGCTCGCCACCAGCGAACCGGCGACGACGAAAGCGACGGTGGTCCGCCCGAATGCGGACACCCTGGTTCGACCGAGCCTGTTCATGCAACCCCACCTCAAGCGAAGATCGACAACAGGCCACGCTCAAGTGTTTGTTGCACACCCCCGTGGCGGTGACAACTTCTCACGTGCACCGCCGGCAAGACATCGATGAGACGCATGGTTGACTCAAATCAGTCACAATTCAACCTTAATGAGAACAAATCACAGCCAAACAATGCGCCTAGGGCTCCCCGCCTGCGTATTAATTTGCTTCACTGTGGCCGCCAGCCGACGCGGAATCCGTGGACCGGTGGCATCACATGGGGGAGGTACCGTGCTGTCCACGTCTCACGTCCGGTCCAGAACACACTCGCTCCGCAGCGGAGCCATCGGTGTCACCGTCAGCGCCGTCCTGATCGCCAGCCTGCCGATATCGGGCTCGTCGGCCGCCGCCGCACCGCCGCCCGCTCCCACGTCGCGGCCCACCAGCCCACTCGACGCGGACGCCGCGATCGATACGGCGAAGCGGACCGGCAGGCCGGTGGAGGCGACAGCCGCGGGCACCCCGACGTCCACCCTCACTGCCCGCCCGGATGGGCTGCTGGAGTTGACGCAGTCAGCAGTGCCGACGCGCAAACGGGTCGACGGCGTCTGGAAGGGATTGGACGCGACCCTGGTCCGGCAGACCGACGGAAGCATCATCCCTTCGGTCACCACGAACACGATCCGCCTGTCCCCCGGCGGGACCGGCCCCATGGCGGAGTTGACCAGCGGCGATCGGGCCGTGGCCTTCACCGCGCCGATGTCGCTACCGGCCCCAACCCTGGATGGTCCGACCGCGATCTATCGGGAGGTGTTGCCCGGGGTTGACCTGACCGTGCGGGTCACCACCGAAGGTGGTTTCTCCCACGTGTTCGTCGTGAAGACCCGGCAGGCTGCCGCACACCCGCAGCTTGCAGCCCTGAACCTGGCCACCACCACCACGGGCGTCACCCTCACCTCCGACCGGGCCGGAAACATCACCGGCCGGGACCGTACGGGCGCCGCCGTTCTCACCGCGGCCGCACCGAGCATGTGGGACTCCACCGCCAGCCGTGCCGCCGAACCCACCGCCGCTCAGGGGCAGGCCAAGTCGGACATCACCGCCCCGAGCCGCGCCGCAC
Organism: Micromonospora sp. H61; assembly: GCF_018070325.1. Classification (GTDB taxonomy): domain Bacteria; phylum Actinomycetota; class Actinomycetes; order Mycobacteriales; family Micromonosporaceae; genus Micromonospora; species Micromonospora salmantinae. The sequence continues at coordinate 31,414 of NZ_JAGPXY010000066.1, forward strand.
GGACCGCCCCGATCGGCGTTGCGATCACCGGTGGCGCACTCGCGCTCAGTCCCGACCGCAACATGTTGACGTCGAAGGAGACCGTGTTCCCGGTCTACATCGACCCCACCTTCGTCTGGACGCCGGTCGGCCCACGGATGTCCGGCTGGGCGACCCTCTCCTACTACCATCAGTCCACCAACTACTGGAAGAACACTCCCGACCCCCTCGGTCGAATGCAGGTCGGCAACTCCGGGGTCCAACACTCCAACACGCTGATCAACTTTCCCGTACCCCATGGCACTCTCCAGAGTGCCGAGATCAGCTCCGCCAATTTCAAGATCACTAATACCCGATCGTGGAACTGTGACGACAAGACCGTCAACATCTACGGACCCAGCACCACACTGACCTCCTCGAACGCCAGGTGGAGTTATTGGGAAGGCGTCAGTAAGGGCTCCGCCATCGCCTCGAAGAGCTTCGCCTACGGCTACGCCGGCTGTGCGACCAATGCCGTCTCCTTCGACATCACCAGCAAGATCCGCAGCGATGTCACAGACAAACGAGCGACCCGCACCCTCTGGATGGTCGCCGCGAGCGAGGCTTCCGACACCCGGAGCTGGAAGGAATTCGACGAGACCAGCCCCACCCTCACCATCCTCTACAACCACACACCCAACAAGCCCACGAACCTAACCACCTCCCCCAAGACGGCCTGCGCCGGAGGCTCCTTCGTCGGCGACAGCGGCGTCTCGCTGTACGCGCCGGTGTCCGATCCCAACGGCGGCACGCTGGGTGTCTCGTTCAAGCTGTGGAAGAGCAGCGACACCACCGAGACGGCCCTGGCCGCGTCCAATCCCAGCCTGCTGACCTATCCGTCCGGAAGCACGGCGGTGCTTGTCGTTCCGGTGGCCACATTGCGTACCGCCGGCGGCGGTGCCGCCACCAACTTCTCCTGGAAGGTGCAGGCGACCGACTTCCGCAGCCCGAGTGACTGGTCGGCCACCTGCACCTTCACCTACGACCCGTCGCGGCCTGGGTCACCGACGGTCAGCCAGCCGAACGACGGGGAGACGGTAGTCGGCCAGCCATGGACCTTCGACGTCACACCCGCGCCAGGGACCACCGTGCCGAAGGGCTACGTCTACCAGGTGAACGCCGGCCCACCGGTCGACGTGACCGCCGACGCCGCCGGCAACGCCACGATCACCGTGGCACCCACCCGCTTCGTCAACACCCTCTCGGTGACCAGCGTGTCCGCCGGCGGCAACTTCGGCGACACCGCCAGCGTCACGTTCAATTCGACTCCGGCCGCCAACGCCGCCGAGGGCGACCTGACCGGTGACGACTCCCCCGACCTGCTCGCGGTGGGCGGCCGGTACGCACTGCCGTCCGGGCTGTGGCTCGCTCCCGGAGGCCACCGGCAGGGCAACGTCGTGGCCACCAACATCGGTGCCCGTGGCAACGGGGTCTCCGGCTCCACCAACCCCGAGGACCCTGGCAGCAACAGCCCGGCGGACTTCAACGGCGCCCAGGCCGTCACCGGTCGTTTCTTCGGCGAAGGCTTCGAGGACGTCCTGGTCTACTACGGCAGCGGTCCACACACCGGCGGGGCCAGCATCCTGCGCGGCAACGGGGACGGTTCCGTGATCGAAGCCCTCCGCAGTGGCGTCCAGCAGAGCATCGTCGCCGATCAGCTCCGCGACGAGAACGGCAACTCACCCCAGCAGTTGGTCAATGCCGGCGACAGCCGCGCGACCGGCTCCACACTGCCCGACCTGATGGGCATCACCGGCAGCACCGAACACGGCTACCACCTGACCTACCACCCCAACCTGGGTGTGCCGGGCGGCTACCTCCTCAACCAACCCACCACCGCCCTGACACCCGCCGGTGACACCAACTGGCACAACTGGCGGATCGCCACCACCCGGACCGCCACCGGCAGCGCGATGTTCCTCTGGGAACGCACCACCGGGGCCCTGCACCTGTGGACCGCACTCGCCTTCGACGAGAACACCGGCCAGCTCACCTACGACGCCCACAGACTGCGAGCCGACGGCTGGAACACCGGTGCCGACATCGACCTCCGGGCAGCCGACATCGACACCGACGGCACACCCGATCTCTGGGTCACGACCAATGGCGGCCAGACCACCGAGTGGCGCGTCAGCGACCTCACCGGCGCAAGTGGTGCCATCACCGCCCAACCCAGCCTCACCATCATCACCGCCGACCACGCCTGGCAGCTGAACGACTCCGCCACCGGGACGGTCGGCGCGGCCAGGGACACCGCCGGCACGCTGCACGCCACCGGCACCCCCGGCGCCACGTGGAGCACCGGCGACCTGTTCGACCCGGACGTGGCCCTCGACGGCACCAGCGGCACCCTCGCCACCAACACCTCGGCCGTGCCCACCAACGCCGCCTTCACCGTCTCCACGTGGGTGAAGCTCAAATCCCACGGCGGCACGGTCGTCTCTCAGGACGGCACGAACACCGCCGGCTTCAAGCTCTGGGCTGATTCGAGCGACCAGTCATGGCGCTTCGCCATGTCACGAAGCGACGTGGCGAGCCCGATCTGGGACACCGCCAGCGCCAGTGCGGGTTCGGCGCGACTGGGCGTCTGGACGCAGCTGACGGCGGTCTTCAGCCCCGCCGCCGGCAACCTGCACAGCATGTTTCTCTTCGTCGACGGCCGCAACGTCGCATCGGCCTCCCACGGCACCCTGTGGAACACCACGAACGCATTCCGCATCGGCGCCGCGAAGACCGGATCGAGCAGCTATGGCGGCTACCTGAACGGGGAGGTCTCGCTGACCCAGACCTGGGACGTGGCGACGATGGGCCCGGACCCGGTGGCCCACGACCTCAACGGGGACGGTCGAGCGGACATCGTCGCCGCGGACTCCTCGGGAAATCTGTGGCTCCACCCGAACACCGGCAACGGCGGAATGTCGACGTTCGGCACAGCCGTCAAGATCGGCAGCGGTTGGGCGAGCCTACGGTGGAACATCCGGGACTGGACACTCGATGGTCGTGCCGATGTCCTCGCCATCCCCTCGGACGGGTTGCTCTGGATGTATCCCAACGTCAACGGGGCGCCGAGTTACCCACAGCGCCGCCGGATCGGCGTCGGTTGGGCCGGCTACACCCACGCCACCGGGCACGCCGACGGCGACCGAAGCCCCGACCACTTCGGCATCAAGGCGTCGACCGGCGAACTGTTCTACTACCCGGACGGATGCTGCAAGATCCTCGTCGGGAGATCCGCCTGGACGAACTACCGCATCTACCCGGCGGACTTCAACTCCGACGGTCGCGACGACATCGTCGCCATCGACGGCTCCGGCGGACTGTGGTTCTACCCGAACACCGGGCAGGCGGGACTGGCAATGTTCGGCACGCCCCGCCAGATCGGAACCGGCTGGTCAAATCTTCGGGTGACGATGGCCGACATGAACTCGGACGAAACGTTGGACATTGTCGGCGTCGACACCAGCAACAACGTGTGGCTCTATCCCGGCACCGGGGCAGGCGGCCTCGCCAGCCGTGTCCAGATCGCGAGCCACTGGACCACCACCAGCGCCAAGGCCATCGGCTGAGTTCCAGATTCACCCGGATCGGGTGGCGCCGCAACTGCCGCCGGCGCCACCCGATCCGGACCGGAGGCGTCCACCAATTCGATCGAGGACGGTGCGCGTGAAGATCCTTCGAAGTCTCACGGCGACGGTGGTCGCGGCGGCCATGTTGACCGTGGTCAGCCCTGGTACGGGGAGCGCCTCCGGAAACGGTTGGTACGACAGGTACGTGGCGATGGATGCCGCGTTCGGTGACAGCATCTACACCGGCCCGGACAGCGCCACCCTGGCGTGGGGCGAGAGCTACGTCCTGAACAGTTACCTGGACGTGTACGAACTCAGCCGGGACACCCGGTGGCTGGACAAGCTGGTGACCCACGTCGACCAGATCATCGCCAACGCCGACGATGACGACAACGACGGCTACCTCGGCTGGAGCACCTCCCGATACTCGCCAGACGAGGTACTGAACACCGGTTTCGAGACCGCCGCCTCGGGTGATTCGACGATGGCGGCGAACTGGACGCGCTGGCAGACCACCAGCGCCACGGCACGCCGTACCACCGATCGGGCCAGCGGCGCCTACGGCATGCAGATCAACTCCGACGGTGCCGCCTGGCGCCGGATCTACCAGCAGCTCGGCACGTACGAGCCGAACACCGTCTACGACCTGACGTTCCGGGCGAGGACCAACGGCTCGGCCGCTGGCGGTCGCGCGCACATCATCGACCGGACGACCAACACGGTCCTGTGCTCGACCGCGTTCACCAACACGACCTGGGCGACCCACAGCACCGAATGCCGCACGCCGTCGGCGGCAGGGCACGACCTGCAACTATTCCTCGGGCACAGCGACTATCAAATCTCCGGCGGCAGCGCGTCCTTCGACGACGTGACCGTCAAGGGCCGGTTCCCCTACATCGTGCACGACGGGATGATCGGCACCGCGATCGCCAAGTTCGCCCGCCTCGTGCACGGTCAGCCGTCGCTGCCCGCGACCTACGCCGAGCAGGCGGCCACATACCGAGCGTTCCTTGAAGACGAGATCGTGCCCCGCTGGGAGTCCAGCCCCTACATTGGGAACACCTGGATCTCGACGGCCGGCACGTACACACAGCCGCCAAACTTCGACTCGTTCTCCCACAGCCCTCGGCCAGCCAACGACTACCTGCCGTACAACCAGTCCCTCGCCTACGGGCAGATGCTGCTGGTGCTGCATCAGGTGAACGGAGACGCCACCTACCTGGACCGGGCCCGCCGCACCGGCCAGTTCTTCAAGGGCAGACTCACCCTCAACGGTGACGCCTACACGTGGACGTACTCGCCGCAGAGCACGGCGGTCGAGGACACATCACACGCGAACATCGACGTCGGCGCGGCGCGCGAACTCTACGAGAGTGGCAACGTCTTCACCGCCACCGACATGCAGCGCTTTACCAACACGCTGACCCAGTTGATGTGGAACGGCTCCCTGACGACGCCACGAGTGTCGAAGTTCGTCAACGGTACCGGTGACGAGTCGTTCAGCTGGCGCCTTGTCGAGTGGCTAGAGTACGCGCAGTGGGCTAAGAATATCTTTCCCATCGCCACTCAGCAGTTCCAAAATTCGAACAATGGTGCGGTCGAAATGTTGATGCTCACGCGGATCATGAAATGGGACCGCTCCAAAGTGGTCAACCAGGGGTTCGAACTCGCGACGAGCTTCGACGCCACCCAACCAGCGCAGTGGAACCGGGCCGGCTCGAGCGCCAGCACCGCCTTCCGCGACCCGGCGAACGCCTACGAGGGCCGCTACGGCCTGACCGTTCGCTCGGTCGGCGGTGCTGCCCAGCAGGTGAATCAGGGCTGGGAGGGCTGGCGGGCCAACGCCACGTACACGTTGAGCTTTGTCGGGAAAGTCGCCGGAGCGGCCGGGGGTCGAGTATGGGTGCTCAACGAGACGACCGGGACCATTTTGGCGAACGTGCCGATCACGACCACCGATTGGACTCCGGTAGCAGTCGACTTCACCTCGCCGAGCGTCGCCACCCAGGTGGTGCGGGTGTACGTCGGCAATACGGATCCCACGGTCACGGGCACCGCACACCTCGATGCCGTCAAGATCCGCGTGGCCGGGGACACCTGGTAAAGGCTCTGGCTTGCGGCGGTCGACCGGGCTCGGACCGGTTTTGGGCCGCCCTTGAGGGCCCGGACATGGGTTCCGTCGATCACCGCCCGGGACATGTCGAGCTGGTCGGCGGCTCTCAGCTTGCCGTGCAGG
>NZ_JAGPXY010000067.1 GCF_018070325.1 Micromonospora sp. H61
TGGGGGGGCCGTTAGGGGCGGAGCACTGTTGGGTTCAGTTCGCCGGTGGCCACCAGGAGGGCGGGGCCGGAGAGCCAGCAGGAGCCGGACGTGACGGTCACCGTTAGGCGGCCGCCGGGCACGTCCACGGCGACCACGCCGGTGTCCCGGCCGGCGTCGCGCAGCGCCACGGCACCCACCGCGCAGGCACCGGTGCCGCAGGACAGGGTCTCGGCGCTGCCGCGCTCGTACACCCGCATCAGGCTGTGCTCGTCGGTGCCGTCGACCGGGTCACCCGCCACGATGAACTCGACGTTCACCCCGCTCGGGAAGACCGCCGGGTCGAACCCGGGCGCGACGGTCAGGTCCAGCGCCGACAGCTCCACGCCGGCCGGCAGCACGCAGACCAGGTGCGGGTTGCCGACGTCCACCACCGCACCGGTCAGGGTCAGCCCGCCGAGGGTGGCGGCTGAACTGTCGTACACCTGGGGTCGGCGCATCTCGACGGACACGACGTCGCCCTCGACCAGCGCGCGCACGACGCCGGCCCGGGTGGCCACCGGCAGCGCCGCGCCGGCCGGCGTGGCCAACCCGGTGTCGAGCAGGTAGCGCACGAAGACCCGGGCGCCGTTGCCGCACATCTCGGCGAACGAGCCGTCGGCGTTCCAGTAGTCCATGAACCACTCGGCCTCGCCGGCCAGACCCGCGCCGTCCGGATGCTTGGCCGCGCGGACCACCCGCAGCACGCCGTCCGCGCCGATGCCCCGCCGCCGGTCACAGAGCGCCGCGACCAGCTCCGGGGTCAGGTCGAGCTGACCGTCCGGGTCGGGAAGGAGGACGAAGTCGTTGCCGGTGCCGTGGCCCTTGGTGAACTCCACAGCCCCATCATCGCGCAGCCGCCGGCACCAGACGCAGGGCGGCCCCGATCAGGTCCGGGGTCGTCGAGTCCAGCCAGTGGATCCGCGGGTCGCGCCGGAACCACGACCGCTGCCGGCGGACGAAGCGCCGGGTCGCCCGGACCGTCTCGTCGTGCGCCTGCGCCTCGGTCAGCTCACCGGCGAGCAGGCGCAGCACCTGCTGGTAGCCCAGCGCCCGACTCGCCGTCCGCCCCTCGGCCAGCCCGCGCCCGACCAGCTCACGGGTCTCCGGCACCAGGCCGTCGGCCCACATCCGGTCGACCCGCAGCGCGATCCGCTCGTCCAGCACGCCGGTGTCCAGGTCGACGCCGAGCTGCACCGACGGGTAGTACGGCGTCGGCTGCGGCAGCGAGGCGGCGAACGGCGCGCCGGTGAGCTCGATCACCTCCAGGGCCCGCACGATCCGCCGGCCGTTGCCCGGCAGGATGCCCTCGGCGGCGACCGGGTCGGCGGCGCGCAGCCGCGCGTACAGCGGGGCCGGACCGACCTCTGCCAACTCCCGTTCCAGCCGCTCCCGCAGCGCCGCGTCCGTGCCGGGGAACTCGAAACGCTCCAGCACCGCCCGCACGTACAGCCCGGAACCACCGACCAACAGCGGCACCCGCCCCCGGGACAGGATGTCGTCCACCGCCGCGCGGGCCAGTCGCTGGTACTCCGCGACGCTCGCCGGCTCGGTGACCTCCCAGATGTCCAGCAGGTGATGCGGCACCCCGTCCCGCTCGGCGAGGGTCAGCTTGGCGGTGCCGATGTCCATGCCCCGGTAGAGCTGCATCGAGTCGGCGTTGACCACCTCGCCGTCCAGGGCGTGCGCCAACGCGATGCTCAGCGCGGACTTGCCAGCCGCGGTCGGGCCGACCACCGCGACGACAGTGCCCGTCACACCCGCTCCCAGGACGCCACGAAGTAGGCCACCCCGTAGGGGGCGGAGTCGTGCAGCAACTCGCCGCGCCACCCACCACCGGCCGCGCGGGCCGCGCCGGCGAGCACCTGCCAGGGCGCGCGACCGGCGGCCTTCAGCTCCGTCGACACCACCGGGTCGAGGTCGAGCAGGGCGTCCAGGTCCGCGTCGGCCAGCGCCGCGGCAACCCCGTGGTCGTACGGGAGGGCGCGCGCGTCGTCGTACCCGGGTGCTTTCTCTCCCCGGCAGGCCGACCCGTCCCCGAGCACCAGCGACGCCACCCGTTCACCGGTGGCGCCGACCTCGTCGGCGAGCGCTGCCAGCTCGGCCGGGCCGGCGTCGGCGGCCACCTGCACGGCCGTCACCGGCGGGCGGGTGCCGTGACGGGCCAGCAACCACGCGCCGATGGTCAGGCTCAACGGCAGCACCGCACCCCGGTCCGGAAGGCCGGGCACCAACGGCACGTCCAGGTCGACACCCCAGGGTTGGAGAGAGCCGGTCGCCGGGGTGCGGATCGGGCCGGTCACCGGGCCGGTGCCCACCAGCACCACAATGTCCGGATCGGCGGCCAACAGCCGGCGTACGGCGGTGTCACAGGCCGCCCGCAGATCGTCCAGCTCCGGGGCCGCCGAGCCGGCCACCTCGGGCACGAGCAGGGGCGGATGCGGGCAGACGGCGGCGGCGACCAGTGGCACCCGTCCACCGTAGCGGGAATCCCCGGTGCGTCTCCGCGCCGATCCGGTCATTAGGCCCCTAGGACACCGTATGGTCACGGTCGGCGATAGGCGCTCGACGCGGACCGGGTCGGACCTGTGACAATGCCGGAAGCAACTTGGCTGCGCCGTGGCGGCGACGGGGGATCGATCCCTCGACGCCGGGAGAACGAGGATGGGCACATGAGCGACTGGACTGCCTTCGGACGGGTGGACGCGGACGGCACCGTGTACGTCAAGACCACCGAGGGAGAGCGGGTGGTCGGATCCTGGCAGGCGGGAGCACCGGAGGAGGGCCTGGCACACTTCGCCCGTCGCTTCGCCGACCTGGTGACCGAGGTGGACCTGACCGAGGCGCGACTCAAGTCGGGTGCGGCGGACGCCGGGCACTCGTTGAGCACGATCCGGCGGATCCGTGCCACGCTGCCCGAGGCCAACGTGGTCGGCGACATCGACGCGCTGGCCACCCGCCTGGACAAGCTGGCGACCCTCGCCGAGGAGAAGGCCGGCGAAGCGCGCGCCGCCCGGGACGCCGCTCGCGGCGAGGCCCTGGCCCGCAAGACCGCGCTGGTCGAGGAGGCCGAGAAGCTGGCCGCCGAATCCACCGGGTGGAAGACCGCCGGGGACCGGCTCAAGGAGATCCTCGACGAGTGGAAGACCATCCGCGGGGTCGACAAGAAGGCCGACGGTGAGCTGTGGAAGCGGTTCGCCGCCGCCCGGGACGGCTTCACCCGCCGCCGCGGCGCCCACTTCGCCTCCCTGGACTCGCAGCGCAAGCAGGCACAGACCGCCAAGGAGGAGTTGGTCGCCGAAGCGGAGAAGCTCTCGGACTCCACCGACTGGGCCGCCACCGCGAACCAGCTCAAGGACCTGATGACCCAGTGGAAGGCCGCTCCGCGCGCCTCCAAGGAGGCCGAGCAGAAGCTCTGGGAACGGTTCCGGGGTGCGCAGGACGCCTTCTTCAGCCGGCGCAGCGAGGTCTTCTCCGCACGGGACAACGAGCAGCGCGGCAACCTGGAGCGCAAGCAGGCCCTGCTCGCCGAGGCCGAGGCGTTGGACATCGACGCCGACCCGAAGGGCGCCCAGGCCAGGCTGCGGGAGATCCAGGCCCAGTGGCACGAGGCCGGCCGGGTGCCCCGCGAGGCGGCCGCCGGGCTGGAGCGCCGACTGCGCGTCATCGACGACAAGGTCCGTGACGTGATGGACTCGGCGTGGCGCCGCACCACCAAGGAGGACAACCCGCTGCTCGCCCAGATGCGGGCGCAGGTGGCGGAGGCCGAGGACCGGCTGGCCCGGGCGCAGAGCGCCGGGGACGCACGCCGGATCAAGGAGGCGGAGCAGGCCCTCGCCTCCAAGCGGCAGTTCCTCCAACTCGCCGAGCAGGCCGGCTGAGCTGACGACGTCCGGAGCCCCCGGTCCCCAGCGGGACCGGGGGCTCCCGCCTGTCCGGCCTCAGGCGTCCGCGCCCTCGTCTGCGCGCCCCCACGGCGGGGCGAGGCGGGGCGGGCGGGCAGGTTGACGCATTGACCTGGGCTGATCAGAATGAGCGACGGAGCCAGGCAGGGCCACCGGTGCGAGGGCGACGAAGGCGGAGCATCCGCCGTCGAGGGTCGCCGGTGAGCTTCCGCGAGTGACCACGTCCGGGTGACATGGGCCGTCGCGTGCTGTCCGCGTACCCCTTCGGGACCGTGGCGTGCGGACGGCCGCCCACCGGCGTCGTTCCTGGACGGCGTCGGACCTCCGAAGTGGAGCTCGCATTGTTCCGTCCCAAGGCTCTCGGCGGCGCGCTCACCGCGCTCGTCACCGTCGCGGCCGGCGTGTTCCTCGCCGCCGCCGTCAGCACCAGCCCGGCCGTCGCCGCCGGCACCGGTACGGGTTATCTACATACCAGTGGCAACCAGATCGTGGACAGCACCGGTGCGACAGTCCGGTTGACCGGCATCAACTGGTTCGGCATGGAGACCGACAACAAGACCTTCCACGGGCTGTGGTCGAACAACCCGTGGCGGGGACAACTCGACACGATGGCCCGGCTGGGTTACAACACGTTGCGGGTGCCGTACTCGAACGACGCGCTGAAACCGGGTGCGACCGCCAGTGGGATCAACGACTTCGTCAACCCGGACCTGATCGGGTTGTCGCCGTTGCAGATTCTGGACAAGGTGATCGACTACGCCGGCAGCAAGGGCATGCGGATCATCCTGGACCGGCACCGGCCGACGGCGGCCGGGCAGTCGCCGCTCTGGTACACGTCGACGGTTTCCGAGGCGACCTGGATCAACGACTGGAAGATGCTCGCCCAGCGGTACGCGGGCAACCCGACGGTGATCGGTGCCGACCTGCACAACGAGCCGCACGCGGAGGGCACCAACCCGGCGGCCACCGGCGCGTGCTGGGGCTGTGGCGACACCACCCGGGACTGGCGGCTCGCCGCCGAGCGGGCCGGGAACGCCATCCTCGGCGTCCAGCCCAACTGGTTGATCTTCGTGGAGGGGGTGAGCTGCCCGAGCGGTGGCCTCTCCAACGTCTGGGACGGCGACACCAGCAACGACGAGGACTGCGGCTGGTGGGGTGGCAACCTGTCGAAGGCGGGTCAGTTCCCGGTCCGGCTGAGCGTGGCGAACCGGTTGGTCTACTCGCCGCACGAGTACGCCACCTCGGTGTACCGGCAGACCTGGTTCGACGCCCCGGACTACCCGGCGAACATGCCGGCCATCTGGGACAAGTACTTCGGTTACCTCTACAAGCAGAACATCGCCCCGATCATGATGGGCGAGTTCGGCAGCACCCTGGTCGACCCGAAGGACAAGGTGTGGCTGGAGAAGCTGATGGCCTACACCGGGACCGGGGTGACCGGGATGTCCTTCACCTACTGGTCGTGGAACCCGAACTCGGGTGACACCGGCGGTATCGCGCTTGACGATTGGACGAACGTCAACACCGCCAAGCAGGCGATCCTCCAGCCGTACCTGATCGCGCCGTCCGGTGGCGGCACCAGCGGACCGCCGACGGACCCGCCGACGGACCCGCCGGCCGGCGCCTGCACGGCCACCTACCGGCAGGTCAACGCCTGGCAGGGCGGCTTCCAGGGCGAGTTGACAGTGAAGAACACCGGCTCGGGCGCGGTGAACCCGTGGTCGGTCACCTGGAGTTGGCCGTCCGGGGTGACGGTGGGCAGTGGCTGGAACGCCACCGTCACGCAGTCCGGTACGACTGTCACCGCCGCGGCTCCGAGCCACGCTCCGTCCCTGCCGGCGGGCGGATCGGTCACGGTGGGCTTCACCGCCAACGGCACGGCCAGCGCGCCGGGCACTGTGAAACTCAGCGGCACCGGCTGCTGATCCACCGGGACGGCCGGTGCGCCGCTGCCGGGACGGCCGGTGCGCAGCGCATCGGCCGTCCCGGCCATTTACATTCAGATTCTTCTATGCTTTCATCGGGAAAGCGCTTGCCTCTCCATGGGTGAGCGCGAGCGCGGGAGCCGCTTTCCTTCACGAACCTGCACTGGCGGGCCCGAGGACCACTGGTCCCGGCCGAGATCGCCGCCCACGGGCATGGGCGTCGCGACACCTCCGTCCGCCTCACCGAAAGGAAGCAGCATGCGCACAGGACGGCGTCGAATGACGCTGATCGCCACCACTGCCGCAGCCACCGCCACCCTGGTCACCGCCGGGCTGCTGACCTCCGTGTCCGCCCAGGCGGCCGCCGGCTGCCAGGTGGCCTACTCGGTCGCCAGCCAGTGGCCGGGCGGATTCACCGGCAACGTCACAGTCACCAACCTCGGCGACCCGGTCTCCGGGTGGACGCTGCGCTGGTCGTACGGGGCCGGTCAGCAGGTCAGCCAGGCGTGGGGCGCCACCGCCTCGCAGAGCGGCAGCCAGGTCTCCGCGACAAACGTCGACTACAACGGCAACCTGGCGACGAACGCCAGCGCCACGTTCGGCTTCAACGCGAGTTGGAACAGCTCCAGCAACCCGGCCCCGAGCAGCTTCAGCCTGAACAACGTCGCCTGCACCGGCGGCACCACACCGACCACCCCGCCGCCTACCGACCCGCCACCGTCGAGCACTCCCCCGCCCAGCACCCAGCCGCCGTCGACACTTGTCGGCTGGGCCACCCAGAACGGCGGCACCACCGGTGGCGGTAGCGCCGCCACCACCACCGTCACCACCGCCTCGGCGTTGACCAGCGCGCTGAACGCGACAGGCGCCGCGGTGATCCGGGTGTCCGGGACGATCACCTGCTCGGGCATGCTGCGGGTCCGGTCCAACAAGACCATCCTCGGCAACTACGGCGCGACCATCGCCGGCTGCGGGCTCAACGTCAGCGGTGACCGCAACGTGATCATCCGCAACCTGACCTTCCGCGGTTGGAACGACGACGCGATCAACGTGCAGGAGTCGGCCACCAACATCTGGATCGACCACAACAGCTTCAGCAACGGGTACGACGGGGCCGTCGACATCAAGCGCGGCTCGGACTTCGTCACCGTCTCGTGGAACCGGGTCTTCAGCCACGACAAGACCATGCTGCTCGGTCACAGCGACGACAACGCCAGCCAGGACGTCGGTCACCTGCGGGTGAGCTACCACCACAACTGGTTCGACGGCAGCAACCAGCGCAACCCCCGGGTGCGCTTCGGCAACCCGGTGCACGTGTACAACAACTACTACCGGGCCAACGGCGGCTACGGCGTGGCGTCCACCGAGAACGCCGGCGTGCTCGTCGAGGGCAACTACTTCGAGAACGTCGACGACCCGTACCACCGCGGTGAGGGGGACTCGGGGCCCGGCAGCCTGGTCGCCCGCAACAACCACTTCGTCAACTCGCCCACCGGCCAGGCCGGCGGCAGCGTGGCCAGCATCCCGTACTCCTACCAGCTGGACACCGCGAGCAACGTCAAGTCCATCGTGACGGCGGGCGCCGGCGCCGGCCGGATCACCGTCTGACTCGGCCTTTCGCGGAAGGGCCCCTCGTCCAGGGGCCCTTCCGTGCGGTCACTGGGTGGCGCAGCCAGCGACGGGAGCGGGCGCGACCGGCGGTGCGCCGATCGTCGGCAGACCGAGCAACACCCCGGGGGTACGCGGGGAGCGCCCCGCCTCGGCCGCGTCACCGGCCCGGGTGCGACGGTGCGCCACCGGCGGTCCGTCGGCGTTCAGGTGGTGCGGCGCGGCGTACGTGATCGTGGTGTGCACGATGTCCCCCGGCCGGATCCGGCCGGCCAGCGACTCCCCGTCGGCGGTCTCGGTCGCGAAGTGCACGAGTCGACCGTCGCGGGCCCGACCGGACATCCGGCCGGTCCGCTCGTCCTTGCGGCCCTCACCGACAGCGACCAGCACCTCGACGGTCTCACCGACGAGGCGCTTGTTCTCCGCCCAGGTGATCTCCTCGACGCATGTGATCAACCGCTCGTAGCGCTCCTGCACGACCTGCTTGGGCAGCTGATCGTCCATTGTCGCGGCGGGGGTGCCGGGCCGCTTCGAGTACTGGAAGGTGAAGGCCGAGGAGAACCGGGCCTCCCGGACCACGTCCAGGGTGCGCTGGAAGTCGGCCTCGGTCTCACCAGGGAAGCCGACGATGATGTCGGTGGTGATCGCCGCGTCCGGCATCGCCGCCCGGACCTTCTCGATGATCCCCAGGTAGCGCTCGGAACGGTAGGACCGGCGCATCGCCCGCAGCACATCGTCGGAGCCGGACTGCAACGGCATGTGCAGCGAGTGGCAGACGTTCGGCGTCTCGGCCATCGCGGCGATCACGTCGTCGGTGAAGTCCTTCGGGTGCGGGCTGGTGAAGCGCACGCGCTCCAACCCGTCGATGTCGCCGCAGGCCCGCAGCAGCTTGCCGAACGCGTACCGGTCGCCGAACTCCACACCGTACGAGTTGACGTTCTGCCCGAGCAGGGTCACCTCCAGCACGCCCTCGTCGACCAGGGCGCGCACCTCGGAGAGGATGTCGCCGGGGCGCCGGTCCTTCTCCTTGCCGCGCAGCGCCGGCACGATGCAGAACGTGCAGGTGTTGTTGCACCCCACCGAGATCGACACCCAGCCGGCGTACGTGGACTCGCGGCGGGTGGGCAGCGTGGACGGGAAGACGTCGAGGGACTCCAGGATCTCCACCTCGGCGGCGGCGTTGTGCCGGGCCCGCTCCAACAGCACCGGCAGCGCGCCGATGTTGTGGGTGCCGAAGACCACGTCCACCCAGGGGGCCTTGCGGACGATGTCGCCCCGATCCTTCTGGGCGAGGCAGCCGCCGACAGCGATCTGCATCCCAGGGTGCTTGTCCTTCACCGGGCGCAGTCGACCGAGGTTGCCGTAGAGCCGGTTGTCGGCGTTCTCTCGCACCGCGCAGGTGTTGAAGACGACGATGTCCGGGGTGTCGTCGGTCGGCACCGCGCGCACGTAGCCGGCCTGTTCGAGCAGGCCGGAGATCCGCTCAGAATCGTGCACGTTCATCTGGCAGCCGTACGTCACGACGTTGTAGGTCCTAGCCACCCTCTTGGTGCCCCTTCCCCTCGGGCTACCAGGGTAGCGGCCCGTTCGGGTGGCCCACCCCACCGGCATTGACCCGCTGGCCCATGGCGGGCATCCACGACGGGCAGTACGCTGCACAACAAGGATGTGTTCTGGGCGATTTCGGGGGCTTTGCACTCGGCGCCGACCATGCGCCGGCTCCGTTCACGGGGGAGCACATGACGACCCGCGGGAGGCCAACCGTGACGCGACAAGATGCGACACAGCGCACCGTCACGACCCCGGACGGGCGGCACCTCGCGGTGGAGACCTCGGGAGCGCCGGACGGGCCGGCGGTCTTCCTGCTGCACGGCACCCCGGGCAGCCGTAGTGGCCCTCGCCCCCGGGGCATCGTCGTCTACCGCCTCGGCGTGCACCTCGTCTGCTACGACCGACCCGGGTACGGCGACTCCGACCGGCACGAGGGTCGACGGGTGGCCGACGCCGCCGCCGACGTGGCGGCGATCGCCGACGACCTCGGCATCGACAGGTTCGCGGTGGTGGGCCGATCCGGTGGCGGGCCACACGCCCTGGCCTGCGCCGCGCTGCTGCCGGACCGGGTCACCCGGGCCGCCGTGCTGGTGGGGCTCGCCCCGGCCGGCGCGCCCGACCTGGACTGGTACGCGGGCATGGCGGAATCGAACGTGGAGGACTACGGGCAGGCCGACGAGGACCTCGCCGAGCTCACGCTCAACCTGAAGGTTCGCGCGGACGAGGCCCGCCGGGACCCGATGACGCTGCTGGACTTCCTCCGCCCTCAACTGCCCGACGAGGACATCCGGGTCGTCGACGACATCGCGATCCGCCGACTGCTGACCGACATGTACTCCGAGGCGCTGCGACACGGCCCCGAGGGTTGGATCGACGACGTGCTGGCGATCCGGCGCGGCTGGGGGTTCGACCTGGGCGCCATCCGCGCGGAGGTCCGGCTCTGGCACGGCGAACAGGACCGCTTCTCCCCGGTGGAGCACTCACACTGGCTCGCCTCGCGGATTCCGCGCGCCGAGGTGCAGGTGCAGCCCGGCGCCGCGCACTTCGGGGCGGTGGAGATCCTGCCGCAGACCCTGACCTGGCTGGCCACGCCGGACCTCGCGACCAGCCCGCAGCTCTGAGCGCCCGGCCCGCAGCTCTTGATCGCCCGGCCCGGCCGGACCGGCGGGTCGGCCTGGACAGCCAGCCGCCCGCCGAACGCCCCGCTCAGATGGTGTGTGGGTCGATCACCCGGACCACGAACCGCCGTTCGCGCAGGGTCTGGACCGTGGGATGTTCCAGACCGATCACCTCGGCCAGCCGGTCCGCCACGACGCCGACGTCCTCGGTGGCGGGGCCGTCGCCGGCCCGCCTCGCCACCAGGGCGAGATCGCCGAGGCAGCGCAGCGTGTCGGGGTGGTCCGCACCGATCACCGCGGCCAGTCGGCCGGCGGTCTCCCGCAGCCGGTCCCGCGCCGACTCCCAGTCACCCTCCTCGGCGAGGCACACCGCCTGGTTGACCTCCGCCGCGAGGGTGTGCGGGTGATCCGGCCCGAGCACCTTGCGCAACTCGCCGACCGCCCGGGACGCCGACGCGAGGGCGTCCGACCTGCGCCCGAGCGCGCGCTCCGCCGCCGAGATGTTGCTCACCGTCGCCAGGGCGTGCGGGTGCTCCGGGCCGAGCCGGAGCAACTCCTCGAACGCCACCCGCACGGCGTTCATCTCGGTCAGCGCCCGCGCCGCGTCGCCGACGGCCAACAGGTTCGCCGCGCGACTCGACCGGCACGCCACCGTGTCCGGGTTGTCCGAACCGAAACGGTCGTCGAGTTCGCGGTAGGCCGTCTCGAACATCGGCGCGGCCTCGCTGCCCCGACCGGAGCTGCGCAGGGAAACCGCCAGGTTGACCTGAGCGGCGAGACTCTGGCCGTCATCCGGACCGAGCACCTCGCAGTACGTGTCGTACACGGTGCGCAGCAGGGTGGCCGACCTTTCGTACTCGCCAGCTTCCCGCAGGTCACTGCCGAGCCGCACGGCCGAGACGAGGGTGTAGGGATGCGTGGGGCCAAGCACCAGCCGCCGTCGCTGGTGCACCTCGTCGTCCCAGCGACGGGCCGACCGGTAGTCGCCGACCAGCCGGTACGAGACGGCGAGGTTGTTGGCCGCGCTCAACGTCCGAGGGTGGTCCTCGCCGAACACCTGGAGCCAGGAGGCGTAGGTGGACCGGTCCCGTTCCAGGGCCTCGGCGTAGCGGCCGAGCGCCCGCAGGTCACCGCCGAGGCTGCCGGCGGTCATCAGGCTGTGCGGGTGCAACGGGCCCAGCAGCCGGCGTTGCTCGGCCAGCACCGCCTCGTCCAGGTCCCGTGCCTCGTTGAACCGGCCCAGACTGCGCAGGATGTTCGCCCGGTTGAACCGCAGGTGCAGCAGTTGGCGGCCCAACGCCGACGCCTCGACCTCGTCGTGCGTGTCCCCGAGCCGGGCGCTCCAGGTGTCGTCCACCTCCTGGCTGAACGTGTCGGCCTGGTCCAGACCGCCGCGCTGCCACAGATAACGGACCCGGTCGATCAGCAGCTGACACACCGGCTCGTCCGGGCAGGTCAGCGCCTCGGAGACCTCCAGGTGCGGCCAGAGCATGCGCAGCCGGGCCCAGGTGGTCGGGTCGTCCACGTCGCCACGGGGCCGAGACGCGGCCAGCACCAGGTGCACCTGGTGTCGGGCGGCGGTGATCTCGTCGTCGGTCATCCGGTCGCGGACCACCGCCTGCAACAGCCGGTGCACCTGGACCCGACCGCCCTGGACATCGAGTTTGAGCAGTGCCAGGCGGTTGATCTGCTGGACCAGGGCGCCGCGCACCAGCCGTTCGGAAACCGACGGGTCGAACGGCACGAGGGCCGCCGCCATCTCGTCGCTGTAGATGAGTTCGAGGGCGATCTCCGGGGCCAGCACCGAACAGAGCTGCAACAGCCGGTAGGCGGCGGGCGCCTGCTCCAGCAGCCGGTTCAGTGACAGGTCCCAGGTCGCCTCCACGGAGAGGGCGCTGGGGCCGTGCCGCTCGATCTGCCGCAGGTAGTCGGCGACCGACGTGCCGGTGTCGGCGAGCCAGGCGCCCGCCGCGGCCACCGCGATCGGAAGGTCGCCGAGCGCCTCGGCCACCCGGTCGGCCTCCTCGGCGCTGATCGTGGGCACCCGCTGGGCGAGGTGCGCCACGCTCTCGGTGCGGTCGAAGACGTCCACCTGGATCGGGTTCGCCCGGTCACCCCAGGCGCGGTTGCGGGAGGTCAGCAGGACGTGCCCGGGGCCCTGCGGCAGGAAGGGCTCGATCTGGTCGAGTTCTTCGGCGTTGTCCAAGACGACGAGCCACCGCTCGTACGGCTCACCACGGCCGAGCACCTGAAGCACCGACCGGACCGTGTCGGGCAGGGTCGGCCCGACGAGGATGCCGAGGCGACCGGCGAGGTCGGCGAGGGCCGTGTCGACGAACTGCGGCGGGTCCGCCACGATCCACCAGACCACGTCGTACCCGGCCTTGAACCGGTGCACGTACTCCAGAGCCACCTGCGTCTTACCGACGCCGCCCATGCCCTGCAGGGCGACAGGCAGCACCACCGCGCTGCCCCCGCTCTGCAACTGCGCGCGCAGCCGCGCCAGGTCGTCCTCCCGGCCGGTGAACCGGGCGTTCCGGTTGGGAGCGTTGAAGATCAACGGCTCGGTGCCCGGGTAACGGGCACTCCCACCCGCTGGGCCGTCCGCCGACGACGGCACCGGCCGGCCGACCAGCCGCAACACCCGCTCCACGGCGGTCGCGGCGCTCACGTTGACCAGGTTGGTGGAGCTCTGGGACGGGAACTCGGCCAGTGGGCGCAGGTCGGCGACGTACACGGCCAGGGCCGTGGAGCCGGTGCTCGTGTCCCGGTCGGGCAGACCACCGGACGGGGTCGCCACGTAGGCCGGCGAGACCACTGTCAGCGTGCGCGGGGCCGGCGTACCGGCGGACCCGACGGCGGCAGTGGGCTCCACCACCCGCAGCCCGGCCGAGCTGAGCACCCGCTCCAGCCACTCGGCCCAGATGGCGTCCTCCGGCGCATACCGGAGCACGATCTGGTCGTCGATAGCCTCGGTGCGTCGGCGGAACCGGGCCTTGCCCCGCTCCCGCACCGACTCGTCCATCACCGGCAACGCGGTCACCGCGCCGTCGGTGAGGATCCCGGTCAACGTCTCGAACGCGGCCAGCAGCGACGTCGGTGAGCCCGGCGGGTCGCCGAACGTCGCGAGGGTCTCCTCGTACGCGTAGAACGGCCGGTACGGGACCTCCACCGCGGCCCAGTAACGCCGCCGTTCCGCCTCGGTCATGCCGGCCGGCAAACCGGCGAACCGGCGCATGGCCAGCAGGCGCCCCGCCTCGGCCCGCTCCTTCTCGGCCTGGTCGACCCGCATCGGCACCGGCAGGACCCGGATGTCGCGCCGCCGGTACCGGTCCCGTACCGAGTGCGCCACCCGGGCAGCGCCGTCGATGCCCTGGTCGCTGAGGGTGAAACAGTCGACCAGGGTGTCCGGTAGGTGCAGGGTGCAGATGTCGGCTACGTCGCTCAACCCCGTCCGGCTGTCGATCAGGGTGAAGTCGTACTGGCGCTTCATGTCCGCCCGCAGCGCCTCGAAGAACTGCGCGCCGCCCAGCCGGTTGTAGAAGTTGTCCCAGTCCAGCCCGCTCACCGAGACGGCGTAGTCGCTGTTCTGCCGGCCGGCGGAGAGGAAGTCGAGGCCGCCTCCGTCGGGGAAGTTCCAGCGCAGCGAGAACGCGTGCCGCCCGACCCGGGCGTACTGCTCCATCCAGCGGTCCGGCCGGTCGTTGACCCGGGTGGTCTCCCACTCGTAGTCGCGAATCATGTCGATCACACCGCTGGTGCCCTGGATCGCCTCGGCGTCGAGGAACGGGTGGAAGAAGCGGTGCAGACCGGGCGACTCGAGGTCCCAGTCGGCGACGAGCACCCGCCGGCCGCTGGCCGCCAGGATCCAGGCCACGTTGGCCAGCGCCATCGTTCGGCCCGTTCCACCCTTGAACGAGTAGAAGGTGACGACCTGGCCTTCGCGATCGTTGTTCATCGGTTTTCTCCGTGGGGACGCGGTGGGGCCGGATCATCAGGCGGGGACGCGGGGTCGGTGGACACTGTCGAGCCGGCGGCGGGCAGGCCGTCACGCAGGCTCGGCACCGGCTCCGGCGGTGGTTCGAAGGGGACGACCGGGCCGTACTTGAGGAACTGGCGGCGCGCCTCGGTGACCAGCGCGGGCATCAGGTCGACGAACTCCGGCATGTTGCACGCCCGCTTCACCTGGGGCAGGCCGGCGGCGTGCAACAGCTGCGTCACCTCGGTGGCCCAGCGGGTGGCGTCCTGGCTGTCGTCGTCGTCGGTGACCACCAGCGGAACGACCCACTCCCGCAGGCCGTGCAGCATCCGGGCGAGGACGCCGGCCGCGTCCGGCGCCGCCGCGATCCACGGGTCGACCAACAGCACTGCCGGCCGCCGATCGAGCAGCGCGGACGCCTGCGCGAAGTCCTCGGTACGGGCCGACAGCCCGAGCCGCTCGGCGGTGCTGACCGCGTACTCGGCGGCGGGTAGTTGCTGGCTGCGCCCGTACGGCCGCCAGAGCCGGCCGCTGGCCGCGTAGCCGGCGGGGTCGCGATCGCTCGGCAGCCGGTCCCGGGTCGGGGCCAGGACGGCGACGACGAAGTCCGGGTCGGTCGGCGCCGGACGAACCACCTCGTCCAGGCCGGGCGCCCGGGACGGGCCCATCGGACGGCGCTCGGCGGTGTGCACGATCCGGCTCGCCAGGCGGCTCAGCATCAGCTCGTACTGGGCCCGGTAGGAGGCCAGCATGCAGAACGCGCGCAGGCCGTCCGCTGCGTACTCCGGGACGTCCCGGCCCAGGTCCAGGGCACCGTCCAGCTCCGGGTGGGCCTCCCACGGGGGGAACGGGATCCACAGCACCGGGGTGAGATGGCCGGCGGTGATCCGGGTCGACCCGGCGGCGGCCAGCCGGGCCCGGAAGGACTCCTGCTCCCCCAGCGCCCAGGGGCGACTGAAGTAGCCGGGCGAGTAGAGCGGGACGAAGACCTCAGCGTCACCGAGCGCCTCGGCGAGGGCGGCCTTCCAGTCGGCGCCCAACGGGATGTGCTGGTCGAAGAAGCCGATCCGCATTCCGGCGACCGGTCGCGCCTGACGCCGCACCTCGTCGGTCAGGTCGGCGAAGAACTGGCCGACCCAGACGTCGGCGTCGGCCCGGGCGCCCGGCGGCGGCGCCGAGTGTGCGTAGCTCAGGAAGAAGTACGTCCCGCGCGCCCCCGGTCGGCGTCGGGCCGTCGGGGGGCTCACTCCGACTCCTCGGCGAACCGGTTGCACAGCTCGTCCACGCTCGCCGGCACCCAGGGTTCGACCAGGTACGACCGATGGATGGCCACGATGCGTTGCGCGAGCCGCCAGACCACCGCCCGGTACGCGTTCTCCCACTGCATGGTCAGCAAGCCGTAGACCCCGTCCCGCTGGTAGTGCACCGCGATGTCGGGATCCGGCATCGCGGTCGGGGTGAAGCGCTGGATGTCGCGGAGCACCCGAGGCAGTGCCGTGCCGTTCGTCGGCGACCAGGTGACCGGCACGATCGCTGTCTCGTGGATCGAGGCGGAGCGGTGTCGCGGGGTGATCCGTCGGCGGGAGAACGCGTCCCACTCCCGGCCGCACCAGTCGCTGCCGAGCAGCGCGCTGGAGACCAGCGGAACGAAGACCTGGCAGGTGCCGGCGGCCTGGAGAAGCTCCGGGCTCCAGCGTTCACCGCCGGCGATGGAGCTGTCCAGGAAGCCGGCGTCCACTCCGGTCACCGGGCCGACCAGCTCGCTGACGTGGACGGAGAGGTCCTCGAAGAAACGGGACACGTACTCGGCGGGTTTGCCGGTGGCCCGGCCGACCGGCGCCCGCGAATAGCTGATGAAGAAGAGTGGGGCGCGTGCTTGGGAGGGTGCGTCCACTGTGCTCACCGCTGACCCTCCGCCCTCCCCGCGCGGCCGGATCATCAGCGTAGTCCCCGCGTCAACGTCGCGCCGCCAACCGGTTCGTGGTGAACCAACCAGTCGCGAAGTCGACAGCGGCCCGGGCCGGCAGCAGGCGGGCATCGGCCCGCCCCACCCGACCGTGCCGTACCAACGGCGTGTCGTCGAGCGCGGCGCCCACCATCGGGAAGTCCCGGTCGTCCAGGTCGAGGGCCCGGAAGTCGAGACGGACCCGCCGACCGTCGACGAGCCGGAAGCAGTGGTAGTCGCGCTCGGGCGGCGGCACCGGCAGTCGGTACTCGGCCAGGTGCAGGGCGCTGCACACCTCGTAGCCGATGCCGAGCAGCAGGATCTGCCCGTCCGCCGCGTAGAGGCCGCCGACCGGTGAGCGCTCCCCCAGGTGACAGGTGAGGTCGTGGCCGTCGGTGAGCTGCCGGGCCCGCGGGCCGAGCGCGGCGAACGAGGTCTGCGGATGGTCACTGCGCACGGCGCCGGGGGTGCACCTGACGTACTCGGCGAGCGCCCCCATCCGATGGGAGGGGGTGGTCCGGCGGTCCCAGCCCGGCAGCGCCGCCTCGTACCGTTCGCGCTGCGCCCGGTCCATGCCGGCGGTGGCCGCCAGGTGGACCCGGGAGGTGGTCGAGTTGCCGTCGGTCTGGGTGGGCACCAGCAGCGTGCCGGCCGGGCCGAGGACGTCGCGCAGCGCGCCCGCGAGGGTCGCCGGGCCGTGTTCCAGCGGGCCCACCCGACGCAGGCCGCAGTGCACCAGCAGGCACACCCCCGGGCGTACGCCCAGCGCCCGCAGCTCGTCGGCGAGGCGGGGACGACCCAGTCTGGGCGGTGGGTGCTCATCTGGACCCGACACGGGTCTCCTCCAGGGCGTGGCGCAGCTGGCCGGCGAACCGCTCACCCGTCGCGGTGAGCGACCGGCTGGCCAGCAGCGCGTCGACGCCGTCCCGGGTCCACGCCAGGAAGTGGGCCGCGTGCGCCGACGCGTCCGGATGGTCGGTGGCCGCCGCCCGGGACTGCCAGACCTGGGTGACGGCGAGATGGGCGTACACCCCCTGGAGGACGCCCTCCGGTGGCCGCGGGTCGGGGCGCCACGGCACCCGGATCCGAAGGCCCTGCCCGGGTTCGACCAGGTCGTACAGGTCGAGCACCGCACCCAGCTTCGCGTGCTGCCACTCGTGCACGAGCAGCACCGCCATCGTCTCCGGATCGGCATGGGGGGTGACCGCTACCGCGCCGAACGCGTGCCGGGCGGTCGCGCTCCGCAGGGGTCGCGCCGGGTCGGGCGCCAACGGAACGACGGCACGCAGGCCGCCGTCGAGCGCCGCCGCGTGCGCCGGCACGTCCCGGTGCACCACCCGCCAGGCCGCCGCCAGGGTACGGCCCAACGCCCGCGCCGCCGGACCGTCCAGGCGGGACTCCACCGGTTGGCCGTAGCAGTCGCGGTACGGGTCACCGTCCTCAAGCAGCAAGCGGCCACCGGGCACCGACACGTCACGGGTCGGAAACCAGCCGGTCGACGGCGGCGCCAGCGGATCGAGGAGCACCGTCTGCGCGACCGGCCCGCCCCGGACCTGGAACTCGCCGGGCCGGACGGTCACCTCGGCGCTCTCCCCCAGGCCGGGCAGCACCAGGCTGCCGAGCGTGGGCAACGTGATCCTGTCGGCCCGCACCGGGACGTGCAGCGCGGCCGGGACGCCGGCCCGCAGCGCCGCGGCGACGGCGATGGCCGGCAGTGGGTCGGCTGCCGCGCCGAGGCCGGGCGGGGCCGACGAGTCGAGGCGGTGCACCAGCCCGGGCCGGACGAACGGGTGCGCCAGGATCGCCCGCACCGCCTCCGGCGCCACCTGGTCGAGGTGGACGAGCAACTCCCAGGCGGCCGTGGTGCCCGACCCGTCCCGGCAGGCCGCCAGCAGCGCCCGGGTGATGGAGAGCTGGGTGTCGGCGAGCAGCGCGAGCGTCGAGGCCGAGCCGTGCCCGGTCGCCAGGTCGTCCAGCAACCCGTCGACGGGCGAGGTGGTCGACCCTTCGCCCGACGCGGGTGGGGTGGGCGGCGGGTAGGCGTCCACGGTGTCGATCAGGCGGAGCAGGTCGGCGCAGTACACCGAGGGGTTGTCGAAGCCGGAGCCGGTGCGCCAGCGGTGGGCGTACAGGCCGCCGCCACACCGGTCGACCACCGGGCAGGCCCGGCAGGTCACGCAGAGCCCTTCCACGCCGTCCTGCCGGACGGCGACCCCGGGGTGCCGCGCGACCTCGTCCACCGAGTGGTCGAACACGTCGAACCCGGTGCCGGCCGCGCCGTGGTACGCGGTCTTCAACGAGTCGACCTGCTCCCAACTGCCGTCCGCCTCGATGACCAGCACGTCGGCCGGCGCGAGGCCGAACGCCTCGGTGCCGCCGCCACCCGGGCGCAGCGCCTCGAACATCCGGATCGACATCGGGCGCCCGTCGTCCACCCACCGCCGGTGCAGCCGCCCCAGCCAGTCCGCGTACGGGGTGGGCTCGGGGCCGGGGCGCTGCGGGGGGTGGTCCCAGGTGGCGTGGGGCAGCAACAGGTCGACCCGGGGCGGGCTCTCGGCCAGCAGCGCCTCGTACACCCGGTCGGGATCGTTGCGGACGTCGATCGTGCAGAGGATGCCGGCGTAGCTGGCGCGGTGCTCCGGCCGTCGGAGCAGGGCCAACGCCCGGCGGACGAGGTCGTGGCTGCTGCCGCCGTGGGCGAAGACCCGGTGGCGGTCGTTGGCGGCCCGGTCGCCGTCGAAGGAGACGCCGACCCGCACGTCGTACTCGACGAACAGCCGACACAGCTCGTCGTCGAGCAGCACGCCGTTGGTCTGCATGCGCAGGTCGAGCCGCGCCCAGGGGGTGATCGCCGTGCGCAGCTCGGCCAACACCTCCCGTAACCCGGCGGCCCCCAGCAGCAGCGGCTCACCTCCGTGCAGCACCACGTGCACGACCGGCAACTCGTGTTCGCGGGCGTGCTCGGCGATACGCCGTGCGGCGGCCTGGACGGTGGCGGGCGGCATCCGCGTCGGACGGCCACGCCAGGTCTGGTCGGCGTGCTGGTAGATGTAGCAGTGGTCGCAGCTGAGGTCGCACCGGCTGTGCACCTTCAGCACGAACTGGCTGATCCGCCGGCAGGATCCGCCCACTCCGGGCGGACCGCACCGGCAGACCATCACTCAGATGGACGAGTTGAAGGCGGCGACGGCCACGATGCCGGACGGCACGGAGTCGTTGGTGACGACGCGGCTGCGCACCGCCTCGATCAGATCGGCATGCTCGACGGCGATCCGTTCCAGCGGAACGTGCAGGCTACGGGTGAGATCGTCTAGGTCGGGACGGGATGGGCGGGTGGGGGCATGGTCCACAATGAGTCTCCGGGGGCCCGGGGCGCTGGGAGCGCGAGCGGCGGCTGTGGCTCGAACGGCTCTGGTCCGTGACCAGGATAGACAAATATCGACCCAGTGTCACCGTCGGTACCACCGCCGGCACGGCGAGTGGCACCCGGCGGTGGACGGAGGAGGAGCTGACATGTGCCGGAGCATCAAGACGCTGCGTGAGCCGTTCACCCCGCAGGTGACCGACGCGGACGTCGAGGCGGCAGCGTTGCAGTACGTCCGGAAGATCTCTGGCTTCCGGGCGCCCGCCGCGCACAACGCCGCCGCCTTCGACGCCGCGGTGGCCGCCGTGGCCGAGGCGACGCGCACCCTGCTCGACCAACTGGTGGTACGGGGCGCCGGATCGGGCACCACCGACCGGTCGGCCACCGCCGCCAGCTGATCGCCGCCGACCGGCACGGCACCCGGCCGGGCCTGACCCTGGGGAGGGTCAGGCCGCGGCGAGCGCCGGTGCGACAGTGTCGGGCGCCCAGCGCGAGCGGTGGCACTGCGACCAGCCCCGACAACCCGGGTCACCCAGCGAGCAGAGCCGCAGCCTGCTGAGCACCTCACCGTCCTCGGTGTCCCGCACGTCGAAGTGCACCGGACGGACCGTGCCGTCCGGAGCGACGAGCAGGTGCCGGCCCGCGTCGAGCGTGTCGTCGCGCAACAGGCAGTTGCGTCCCAGCAATCGGGCCAGTGCGGCGATGCTCGCGTGCTCGGGAAGCTGCTCGGGCACCCCGTAGCAGTCCACCACCGTGGCGAACTCGCCCGGCGCCTGCCAGACGTCACACACCACCGCGTACGCCGGCAGCCGCGCCGGGTCGGCCACCGCCAGCGGCATCACCACCCGACCAAGCGCCTCCGCCAGCGCCGGGTAGACCTCCACGGGTTGAGCCCCGTCGATTCTCCAGTTCCACAGCTCGGTCATTCCGCCTCCTCGCTGCGTTCGTCCCCACCGGCCTCCGGATCGGGCCTTACACACGATGGTGGGGGGCATTTGACCCCAGCCGGGGGCAAGTTACCGGTCTGTGACCATTCCGGGCAAAATTTCCCTGAGCGGCATTGCTCGGAGTAGCGGGAAGGTGACAGTTTATCGGGTATGGTGCGCCATCCGCGCCACCGCCACCGCGTGTCCTCCCGCGGGTCGACCGCCCCGGTCAGCGCAGGACGACCAGGTGCTCCCCCCGGGGCAGCAGCTCGCCCACCACCGGAGCGCCGGGCACCTCGCCGGCGACCAGCAGGCCACCGGAGGTCTGCGCGTCGGCGAGCAGGAGCCGCTCCGCCTCGTCCGCCGCGCCGAAGTCGGTCCACGGGGTCACCCACTCCAGGTTGCGCCGGCTGCCGCCGCTGACGAACCCGTCGCGCAGCGCCTCCCGCGCGCCGGCCAGATAGGGCACCCGGGCGGTGTCGATGGCCACCGTGACCTGGCTGGCCCGGGCCAGCTTCGAGGCGTGCCCGAGCAGCCCGAACCCGGTCACGTCGGTGCCGCACCGGATGCCGGCGGCGACCGCCGCCCGGGCGGCCTCCCGATTGAGCGCGCTCATCGTGGCCACCGCCTCCGGGAAGCTCTCCCCGGTCGCCTTGTGCCGGGTGTTCAGCACACCCACCCCGAGCGGCTTGGTCAGCGACAACGGCACCCCGGCCCGCCCGCCGTCGAGGGTGATCAGCTCCTCAGGTCGGACCGTGCCGGTGACCGCGAGACCGTACTTCGGGCCGTCGTCGTCCACGCTGTGCCCGCCGGCCAGGTGACAGCCGGCCTCCCGCGCCACGTCCTGGCCGCCGCGCAGCACCTCGCGGGCCAACTCCAGCGGCAGCACGTCGCGCGGCCAACAGAGCAGGTTGAGCGCCACCAGCGGGGTGCCGCCCATCGCGTACACGTCGGAGAGCGCGTTGGCAGCGGCGATCCGACCCCAGTCGTACGCGTCGTCGACCACCGGGGTGAAGAAGTCGGCGGTGCTGACCAGGCCGGTCCGCTCGTCCAGGCGCACCACCGCCGCGTCGTCGCCATGGTCCAACCCGACCAGCAACTCGGCGGTGCCGGTCGCCGGCCCGAGACCGGCCACCATGATCTCCAGCTCGCCCGGCGGGATCTTGCAGGCGCAGCCACCGCCGCGGGCGTACTTGGTCAACCGTACGGGTTCGGTCATCCACCCATGATCGCGACAAGGCACCACGATCGCCACCGTGACCGCCCATCCGGTGACCAAAATCGGACGCCCGAGAACGATCGTGACCGGTGTTACCGCTCCGTGACCCGCTGGGTTGCGTTCTGCCACATCAGGCCGCCTACAGTGGCCGCACCGGGGGTCAACCGACCCCGATCCGGGAGACGACAGGGGACGGTGGACGACGTGACGACGGGCGAACCGCTCATCGTGCTGGACGCGGTCAACAAGTGGTTCGGGCCGCTGCACGTGCTGGACGACGTCTCACTGTCGGTGGGTCGGGGCGAGGTGGTCGTGGTGATCGGCCCGTCCGGCTCCGGCAAGTCGACGCTGTGCCGCACGATCAACCGACTGGAGCCGATCAACTCGGGCACCATCACCTTCGACGGTCAGCCGTTGCCGGCCGAGGGCAAGCCCCTCGCGAAGCTGCGCAGCGAGGTGGGCATGGTCTTCCAGTCGTTCAACCTCTTCGCGCACAAGACCATCCTGGAGAACGTCACCCTCGGCCCGATCAAGGTCCGCAAGGAGAAGCCGACCGCCGCCCGCGAGCGCGGCCTGGCCCTGCTGGACCGGGTCGGCATCGCCAACCAGGCGGACAAGTTCCCGGCCCAGCTCTCCGGCGGCCAGCAGCAGCGGGCGGCCATCGCCCGGGCGCTGGCCATGCAGCCCAAGGCGATGCTCTTCGACGAGCCGACCAGCGCCCTGGACCCGGAGATGGTCGGCGAGGTGCTCGACGTGATGACCTCGCTGGCCAGCGACGGCATGACGATGGTCGTGGTGACCCACGAGATGGGCTTCGCCCGGCACGCGGCGAACCGGGTCATCTTCATGGCCGACGGGCAACTGGTCGAGGACGCCCCACCGGCGGAGTTCTTCGCGAACCCGCGCAGCGAGCGGGCCCGAGACTTCCTCTCCAAGATCCTCACGCACTAGGCGTCCGTAGTGGAGCGCGCCGTACTCGGTGGGCTCCGTTGAAGAAGGAGAAGAGTATGCGTATCAAGCGCGTTGCGGCAGTCGCCGCGGTCGCCGCTCTGGCGCTCGGCCTCACCGCCTGTGGTGGCGACGACGGCGGAGAGGGCACCGGCGCTGGCGACAAGTCCTTCGCCGCCGGCACCACCATGGAGAAGCTGAACAAGGCCCAAAAGATCAAGATCGGCACCAAGTTCGACCAGCCCGGCTTCGGCCTGAAGGGCCTCTCCGGCAAGCCGGAGGGCTTCGACGTCGAGATCGCGAAGATCATCGTCAAGGAGCTCGGCATCCCCGAGGACAAGATCGAGTGGGTCGAGGCCCCCTCGAAGGTCCGCGAGGACGTGATCGTCAACGGCACTGTCGACCTGGTCGCCGCGACCTACACGATCAACGACAAGCGCAAGGAGCGGATCGCCTTCGCAGGCCCGTACTACGAGGCCGGCCAGAACATCATGGTCAAGAAGGACGACACCACCATCACCGGTCCGGACTCGTTCAAGGACGGCACCAAGAAGGTCTGCTCGGTCACCGGCTCGACGCCGTTCGAGGAGATCAAGAAGTACGTCAAGGACGTTGCCACCCAGCTGGTGCCCTTCGACACGTACGACAAGTGCCGGGACGCCCTCAAGAGCGGCCAGGTCGACGCCGTCACCACTGACAACGTGATCCTGCTCGGCTACATCGCCAAGGACGAGGCGTCGTTCAAGCTGGCCGGCAGCAACTTCACCAAGGAGCCGTACGGCATCGGGGTGAAGAAGGAGGACGCGGACTTCCGCAGCTTCATCAACGACACCCTGGACAAGGCGGTCGGCGACGGCAGCTGGAAGAAGGCCTGGGACAACACCGCCGGCAAGTTCGGCGCGGAACTGGGTTCAGCGCCCACCATCAACCGCTACTGATCTGATCCTTCGATCTGGAGGGTGGGGAGGAACACCGACCCGTGAACGTGCTCATCGACAAGTTCGACGTCTTTGCGGGTGGTTTCTGGCTCACCCTCCAGATCTGCATCCTCGCCGCGATCGGTGCCCTCGTTCTGGGCGCCATCGTGGCGGTGCTGCGCATCTCACCGGTGCCGCCGCTCCGCGCACTCGGCACCGGCTACGTGAACGTCTTCCGGAACATGCCGTTGACAGTGGTGATGTTCTTCGCCGCGTTCGGCCTGCCCGCGCTCGGCTCCAACGCGGACTTCCTCCGCATCCCGGTGCTCGACTCGCTGTTCACCCGGCTCGGCAC
Organism: Micromonospora sp. H61; assembly: GCF_018070325.1. GTDB lineage: Bacteria > Actinomycetota > Actinomycetes > Mycobacteriales > Micromonosporaceae > Micromonospora > Micromonospora salmantinae. Next base: position 23,779 of record NZ_JAGPXY010000067.1, read on the forward strand.
CGACCTGCCGTACTTCCGGTTCGCGCTGATCGCCCTGGTGCTCTACACCGCGGCGTTCGTCTGCGAGGCGCTGCGGTCCGGAGTGAACGCGGTGCCCGCCGGCCAGGCGGAGGCGGCGCGGTCACTGGGCCTGACCTTCGGGCAGAACCTGCGCTACGTGGTGCTGCCACAGTCCTGGAAGGCCTCGATCGTCCCGCTCGGTTCGGTGATCATCGCGATGATCAAGAACTCGGCGCTCGTCGGCTTCTTCGGGGTCGTCGGAGACCTGTCGCAGAGCGCCGACCAGCTCACCTCGGCCGAGGGCTACGCCTTCGTCCCCGTCGCCCTCGGCATCTCGATCGGCTATCTGATCATGACTGTGCCGCTCGGCACCCTGCTGGACCGGATCGAGAAGCGACAGGCGGTGGCCCGATGAGTCAGCAGACCAGCGTCCTCTACGACGTCCCCGGGCCCCGGCAGCGGCGGATCACGCTGATCAGCAGCGTCGTCGCCGGGTTGGTCCTGCTCGTCGGCGCCTACTTCCTGATCTACCGACCCCTGGACGAAAAAGGCCAGTTGTCGATGGAGTTGTGGGGTCCGCTGGTCGACCCCTCCAACGAGAACTTCTCCCTGGTCTGGGAGCGGATCGGCCTCGGCTTCAAGAACACCCTGATCGCGGCGGCGATGGCCATCGTGGCCTCGCTGGTCGTCGGCACGCTGCTCGCGGTGCTGCGGATCCAGCTCAAGAGCCTGTCCCAGCGCACGTTCACCGGCCTCGCCACGCCGCTGGCGTACCTGCTGCGCGGGCTGAGCTGGCTGCTGTCGGCGGTCACCCGCGTCTGCGTCGAGGTGTTCCGCGGCCTGCCCGTCGTGCTCACCATCTTCTTTGTGGCCCGCGGCTTTCCCGAGTTCGGCGTCTACCTCGACAACCTCTGGTACCTGGTCATCGGCCTCACCGTCTATAACTCTGTGGTGATCGGCGAGATCCTGCGCTCGGGCATGGAGGGGCTGCCGGGAGGTCAGGCGGAGGCCGCTTCCGCCATCGGGCTGTCCCCGGCACAGACCACCCGGATGATCCTGCTGCCGCAGGCATTCCGGATCATGCTGCCGGCGCTGATCAGCCAGCTGGTGGTCGTCCTGAAGGACACCTCACTCGGTTTCATCATCAGCTACGAGGAGACCCTGAACATCGGTAAGCAGATCATCGGCGCACTGGAAAATCCCATCCAGGTCTACGTCGTGATCGCCGTTCTCTTCATCGTGGTGAACTACTCGCTGTCGAAGCTCGCACAGTACGTCCAGCGACGGCTCGCCCGGGGTCGCAAGACCGCGAACACCCCGGCGCAGAACCCGCCGCCCGCAGCGCTGATGTCCCAGGCCGAGGGCGGCGCCGGAACAGGCTTCTGACGCTCAGCTCGCACGGCAAAGGGCCAGCCCGAACACCGGGCTGGCCCTTTGTCCGCTCTACCGCCGGGCGCGCGAAGCTAGCGGGCGATCTCGGTGACCCGGGATTCGCGGACCACTGTGACCCGGATCTGACCCGGGTAGGTCAGCTCCTCCTCGATCTGCTTGGCCACGTCGCGGGCCAGCACTGCCGCCCCGATGTCGTCGACGTCGTCCGGCTTGACCATCACCCGGATCTCACGGCCGGCCTGCATGGCGAAGACCTTGTCCACGCCGAGCTTGCTGGCCGCGATCTCCTCGATCCGCTCCAGCCGCTTGACGTACGCCTCCAGGCTCTCCCGACGCGCGCCCGGCCGACCACCGGAGCAGGCGTCGGAAGCCTGGGTGAGCACGGCCTCGATGGTCTGCGGGGGCACCTCGTTGTGGTGCGCCTCGATGGCGTGCACCACGTCCTCGTGCTCGCCGTACTTGCGAGCCAGGTCCGCGCCGATGATGGCGTGGCTGCCCTCCACCTCGTGGGTGAGCGCCTTGCCGATGTCGTGCAGGAACGCCGACCGTTTGATGATGGGCACGTCCAACCGCAGCTCGGCGGCCATGATGCCGGCAATGTGGGCGGTCTCGACCAGGTGCTTGAGCACGTTCTGCCCGTACGAGGTGCGGTAGCGCAGCCGGCCGAGCAGGGTCACCAGCTCCGGGTGGATCTCGGTGATGCCGACCTCGACCAGGGCGTCCTCGGCGGCGCGGAGGCAGAGCTGCTCCACCTCCTGCCGGGCCAGGTCGTAGACCTCCTCGATCCGGTGCGGGTGGATGCGCCCGTCCAGGACCAGCTTCTCCAGGGTCACCCGGCCCACCTCGCGACGGACCGGGTCGAAGCAGGAGAGCAGCACCGCTTCGGGGGTGTCGTCGATGATCAGGTTGACGCCGGTCACCGACTCGAAGGCGCGGATGTTGCGCCCTTCCCGGCCGATGATCCGCCCCTTCATCTCGTCACCGGGGAGGTGCAGGACGCTGACCACGCTCTCCGCGGTCTGCTCGCTGGCGACCCGCTGGATCGCGTCCACCACTATGTGTCGAGCGCGCTGCTCGGCGGTGTTGCGGGCGTCGGACTCGATGTCCCGCACGAGCAACGCCGCTTCCCGCTTGGCCTGCGTCTCGATGGCGTCGACCAGCTCCATTCGCGCGGAGTCGGCGGTGAGCCCGGCGACCCGCTCCAGCTCCCGGCGGCGCAGCTCCTCCGACTCGGTCAGCTCGGCCTCGCGCTGGGCGAGCGCGGCCTCCCGGGCGGCGAGGGCGGCCTTCGCGGCGGTGAGCTGCCGCTCCCGCTCGGCGAACCGCTCGACCTCCTCGGTGTGCATCCGCTCCCGCTCGTCCATCCGGGCTGCCCGACGTTCCACCTCGGCGGCCTGCTCCCGGGTGGTGGCGGCGAGCACCGCGACCTCCCGTTCGCCGCTGCGCCGGGCTGCCGTCCGCAACTGCTCGGCGTCCGCCTCGGCCTGCTTGTGGGCGCGCTCCAGAACGGTGTCCGCCTCGGCCCGGGCGTCGTCGAGGACCCGCCGCGCCTCGGCGCGGGCCGCCTTCGCCTCGGCCTTCGCCGCCGCCGCCTCGGTACGGGCCGCTGCGGCCGCTGACTTCGCCACGTCGATCGTGCTGTTCGCCTCGTCGGCCGCGGTCCGCAGCGCGGCCAGGGACTGCTCCTGGCGGTCCTTCTCGGCGATGAAGGCGGGATCCTCCGGAGCCGGTGCGGCGCCCATCCGGCGCAGTGTCCGGATGCCGACCAGCACGGCCCCGATCACCACCACCGCGAGGACGAGGACGGCCGCGAGGAGCACGACGTCGAACGCGTTCATGCCGGGACCCCGTCGGGTCTACCGATGAACCTGTGCCGCCGCCCCGCCATGGCCGCCTCCCCTAACGTCGAGACCGCAGCGACCGTGCCGGGGGCACACTCCTGCGGCTGTGGACGCCCGACCGGAGCGGCTGGCCGTGGGTAGCTTTCTCCGCCGGCGGTGCCCGTGGGCAGCGTCGGCGACCGGGTGCAGTTGTCGCAGCGTTCCGGACCGGCCTGTCCGGAACTGCCGCCAAAGGCCGCGGAGTCGGCCAAAGTGATGCTGTTCTGTTACGCGATCTATGTTGTGCGCTTAGCCTGCGCTGGTCGGGCAATGTGAGCCTGTATGGCGAGGCTAGGTCGCCGGGGGTGCTCTGGTCAAGGACTCATGATCAAACCCCCCGAACGGAGAGAAGTTGCCGCGTCACTCAAAGCTGATGTCGTGTCGGACACGGAAGGACAAACGCGGCGAGCCGACGGCTCCGATACGGATGTCGTGCCTGTTCAGAGACTGCGGCACCCCGGCGTTCAGCCGACTTTGTGACACCAGCGACCCTCCGCCCGCACCCGGCCCCTCGTCGGGCTCGCCACGCCAAGATCGTGCTACATCCCGGAAGTCGACGCCGTCGCGTTAGGGAGGACGACTGTTCGGCGACCGGCACAGCCTCGCCGATCATGGAGTTGTGGTGGGCGATAAAGCGCCTGCAAAACGGCCAAACCGGGCACCACAACTACATGATCAACCGCCCCTACTCCGCGATCTTGCGCTTTCTGTCCCGACACAAGGGGGCATTCCGCCTATCTCGACGACCGAAACTGCAAGATCGGCGCGGTCTTCTCCTTCGACCCACGTTGATCTACCAGGAGTCCGGTCGTCCAGCACGCTCGGCGGGCGGTGGTCACCCCGCCCGGACCGCTCATCGCACGTCGCTCACTCGACCAGACGGTTGTCGCGCTCCAACTCGCCCTCGGCGTCGGCGAGCGCGTCGGCGTCGATCTGCTCGGCGAACTCGGCCGCCTCGGCGCTCTGCGCGGCTAGCGCGTCCTTCACCGCCCGGATGGCCACACCAGGCGGGTAGCCCTTGCGGGCCAGCATGCCCACCAGCCGGCGGAAGACCGCGTCCGGCTCGCCTCGAGCGGTGCGCAGCTTGCGCTCCACCAGGCCACGGGCGGTGTCCGCTTCGGTCTCCTCGTCCAGCTCACCCAGCGCCTCGGTGGCCACCTCGCCGTCCACGCCCTTGCGGCGCAGCTCGTTGGCGAGTGCCCGGCGAGCGAGGCCGCGCCCGGCGTGCCGGCTGGACACCCAGGCCCTGGCGAACGCTGCGTCGTCGATGATGCCGACCTCGTCATACCGGTCGAGCACCTCGGCCGAGACCTCCTCGGAGATGCCCCGCTTGGCCAACGCCCCGGCCAGCTCGGCCCGGGTACGGGGCCGGACGGCAAGCTGGCGCAGGCAGATCTCGCGGGCCACCTCCGACTCGTCGCGCGGAGGGGCCGGAGACTCGACGGCGTCGGCCTCCTCGGACCGACCCCGGCGGCCTCGCCGAGGGCGGGGCGCATCGGTGGCGTCGCCCGTACGAGGCGGACTGGCATCCCAGCCCCGCCCCGTACGAGCGCGTCGTCCTGCCATGGGTCAGCGACCGATCAGAAGTCGACCGGCGGCAGCTCCGGGCCACCGGCGGCGTCACCCGCGCCGACCCCGACGCCGAGCTTCTCCAGGATCTTCTTCTCGATCTCGGCGGCCACGTCCGGGTTTTCCTTCAGGAACTCCCGGGCCTTCTCCTTGCCCTGGCCGAGCTGGTCGCCGTCGTACGTGTACCACGCTCCGGACTTGCGGATGATCGCCTGCTCCACGCCGACGTCGATCAGCGAGCCCTCACGCGAGATGCCCTTGCCATACATGATGTCGAACTCGGCCTGCTTGAACGGCGCGGCGACCTTGTTCTTCACGACCTTGACCCGGGTGCGGTTACCGACCACGTCGGTGCCGTCCTTGAGGCTCTCGATGCGTCGCACGTCGAGCCGGACCGAGGCGTAGAACTTCAGCGCCCGACCACCGGTGGTGGTCTCCGGGCTGCCGAACATGACGCCGATCTTTTCCCGCAGCTGGTTGATGAAGATCGCCGTGGTGCCGGTGTTGCTGAGCACACCGGTGATCTTCCGGAGCGCCTGGCTCATCAGCCGGGCCTGGAGGCCCACGTGGCTGTCGCCCATCTCGCCCTCGATCTCGGCGCGCGGCACCAGGGCCGCCACCGAGTCGATCACGATGATGTCGATCGCGCCGGAGCGGATCAGCATGTCCGCGATCTCCAGCGCCTGCTCGCCGGTGTCCGGTTGCGAGACCAGCATCGCGTCGGTGTCGACGCCGAGGGCCTTCGCGTACTCCGGGTCGAGCGCGTGCTCCGCGTCGATGAAGGCGGCGATGCCGCCGAGCCGCTGGGCGCTGGCCACCGAGTGCAGCGCAACAGTGGTCTTACCACTGGACTCCGGGCCGTAGATCTCGACCACCCGGCCACGGGGCAGGCCGCCAATGCCGAGGGCCACGTCGAGCGCGATGGAGCCGGTCGGAATGATTGCGGTCTGGACGACCGGCCGGTCACCCAGCCGCATCACCGAGCCCTTGCCGAATTGCTTGTCAATCTGAGCGAGAGCAAGGTCGAGTGCCTTCTCCCGGTCAGGCCCTGCTGCCATGTTTGCCACCCCTGCCTTCGCCGGCGTCTTTGCTGAGCTTCGCGTCACGCGGACACGCTAGGCGCTAGGTCCGACAGAAAACCAGCCGACGGGCCGCGAGCTGTGGACGAGCACCCAGCTGTGGACAGTAGCCGAACAGGTGTACGACTCGACAAGTGACACGCGGAATGGGCGAGAAGGCTGCTCAGCGTAGTCGGGCGGGCACTCGATCGGGGTACGCGGCACAAACCGCCCGCCACACCGCGTGCGTCTGCTCCCCCGATGCCAGGGCCTGCTCGATGGTCCGCCCGCCGAGCTGGGACAGCACCTGATCGCGGGCGATGCTGGCCGCGTAGCCGGGCCCGAACGCCTCGTCCAGCCGCGTCCAGAAGTCGGTCAGCCGCACAGTGATCAGCCCTCCTCGTCCGGTGCCCCGGTCGGCACCGGGCGCAACGCTAGCGCCACCAGGGGCGCCGCCGCGACCGCCGCGAGCAGGGTGAGCACGGGATATCCGGCGAACTGCATGACAAACCCGCTGACCACGGCGGCGCCGGCCCCGGCCAGCCCCATGATCAGATCGGACAGCCCTTGGACGCTCGGCCGCACCTCGGCCGCCACCGACTCGGACAGCAGGGTCGACCCGGCCACCATCGTCCCCGACCAGCCCAACCCGAGCAGGACCAGACCGACCGAGAGCCGAGGCGTGTGGTGCCCGGCGGTGCCGGCGACCGCGCAGGCGGCCAGCAGCAGCCCGACCCCACCGAGGATCACCGCCCGTCGACCGAGCCGGTCGGTGAGCCAACCGACCACCGGGGAGAACGCGTACATGCCGGCGATGTGCAGGCTCAGCACGATGCCGACCAGCCGCAACACGTCGGCGTCGGCGTGCGACTCACCGAGCCGGACCGGAGTCATCGCCATCACCGCCACCATCACCAGGTGACCCACCGCCACGGCGGCGATGCCGAGTCGGGCGGCGGGCTGTCCGCGTACCACCGACCAGGCCGCACGCATCCCGGCGCCGCGCGGCGCGCGCACCTCGACCGGCGCGGCGGCCGGCGTCGCGCCGCCACCTGCCGCCGGCGCCTCGGCCGCCACGGCGGTCGCCGTCGCGTCAGCGGCCGGCGGCAGATCGGCGGCCGGTGCGTCGGCCGCCGCGAGCCGCCGCGCCGTGAGCAGCGGGTCGGGCCGGAGCAACCCGAGGAGTACGACGGCAGCCAGCACGAACGCGGCCGCGCTGAACGCGAACGGGCCGGCCAGCGGGGGCAACCCCCAGCCGGTGGTGACGCGGTCGGCCAGCGCGGCGAAGTTCGGCGCGGCCACCGCACCGATGGTGGTGGCCCAGACGATCAGGGAGAGCTGCCGCCCCCTGCGGGCCGGCTCGGCGAGGTCCACTGCCGTGTAGCGGGCCTGCAGGTTCGCCGCGGTGCCCCCGCCGAAGAGCAGCATGCCGAGGAAGAGCAGCGGCACCCAGCGGGTGGCCGCGGCCAGCACCACCAGCAGGCCACCGACGGCGCCGACCGTGTACGCCAGCACCAGGCCCGGCCGGCGGCCGTGCCGCGCCATGATCCGGGTGACCGGGACGGCGAGCAGCGCGGCACCGACCACCCCGGCGCTCTGCGCGACACCGGCCACCGCGGTCCCGGCGATCCGTGCCGCGAGCAGCGCGCCCACGGCGATGCCGATGGTCACGCCGATCCCGCCGATGATCTGGGTGGTGAAGAGCAGCCGCAGGGTACGCCGCTGGATCGACGCGACGTCGGGTCGGGCGGCGGTACGCGGCGCGGTCAGGTCGGTCGCCATCGGCGCTCCTGTCGGAAGGGGTGCCTCATCCTCGCGCACCCGCACCGACCGGCGGCAGTGGGTTTCGCCGGAACGGGGTCGCCACCGGCGCGGCCCACGCCCAGGGTGCCCGGATGAGCGAGGCCGGGGTGCTGGTGGTCGCGCGGGGTAGTTGGCTAGCCGGGCAGGGCGCGGGTGACGACGGTGAGGTCGGCGACCAGGCCCTCGTACGCCTTGTCCTGGTCGTCGGCCCGCAGGACGGCGGACGGGTGGATGGTGGCCAGCAGCCGAGCCTGCGGCGCGTCGGCCCGCTTTCCGGCGTTGTCCACCGGCACCTGTTCGAAGTCCGCTGGGTGTTGGGCCGACTCCGGCCAGGGCAGCAGCTCGCCCCGCTGCCGGGTGACCCGGAAGGACGGGCCGAGCAGGGCCTTGGCGGCGGTCGCGCCGAGCACCACCACGATCTCCGGACGCAGCCGGGCGAACTCGGCGACCAACCAGGGGCGACAGGCGGTGATGTGCACCTGGTCCGGGGTCTGGTGGATCCGCCGCTTGCCGCGCTGAACAAAACGGAAGTGCTTTACGGCATTTGTGAGGAAGAGGAGACCCGGGTCCAGCCCGGCGTCGTCGACGGCGCGGCGCAGCAGGCGTCCGGCCGGGCCGACGAAGGGCAGCCCCTTCTGGTCCTCCATGTCGCCGGGCTGCTCGCCGACGAGCACCACGCGGGCGCTCTCGTCGCCCCGACCGAAGACCGTCTGCGAGGCGTCCCGGTACAGCTCACAGCCCTGGCAGCCGCCGGCGGCGGTGCGCAGGTCGTCGATGGTGTCGGCGTCGGGCGGAATGAACCGCTGGGCGCCCGGAGCACTTTCGGCCATGCCGACTGTTATATACCCGTTCGATGCTCGCCGCCGGATACGCCCCGGCACCCCGGCCGCAACGCGTCAGTACCCGTTGCCGCCCCCGTCTCCGCCGGACGCGATCGCGATCAGCACGATGACGATGATGATGATCGCCACCGCCACCGCTATCCAGATCCCCTTACGAGCCCCACCAGAAGCCATGTCCCCCACCTCCGGGCGCCCGCATACCCGTCCCCGCCGTCCCGAATCCCCGCGATCTTGCACTTTCTGCCCCGACCAACGTGCACAGACCCGACATTTCGCCAACACAAACTGCAAGATCGCGGGCGCGGCGGGGCGCGGGGGGTCAGGTGGGGAAGCCCTGGGAGGGGGGTGGGTTTTCGGCTTGGGCCAGTGCGGCGGCCAGCGGAGCCAGGTCGGCGGGGTCCAGGGAGCTGACGGTGATGCGCAGGGCCGGCGGGGCGGCGATCCGGTAGAGGGCGCCGGGGGCCACCGCCCAGCCGGCGTCGCGGAGCGCGGTCACCGTGCTGGTCTCGTCCGCGACCGGCAGCCAGACGTTGATGCCGCTGCGACCGTGTGCTGTCAGCCCGTGCTCGGCCAGCGCGGCGAGCAGCCCGTCGCGGCGCTGCTCGTAGCTCTGCGCCGCCCGCTGCACCAACTCGGTGACCGCCGGGTCCCGCCACAGGGCGAGCACCAGGCGTTGCAGGACTGTGGAGACCCAGCCGGCGCCGACCCGGGTACGGCCGCTCACCCGGGCCACAGTCGTCTCGTCGCCGACCAGCACCGCCATCCGCAGGTCCGGGCCGAAGGGCTTGCTCACCGAGCGGAGGAAGGCCCAACTCGCTGTCGCACCAGCGAGCGGGTGCAGGGGTACGCGGGCCAGTTCGGCCGCGTGGTCGTCCTCGATCAACAGCAGGTCCCGTCGGCCGGCGAGCAGCGTCCGCAGCGCCTCGGCGCGGGCCGCGGAGACGGCGGCGCCGGTCGGATTCTGCGCCCGGCTGGTGACGATCAGCGCCCGCGCTCCGGCGGCGAGTGCCGCGGCCACCCCGGCGACCAGCGGCCCCTCGTCGTCCACCGGTACGCCGATCGGACGCAGGCCCAGCGCGGCGACGAGGTCGAGCAGGTTGGCCCAGCCCGGGTCCTCGACCGCCACCGCGTCGCCGGGGCGCAGGTGGGCGCCGAGCAACCGCTCGATGCCGTCCAGCGCACCGCCGGTGAGCGTCAACTCCCCGGCCGGTACGCCGTCGACGCGCAGCCGGGCGCGGGCCATCTCGGCCAGTTCGGGCAGCACTCCGGCATCGGAGTAGCCGACCGACGGGCCGTTCTCGGTGGCGAGCGCCGCCAGGTGCGGGCCCAGCGGGGGCAGCAGACGGGGGTCGGGTTCACCCCGGGACAGGTCTCGGGCGCCGGGCAACGGTGGGGGGCGCAGCGCGGAGCGGCGGGCGGCCACCGGCGGGCGGGGGCGTACCCGGGTGCCGTGCCGACCGGCGGTGGCGAGCAGACCACGTTGGCGTAGCTCCTGGTAGGCGCGGGCGACGGTGGCGGGGCTGACCCCCAACTCGGCGGCGAGCGCCCGCACGGGCGGCAGGGCGGCCCCCGGGGACAGGGCGCCGGTACGGATGCCCGACTCGATGCTGGCCGAAATCTCGACGGCTGTCGTACCGGTGAGCTGATAGTGTGCTGACACAAATAAGAGATTGTACTAGAACAAAGGGGCGCGCGCATGTATCCACCCACCGCCCGGACCACACCCCACCGCTCCCGCGAAAAGATGAGCTACGACCAGGCCGCCGCCCACGCCGTGCTCGACGAGGCGTACGACTGCGCGCTCAGCTTCATCGTCGACGGCCAGCCACGAGTGCTGCCCACCCTGCACGTCCGCATCGGCGACACGCTCTACCTGCACGGCTCCACCGGCAGCCGGCCGCTGCTCGCCGCCCGGGGCGACGACGGGTTGCCGGTCTGCGTCGCGGTGACACTGCTCGACGGGCTGGTCTACGCCCGTTCCCAGTTCCACCACAGCGCCAACTACCGCTCGGTCGTCGCCCACGGCACCGCCCGACTGGTCACCGACGAGCGGGAGAAGCTCGCCATGCTCACCGCGCTGGTCGAGAAGGTCGGCGCGGGACGCAGCACCGCCACCCGTCCGCCCAGCCATCGCGAGCTGGCCGAGACCGCCGTACTGGCGCTGCCACTACGCGAGGTGTCCGTCCGGGCCCGCACCGGCGGGGTCCGCGACGACGAGGCCGACCTGCACCTGCCGCACTGGGCCGGCGTGCTGCCACTGCGACTCACCGCCGGGGCACCCGAGCCGGACGCCGGGGTCACCGCGCCGCTGCCGGCGTACCTGCGAACGCCCCGCACGCCCTGGCACGACCCGGTGCCGCTGCACGGTGAGCACGTTCGGCTGGAGCCGCTGGAGCTGGCGCACACCGACGAGTTGCACGCCGCCACCGCGGACCCCGTGGTGTGGCGGCACCTCAGCGTCGCGCCGCCCACCGCCCCCGCCGAAACCGCCGAGGTGATCGGCACCGCCCTGACCGCCCAGCACCGGGGCGAGCGGGTGGCCTGGGTGCAGCGGTGCGCGGCGACCGGGGCGGTGGTGGGCAGCACCTCCTACTACGACATCGACCCGGAGCGGCGGGCGGTGGCCATCGGGCACACCTTCCTCGGCCGGCCCTGGTGGCGTACCGGGATCAACACCGAGGCGAAGTTGCTGCTGCTCAGCCGGGCCTTCGACGACCTGGGCGCGGTACGGGTCGCCTGGCACACCGACATCCGCAACGTTCGTTCCCAGGCGGCCATCGAACGGCTCGGCGCGACCCGGGAGGGGGTGCTGCGGATGCACCGGCAACGCCCGGACGGCTCCTGGCGGGACACCGTGCAGTACGCGATGACCGTCGACGAGTGGCCGAACGCACAGGCCAGGCTGCGAGAAAGACTTCTGCGGACGGCACCGGTGGCGTGATGATGGCGGGCGTGCTGGGGATCACCGACATCTGGACGTACGTGCTGGGCACCGTGGCCATCATCCTGCTGCCCGGGCCGAACTCACTCTTCGTGCTCTCGACCGCGGCCAAGCGGGGCGTCGCGGTCGGCTACCGGGCCGCCGGTGGCGTGTTCGTCGGCGACGGGGTGCTGATGTTCCTCTCCGCCGCCGGGGTGGCGTCGCTGCTCAACGCGTACCCGCCGCTGTTCATGGTGATCAAGTACGCCGGTGCCGCGTACCTCGGTTATGTCGGGGTGACCATGCTGCTCGGCGCCGTGCGGCGCTGGCGCGACCGCAACGACCCGAACACGCCGCGGCTCATCGACGCCGCGGAGCCGGCGGCGATGCGCAGCCCGTTCCGCAAGGCGCTGGTGATCAGCCTGCTGAACCCGAAGGCGATCCTGTTCTTCATCTCGTTCTTCATCCAGTTCGTCGACCCCGGCTACGCCTGGCCGGCGCTGTCGTTCCTGCTGCTCGGGCTGATCGCTCAGGTGACCAGCGCGCTCTACCTGACCGCCTTGATCTTCGCGGGCACCTTCCTGGCCGCCCAGTTCCGCCAACGCCGCCGCCTGGCAGCCGGTGGCACCACCGCCGTGGCCGCCCTCTTCCTGGCCTTCAGCCTCAAGCTAGCCACCGCCAGCGCCAGCTGACCCCCCT